>JAFKKO010000087.1 GCA_017305455.1 Hyphomicrobiales bacterium | reverse complement strand
ACAAGCGCCGCATCTCGATCGAGCCGGTGGACAAGACCGAGGAGACCCGCGAGTACCTGATCCCGAAGGGCAAGCACATCCACCTGCAGGACGGCGACATAGTCGAAAAGGGCGATTTCATCGTCGAGGGCAATCCGGCGCCGCACGACATCCTGGCGATCAAGGGCATCGAGGAACTCGCGGCCTATCTGGTCAACGAAATCCAGGAGGTCTACCGGCTCCAGGGCGTGCTCATCAACGACAAGCACATCGAGGTGATTGTCCGTCAGATGCTGCAGAAGGTGGAGATCACCGACCAGGGCGAGACCGACATGATCTCGGGCGAGCAGATCGACAAGATCGAGTTCGACGCGCTCAATGCCAAGGCCAAGGACGAGGGCAAGAAGCCCGCGACCGGCAACCCGGTGTTGCTCGGCATCACCAAGGCGTCGCTGCAGACCCGCTCGTTCTTCTCGGCGGCCTCGTTCCAGGAAACCACCCGCGTGCTCACCGAAGCCGCCGTCAACGGCAAGGTGGACCCGCTCGAGGGCCTCAAGGAGAACGTCATTGTCGGCCGCCTGATCCCGGCCGGTACCGGCGCCTCGATGGCCCGGATCCGCGAGGTCGCGGTCAAGCGCGACAAGCTGATCCTCGATGAACGCGAGAAGCAGGCGGCGATCGCGACACCCCCGGCCGCGCCGGAAGCGGAACCGCTGGCCCTGCCGCCCGCCGAATAAGCGGGTGCAATCAAAAGTTGAGAAAAAGGCCGGCACATGCCGGCCTTTTTTTGATTTTCGGCATGGTATTTGACGTCGGCCTGCGGTTTGTTCATCTTCCCTTCAGGGGAAAAAAGCTTTCCTTTCAGACGACTTAGGGCGCGGCGTGGCCACGCTGGCGGCCAATTACGGGGCAAACTCCGAAATGATCGATCTTGCCATCATCGGCGGCGGGCCAGGAGGCCTGATGAGCGCCTGGTACCTCAAGAAGAAATTGGGGGCGCTGTGCCGCGTGAAGATCTACGAGGCCTCCGACCGGCTTGGCGGCAAGATCGTCAGCCGCACCTTCGACACCGCGCCGGCGATGTACGAGGCCGGGGTTGCCGAGATCTACGATTACTCGATGACCGGGCCCGATCCGCTGCGCGAACTGATCCAGCATTTCGGCCTGCAGACCATCCCGATGGACGCCGCCCAGGTGCAGCTCGACGGCGAGCTGCTCGACGACGTGCCGGGCATGCGCCGCAAATACGGCGCCGAGACCGCCAAGGCCATCGAGGACTTCCGCGCGCTGTGCAGCACGATGGTCTCGCCGACCGAATATTACGAAGGCGTCGGCGCGCACGACAATGACCATCCCTGGGCCTTCGTCAGCGCCGAGGAAGTGCTCGACCGCGAGGTGAGGGACCCGGTCGCCAAGCGGTTTTTCAAGGTGATGGCGCGCTCCGACATCGCGACGGAAAGCCACAACACCAACGGCCTCAACGCGCTGAAGAACTACGTGATGGATCTGGACGACTACATCAGTCTGTACTCGATCCAGAACGGCAACGAGCAGCTCATTCACAGCCTGCGCAGCGAGATCGATGCCGAAATCCATCTCAATCACCGCGTGCTGCAGGTCGGCAAGGCGGATTCGGGCCGCTACGCCGTCAGCATGATGAACGGCAAGGGGCCGGTCACCAAGGAATTCGACCTCGTGCTGGTCTGCCTGCCGCATTCCTGGCTCGCCACCATGCGCTGGGACGGCGAGTTGCTGCGCCATTCGATGGTCAAGCATGTCGCCTATTTCGACCGGCCCGCGCATTATCTGCGGGTCTCGATCCTGTTCGACGAGCCGTTCTGGGGCGACAAGGTGCCCGGCGCGTGGTGGATGTCGGAGGCATTCGGCGGCTGCTGCGTCTATGTCGAGGGCGCGCGCCACGATGTCGGCCGCCACGGCGTGCTGAACTGGCTGATCGCGGGCTCCGATGCGCTGGCTTTCGCCAACCTCAGCGATCAGGAAATGATCGATGCCGCGCTGAAATCGCTGCCGGCCTCGCTCGGCAACGGCCGGGCGCATTTCATGGAAGGCAAGATCCATCGCTGGCTGTCATCGGTGAACGCCATTCCGGGCGGCCTGCCGGTGCGCGACGTGATGACCAATCATCATCCGGAGCCGAAGGAGCATCCGGGCATCGTCGTGGTCGGCGACTATCTGTTCGATTCGACCCTCAATGGCCTGCTCGATTCCTCGGATGCGGCGACCGACATCATCCTCACCCAGATGATGAAGCTGCGCTACGAGCGCGGCGACAGCGGCAACGTGCCTTCCGAGAAGATCGACCGTGCCTATTTCGACAACTACCGCAACGCCGGCCCTTATGCCGACGTCTGGAATCAATTCACCGATCCGGCCTATCTGATGGATCTGATCCGGATCGTCTGGAACGGGAAGAAAGACTACAAGCTGCTCATCGCCGGCTCGGCGAGCGGCGAACTGGTCGGCGCGCTGCGCGATCTCGGCGTCGATGCCTGGGGCATCGAGAGCAACCGCTACATCCACGGCAAGACGCCGAAGGCGCTGCGCAAGTACAACAAGCTTGGCTCGGTCGCCAAGCTGCCGTTCAAGGACAATTCGTTCGATTTCGTGTTCGAAACCAGCCTGTGCCATCTGTCGGACCGGCAGGCGGTGCGCGCGGTGCGCGAACTGCATCGCGTGGCCAAGACCGGCTTCATGTTCGGCTCTGTGACCAGCGATATGGCGCCGCCGCTGATCGACCGCTACGACCTGCTGCGCGGCGTGAAGAAGCTCGGCACCTGGTGGGAGTGGTCGGAACTGTTTTTCAGCAACGGCTTCGACCTATCGATGCACCGGCACGACTGCACCGACGCGGTCTGGGCGGCGACGCTCGCGGCCAAAAAGGGGCCGGGCGACTGGTACGCCGACGCCGACAGCCTGCGCTATTCGTTCTTCGACAAGGTCGAGGCCGACGACGAGGACGACTAACCTTCGTCATTGCGAGCCAACGGGCCGGCGCAAGCGCCGCCCGATGACAGGCTCAACAAAGCAATCCAGCCCGATTCGACGCGCAAAAGGCCTTGATTGCTTGGTCGCTAACGCTCCTCGCAATGACGGGCGGGACGACCAACCGGCCGCCCAAGGATTTTGTTTCGCGAATCCCGGACATAGAAGCGTCTTCTATGTCGGGCGGACGACAGAGATGGAAGGCCGGCCGGCTGCACCTGCCTTTGCGCATGGTTTGACAATTGCGTAGCATCCGCCGGATTCGCTATATCCGGCGGGTCATTTTCCGATCACCCCTGCGGCGGTTTCGCGCAGTCGAGCGATAGTTGTCGTCATGCCATCAAGGGCCGTGCCCGACCAGGAGACGCCGAAGCAGACCGAGGCGGGCGAGGGCAAGGCCGCGCCGGGCGATTCCTCGCCGGATCCTTTGCGCGACCCGGCCGCGTCCGATCCAGCCACGCCGATTCCGCCGGCCATCGATCTCGACGACGAGGACGATGACGACGATCTCGTCGCCTATACCGCCAGCGAGGCCGCCGGCGCGCTGGCGACGCTCTGGCGTTTCACCTGGCCCTATCTGACCAGCTACAAATCCTGGCTGACCTTCGTCGGCATCGGGCTGTTCGTCGAGACGTTGTTCAACGTCATCATGCCGCTCAGCCTGAAGTACCTGATCGACGACGCGCTCGGCGAGGAGGACTTCCACGCGCTCTATGTGATCCTGTCGGTGCTCGCCGCGACCGGCATCCTGACCTCGATCGTCGCGGTCTGGTACGAGCGCTGGGACGCGCGGCTCTCAGCCGCCGTGATCTCCGACGTGCGGGCCAAACTGTTCGACCACGTCCAGAACTTGCCGGCGTCTTATTTCGGGCGGACCAAGCGCGGCGAAATCCTGTCGCGCTTCTCGGTTGATATGGCCGGCTATGAATCCTCGGTGAAGTTCACCGCCAACGGCGCGCTGCTGCCGCTGTTCGAACTGATCGCCGGCATCGGCTTGATGATCTGGCTGAACTGGCAGCTTGCCGCAGTGGCGCTTTTGATCTTTCCGCTGACGCTGGTCGGCCCGCGCATCCTGACGCCGAAGGCGGTGAAGGCGAATTACGAGCAGAAGGTCAACGAGGCCGCGATCCTCGGCGTAGTGCAGGAGAACATCGCCGCGCAGATGGTGGTGAAGGCGTTCACCCTGCAGCGCAAGGCGTTCGGCTGGTTCACCTTCCGCAATCTGGCGGCGCGGCGTTCGATGGCGGACGCGACCTTCCTGTCATCGATGGTCGAGCGCACCGTCACCATCTCGGTGCTGCTGCTGCATCTCATCGTGCTGGCGATCGGCGCTTATCTTGCCACCATCGGCCAGATCACCATCGGCACTTTCGTCACCTTCGAGAGCGCGTTCTGGGAAATCTCCTACAACATCGCGCATCTGATGCATTTCATTCCGGTCGCGATCCAGGCCGCCGCCGCCACGCATCACATGCAGGAACTGCTCGATGAGCCGACGCGCGGCGGCGATCGTCCCGGCGCGCCGGCCCTGCCGCGCATCGCCGACAACATCACCTTCGAGCATGTCGATTTCAGCTATGAAGGCAGCGACGCGCGCGTGCTGGACGATCTGACGTTGCGGCTCGATGTCGGCAAGAACATCGCGGTGGTCGGGCCGAGCGGCTCGGGCAAGAGCACGCTGCTCAATCTGATCCTGCGGCTCTATTCGCCGACCGGCGGCCGCGTCACCATCGACGGCGTTGATATTCGCAAGGTTACGCGCGACTCGCTGCGCGGCAACATGGCGGTGGTGTTCCAGGAGAACATGCTGTTCAACATGTCGATCCGCGAAAACATCCGGCTCGGCAAGGAAGGCGCGACTGACGCGGAGGTGGTGGAGGCGGCGAAAAAGGCCGAGATCCATCGCCATATCATGTCGCTGCCGGACAAATACGACACGCTGGTCGGCGAGCGCGGTGATACGTTGTCGGGCGGCCAGCGCCAGCGCATCGCGATCGCGCGCGCGATCGTGCGCAACCCGGCGGTGCTGTTGCTCGACGAGGCGACATCGGCGCTCGACCAGACAACGGAAGCGGCGATCAACCGCACGCTGCTCAAGGTCGCCAAGGGCCGCACCATGATTTTCTCGACCCATCGCCTGACCTCGGTGGTCGAGATGGACGAGATCATCGTCGTCAGCGGCGGACGCGTGATCGAACGTGGATCGCACAAGGAGTTGCTGGCAAGGAACGGCGCCTATCGTCGTCTGTGGGACGACCAGCTTCATCAACCTCATGATACCGCGCGCGACGAGGACGATGAGGATGACGACGATGATGATGAATGACAGTTAGTGACGGTTTCACTATGAGTTAATCATGAATTGGCGACGTGCGGGAACACCACGGAAATTTGAATTCAATTTTTAGTCGTCCTGCTAGAATGAGATTCATGCGGGTGCAGCTCGGCGGTCGAGCACTGGCTTCCCAAGTCAGAGGTGTAGGTTCGATTCCTGCCATCCGCTCCAAACTGAAATCGGCAAAACCGTAGAGAAGCGTGGGGCTATGGCCGCGCGGTAGTGTGTGGCGAGCGTGGCTCGCGCAGGGTGCGCAGCTGACCGATGGCCGAGCGGACGATAAACCGCAACCAGCGATTGGCGTGTCCGGCAAGGCCGGTGTCGATCGACATCGATTTCAGACTGTAAGCCTTCTCGGCGCATGCCTGGTCGCAGGCCTGCTTCACCGGATCGTCGTAGAACGCTGCGATTTTGCTGGTGCTCATGCCATTCGTCGCAAGCCACGCCGGAATGTGCACGCTGCACAGCCGCTGCACGTCGGTGAACACCTTGGTGGTGCCGGTTCCGGCCGCAGGACATGAGGTGCAGAACGCATCGCCCACCAGCACGATGCCCGGCTGGCGATGGCCTTGCGTGACATAGAGATCGGCGGGGCGGATGCGCACCGGACTGGTGATTTCGATATCGCCGGTGAGGCGGCGCAGGTTCGGCATCAGCTCGAACAGCGTCTTGTGCATGTCGTAACGGCACTCGCGCAGCCACGGATCGTCCATGTCGCGATACACCATCAGATTGGCGCGCATCGCGCCCCGCACCGGAAACAGCGTGAGATAGGCCGCGCAATCGGCGGCGCTTTCCGGATAATAGGTCAGCGCGCCGAAATCGAAGCGCTCGCGGCCGCGAGGCGCAAGATCGAAGCCGAGCGTGATGGAATGACAGGGACTGACGACGGTGCGCGTGATGCCGATGTTGTGACGCAGGCTGATATTCAGGCCGTTCGCGAGCACGATCAATCGCGCCGAAATTTTCTCGCCGCTCGACAGCGCCACGGTCTGCTGCTTGTCGGAGGTGCGGATATCCACCGCCTTGTCGTACAGCGTCTCGACATTCGCCGGGATCGCTGCGCGCATGGTGTTGACCAGCGTGTCGTACATGATGCCGTGCTGATCTCCGGGCCGCCTGTCGATCAGGTGGCCGAAGCGTGCGATCCACACGGTATCATCGTGCGTCGTGGCCGGAAGGATGGCGTCGGCCAGTCCGGTTTTCGTCAGGACGGCGACCTGCGAGGAGTCGAGCTTTTCGCAGCGGAAATCCGGCGGATAGATCGGGTGCGGATCGATCAGGACGCTCGCGATGCCGGCGCGGCCGAGCATCGCCGCAGCCGTCGAGCCGGCAAGCCCGCCGCCGATGATTGCGATGTCGGTCTGTCGCATGTGTGCCTCTTTGCGCAAGGCTATCACCAACGGTGGACGCACTGATAAACATTGAAGGATTAAGGTGAACGGCAGCGAGGGTTAACGCTGCTCCAATGCGGATGAATCCGAAGCGGCCGCCTTAACCGAACCGCAAGTCCGCGTGTGCAATCTGGATCGAACCATCGTCGAGCCGGGGCCCGCCTTCATGCTGACCGTCACCATCCGTCCGCCCGAGTTGGAGAGCGTGGCGCAATGGGACGATCTCGTCCTGCGCGCGCCGGCGAACGTGTTCATGCATCCGGTGGCGTTGCAGGCGGCGGCCGGGACCGGCTTTGCCCGCATTCATGTCGTGCAGGTCTGGGACAACGCGGTGACGCCGGCGCGACTGGCCGGGGTCTGGGCGTTGCGGGAGAGGCGGCCGCTGCCGTTGCTGCCGACCGTGCTGGAGGCGCTGCCCTACAATTATTCGTTCCTGTCTCGCCCGGTGATCGATCCGGCCTATGCCGATCGCGCGATGCCGGCGATGCTGGCGGCGATCCGCGATGAGGCATCGCTACCGAACGTCATCTCCATCAGGGAAATGGACGGCGAGGCGCAGGCCTATCTCGCATTGATGGATACGCTCGAGACGGGCGGGCATGCACGCGCCATGCTGGCCGAGTATGTCCGTCCGGTGGTGTCGCGACAGTTCGGCGTCAAATCCTCAGGCTCGACGCGCAAAAAGCTGCGGCAGGACTGGAACAGGCTTTCGGCTGTTGGCGCGCTGGAGATGGTTAACGATCGTGCGCCGGCGGCGGTGCGTGAAGCGTTCGAGATCTTCCTGCAAATGGAAATGGCGAGCTGGAAGGGAGCGAATGGCACCGCGCTGCTTTGCGATTCCGAAGATGCTGCGTTCGTCCGGCGGCTGATCGGCGATCTGGCCGGGCAGGGCAGCGCGTCGGTGGCGCTGCTGCAGCTCGACGGGCGCGCCATTGCCGCGCAAACGGTGCTGTATTGCGGAACCACGGCCTACACCTGGAAGATCGGGTTCGATGAGGCCTATGCGAAATATTCGCCGGGCATGCTGCTGATCGACCGACTCACCGAGCAATTGTTCACCTCCACCCCGATCGAGGCGATCGATTCCTGCTCGACCGAAGGCAGCTTCATGAACCAGCTTTGGGCCGGCCGGCGGGCGATGGCGGACCTGGTCGTCGATGTCGGGGCGGGGCGGTCGCTGGCCTTTCTGCTGGAAGCGGGCCGTCAGACCGCCTATCGGGAGCTGAAACTGCTGCGCAACCGGCTGCGGGCGATGGCGGCACGACCGCGGCCGACAAAAAAGCATCCGGCGGCTGCATAATCGGTGCCGTACATTCAAGTTATTGATATCAAACTATTATTTATCAAGATATGAACCTGATTCGCGGAGTTGGCAGAGCCGCGTCGTAAGCCGATGTTCCCGAAACAGGCCGTTCGGGACAGGTAAAAGGGTGCCGGCCGCGACCGCCGAAAGCGCTTTTTGCTTCGCAACATGATTCCCGAGCAGACTCCGGAAACGGCTCGACGCCGAACTCGCCGGATGCGAGAAGTGGCTGCAACATCGGGGCTTTTTACATCGTGTTTAGCCTTGACTTGGTCATGCATGACTTATAAAACCCGGCAACTTCACGACAGGCGGTGAGCTTCCCTGCGTCGGAACGGACCACCCTTTCTCCCGGCTTCAGCCGGACTGAAACGGGCACCAACCTCGACGAATGTCGCTCAAACGCTGTCGGCACTAGCCAGGCAATGCCAGGACGAACTCGGTCTCTCAGGCCTCATGCTTTTGAGATTGGTTTTGGATGCATGACCTCGGAGAACTTCGGGCGCACGTCCGAGGCAAACCGCGGTCCTCTGTGGCTTTCAGCGCTTTCCGTTCAGCGATGACCGGTTGGCGCGATTTCGTTTTGCGCGAATGAAGGCGCGATGCGGAGTTGCCGGGCAGGCGCGAAGTCGACCATGCGGGGCGGTGGCCTCGACGAATTTGAAGTGAATTGCGAAGCCGTTTTGGTTTCGCGCGAACAAGGGTGAAGGCGAATATGCCGACGATCAACCAGCTGATCGCAAATCCGCGTGTTGCGCAGAAGTCGCGCAAGAAGGTTCCGGCGCTGCAGCAGTCGCCGCAGAAGCGCGGCGTTTGCACGCGCGTCTACACGAC
>JAFKKO010000086.1 GCA_017305455.1 Hyphomicrobiales bacterium | reverse complement strand
ATTCCTGCTGCGGATGCTTGCGGCCGCCCTGCGGCGGCACCGAAGCCACCGTGCCTTCCATGATCTTGAGCAGCGCCTGCTGCACGCCCTCGCCCGAGACATCGCGGGTGATCGACGGATTGTCCGACTTGCGCGAAATCTTGTCGATCTCGTCGATGTAGACGATGCCGCGCTGCGCGCGCTCGACATTGTAGTCGGCCGCCTGCAAGAGCTTGAGGATGATGTTCTCGACATCCTCGCCGACATAGCCGGCTTCGGTCAGCGTCGTCGCATCCGCCATCGTGAACGGCACGTCGAGAATGCGCGCCAGCGTCTGCGCCAGCAGCGTCTTGCCCGAGCCGGTCGGACCGATCAGCAGGATGTTCGACTTCGCAAGCTCGACATCGTTGTGCTTGGTCTGGTGATTGAGCCGCTTGTAGTGGTTGTGGACCGCGACCGAGAGCACCTTCTTGGCGTGCTGCTGGCCGATCACGTAATCATCCAAAACCTTGCAGATTTCCTTCGGCGTCGGAATCCCGTCGCGCGACTTCACCAGCGAGGACTTGTTCTCCTCGCGGATGATGTCCATGCACAGTTCGACGCACTCGTCGCAGATGAACACGGTCGGGCCCGCAATCAGCTTGCGGACCTCGTGCTGGCTCTTTCCGCAGAATGAGCAATAGAGAGTGTTCTTCGAGTCGCCCGTTCCGACCTTGCTCATTCCTGTCTCCGTCTACCTCGATCCGTCCGGATATCGGTGGATTTCGCCCCATTTCGGGCTCCCGCCCGGCATCTGTTAAAATAGGAGCAAATTCCGTACCAGAAAGACCTTGAACCTCAGATATGCGCGAATCGTGACCCTTGCGAATCCCGATCCACTGTAGCTGATCCGTCCCAGCGAACCATGGTGTCATCCGATGATCAAGAATTCGCTAATCAGCCGGACCACCCACGCGGCAATTCTAGCGTGATTTTGGCCGGTTTCGCGACCATCCTGCCGAGGAATTCACCCAGCGTGGCCGGAATGACACGAACGTCCGGGAACTGGCGCGACATCGTCCCGGATGAGAGTGAACGCGGACACCGGGGCCGGTGTCCGCGCCACGCCTTGCATCTTTTCGGGTCACGAGCCGTGAACGACCTCAGGCCAGCACCTTCGGCGTCGCCGGCTCATCGGCGCGCTTGTCGATCACTTTGTCGACGAGGCCGAAGTCCCTCGCCATCTCGGCGGTGAGGAACTTGTCACGCTCCAGCGCATCCTCGATCGCCTTGTAGGGCTGGCCGGTGTGCTTGACGTAGATCTCATTGAGCCGCTTCTTCAGGTTCAGGATCTCCTGGGCGTGCAGCATGATGTCGGTCGCCTGGCCCTGGAAGCCGCCGGAGGGCTGATGGACCATGATGCGCGCGTTCGGCAGCGAGAAGCGCATGTCCTTCTCGCCGGCAGCGAGCAGCAGCGAGCCCATCGACGCGGCCTGGCCGGTGCAGAGCGTGGAGACCGGCGGGCGGATGAACTGCATGGTGTCGTAGATCGCAAGGCCCGACGTCACCACGCCGCCCGGCGAGTTGATGTACATCGAGATTTCCTTCTTCGGATTCTCGGCCTCGAGGAACAGAAGCTGGGCGACGACCAGTGTCGACATGCCGTCCTCGACCGGACCGGTCACGAAGATGATGCGCTCTTTCAGCAGACGGGAGAAAATGTCGTAGGCCCGCTCGCCGCGGTTGGTCTGCTCGACCACCATCGGCACAAGGTTCATGTAGGTTTCAACCGGATCGCGCATTTATCACCTGAAGGTTGGCAAGGAAGGACGGACGCAATTGTTACGCGGCATGCGACCGGAACGTCCATGATGCATGCCAGCAGAAGCAGCATCAGACAGATAAGCGCCGATCGCCCGGCGGCAAGTCAGGTTCAAGCTGATTCGGGCAGCCGCGCAAAGCCACGCTCCGCGCCCGCCGCCCGGTTTCAGATCGTATCCTTAACGCGAAACAACGCGGCCGGGATCAGGCCGCGTCCTTCTCGTCCTCGTCCTTGAACAGATCCTCGCGCGAGACCTTCTTCTCGGTCACATTGGCGAGTTCGAGGATGAAATCGATCACCTTGTCCTCGAAGATCGGCGCGCGAAGCTGGGCCACCGCGCCCGGATTGCTGCGGTAGTAGTCCCACACTTCCTTCTCGCGGCCCGGCATCTGGCGGGCGCGCTCGATCACGGCACGGCTGACCTCGTCGTCGGTCACGGTGATCTTGTTCTTCTCGCCGATCTCGGAGAGCACAAGGCCAAGGCGCACGCGGCGGTCGGCGATCTTGCGATACTCCTCCTTGGCGGCTTCCTCGGTGGTGTTCTCGTCGGCGAAGGTGCGCGCGGAGGAGGCCATCTCGGACTGGATCGAATTCCACATCAGTTCGAATTCGTCATTCACCAGCGAGGACGGCGCCTCGAAATGATGCGTCTCGTCGAGCTGGTCGAGCAGCTTGCGCTTGACCTTCTGGCGGGTTGCGCCGGCGAATTCCTGGGTCATGCGCTCGCGCATCGCTTCCTTGAGCTTGTCGAGCGATTCGAGGCCGAGGTTCTTGGCGAACTCCTCGTCCACCACCGAGTCCTGCGGCGCCTCGATCAGGCTCGCAGTGGTCTCGAACTCGGCATCCTTGCCGGCGAGATTCGGCGCGGCATAGTTCTGCGGGAACGACGCCTTGACGGTGCGGGTCTCGCCCGCCGCGATGCCGATCAACTGATCCTCGAAGCCCGGAATGAAGGTGTTGGAGCCGATCACCACCGGAATGTTCTCGCCGGTGCCGCCCTCGAAGGCGACGCCGTCGATGGTGCCCTTGAAGGCGACGGTGACGCGGTCGCCGGATTCGGCCTTGGCGCCCTCGCCCTTCGCAGCGTAGGGACGATTTTGGTCAGCGATGCGCTTGATCGCCTCGTCGACGTCGGCGTCGGTGATGTCGGCGACCGGCTTTTCGACATTGAAGGTCTTGAAGTCCGCGAGCGTGATCGGCGGCACGACTTCGATCGCGACCGAATAGGTCAGGTCGGCCTTGCCGGCGAGGATCTCCTCGATCTCCGTCTGCTCGGTCGGCATCGTCACCTTGGGCTCGTTGGCGACGCGCAGGCTGCGCTCGGTGAAGATGCGCGTATTGGTCTCGCGGATCATCTCCTCGAGCGCCTCGGCGGCGACGGAGCGGCCATAGACCTTCTTGAGATGCGCGAGCGGCACCTTGCCGGGGCGGAAACCGTTGAGCCGGACCTTGTCCTTCATGTCGGCAAGGCGTGCATCCACCTTGGCGTCGATCTCCGAGGCGGAAACGTTGATCTCGAATTCGTGCTTCAGTCCCTCGGCAAGGGTCTCTTTCACCTGCATGGCGTCAATCTTCTTCCGGCTTCGCCCGGCGGAAAGCCGGGTCGTATTGATCTGTTGGACGCATGGCCCCAGCGGCCTGCATCGGTGGTACGGCGGACGCGAGCGTCTTCCGAAATTCAGGCGCACGAACCCAAAGGTCGCGCGTGGTGCGGGCGGAGGGACTCGAACCCCCACATCTTTCGACACTGGAACCTAAATCCAGCGCGTCTACCAGTTCCGCCACGCCCGCGCAGCGCACATCCTCTCGTGTCCGTATCCGGCGTCGCCTCACTCTTAAACAGCGTATCCCGAGCGAATGCGAGTGCAGGAACCGGATCACTAGCGGCACCGCCGCGAGCGGCGGGCTTATACCATGGGGCCGGCGCCTCGCAGCAAGAAAATAAGACGATCCGTCCGCGGCCTCCAGAGCGGCTGGACTTTGCCGGATAAAAATGGTCCGCATCGCCCATGGAAAATCAGCGATTTTCGCCGGATCGGCGGGCCCTGCTGGCAGGTTTGGGGGGTGCGGCGCTTTGGCCGCTGCTGGCCGGCGCCAATCCGGCGGCGGACATCAGCGGCCCGGACCCCGCCCGGCTCGATCTGGCGCTGCGACAGGTCGCAATTGCCCTGCGGACAGACGCCCCGGCGACACCGGTCTGGATGCTGGAAGGCACCGGTCCCGGCCCGGCGTCCCGCCTCCGACCCGCCGGGAGGCTTGATCTCGGCCTCGCCAATGGGCTGCCAGCCGCCGCGGGGGTTTCGATTCGCGGTCTCGACGGAGCCGCTACGGCCGAACCGCTGCTGGTCCAGCCGCCGATCCCGGCCGGGGGCAAAATCACCCTGACCGTCCCGTTGCGACAATCCGGCACCTTCCTGCTCGACGGCCGGTTGTCGAACGAGAGCGCGGCGCGGCCCCTGCTGCCGCGGGTGCTGGTTGTCGAGGATGACAAGCCACAGACCGACCGCGACGAGGTGCTGCTGATCGAGGACTGTCGACTGAAGGCCGACGGCGCCGCCGCGATGCCCGGCCGCGAGGCGGGCGACGCGGCGCCGCTCTTCACCGTCAACCGCCTTCCGACCATCGACATCACGCTGAAGCGCAACGAGAGGCTGCGGCTGCGCATGGTCAACGGCTGTCAGCGCGCCATCGTCGCGCTGAGGATCGCCGATCTCGCCGTGCGGGTGATGGCGATCGACAGCGAGGCGGCGGAGCCGTTCGTCGCGCGCGATGGCCGGATCGTTCTTGCGCCCGGCACGCGGGTCGATGCGCTGATCGACGCCACGGCACCTGTCGGCACGGCCTCACCTATTCTGCTGCACGATGGCGTCGCACCGCAGCCGATCGGCCGGATCATCATGTCGAACGATACACCTGCGCGCGATGCGCCGCTCCCCGAGGCCGCGCCGTTCCTCGCGAGCCCGCGCTCCAGGATCGATCTCACAGGCGCGCTGCGGATCGATCTTCCGCTCGACGCCGCGCAATGGAGCGAGGCCGCCGCGTTCGACAAGGCGTCCGCGCCGGTGTTGCGCGCGGCACGCGGACGCATAATCGTGCTCGCGATCACCAACAACGGCGCAACGCCCGCGACCTTCCATCTGCACGGCCATCATTTCCGCCTGCTCGACCGGCTCGACGACGGCTGGAAACCGTTCTGGCTCGACACGCTGGCGTTCCAGTCGGGACAGACCCAGCGCATCGCCTTCGCGGCGGATTTTTCCGGCCGCTGGCTGATGGAAATGATGGGCAATGGCTGGAGCGCGCCGCGCAAACTGCGCTGGTACGAGATCGGCTAGAATTTTGGCGCGTTTTCTTGACGCGAACCGGTCCCCACTTCGCTTGAAAACGCTTTTTAGTAGCCCACGCCAAGCTCGTCATAGAGATCGCGAAAAACCGCGGGCAGCGCCTCGGACAAATCCTCCGCGATCAGGCCGGGGCCGAATTCCCACGCCGCCTCGCCATGCATCCACACCCCGATCGAAGCCGCCTCGAAGGCGGAAACGCGCTGCGCCAGCATGCCGCCGATGATTCCGGCCAGCACGTCGCCCGCGCCGGCGGTCGCGAGCCAGGGCGGCGCATTGGCGGCGATCGAGGCACGGCCATCGGGCGCCGCCACCACGGTGTCCGCACCCTTCAAGAGCACCACTGCGCCGGATTCCTGCGCGGCAAGGCGCGTGCGTTCGAGCTTGGAGTGCGGCGCATCCGCTCCGCTGAGACTGGAGAACAGGCGGCCGAACTCGCCGGCATGCGGCGTCAGCACCACCCCGCCTGCGCCGTCCCGCTTGATGGCGTCAAACAATAGCGCCGGCCGATCGGCGAAGCTGGTCAGGGCGTCGGCGTCGAGCACCGCCGCGCAACCGCTTTGCAGCACCGCAAGCACAAAATCGCGCGTGCGCGCGCCGACGCCGACCCCCGGACCGATCACGCAGGCATTCAGCCGCTTGTCCGCCAGCAATCCCGCAAGCTGCGCGGGCGTATCGACAGCGCGAACCATCACCGCGGTCAGCGCCGCCGCGTTGACCGCGAGCGCGCCGGTCGGCGAAGCCACCGTGACGAGCCCCGCCCCCGCCCGCAGCGCCGCCCGCGCGGCAAGACGCGCCGCGCCGGTCGCGGCCAGATCGCCGGACACCACCACGGCATGGCCGCGGCCGTATTTGTGGCCCTCGACCTGCGGCACCGGGAATTTCTCGCGCCACAACGCGGGCGTGTTCTCGAACGCACTCGGCTTGATCTCGTCTAGAACGGCATCCGGGATGCCGATATCGGCGACGTCGATCTCGCCGCAATAGATCCGCCCCGGCAGCAGCAGATGACCCGTCTTGCGGCGGAAGAACGTCACGGTGCGCGTCGCCTCGACCGCAACGCCCATCACCTCGCCGGTGGTGCCGTTGATGCCGCTCGGCAGATCGACCGCGAGCACGGCGGCGGCGCTCGCGTTGATCGCCTCGATCATGGCATGCGCCTCGCCCGTCACCGGGCGATCGAGCCCCGCGCCGAACAGAGCATCGATGATCACCGCCGGATGCCCTAGCGAGGCTGGCACCGCCGGCAGCACCTGCCCTTTCCAGTCCTGCGCCGCCAGTGCGGCGTCACCCTTCAACGCCTCGCGCCGGCCGACCAGCACGACCCTCACCTCGCGCCCGCGCGCAACAAGATCCGCCGCCGCGACAAAACCGTCGCCACCATTGTTGCCGCCTCCGCAGACCACGGTGATCGGTCCTGCGGACGCCAGCGCCGCGGCGTCGGCCACCGCGCGGCCGGCCGCTTTCATCAGGGTGAAGCCGGGCGTCCCACTCGCGATGGTGAGCCGGTCGGCCGTCTGCATCTGGTCAACACTGAGCAATTCCATGAAGCCGACTTCGCCACAGCGGGAACGGCAAAGGCAAGCGCTACTCCCCTTAGGTTTCGTCACAGCCTAATAATTAAGCAATTGCTCGCTTTATGAGCGCCTAGCGTCGGCGCGGCTGCATAAATACCGGGCGGTGAAATCTTAACATATTGATAATACGTGATAATTTCACCCCATCCGAGTTGGCATGAACTCTGCTTACAAGGGTTCGCAGCCAAGGCGCGGCAACAGAGCCGCGTCCGGACAGGGTTTCGCCCGTCGGGCAATGGAGTGGATCATCGCGCCAACAAACAGGTCGCGGACCAGACAGAGTTGAAATGCCGGGAGACGTTCAGTGAAGAAAATCGAGGCCATCATCAAGCCGTTCAAACTCGACGAGGTGAAGGAAGCGCTCCAGGAAGTCGGACTGCAAGGCATCACCGTGACCGAGGCCAAGGGCTTCGGGCGACAGAAGGGCCACGCCGAGCTTTATCGCGGCGCCGAGTACATCGTGGACTTCCTGCCCAAGGTCAAAATCGAGATCGTGATCGGAGACGATCTGGTCGAGAAGGCGATCGAGGCGATCCGCCGCGCCGCGCAGACCGGCCGCATCGGCGACGGCAAGATTTTCGTTTCCAACATCGAGGAAGCCATTCGCATCAGAACGGGAGAGTCCGGCGCAGACGCCATCTAGCCGTTCCCATCCGTTCGCGCGGCGCCCGAGCGCACGCTTCGAGGCCGCCGCGCATTCCGCTCACGTCAGACAACCCAACGACCTACAAGCAGAGATAGAGGTATTTATGAAGACCGCCCAAGACGTCCTGAAATCGATCAAGGACAACGACGTCAAATATGTCGACCTGCGCTTCACCGATCCGCGCGGCAAGTGGCAGCACGTCACGTTCGACGTTTCGATGATCGACGAGGAACTGTTCAGCGAAGGCACCATGTTCGACGGCTCGTCGATCGCCGGCTGGAAGGCGATCAATGAATCCGACATGACGCTGATGCCCGATCCGACGACCGCGACGATCGATCCGTTCTTCGCCGAGACCACGATGGTCATCACCTGCGACATCGTCGAGCCCTCGACCGGCCAGCCCTACAACCGCGATCCGCGCGGTATCGCCAAGAAGGCGGAGGCGATGGTGAAATCGATGGGCATCGGTGACACGGTCTATGTCGGCCCGGAAGCCGAGTTCTTCGTGTTCGACGACGTCCGCTTCCAGACCACGCCCTACAACACGGGCTTCAGGCTCGATTCCTCCGAACTGCCGACCAACTCCGACACCGAATACGAGGGCGGCAACCTCGGCCACCGCATCCGCAACAAGGGCGGCTACTTCCCGGTGCCCCCGCAGGATTCGGTGCAGGACATGCGCTCGGAGATGCTCGGCGCGATGGCGCGGATGGGCGTCAAGGTCGAGAAGCACCACCACGAGGTGGCCTCCGCCCAGCACGAACTCGGCATGAAGTTCGACACGCTGACCTACATGGCCGACCAGATGCAGGTCTATAAATACTGCATCCATCAGGTCGCGCATATCTACGGCAAGACCGCCACCTTCATGCCGAAGCCGGTCTATGGCGACAACGGCTCGGGCATGCACGTCCACCTGTCGATCTGGAAGGACGGCAAGCCGACCTTCGCCGGCAACAAATATGCCGACCTGTCCGACACCTGCCTCCACTACATCGGCGGCATCATCAAGCACGCCAAGGCGATCAACGCCTTCACCAACCCCTCGACCAACTCCTACAAGCGTCTGGTGCCGGGCTATGAAGCCCCGGTGCTGCTTGCCTATTCGGCGCGCAACCGCTCGGCCTCCTGCCGCATCCCCTACACCACCTCGCCGAAGGCCAAGCGCGTCGAAGTGCGCTTCCCCGACCCGATGGCCAATCCGTACCTCGCTTTCGCGGCGATGCTGATGGCTGGCCTCGACGGCATCAAGAACAAGATCGATCCGGGCCCGGCGATGGACAAGGACCTCTACGATCTGCCGAAGGAAGAACTGAAGTCGATCCCGACGGTGTGCGGCTCGCTCCGCGAGGCGCTGGAGAATCTCGACAAGGACCGCGCCTTCCTCAAGGCCGGCGGGGTGTTCGACGACGACTTCATCGACAGCTTCATCGAGTTGAAGATGACCGAGGTCGAACGCTACGAGATGACCCCGCACCCGGTCGAATTCGAACTGTACTATTCGCTGTAAGCGATGGCCTGCGCCGGCAGGCCTGTTGAAACTCGGGAAAGGCGCTCCGCGGAGCGCC
>JAFKKO010000085.1 GCA_017305455.1 Hyphomicrobiales bacterium | reverse complement strand
AGCGCACGAACGCATCCTGCAACTGGTTCTCGGCCAGCTTGTAGCCCAGTTCCTCCAGCTTGTGCTGGAAGGCGTGGCGGCCGGAATGCTTGCCCATCACCAGCGAGGTCTGCTTCACGCCGACGCTCTCCGGCGTCATGATCTCGTAGGTCTGGGCGTTCTTCAGCATGCCGTCCTGATGGATGCCGCTCTCGTGCGAGAACGCATTCCGTCCGACGATCGCCTTGTTGTACTGCACCGGGAACGAGGTCGCCGCCGACACCAGCTTGGAGGCGCGGGTCAGCATGGTGCTCTCGACATTGCACCAGTACGGCATGACGTCGCCGCGGGTCTTGATCGCCATCACGACTTCTTCCAGCGCGGCGTTGCCCGCCCGCTCGCCGATGCCGTTGACGGTGCATTCGATCTGGCGCGCGCCGCCCTCGACGCCGGCCAGCGAGTTGGCGACGGCCAGACCCAGATCGTCATGGCAATGCACCGAGAAGATCGCCTTGTCGGCGTTCGGCACCCGCTCGCGCACGGTCTTGAACATGCGCCGGTATTCGTCCGGCACCGCATAGCCCACGGTGTCCGGCAGGTTGATGGTGGTGGCGCCGGCCGCGATCGCGGTCTCAACGCACTTGCACAGATAGTCGATCGGGGTGCGGGTCGCGTCCATCGCCGACCATTCGACGTCCTCGACCAGGTTGCGGGCCTGCGCCACCGTCGCGGTGATGATCTCCAGCACCTCGGCCTCGCTCTTGCGCATCTGGTGCGCCAGATGGATCGGCGAGGTGGAAACGAAGGTGTGGATGCGGCCGCGCCGGGCATGGCGCACCGCCTCGCCGGCGCGGGCGATGTCGCCGGGAATGGCACGGGCCAGACCCGCGATCACCGCGTTTTTGGCATTCCTGGCAATCTCGGCGACCGCCTCGAAATCGCCGACCGAGGCGATCGGAAAGCCGGCCTCAATGATATCGACGCCCATGCCGTCGAGCAGTTCGGCGACTTCCAGCTTTTCCTCATGGGTCATGGTGGCGCCGGGGCACTGCTCGCCGTCGCGCAACGTGGTGTCGAAAATGACGACGCGGTCTTTTGCCGACGCGGACGTGCCGGACGTGGTGCCGGAGGAAGTAGCGGTGGTCATGGATCAATCCTTTGGTCAGATGCGCCGCTTAAGGGCGCTCGGGTTTCGATGCTTCATCCACAATCCCCTGAGTGCCCAGGCGCGCGCCCGGACGGCCCTCAGGGGCAAATAAGAAGCAGAAGCCCGGCAAGGCGGCGCGAGGCGGGAACCGACGCGGCCAGGGGCGCAGACGAACGCACGACAAAACCGGCGGCAACCGCCACCGTGTCCCGCAGTCCGACCCTGATGCCGTGACCTGTCATCATCGACCCAAACGCCTTCAAACCTTTTCAGCGCCACAAACCTGGGCGCCATCGCCCCGGAAGCGATGATCCGTCCAAACCGTTGACGGATCGTTATCCATCCTGGCCGGACGCCCAGCGCCTGCGGTGTTTCTAAACGAGAACGGGCGACAACCGCAACGTCAAAAAGGGTCAGTTACCCTGCCCCTTTTGCAGTCCCCCTTGCGGCTCCGTTGCCGCTGCCGGCACGGCTTGCGGGCTTTGCCGCCGGAGCCGGTTTGCGCCGCACGCCGGCCCGGCGCGGACCTTCCTTCTCCAGCGCCACGCGCGCCTTTTCCAGTTCCGCCGCGGGGCCATCGGCTTTCTTCGGAAACTGCAAATCGAGGCGCTCCAGCGCGGTGACGATGGCCGAGCTGATGACGAGGCGCGCGAACCATTTGTGATCCGCCGGCACCACGATCCACGGCGCGTGCTTGGCGGCGGTATGACCGATCAGGTCCTGATAGGCGGCCTGATACTTGTCCCAATAGCCGCGCTCGGTGACATCGCCCAGCGAGAACTTCCATTTCTTCGCCGGGTCCTCGAGCCGGTCGAGGAAGCGCTGGCGCTGCTCCTCCTTCGACAGATTGAGGAAGAATTTCAGGATCACGGTGCCGTTGCGCGACAGATAGCGTTCGAAGCCCGAAATATCCTCGAAGCGTTCACGCCAGATGTTCTTGGTGACGAGCTGCGCCGGAAGCTTCTCCTTGGCCAGCACCTCGGGGTGCACGCGCACCACCAGCAGCTCCTCATAATAGGAGCGGTTGAAAATGCCGATGCGGCCACGCTGCGGCAGCGCAATGGCGCTGCGCCAGAGAAAATCGTGATCGAGTTCGATCGAGGTCGGCTGCTTGAAGGCGTGCACCTCGCAGCCCTGCGGATTGACGCCGGACATCACATGCTCGACCGCGCTGTCCTTGCCCGCCGCATCCATGCCCTGGAAGATCAGGAGCAGCGACCAGCGGTCTTCGGCATAGAGCTTTTCCTGCAGGTCGCGGATCTTCTTGCGGTTGGCGTCGGTGATGCGCTTGCCCGCGGCCTTGCTGAGACCGCCCTTCTCCGCCGGCTTGTGCGACTTCAGATGAAAGTCGCGCGAGCCGTCGACGGTGAACGGCTCGACATAGGGTAACGGGTAGGCCTTGGACGATTTGCCGTGATTTGCCATTGCTCCCTCCGACCGCGCGGCCTTACGCTACCTGAGCCTGCAAAGGTGCGCCAGCTTCGCTTCTCGCACTGCGACGGTGCATGTTCCGCATGGTCGACGAAATAGCAGAGCGCAAAATCTGTACCGTGGGAGAGCCAAATGATCAGCCTCCAAATCACATCAAGTTCAGCACATCATACACACGCCAGATTCCCTACACACGCCAGACTCCAGCGATCTCGCGTACGCTCCGGAAGAATGGCGCTGGCCGCGGGCAGCATTTGGGCAGCTCTGGCATTGACCGCCGTCGCACCGGCACACGCGAAGGACATCTACGCGCACGAGAAAGAGACGATCGGCACCGGGCAGCAACTGTATGACGGTGTTCTGACACCAAATCTGACCGCGAACACGCTGCGCAATGTCGACCGCCTGTTTCCGACACGGACCATCGTGCCGTCCACGGACCCGAAAGCCTTCCAGCCCGCCGAAAGGCAGCTCAAGCAGGTCAAGTTCACCGTCAACGACCGTCCCTACGATCTCTTCGACTTCCTTGCGGTGGACCGTGTGTCCGGGATGATCATCCTGAAAGACGGCAAGGTCGCCTTCGAGACCTATCAACTTGGCAACACGTCGAACACCCGCTGGACCTCGATGTCGATTGCCAAGTCGATCACATCGACCTTGATTGGCGTCGCTCTGAAGGACGGCTACATCAAGAGCCTGGATGAGCCGGTCACAAAATATGTGCCGCGCCTCAAGGACAGCGCCTATGAAGGCGCGACGATCCGCGATGTGCTGATGATGTCGTCCGGCGTGAAGTGGAGCGAAACATATACCGATCCCAATTCCGACCGGCGTCACCTGCTCAAGGCGCAGGAATCTCAACAGCGCGACGCAGCCATGGATGTCATGGCCAAGCTGCCGCGCGCAGTGGAGCCAGGAACGAAATTCAATTACAGCACCGGCGAAACTCAGGTGGCCGGCGAAATCCTCTACGGAGCCATCAAGCGGCCGCTCTCCGATTATCTCTCCGAAAAAATCTGGAAGCCTTACGGCATGGAGGCCGAGGCCAGATGGTGGCTGGATTCGCCGGACGGACTTGAGATTTCCGGCAGCGGCCTGTCAGCAACGCTGCGTGACTTCGCACGGTTTGGTCAGTTCTATCTCGACAACGGCGTCATCAACGGCAAATCGATCCTGCCTGATGGGTGGATGCAGGAAGCAAGCACGCCCAAGGTTTTGAAAGGCGGCACCAAGCTCGACTACGGCTACATGTGGTGGATCGCGTTGACCGATCAGGCACGCGCCGACAAGGCATTCATGGCGCGCGGTATTTTCGGTCAGTTCATCTACATCGATCCGAAAGAACGGGTGATCATCGCGATGACGAGCGCGGCGTCGAAACCGCAGAATCTTCAGTTGCTCCCGCCGCAGGCATTTTTCGATGCCGTGGTGGATGCGCTCAAGTAAAGCTGCTGAGCGACCGCGAACCCGATTGCCCGGCATGGCTCGCCAATAAAAAAGGACCGCGCCGGAGCGCGGTCCTGTCAACATTACAGGTAATGTCGATTTAATATGCAGTTCATATGGCGCGGATCAGTTCTTGGTCTTGTCGACCAGCGCCTTCTGCTTGATCCACGGCATCATGTCGCGCAGCTTCTCGCCGACCGCCTCGATCTGGTGGGCGTTGGCGCGCGCGCGGGTCGCCTTGAACGAGGACTGGTTGACCTTGTTCTCCAGCATCCAGTCACGGGTGAACTTGCCGGTCTGAATGTCGTCGAGGATGCGCTTCATCTCCGCCTTGGTTTCCGGCGTGATGACGCGCGGACCGGAGACATACTCGCCGTACTCGGCGGTGTTGGAGATCGAGTAGTTCATGTTGGCGATGCCGCCTTCATAGATCAGGTCGACGATCAGCTTCATTTCGTGCAGGCACTCGAAATACGCCATCTCCGGCGCATAGCCGGCTTCCACCAGCGTCTCGAAGCCGGCGCGGATCAGTTCGACGACGCCGCCGCACAGCACGGCCTGTTCGCCGAACAGGTCGGTCTCGCACTCTTCCTTGAACGAGGTCTCGATGATGCCGGCGCGGCCGCCGCCGATCGCCGACGCATAGGACAGGCCGAGATCGTGGGCGTTGCCCGAGGAATCCTTGTGGACCGCGATCAGGCAGGGCACGCCGCCGCCGCGCTGATACTCCGAGCGCACGGTGTGGCCGGGGCCCTTCGGCGCGACCATCAGCACGTCGATGTCGGCGCGCGGATCGATCAGGTTGAAGTGGACGTTGAGGCCGTGCGCGAACAACAGCGCCGCGCCGTTCTTCATGTTGTCGTGCAGGTGGTCGCGATAGATGTCGCCCTGCAACTCGTCCGGGGTCAGCATCATCACCACATCGGCCCACTTCGCGGCTTCGGCGACTTCCATCACCTTGAAGCCGGCGGTTTCGGCCTTCTTCGCCGACGCCGAGCCCTTGCGCAGCGCGATCGCGACGTCCTTGACGCCGGAATCCTTCAGGTTCAGCGCATGGGCATGACCCTGGCTGCCGTAACCGATGATGACGACCTTCTTGCCCTTGATCAGGTTCAAGTCGGCGTCGCGATCATAGTAAACCCGCATCGTTCTCTGCTCCTCGTCGGCCTCGATCGGCCATCTGGCGTGCTGTCTGGGCGGCCGGGAGCGCCCCTGGAAAATCCGGCCAAATTCCGGGGTTGTCTAATGCATTTTCCGGTGAAGTGAAATCGCGTTTTTGCAGGGCCCGCCTGCTTTACATGCCTTCCGGGCCCCGACCGATGGCGGCGACGCCGGTGCGCGACACCTCGATCAGACCGAGCGGCAGCATCAACGCGACGAACTGGTCGTCCTTGTCGGGATTGCCGGTGAGCTCGAACACGAAGCTCTCGATGGTGGCGTCGATGACGCGGGCGCGGAAGGCCTCGGCGAGACGCAGCGCCTCGATACGCGGATCGCCGACGCCCTTCACCTTGACCATCGCCAGCTCGCGCTCGATCGAACGGCCGGTCAGCGTCATGTCCACTACCTTGTAGACCGGCACCATACGGTCGAGCTGGTGCTTGATCTGCTGGATCACCATCGGGGTGCCGGTGGTGACGATGGTGATGCGCGACATGTGCTTGTGGTGCTCGGTCTCCGACACCGTCAGGCTTTCGATGTTGTAGCCACGGCCCGAGAACAGGCCGATCACGCGCGCCAGCACACCCGGCTCGTTCTGCACCAGCACCGAGAGCGTGTGCGTCTCGTTCGGATCGTGCCGTTCCTCGAGAAAATAGGCCGAGGCCGGTTGTTCAGTTGTGTCGTTCGCAACCATCGTCACACCAATATCCTGTCAAACCAGCGCCTTGCCACCGGCAAATGCCGCCGCGGTGGCTTCGTCATTCGCTTCCGCAGGCAGAAGCATCTCGTTATGGGCCTTGCCCGACGGGATCATCGGGAAGCAGTTTTCCAGCGCCGCGACGCGGCAATCGAAGATCACCGGCTTCTTGACCTTGATCATCTCCTCGATCGCGCCGTCGAGATCCTGCGGCTTGATCACCTGCATGCCGACGCCGCCATAGGCCTCGGCCAGTTTCACGAAGTCGGGCAGCGCCTCCGAATAGGAGTGCGACAGGCGGTTGCCGTGCAGCAATTGCTGCCACTGGCGCACCATGCCCATGTACTGGTTGTTCAGGATGAAGATCTTGATCGGCAGATCGAACTGAACCGCCGTCGACATCTCCTGCAGCATCATCTGGATCGAGGCATCGCCGGCGATATCGATGACGAGACTGTCGCGATGCGCGACCTGGACGCCGATCGCCGCGGGGAAGCCGTAGCCCATGGTGCCGAGACCGCCGGACGTCATCCAGCGATGCGGCCGCTCGAAGCCGTAGAACTGCGCCGCCCACATCTGATGCTGACCGACTTCGGTCGTGATGTAAGTGTCGTGGTTCTTGGTCAGCTCGTAGAGCCGCTGGATCGCGTATTGCGGCAGGATCACATCGTCGTTCTTCTTGAACGCCAGCGAATTGCGCGCGCGCCACTTGGCGATCTGCGCCCACCACGCCTTGGTGTCGGACTTCCTGGCCTCGGCCTTGAAGACACGCAGGATATCGCCAAGCACATTGGCGACGTCGCCCAGAATCGGCACATCGACACGGATGTTCTTGTTGATCGAGGACGGATCGATATCGATCTGGATCTTCTTCGAATTCGGCGAGAACGCATCCGGGCGACCGGTGACACGGTCATCGAAGCGTGCGCCGATGCACAGCATGACATCGCAATCATGCATGGTCATGTTGGCTTCGTAGGTGCCGTGCATGCCGAGCATGCCGAGCCAGTTCTTGCCGGAGGCCGGATAGGCGCCGAGCCCCATCAGCGTCGAAGTGATCGGGAAATCGGTCGCGGCGACGAGTTCGCGCAGCAGCCGTGTCGCCTCCGGACCGGAATTGACGACGCCGCCGCCGGAATAGATCACCGGCCTCTTCGCCGACGCGAGCAGCGCCACCGCCTTGCGGATCTGGTGCGCGTCGCCCTTCACGCGCGGCGAATAGGAGATGTGAACGTCCGACTTGTGCGGCTGCGTGTAGGTGCCGGTCGCGAACTGCACGTCCTTCGGAATGTCGATCACGACCGGGCCCGGACGGCCCGTGGTCGCGACATAGAAAGCCTCGTGCAGGACCTTCGCCAGATCGTTGACGTCGCGCACCAGCCAGTTGTGCTTGGTGCAGGGACGGGTGATGCCGACCGTGTCGCACTCCTGGAAGGCGTCATTGCCGATCAGATGCGTCGGCACCTGCCCGGTAATGCAGACCAGCGGGATTGAATCCATCAGCGCATCGGTCAGCGCGGTGACCATGTTAGTGGCGCCGGGACCGGATGTGACCAGCACCACGCCCGGCCTGCCGGTCGAGCGGGCATAACCCTCGGCGGCGTGACCCGCGCCCTGCTCGTGACGGACCAAAATGTGCTGAACGTCATCCTGCTGGAAAATCTCGTCGTAGATCGGCAGCACCGCACCACCGGGATAGCCGAACAGATGCTCGACGCCATGATCTTTCAGCGCGCGCACCACCATGGCGGCGCCAGTCATCTGGTTGGGATCGTGGGTCTTGTTCTGGCTCATGGTTCGCTCCGGTGCGCCGTCGGGCGCTGTCGTCAGTCCGTCTAGGGCCTCATCTGCCGGCCTGGTGCCGGGAATTAAAAAAGGGCCCGAAAGGCCCTTTGCACACCGCCTGTCGCAGGATGGCGTCAGCCACCCCCGGCGGTGTGCCGAGTTACGACGACAATAAGATTTCTGGTAATTTTATTGCGCATCGATGGCTCAGTATTTGCAAAGGTTGCGCGGTTATATCTTCCATATTCCGGAAGTCAAGCCCGCAGCGAGCCGAGATTAGCCTCTTCCGCCGCTCCGAGAGAGCGCGAAATAGCATGGGAGAGCCACGCCTGCGCCTCGGCAGGCGGCACCCAGGCGAACTCCGCAAGCTGGTGTCGGAACCAGGTGAACTGCCGTTTGGCATAATGCCTTGTGTCGAGCTGGCCGATCCGGGCCGCCGCCTCCAGCGTGATCTCGCCGCGCAGATGGCGGATCAGCGCCGGCACGCCATGCGCCTTCATCGCCGGCAGCAGCGGATCGAGCCCGCGGGCCGCCAGCGCCTCGACCTCCTCCAGCGCCCCGCCAGTGAGCATGTCGGTGAAGCGCCGGTCGATCCGCGCATAGAGCTCCTCGCGATCGGGCGCGAGAAACACCGCGACGACATTCTCGGGCGACAGCAGCGGCGGCAGGCCCTCGCTGTGCCAGTCGGCCAGCGTACGTCCGCTCGCCTCGACCACCTCAAGCGCGCGGGCGATCCGGGTGCGGTCGCGCGGCTTGAGGCGCTGGCCAGCCTCCGGATCGCGCCGGGCAAGCTCGGCATGCAGCGCCTCGACCCCGTCGCGCTCCATGCGGGCGCGGACCGCCTCGCGGATGTCGGCGGGAACCGGCGGCACGTTCGACAGCCCCCGCGTCAGGGCCTTGAAATACAGCCCCGAGCCGCCGATGAAGATCGGCAACCGGCCAGCGGCGCGCGCCTCGGCCAGTTCCGTGGCGGCCACCGCGACCCAGGCGCCGGCGGAGAAATTCACCGCGGCATCGATCGTGCCATAAAGACGGTGCGGCACGCGCTGTTCCTCCTGCGGCGTCGGCCGCGCGGTGATGACGCGCAAATCGCGATAGACCTGCATCGAATCGGTATTGATGACCACGCCGCCGGTCGCCTCGGCCAAGGCGAGGGCCAGCGCCGACTTGCCGCTGGCGGTCGGCCCTGCGATAAGCACAGCCTTCGCATTGTCCTGGCCCTGGCTCACATCCCCGCTCATGTCTCTGGTCGCCACGCTGATCTGCAACCCCG
>JAFKKO010000084.1 GCA_017305455.1 Hyphomicrobiales bacterium | reverse complement strand
TCGGCAACCTGATCTCGGTGACCATGCTGTACTGGCTGCAGCAGACCGGGCACCGGCCGATCACGCTGATGGGCGGCGGCACCTCGATGGTGGGCGATCCCTCGTTCCGCGACGAGCAGCGCAAGATGCTCAACGAGGAAACCATCGCCACCAACATCGAAGGCATCAAGAAGATCTTCGCGCGCATCCTGCGTTACGGCGAGGGTCCGACCGATGCGCTGATGATCAACAATGCCGACTGGCTGCTGAAGCTGAACTACGTCTCGTTCCTGCGCGAGGTCGGCCGGCATTTCTCGGTGAACCGCATGCTGTCGTTCGACAGCGTGAAGCTGCGGCTCGACCGCGAGCAGTCGCTGTCGTTCCTCGAATTCAACTACATGATCATGCAGGGTTACGACTTCGTCGAGATCAACCGTCGCTACGGTTGTATCCTGCAGATGGGCGGCTCCGATCAATGGGGCAACATCATCAATGGCGTCGACCTCAGCCACCGCATGGGCGGCCCGCAGCTTTACGCCCTGACCACGCCGCTGCTCACCACCTCATCCGGCGCGAAGATGGGCAAATCTGCCAAGGGCGCGGTGTGGCTCAATGGCGATCTCTTCAGCCCTTATGATTTCTGGCAGTATTTCCGCAACACCGAGGACGCCGATGTCGGCCGCTTCCTGAAAGTGTTCACACGTCTGCCGCTTGATGAAATCGCGCGGCTGGAAAAGCTCGGCGGCTCGGAGATCAACGAAGCCAAGAAAATCCTTGCGACCGAGGCCACGGCGGTCGTGCATGGCCGCGAGGCCGCCGATCAGGCAGCCGAGACCGCACGCCGGACCTTCGAGGAAGGCGCCATCGCGCAAAACCTGCCGACGCTGGAGATCGCGCGCGCCGAACTGGACGCCGGAGTCGGTGTGCCCGTGCTGTTCGTGAAGGCCGGTCTCGTTGCCTCGAACGGCGAAGCACGCCGCCAGATCAAGGGCGGCGGGCTGCGCATCAACGATGTTCCGGTCGCCGACGAGAAGATGACACTGACGCCGCAGAACCTGACCGCCGAAGGCGTGATCAAGCTGTCGATGGGCCGCAAGCGTCATGTTCTCGTGAAGCCGGTCTGAGGCGATCACCGCCCCCGGCTAGTTCGCCGCGCCGAAATCGTTCTGCGAGTTCTGCCGTCCGGTGCCGAACTCGAAGATCTTGCGGAACACGCCCGGCGCCATCGCAGAGATCGGATTGACGCGCAGCACCGGAGCCCCCGGCGTCCCGACCACCTCGTAGGTGATGCCGATCAGGCCCTCATTGCTGCCGCCGCCGAGCACGAGCCCGACGATCGGGATCTGCCCGAACATATTATTGAGGCCGTACATCGGCACAAAGGTGCCGCTCATCCGCACCTGGTTGGCCGGATAGTTGATGTCGCCCTCGATGGTGGCGCCAACGGCCGGACCGCGCAAGACGCCATCCTTGATCCGAAGCTGTCCGGTCTGGCGGGTGAACTCGGCGCGCATGCGCTGGAAACTCACCCCGCTCGGGGTCCCGCCGCCGCCGTTGGACACCACGCGATCGAGCGCCGCCTCGCCCTTGACCGTGAAATTGCTGACGTTGAGCAATCCCTCCTGCGGCGCGCTGTCCGCGGTCGGCGGGTCCATCGCAACCCACATCTGTCCGCCGAACATCTTGGCGTAAGTATCGGTGAAGCGGAAGAACGCACCGGCGTCATTGGTCTCGACATAGAGCAGTTCGCGCCCCTGCGGCCTTGCGCGCAGGCTGCCGTTGATCGGCGTGTCGCGACCGAGCTTGCCCGCGAGCGAGAAGATCCGGATCGTTCCATTGCGGCGCGACAGCTTGATATCCACGCTGCGGATCGCCTCGCCATAGAAGCCGGCCACCGCGCCCAGCTTGGCGTCGATATCGACGTCGCCGAGCTTCTGCTTTGCTTTGCTGTCCGTGGTGTTGCCGGACATCGCGCCCTTGATAAAACCGCGCCCGTCGAACACATCGCCGCGCAATGTCACCTTCAGCGTGCCATCGCTCGCCCGCTCCGCCTTCAACGAAGCCTTGTCGCCTTCCGAAGGATTGAAGGTCGGGAAGATCGCGCTGACAAGATCGTTGTTCTGATCGATCTCGACGGCGCCGCGGATCAACGCGCCGTTGCCTTCGACCTGCACGTCCTCGAACCGCGTTCCCTGCGGCTTTTGCACGACGTTGAATGTCAGGCGGCTCGCCTTGCCGGCAACCTTGGTCCAGCCCGGCAGGATGTTGTCGATCTTCGCGGCCGTCAGATCGGCCTCCACGCCGAAGCGGCCGTCATGCTCGCCGGTGCCGATCTTGCCGCTCAGCTTGATCGGGATCGCCCCGCTCACGCCCGGCCCCAGATCGACGCCCAGCTTGGCGCGCGCGGCATCATCGAGCGTTGTCGCCAGACGCACATCAGCGTCGCCATCGGCATTCTTGCGATAGTCCAGCGCGGCCGGCTGCCCGGCGATCTTGACGTCGCCCTTGACCCGGTAGCCTTGATTATCGGCCGTCACCTTGAGCGAATTGGCCTCGAGCTTCTGGTTCAGCGCCAGCTTGTCGACCGCCAGCGCGCCGAGATCGACGTTGACGGTGTAGGACGTCTCCGCCTTGGTCAGCGCGTTCTTGAGCGGCATCTTGAGCGTGACCTGCGCAACGATATTGCCCTTGCTGGCGTTGGGATCGATCGGCGCCTCGTTGACATCGCTCAGCCGCTCGGACTGCAACACCTCAGCCGCCGCCGGCACGGGTCCCTCGATGCGGAAACGCACGCGCGCGGGCGCGGGCTTCGGCACCAGATCGGGGACCTCGAACACCACATCGGAAACACTGAGCTTGCGTCCGGCCGGCGTATCGACCCCGCCCTGACCGATGGTCACCGTCGCGGTGCGTCCGGTGATATGCCCCTTCATGTCGGCGTCGCGGATCGAAGGCAGCCCGTCGAGCGGATGCAGCACGACATTGGTCGCGGCGAAGTTGACGGACAGTCCGCCATCGGGAATCGGCGGCCCGCCACGCGCCAGAGTGTGGACCGGCGCATTCACCGCGATATCGAGCTGCTGCAGCGTTCCGCTTGCGATGCGCTCGATAGTCCATTCACGGACTTCAGGCACGACCAGAATGGGCCAGATGTTCTTCAGAACGGTCGCCGACATCGGTGTGCCGGCAAGACCCAGCGTGACGCGCGTCTCCGGCGTCGAATAATCGATGCTGCCGGAGCCCGCGATCCCGACATCGCCGTTGCTGATGTCGCATTGCGTCAGCAGCACCCGCCGCTTCTCGGTATCGAAGCGAACGCGGACGGCGACGCGGTTGAAGATCACCGGATTGGCGTTGTTGATGTCGGTCAGCACGATGGTGCCGCCGCTGAGACCGAGCTGCCAGTTCGCCACCCTGTCGTTCGGAGGCTCGAGATGGGCCAGCAAGGTCAGGCGGTTCGAGCCCGATGTGATCTGGAACGGTGCGACCATCACGCGCCGGCCCGCATCCCACTCGACCTTCATGTCCATGCGATCGATGTGCATCGGATATTCGGGCGTGTTGCGGTCGATCAGGTCGCCTTTGCCGATCGACAAATCGCCAGCGAGATAGGTCGGCAGACCATCGCGCCCGACCTCACCGCGAACCATACCGCTCAGCGGCATCCCGTCGGTGGTGAAGCTGAAATCCTTCAGGCGCGCCGCAAGAAGCAGGTTTTTGGTCGGCACCTTGTCGGCCGCGACCTCGAACGAGCGAACGCCATTGGATGGGGCGCCGACACCGACCTTGAGCGTCCAGGCATTGGAGCCCTCCTCGCCCACCGACATGGCGACCCCGCCCGCGGCCGGCCGGCGCAGACTGAGGCTGATGTTCTCGAACTTGAAGCTGCTTTTGCTTTGCTGATCGTCGACCGACAGCACGCCGCTGCGCAGACCGATCTCGCCGAGGCTCTGGCCATCGAGCCCCTTCGATCCGGCGGTATCGAGCCATTCCAGCAAAGCGAGGATGCCGCTCGTCGCCGCCTGGGTCGCATCGGCCGGTAGCGGCGCCGGCAGCGGCGCGGAAGGCGTCGCGGGCTGCTGACCCTGTTCCGCAACGCCGGCGCCAATCTGCTTGACCGGGACCTTGCCGGTCGCCAGCGGCTGGGTGGTGCCGGCCGTGGTGACGATGATTTCACCGTCGGCGGTGATGCGGACCGACAATTCGGCCCCCACCAGCCGCAGGCTTTCCGCACGCAGCCGGCCGATCAGGAGTGCCATTCCCGACAGTCTGACCTCGGCCTTCGGCGCGGTGGCGACAATGGCGTGGCTGCGATCGCGCACCACGATGTCGCGCAGTCTCACCGCAATCCTGACGCGCCCGGCCCGTTCGATCTGGGTGCCGCCGACCTCGACGGTGTGATCGCGCCCCAGATTTTCCTCGATGGCGGACGCAAGCCAGGGCGTGAAGACGTCGAGATTGATCGGCCCGGCCCCAAGCCGCAGCCACAGACCGCCGAACGCCATCGCCGCGACCACGACCAGGCCGGCTAGCGTCAGCGTGAGGTTACGAACCCAAGGCGTGCCGAACAGACGATGGCTCAGCCGGCCAAGACGGTCGGTGATCGGATGAAACCCGATCCGCCGGCGCTTGAGCAGCTTGCGCGCCTGTTGGCACCGCTCGTCGTCCCAGGCGGCGTCATCCAAATGATGATGCTGTCGCGCCGCCCTGGCATGTGCGGGTTTTCGAGGCTTTGAGTCTGGCATTGCCTCACAACGTTGGCGCTGGATATTCAGGCGCGACCTCCGCCGGACGTCCGAGCATGAAACGCGGGTAATGCTCAGACGGCGGCATCACTGCCAATCCTCATTGATCATGTATGGTGGCCCATCCGACAACGGGCGCGGAAGAATCCCATGTCAGCATACCCCGCAGGCGGCAAATTTGCCCAGCTTAGAGCCCGACCGGTCCCTGGAACGGATACAAACCGGAATCGGAACGAGGACGGGCATTCGGTGCATTGCCGCTTGCGAGGCCAATTGAACCGCTGAAAGCGACGAAAGGAAGGCGTATGTCCCAGAAAACGCGCGAGAAATCGCCACGCGCCAGCTCCGGAGCCAAATCGCGGCCGGCCTCGGCCAAGCAAGCCGCCGGAAAGCTGGTGGAAGGCACCCGCGCCCCGCCATTCACCGTACCGCTCGCGGGCGGCGGAACGGCATCGCTGGCCGACTATGCCGGCCGAAAGCTGGTGATCTTTTTCTATCCCCGCACCGGCACGGAAGGCTGTACCCGGGAGACTCTCGATTTCAGCCGCCTCGCCAGCTCCTTCGCCGCCGAAGGGGCCGACTTGCTCGGGGTTTCAGCCGACTCCCTCAAAGCACAAGAATCCTTTCATCGAAAGAATTTGCTGAAAATTCCTCTCGCATCGGATGAAGAACACCGGATGCTCTCGGCCTATGACGTCTGGCAGGAAAAATCCATGTACGGCAAAACCTTCATGGGAATCGTCCGGACAACCGTCCTGATCGATGCGCACGGCAGGGTCGAACGTGTCTGGTCAAAGGTGAAGGTCGACGGACACGCCGAGGAGATCCTTTCCCACCTGCGCACGCGGTAATTTTTAGCCACTTCATTTTGTAAAAATTAACCATAGGCAGGCCAGATAACGACTGCATTCAACGATCCGGAACCAGTGGTCCGGCGGATGCGGGAGTTATGATGTCACCTCGTTCCGGCCAGCATTCCGATCACCCGCAACGGCACGGACATGATCACTCCAGACCTGCGCAGCGGCGGTTCGCACCTGCCCCGCCTCACGCGCACCGACAGCACCAGCACAGCTACACGATCGCGCATCACGGCAAGCAGATCCGATTCGGGCCCGTGGTGTTCTGGATCGTCACCGGCTCGATCATTTTGATGGGCGCATGGTCGGCGGCGACCGCGACTTATTTTGCTTTCCGCGACGACGTGCTGACGCGGCTGATCGCGCGGCAGGCGGAGATGCAGTACGCCTACGAGGATCGCATTGCCGAATTGCGCGCCCGGATCGATCGCACCACCAGCCGCCAGATGCTGGATCAGGAGCAATACGATCAGAAACTGACACAGATCATGAAGCGTCAGACGACGCTGGAAGCACGGGCCAATGCGCTCGGCTCGCTGTCCGACCCGTCCATCACCGGATCGATCAAACCGCCCCGCGCCTCCTTGACCGACACGTCCGCCCCGTCCGCAACGCCCAAGCCATCCCCGATCAACGACACCGTGATCTTCGTCGCGCCGCCAGATCGCGAGGCTCGTCTTGAATCGCGTCGTCCGGCCGCCGACCCCCGCAATACCGAATTCGCCAAGACCAACGGCGCCGACGTCACGCTGGCCGGCCTGCAGACCGCGCTCGACAAGATCGAGAACAGTCAGATCGCAACGCTGACCTCGGTGGAAGACAGCTATGAATCGCGCGTTCGGCGGATGCGTGGCCTGTTCAGCGATCTTGGACTGAACATGGGGCATATGGATGCCGCCGGACCGCGCAGCGGCATCGGCGGGCCGTTCATTCCCGCCAAATCGCCGGGCGCGAATGCTTCGCCGTTTGAGCGTCAACTCTATCGCATCGCCTTGACGCGGGCGCAGGCGGACAAGATGACCCGAACGCTGGCGCTGGTGCCCTACCGCAAGCCGGTGGTTGGCCAGGTGGAATTCTCGTCCGGATTCGGCGTCCGCAGCGATCCGTTCCTTGGCCGGCCGGCGATGCATTCCGGCCTCGATTTTCGTGCCGCAACCGGCGATCCGGTCCGCGCCACGGCCAATGGCAAAGTGGTGTCGGCGGGCTGGTCCGGTGGCTATGGCCGGATGATCGAGGTCGATCATGGCAACGGGCTTGCCACCCGCTATGGCCACCTGTCCGCAATCGGCGTCAAGGTCGGTGAGTATGTGAAGATCGGTCAGGTGATCGGCGAAGTCGGCTCCACCGGGCGTTCGACCGGTCCGCATCTGCACTACGAGACCCGTGTCCACGGCGAAGCCGTCGATCCGCAGAAATTTCTGCGCGCCGGAATCCGTTTCAGCCAGAGCTGACCTAAAACGCAATCCGCCTAATCGACATCCTCGACCTGATCGGGCCCGGTGCCGAAGGCTTTCTGCGCCAGCGTCGCCGCCATGAACTCGTCGAGATCGCCGTCGAGCACGCCCGCGGTGTCGGACGTCTGTACGCCCGTGCGCAGGTCCTTCACCATCTGATACGGCTGCAACACATACGATCTGATCTGATGGCCCCAGCCGATATCGGTCTTGGCGGCCTGATCGGCGGCGGCCCGTTCCTCACGCTTCTTCAGTTCGATCTCATAGAGCCGTGCGCGCAGCATGTCCCAGGCCTGCGCGCGGTTCTTGTGCTGGGAGCGTCCGGCCTGACAGACCACGGCGACACCGGTGGGAATATGGGTCAGGCGCACGGCTGACTCGGTCTTGTTGACGTGCTGGCCGCCCGCGCCGCCCGAGCGCATCGTATCGACGCGCACGTCGGATTCATTGATGTCGATCTTGATGCTGTTGTCGACCACCGGAAAAATCTGAACGCTCGAAAACGAGGTGTGCCGCCGCGCGTTGGAGTCGAACGGCGAAATGCGGACCAAACGGTGCACGCCGGCTTCGGTCTTGAGCCAGCCATAGGCGTTGTGACCGCTGATCTGAAGCGTCGCCGATTTGATGCCGGCCTCTTCGCCTTGCGTCTCTTCCAGATATTCGATCTTGAAGCCGTGCTTTTCGGCCCAGCGCACATACATCCGCAGCAGCATCGAGGCCCAGTCCTGGCTCTCGGTGCCGCCGGCGCCGGCATGGACTTCAAGATAGGTGTCGAACTTGTCGGCCTCGCCGCTCAGCAGCGCTTCGAGCTCCTGCTTGGCGACTTCCTTTTTCAAAGTCTTGAGCGCGTTCTCGGCCTCGGTGATGACCGAGTCGTCATTCTCGGCTTCGCCAAGCTCGATCAGTCCGCTCTGGTCTTCAAGCTCGCGTTCGATCCTGCCGATGCCGGTGAGCTGGCTTTCGAGCGAAGTCCGCTCCTGCATCAGCTTCTGCGCCTTCTGCGGATCGTTCCACAGATTAGGGTCCTCGGCGAGCGCGTTCAGCTCGGCAAGACGCGCGGTTGCGGCATCGACGTCAAAGATGCCTCCTCAGCAGCCCGACTGACTGCTTGATCTCTTCGACAAGGCGTTCGATTTCAGGACGCATGAAAACTTCCGGGAAATTGCGGAGACCGCCTGCGGCGATCTGATAGCCGCAGGACTTAGCTTGAGAGGCGCATCAGCGCAATGCCGGATCAGTAAAGACCGCCGGTGCCGGAGCGGATCACGGCGCGGTCGGCGTCAGGCGAGACGATCAGCGAGCGGCCATCCGCATCCGCCATGCCGATCGCAGAATAATTGTCCGGCGGCGCGGTGCCCGGCTTGAAAGCCTCGAGGATCGTGCGTCCACTGTCGCCCGGCCCGGCCCGCATGCCGCTCTTGAGATCGATGCGGATCAGCTTGATGCCGGCGGGAACGCGGAACGGCACTGCGGGCTTGTCGGCCAGCGCGACTTTCAGGAAATCCTTGGCGACCGGCGCGGCGAGATGACCGCCGGTGCCGCCACGGCCGAGCGGCCGCGGCTTGTCGTAGCCTATATAGAGGCCCACCACGATGTCCGGCGAGAAGCCGATGAACCACGCATCCTTCTCGTCGTTGGTGGTGCCGGTTTTACCGGCGATCGGCTTGCCGACCTCGCGCACGACGGTCGCGGTGCCGCGCTGGACCACACCCTCCATCATCGAGGTGATCTGATAGGCCGTCATCGGATCGAGCACCTGCTCGCGGCGATCGATCAGCGTCGGCTCCGGCTGATTCTTCCAGCCTTCCGGCGCATCGCAGCCACGGCATTCGCGCTGGTCGTGCTTGAAGATGGTGTGACCGTAACGATCCTGAATGCGATCGATCAGCGTCGGCTTCACGCGCTTGCCGCCATTGGCGATCATCGAATAGGCGGTGACCATGCGCATCACCGTCGTCTCGCCGGCGCCGAGCGC
>JAFKKO010000083.1 GCA_017305455.1 Hyphomicrobiales bacterium | reverse complement strand
CTCGGCACCCTGGTCAACTGGCTGGCCGGCGCGCTGCTCGCCTTCACGATCTTCTTCTATGCCGTGGTCTATACGATGTGGCTGAAGCGCTCGACCGCGCAGAACATCGTGATCGGCGGCGCTGCCGGCGCGCTGCCGCCGGTGGTGGCCTGGGCAGCGGCGACTGGCTCGCTGTCGCCGGAGCCGATCCTGCTGTTCCTGATCATCTTCCTGTGGACGCCGCCGCACTTCTGGGCGCTGGCGCTGTTCCGCTCCGACGATTACGCCCGCGCCAACGTGCCGATGCTGCCGGTCGTCGCCGGTCCCGACGCGACGCGGCTGCAGATCCTGCTCTACACCGTGGTGCTGGTTGCGGTTGCGATTGCGCCCTGGCCGCTCGGCTATTTCAGCGCGGTTTATGGCGTGACCTCGGTCGTGCTCGGCGCCGGCATGCTGTGGTTCGCAATCCAGGTCTATCGGCATCGTACCGGCCGTCTCGCCGGTCATGCGACGCGCGCGCTGTTCAAGTTTTCCTTGCTTTATCTTTTCATGCTGTTCGCCGTTCTACTCCTTGAAGTCGCCGTCTCCGCAGTGCTGCGGACGGTCTGGTAGGATGCGAGGTGTGAGTGCGATGGATGACAACCGGCCAAACGGAATCGTCCTCACCGAGGAGCAAAAGCGCCGTCGGCGCGAGCGCTCGATCGCGATCGCGCTGGCGCTTGGCGTGCTTGTTCTGCTGTTCTTCGCAGTGACCCTGGTCAAGGGGCCCGGCGTGATGGTCCGACCGATCTGATACGGGATGTGATGTGACGAAAGTGACGAACGAGACAACCAGAACGACGACCGGTGCGGTTTCCGCCGCCTCCCGGAAGGCGCCGCGCATCAGCCGCGACGTGAAGGTTGCCTCGATCTGCGGATTCGTCGTTGCCCTGATGGTGGGCGCGTCCTACGCGGCTGTGCCGTTCTATGACTGGTTCTGCCGCACCACCGGCTTCAACGGCACCACGCAGGTCGCGACCTCGGCGCCGAGCCACACCACGGAGCGGACCATCGCGGTGCGCTTCGACTCGAATGTCAGCGGCGGCCTGCCGTGGAAGTTCGAGGCGGAGAAGAACGAGATCAACGTCAAGATCGGCGAGGTGGTCACGGCCTATTACACCGTCACCAACCAGGCCGCGCGACCGACCTATGGTGTCGCCGCCTATAACGTCGCGCCGCTGACCGCGGGAGCCTTCTTCCAGAAGATCAACTGCTTCTGCTTCAACGAGCAGTCTTTCGCGCCTGGCGAGAAGCGCGAACTGGCAGTGGTGTTCTATGTCGATCCGAAGATCATGGAGGACAGCGAGTATGATGGGCTGAACACCATCACGCTGTCCTATACGTTCTACCCCGCGAAAGATCCTGCGCCGAAGCCGCTGGCGGCGACGGAGCCGGACAAGCGCAAGGGCAACCTGTAACCTCTGATTGGAATTCGCGATAAGCGCCGGGCAACCGGCACCGCAAACGGAGAACATAAATGGCGACCGGCCACGTTAAACATCACGATTACCATCTCGTCGATCCGAGCCCATGGCCGTTTGTCGGTTCGCTGTCCGCCTTCATCATGGCGGTCGGCGCCATTTCCTGGATGCATCATCTGTATGCGGCGGCGCCGATCGTGTTCGGTGTCGGCACCATCGGTGTGCTCTATACGATGGCGAGCTGGTGGGCGGACGTTATTCGCGAGGCCGAGCACAAGGGCGATCACACCCGCGTGGTGCAACTCCATCACCGCTACGGCATGATCCTGTTCATTGCCTCCGAGGTGATGTTCTTCGTTGCCTGGTTCTGGGCTTACTTCAACGCCGCGCTGTTTCCGGCCGACCCGGTCCATGTCGCGCGCGAGGCGCTCTTTGGCGGCGTGTGGCCGCCCAAGGGCATCGCGACCTTCGATCCGTGGCACCTGCCGCTGCTCAACACGCTGATCCTGCTCACCTCGGGCACAACCGTGACCTGGGCGCATCACGCGCTGCTGGAAAATGACCGTCAGGGCGTCAAGTGGGGCCTGATCCTCACCGTGCTGCTCGGCGCCACCTTCACCTGCGTGCAGGCTTATGAATATAGCCACGCGGCGTTCAGCTTCGCCGGCCATATTTATGGTTCGACCTTCTTCATGGCGACAGGCTTCCACGGTTTCCATGTGCTGGTCGGCACCATCTTCCTGCTGGTCTGCCTGTTCCGCGTCTATGCCGGCCACTTCACCCCGAAGCAGCATCTCGGTTTCGAATTCGCCGCCTGGTACTGGCACTTCGTCGACGTGGTGTGGCTGTTCCTGTTCATCTGCATCTACGTCTGGGGCCACGGCGCCGAGACCATGGCGCATGCGACGCACTGACGACCGCGATGATCTCAAAAGGCGGCCTGCGGGCCGCCTTTTTTATTGCCGGGTTTTGTTGTCAGGCTTCGGATTTCTCGACGCGCCCGGACAAGCGATCATCCGCGCCTTTGAACAAGACATCGCCCGCTTTCTTTGAAATAACACGGCTCGCATGAACCCGACATCGCATGATCCGGTTGCTTCCGCTGTCCCGTCCGGCGTCTCGCCATTCGTGGCAGGGCTGACCTGCCGCTGTCCGCGCTGCGGCAAGGGCAAACTGTTCGCGAGCATGCTGTCGCTGGCGCCGCGCTGCGAGACATGCGGGCTGGACTATGCCTTCACCGACGCCGGAGACGGCCCGGCGGTCTTCATCATCCTGTTCGCCGGATTTGCCGTCGTGGCCTGCGCGCTGATCGTCGAGGTCAAGTATCAGCCGCCGTTCTGGGTGCATGCCGCTTTGTGGGGACCGTTGATCCTCGCCACCACGCTGCTGCCGCTGCGTCCGGCGAAGTCGCTGCTGATTGCTCTGCAATATCATCACCGGGCGGCAGAAGGGCGTCTGGTGAAGAAAGACCCGCATGACTGAGGCTGCCAGACCGTCGAGAGGCTGGTTCGGCATGACCGTGATCGCGGCGATCATGGTGACAGTGCTGGTTGGGCTCGGCCTGTGGCAGCTTCAGCGCCGCGACGAGAAACACGCGCTGATCGCGGCATTGACCGAGCGGCTTGCTGCGGCTCCCGCGCCGTTGCCGCCGCAGAATCAATGGGCGTCTCTTTCGCCCGCGCGGGATGAGTTTCGCCGCGTCACCTTCACCGCCGTTTACGAGGCGAAGCCCGACGCGCGGGTGTATTCATCCGGATCAGCGCTACGCACCGATCTTGCCGGCGTCGGTGCCTTCGTCTTTGCGCCGGCACGGCTGGCGAATGGTGCGGTTGTCGCGATTGATCGCGGTTTCGTGCCGGACGGCCAGCAGGATCGCGCGGCGCAAATAGCGCCCGGTCAACCCGTCACGCTGACCGGCTATCTGCGGTTTCCCGAAACCGCAGGAACGTTGACGCCGCACGAGGATTCCGCCAAGCGGCTGTGGTTCGTGCGCGATCATCGTGCAATGGCGGCGACCTATGGCTGGGGCGAGGTCGCGCCGTTCTATATCGATCTCGAAGCACCGGTGCCGGTCTCGGGCGTGCCGAAACCCGGCCCCTTGCAGGTCCATCTCAAGGACGACCACATGCAATACGCCATCACGTGGTTCGGTCTGGCGGCGGCGGTCCTGATCACTTTCGGCTTCTGGCTGGCGGGCCAGCGCCGCGCCCGAATCCGGCCGCATTGAGCGGCGCATGCTGCCGGGACCTTTCTTGTGAAGCGTCGGCGCAGCCGGTAAGGTGACTGGCAGCGGTGCCATCAGCAATTAGATATCAATGATTATCAAAGGCTTGGCTGATCAGGCGAGCCTTTGGAGGGTGTGTTGACGACCTATCTTTCGACCCGGGGCGAGGCCCCCAAGCTGCGCTTTTGCGACGTGATGCTGACCGGGCTCGCCCGCGATGGCGGCCTTTATGTGCCCGAGGTCTGGCCGGCTATGAGTGCGTCGGCGATCGCCGATCTGTCCGGCCGGCCCTATTGGGAGGTCGCGGTCGAGGTGATCCGTCCGTTCGTGGCCGGCGAGATTTCCGACCTCGATCTCGGCCGCATGGCGAACGAGGCCTACGCCACCTTCCGCCATCCCGCCGTGGTGCCGCTGCGTCAAAGCAACACCAACCAGTTCGTGCTGGAGCTGTTTCACGGTCCGACGCTGGCGTTCAAGGACGTCGCCATGCAGTTGCTGGCGCGGCTGATGGATCACGTCCTCGCCAAGCGCGGCGAACGCACCACCATCGTGGTCGCGACTTCCGGTGACACCGGCGGCGCCGCCGTTGAGGCATTTGCCGGCCGCGATAACGTCGATCTGATCGTGCTGTTTCCGAACGGCCGGATCTCCGATGTGCAGCGCCGGATGATGACAACCACCGGCGCGGCCAATGTCCATGCGCTCGCGATCGAAGGCACCTTCGACGATTGCCAGGCAATCGTGAAGGGCATGTTCAATCATCATGCGTTTCGCGACCAGGTCTCGCTGTCGGGCGTGAACTCGATCAACTGGGCGCGCATCGTCGCGCAGACGGTCTATTACTTCACCGCCGCGGTCGCGCTCGGCGCGCCGGCGCGGCCGATCGACTTCACCGTGCCGACCGGAAATTTCGGCGACATTTTCGCGGGCTATGTCGCCAAGCGGATGGGGCTGCCGGTGCGGCGGCTGCGCGTTGCGGCAAACATCAACGACATTCTTGCGCGCACGCTGAAGACCGGCATCTACGAGGTGCGCGAGGTTCACGCCACGCAGTCGCCGTCGATGGACATTCAGGTGTCGTCGAATTTCGAGCGGCTGTTGTTCGAGGCGTCGGGGCGCGACACTGCGCTGGTCCGCAATCTGATGGCCTCGCTGGCACAGTCCGGCCGCTTCGTGCTGCCCGACGTGCTGCTCGCCGCGATCCGCAATGATTTCGATGCCGGCCGCGCTGATGAGACCGAATGCAGCGCCGCGATCCGCGCAGCGTGGCGCGAGGCGGGCAGCCTGATCGATCCGCATACGGCGGTAGCGCTGGCGGTGGCCGAGCGCGACAACGCCGACTCAAAGGTCCCGGATGTGGTGCTCTCCACCGCGCATGCGGCGAAATTTCCCGATGCGGTCGAGGCCGCGAGCGGGGTGCGGCCGTCATTGCCGGTCTGGCTCGATGGCCTGATGACCAGGCCCGAGCACATCAAGGTCGTGGCCAACGACCAGACCGTGATCGAACAATTCGTGCGCTCGGTGAGCCGTGCCGCCAAACAGGGAATTCAGGGATGACCGTCAACATTACCAAGCTGCCGTCTGGCCTCACCGTGATCACCGATACGATGCCGCATCTGCAGACTGCGGCGCTCGGGGTGTGGGCCGGTGTCGGCGGGCGTGACGAGAAGCTCGACGAGCACGGTATCTCGCATCTGCTCGAGCATATGGCGTTCAAGGGTACGACCAAGCGCAGCGCGCGGGAGATCGTCGAGGAAATCGAAGCGGTGGGCGGCGATCTCAATGCCGCGACCGGCTCGGAAAGCACGGCCTATTATGCCCGCGTGATGAAGAGCGACGTGCCGCTCGCCATCGACGTACTGTCGGACATTCTTGCCAATCCCTCCTTCGATGCGGATGAGCTCGAACGCGAGAAGAACGTGATCGTGCAGGAGATCGGCGCGGCGATGGATACGCCGGACGATCTGGTGTTCGAACATCTCAGCGAAATCGCCTACCCGGACCAGCCGCTCGGCCGCTCGCTGCTCGGTACGCCGCAGACCCTGAGTGCGTTCGATCGGGACAAGCTGCATGGCTATCTGCAGACGCATTATCACGGCCCCGACATGGTGGTGGCCGCCGCCGGCGCGGTCGATCATCAGCGCGTTGTCGATGAAGTCGCGCAGCGGTTTGCCGGCTTCAATTCGTCGCCGGCGCCGAATCCGGCCGCCGCATCGTTCGGCAAGGGCGGATCGCGTGTCGTGCGCCGCGATCTCGAGCAGGCGCATCTGACGCTGGCGCTCGAGGGATTGCCACAGGCGGACCCGGCGCTGTTCAGCCTGCAGGTGTTCACCAATATTCTCGGCGGCGGCATGTCCTCGCGGCTGTTCCAGGAGGTGCGGGAAAAGCGCGGCCTGTGCTATTCGATCTACACCTTCCACGCGCCCTATGCCGACACCGGATTTTTCGGTCTTTACACCGGCACCGACCCGAACGATGCGCCGGAAATGATGGAAGTGATCGTCGATCAGATGAACGAGGCGGTCGAGACGCTGACCGAGGCCGAGATCGCCCGCGCCAAGGCCCAGATGAAGGCCGGTCTGTTGATGGCGCTGGAAAGCTGCAGCTCGCGCGCCGAGCAGATGGCCCGGCATATCCTGGCTTATGGCCGCCCGCTCACGGTCGACGAACTGGTGGCGCGGATTGATGCGGTGAGCGTCACTTCCACCCGCGATGCCGCGCGCGGCCTGCTCGGCCGCAGCCGCCCGGCGGTCGTCGCGCTCGGCAGCGGCAGGGGGCTGGACAAAGCGGTTACTTACGCGGAAGGATTGGCCATGCCGAGGGCGAAGGCGCTGCTGCACTGAGCCGCATCGTCCGTCCTCGATGTTGCGTTTGAAGGAGGGGTCGCCATGGCCCTGTTTCGGTTGCCGACGGCCGCGCCGCCGTCCCTTGAACCTCGCGGCCATGGACTCCTGCTACGCGCCCCGCAAGCCTCCGATTACGAGCAGTGGGCACGGCTGCGCGAGCGCAGCCGTGCCTTCCTGATACCCTGGGAGCCGATCTGGCCGGCCGACGATCTGACACGCGCGGGATTTCGGCGGCGGTTGCGGCGCTACGCCGAGGATATTCTCGACGACAGGGCCTATCCGTTCCTGATTTTCCGCGAGCAGGATCATGTGCTGGTCGGGGCGATCACCCTCGCCAATGTCCGGCGCGGCATCGTGCAGAGCGGCACGATCGGTTACTGGGTCGGCGAGCCCTTCGCCGGTCAAGGCTATATGACGCAGGCGCTGCGGGTGCTGCTGCCGACCCTGTTCGGCGAGTTGCGGCTGCATCGGGTTGAGGCGGCCTGCATCCTTACCAATGTGCCCTCGATGCGGGTTCTGGAAAAATGCGGTTTTGCGCGCGAGGGTGTGGCGCGGCGCTATCTGTGCATCAACGGGGTCTGGCAGGACCACTATCTTTACGCCCTGCTGAATGAGGATCTCCGCGGCTAGTCCGCGATGATCGATGTTGCAACCCCGGTTTTGAGCCTTGGGTTTGCCGTCTTTGGGCTGCTATAAGGCGGCATCCAGGTTCCTTTCCAGACATCGCCAGATTGATCCGGTAGCTCCCGATGATGCGTGACAGGCTTTGCATCCATGAATTCCGCAGGCCGCGGGCGAAGATCTTGGTCGCCTTGCTGCTCAGCACGGCGCTCGCCGGGTGCGGCGGCGGCAGCATGTTCGGCTCTTCGCCGGCCTCGTCTTCGTCGAGCAGTCCGTCGCTGGGCGACCGGTTCGGACAAATTTTCGGCTCCAAATCCCAGGCGGTCGGCGAGGCTCCGCCGCCGGCGGAGGCGGACGAGCCGACCTGTCCCAGTGTCGGCATCCGCTTCGGCGCCTCGACATTGCCGGTCGGTCTGCCGGGCAAACCGGCCAGCGGCAACGACCTGCGCTATCAGGTGACCATCGTGCGCACCGCGCGCGATTGCACGCTGAGCGGCGGCCAGATCCATGCCCGCGTCGGCATCCAGGGCCGCATCATCGTCGGACCCGCGGGCGCGCCGCCGGCTGTCGCGGTGCCGATGCGCATCGCGCTGGTGCAGGAAGGCATCTCGCCCAAAGTGATCTTCACCAAGGGTTACTCCACCACGGTTGCAGTGCCGTCCGACGGCTACAACGCCGATTTCAGCCTGGTGGCGGAGGACATCGTCTATCCGGTGCCGCCAGGGGACGCCGGTGATGCCTATATTTTCTATGTCGGCTTCGATCCGGCGGGCGCCAAGCCCGCGCCGCCGGCGCGCGGACGGCGGCCGCGAGGTTAAGTCCGGAAGGCCGGCTTTTTTGATGGGTGCCTGGATGCTGAGTTAGTTCAGCTTCTCGCGGACATCCTTGATGCTCTTGTCGAGCAGGCTGTCGGCCACGCTGCCCTTGACGGTCTGCGACAGCACCGATGAGGCAGCCGTGACGGCGGCTTCGGCGGCGGCGGCGCGAACATCGGCAAGCGCCTGCATTTCGGCCTGGGCGATCTTGCTCTCGGCCGACTTGGTCCGGCGCGCGACAAAATCTTCCATCTTCGCCTTGGCTTCGACCGCGATACGCTCGGCTTCGGCGGTGGCGCTGGCGACGATCTCCTGCGCTTCGCGCTCGGCGCTGTCGCGACGGGCGCGATACTCGGCGACCAACGCGACCGCTTCTTCCTTGAGGCGCCGTGCGTCGTCGAGTTCCTTCCGGATCCGGTCGCGGCGGTTATCGAGCGCCTTGAGCAGCGCGCGATGAACGCCGAAATAACCGAACACTCCCATCAGGAGGAGGAAGGAGACGGCAACCCAAGTTTCGGCTTGAAGCAACATGGGCGTCAACCTTTCAGGGATGCGTCGACGGCGTTGTCGACTGTCTTGCTGTCGGGCGCGACGCCGCTCAGACGCTCGACGATCGCCGAAGTCGCATCGATAGCGATCGATTTCACGTTGCCCATCGCCTTCTCGCGCATTCCGGCGATGGTCTTTTCAGCGTCCGCAAGCTTGGTTGCCAGATTGGTTTCCAGCGCCTTGCGTTCGGTTTCCGACTGCGCGCTCAGGCGCTCGCGGGTCTCGCTGCCGATGGCCTGAGCCCGTGCCCGCGCCGCGGCGAGTTCGGTCTCATAGGCCTTGAGCGCCGCGTCCGACTCGTCCTTCAGCTTCTGGGCTTCGGCGAGATCGCCCTCGATCGTGCCCTCGCGGGCGGCGATCAGGCCGCCGACACGCGGCAGCGCGAACTTGGAGACGATGACATAGAGCAGCGCAAAGGCGATCGCGAACGACACCAGCTGCGAAGCGAAGGTGTCCTTCTCGAAAGGCGGAAAACTCGCCTTGCCGCCATGACCGCTGGTTTCGGTATGGGCAGTCGTTCCCTTGGCGTTGCTTTGACCGGTGGCCATAAGAGCCTCCTGTTGGGTCAACCGCGGATCAAGCCATCCGCGGTCGCCGCATCATCCGGACTTAGACAGCGAACAGCA
>JAFKKO010000082.1 GCA_017305455.1 Hyphomicrobiales bacterium | reverse complement strand
GTTCATGGTGACGCCCTCGCGCAGCGTGCAGCCGTCGCCGATCACAAGTTTGGTCAGTTCGCCGCGATAGGCCAGCGACTGCGGCGCGGTGCCGAGCGAGACGAACGGATAGATCGTGCAGTTCGCGCCGATCGTGGTCTGCGCGGTGACGTTGACATGCGAAAGCAACGTGGTGCCGGGGCCGATCACGACATGCGGACCGACGATGCAGAACGGCCCGATGGTGACATCGTCGCCGATGACCGCACCATCCTCGATGCGCGCGGTGGGATCGATCTTCTTCATGGTGCGATCAATCCGCCAGCATGGCGCCGACATCGGCCTCGGCCACGGTCACGCCATTGACCTTGGCTTCGCCGTGAAACCACCACATCGCGCGTTTCCGGTTCGCAAGGCTCATGTGATATTCGATGGTGTCGCCCGGCCCCGCCGGCTTGCGGAATTTGCAATTGTCGATGGTGAGGAAATACACCGCTGTCGGCCGCTCGGTCTCACCGGTCGAGAGCATGCCGATGATGCCGGCGGTCTGCGCCATGCCTTCGATCATCAGGACGCCGGGATAGATCGGCCGGCCGGGGAAGTGACCCTGGAACTGCGGCTCGTTGATGCTGACGTTCTTAATGCCGATGCCGCTGAAGTCGCTGCGGATGTTGATGACCCGATCGATCAGCAGGAACGGAAACCGGTGCGGCAGGGTCTTGAGGATCGTCGCAATATCGACGGACTCAAGCGTGATCGGTGCCTGCGATTCCATTAGGCTTTTTCCTCGTTGTCCGGTGCGGCGGACGTGGTGGATTTGGGCAAACCCTCGCGGCCCAGACGCTGGACCTCGAACAGTTCGCGAAAGAATTGCTTGATCGGCTTGGCCGGCGAGCCGCCCCAGCGCACGTTCGGCGGCACCTCGCCGACCACGCTGGAGCGCGCGGCGAGCTGCGCCCCGGCGCCGATGGTGGCGTGATCGCTGACGCCGACGCGCGCGCCGAGCACCGCGCCGTCGCCCAGCGTCGATGAGCCGGCGACGCCGCTCTGGCTGACGATGATGCAGCGCCGGCCGATCGAGACATTGTGGCCGATTTGCACGAGATTATCGATCTTGGTGCCCTCGCCGATCACGGTGTCGCGCAGCGCGCCGCGATCGACGGTGGTGCCGGCGCCGATTTCGACGCCGTTCTGGATCAGCACACGGCCGGTCTGCGGCACCTTGAGATGGCCGTTCGCGGTCGGGATGAAGCCGTAACCGTCCTGTCCGATCCGGCAGCCCGGATGAATGATGACGTCGTTGCCGATCAGCGCATGCAGTACCGTGCTGCCGGGACCGATGCTGCAATTGCGCCCGATCTTGACATGAACGCCGATCACCGCGCCGGCGCCGATCACGGTGCCGCTGCCGATCTCGACATCGGGCCCGATCACCGCCAGCGGATCGACGGTCACGCCATCCTCCAGCCACGCCTCGGGATGGATCACGGCGGAGGGATCGATCCCTTCGCCGCCGAACGCCGAGGCGGGCCGCAGCGCGTCGGGATGCAGCTCGCGGCCGACCTTGACGAATGCGGCATAGGGGTTGGCGACGCGCAGCGCCGCGATCCGTGCGGGCACGGTGGCCGCCAGCGCCGGGCTGACGAGGCAGGCGCCGGCATGGGCGCGCGCAAGCTCGCCGGCGTATTTCTTGTTGTCGAAGAACGCCAGATGCATCGGCCCGGCGCTGTCGAGCGTGGCGAGGCCGCTGATGGTGTCTTCCGCGCGCGCGGGATCGGCGAGTTCCGCGCCGGTCAGCGCCGCGATCTCGGCCAGGGTCAGTTTCACCGGTGTCTTGAAAAATGTCGGCTGCGCCATCCCATCCGCCGATCCGGCAAAGTCGCCCTGCCCGCTGACGTCCCATCGGTCCGCCAGCAAAATTGCCTGAATCATGGCTCCGGGCAAATCCCGGATGCCAATATAATATCGAAGTCGGTTAACCCTTAAACCGGTCGCCCTGCAAGCACAAAGCCCTGCAAATCAGGGATTTGCAGGGCTTCGCCAGTGCTCAGACCGGTTTTAGAACGTGGTGCCGCCGCCGAACCGGAATTCCTGGATACGGTCGCCGGTGACCTTGTTGATCGGCACCGCGTAGTCGATACGCAGCGGACCGAACGGCGAGGCCCAGATCAGACCGACACCCACCGAGGAGCGGATCCGCATGCTGTTGGTGTCGATGCCGGTGACGGGATCAACAAGGCTGACGTTCTGACCGAGGTAGCTGGTGACGCCCTGATAGCCCCAGAGCGAGCCGACGTCGGCGTAGACCGCGCCCTTGAGGCCCACTTCCTTCGGCAGGAACCAGAACGGCATCTGCAATTCGGCGGTCGCGCCCCAGTACTTGGTGCCGCCCATCGCGTCCTGGGTCGTCAGCGGATTGAGATCGCGCGGACCGATGCCGAGCGGAGCGAAACCGCGGACCAGATTCGGACCCATCTGGAAGTTGTCGAGCATGCGGACATCGCCGTTCGGATTGCCGACATTCGCCGAGCCGCCGCCGCCCCAGCCGTTGATGATACCGCCCTGCACCCGGATCAGGCCGACGATATCCGACACCACCGGCTGGTAGAGCTTCACGTCGCCCGTGGTCTTGATGTAGCGGGTGTCGCCGCCGGCGCCGGCGAAGTCCTGCGACAGGGTCGCGAGAATACCGGTGGTCGGATCCTTGTTGTTGTCGAGGGTGTTGTAGGTCAGCGTGTAGCCGAACGCCGAGGTCAGCACCGCGCCCTTGGCCAAACCGGCCTTGACCGGGACCGAAGCTTCGCCGTCGGAAAGACAGCTCGTTGCAATACCGAAATCGCCTGCCACAACCGGGAAGCTGTTCACGCCGTCCGGATTGATGTTGTTACAGTTCTGATACTGCCACGGCAGTTTGATTTCCTGCTGCGAGATCGAATAGCGCACCTGCAGCGCGAGATCCTCGCGAAGCTGGAAGCCGAGACGCGGGCTGAAGCCGATGGTCTTGGAGTCGTAGGACAGATAGCGGTTGGCGAGCTGCTGGCGCTGATACAGGTCCATGCCGAGCGCAACGCGGTAGCCCATCAGATACGGCTCGACGAACGACAGCGAGTAGCCGCGGGCATACTGGCCGTACTGTACCGACGCCTTGGCGTAGAGACCGCGGCCGAGCAGGTTGCGCTCGGCGATGCTGATTTCGCCCAGCGCGCCGTCGGCCGAGGAGTAACCGCCCGAGACCGAGAAATCGCCGGTCGACTTCTCTTCCAGATCGACGTTGACGACGACGCGATCAGGCGAAGAGCCCGGCTCCTGCGTCACTTTCACGGACTTGAAGAAATCGAGGTTCCTGAGGCGGCGTTCGGCGCGATCGATCAGCGCACGGTTGTAGGCATCGCCTTCGGACAGATCGAACTCGCGGCGGATCACGTAGTCGCGGGTGCGGGTATTGCCGCGCACGTTGATGCGCTCGACGTAGACGCGCGGGCCCTCGCTCGCGACGAACACGATCGAGACGGTGTGCGCTTCGAAATTACGGTCGCCGCGCGGCTTCACGCTGGCGAAGGCGTAGCCGCGGCGCGAGGACTCGATGGTCATGTCCTCGACCGACTTCTCCACCGCCTCGGCATTGTAGACCGAACCGACGCTGACCCGCGACAGGCTGCGCAGCGCGTTGCCGTCGAAACCGGGGATGGTCGATTCGAAACCCACCGAACCCACGCGATACTGCTGGCCTTCCTCGATCTTGAAGGTGACGATGAAGCCCTTGTTGCCCGGATCGTACTCGGTCAGCGCGGCGATCACCTGCACGTCGGCATAGCCGTTCTTCAGATAGAAGCGGCGGATCAGGTCGCGATCGGATTCGACGCGGTCGGGATCGTAGATGTCGCCCGACGACAGGAAGCTGAGGATGTTGGATTCGCGCGTCTTGATGATGCTGCGCAGGCGGTAGGCCGAGAACGCATTGTTGCCGATGAAGTTGATCGACTCGATGCCGGTCTTCTTGCCTTCGGTGATCTCGAACACGAGATCGACGCGGTTGTTCGGCTGCTCGATGTATTTCGGCACGACATGGACGTCGTAACGTCCGCTACGGCGGTAGATCTCACTGATGCGCAGGGTATCCGACTGCACCATCGCGCGCGACAGCGTGCCGCGCGGCTTGGACTGCACTTCCGCCTGAAGCTGCTCGTCCTTGATCTTCTTGTTGCCCTCGAAGGCGACGCGGCCGATCACCTGGTTCTCGACCACGATGACCACGAGACGCCCGCCCCGCTGGTCGATCCGCACGTCCTGGAACAGGCCGGTCTCGATCAGGGCTTTGAGGCCGTCGTCGATCCGCACGCTGTCGAGCCGACCGTTCGGGCCGGGCTTGAAGTAGGAGCGGATGGTGTCGGCTTCGATGCGGCGGTTGCCCTCCACCACGATGGAGGCGGCGCTCTGCGCATGCGCGGCGGAGACCCCGAAGGCGGACGACGCAACCACGGCACCGGTCACGGTCGCGGCAGGCAAAGCACACATGACCAGGGCGGCGGCGAGACCGCCCTTCAGGGCTCGTATTCCAATCATCATGCGCCAGGCGCCCTTATCATTCCAAAGCCGACCCGTTTCCGGATCGGGAGATTCCCCAAACGTTGCCCGCTTGTAGCCAATTTTGGCAGCGTGGCAAACGCCATTTCGACACGTAATTTCAGTTTCTTAATGAGACGTTGCCGATCAGCCACGCACATCGGAAAGCTTCAGGAGCCCGCCAGGTGCAGGATGTCGTTGTAGGTCGCAAAGACCATCAGCATCAGCACCAGCGCCAGCCCGACCCGGAACCCCATTTCCTGCGATTTTTCCGACAACGGACGGCCGCGGATAGCCTCCAGCGAATAGAACAAAAGGTGGCCGCCATCGAGCATCGGCACCGGAAACAGGTTGAGCAGGCCGATCGAGACCGACAGCACCGCCGCGAGGTGAATCAGCGCGGAGAGCCCGAACGTCGCCACCTGCCCGGAGATCTGGGCGATTCGAATCGGGCCGCCGACCTGATCGGCGCTGGCGCGGCGGGTGAAGACGTCGCCGATGTAGACGATGGTGCTCTTGGCGACGAACCAGGTTTCTTTGGCCCCCAGCCAGAAGGCGGTCGGCACGCTCACATGCTCGGTCGAGACCTCGCCGGGCTTGGCCGAGCGGGTGATGCCGAGAATGCCCATGCGGTGGGTGTTGCCGAAACTGTCCTTGATCTCTTTCAGCTCGGGCGTCGCCGTCAGCGACAGCAAAGCATCGCCGCGCTTGATCGAAAATTGCATGACGTTTCCGGCGTTGCCGGAGACCACGCGCTGCATGTCGGTGAAGTTCTCGATGGTCTTGCCGTCGATCGCCATCACCACGTCGCCGGGTTGGAACCCGGCCACGGCGGCGGCGCTGCCGGGCTGGATCTGATCGACCCGCGCGCTGGTGTTCGGCTTGCCAAAGAAGGCGAACAGACAGCCGAAAATCACGACAGCCAGAATGAAATTCGCGATCGGCCCCGCCGCCACGATGGCCGCGCGCCGGGCGACGTTCTTGTGATGGAAACTGCCGCTGCGCTCCTCGGCGTTCATCGCCTTGAGGGTCTCGGTCGCGGGCGTACTGGCTTCCGAATCGTCGCCGAAGAACTTGACGTAGCCGCCGAGCGGAATGGCCGAGAGCTTCCAGCGGGTGCCGTGACGGTCGTTGAAGCCGGCCAGTTCCGGGCCGAAGCCGAGCGAGAAGGTCAGCACCCTCACCCCGCACCAGCGCGCCACCAGAAAGTGACCCAGCTCGTGGAAGAACACGACGATGGTCAGGACGAACAGGAACGGCACCATATAGCCGATCAGGCCATGGCCCAGCGTATTGAAAATATTCAGCAAAAAGTCCACGAGCCAGTCCTCGTCCGCCGGGCTCGAGAGCCCGTTCCCCCAACGCTCTACGATGCCTTTAAGGCAATTTCAGGCAAGAGGGCGGCCGCATTATTTCGCGCGGTATGGTCAACGGCGAGCGCGTCCTCGACATTGCCCGGCGCGCCGGCCGCACCTTCCCTCACCATCATCTCAAGGGTCGCCTCGACCAGACGCGCGATGCCGCCGAACGGGATCTTGCGGTCCAGAAACGCCGCGACCGCCACCTCGTTGGCGGCGTTGAGCACGGTCGGCGCCGCCCCGCCCTGCTGCAGCGCCTCGCGCACCAGACGCAGCGCCGGAAACCGCACCGGGTCGGGCGCCTCGAAAGTAAGCTGACCGAGGCTGGCAAGATCGAGCTGGGTTGCCGGACCCTCGATCCGCTCCGGCCACGCCAGGCAATGGGCGATCGGCGTGCGCATGTCCGGCGCGCCCATCTGCGCCACCACCGAGCGATCGGCGAATTCGACAAGGCCATGGATAATCGACTGCGGGTGCACCAGCACGTCGATCTGGTCGGCGCGCAGCTCGAACAGGTGAAACGCCTCGATGATCTCGAGCGCCTTGTTGAACATAGTCGCGGAATCGATGGTGATCTTGCGGCCCATGCTCCAGTTCGGATGCTTGAGCGCCTGCTCCACCGTCGCATTCTCGATCTGCTCGCGCGTCGCGGTGCGGAACGGCCCGCCCGACGCGGTGAGAATGATGCGCACCAGATGCTCGGGCTGCCCGGCGCCGAGCGCCTGGAAGATCGCGTTATGCTCGGAATCGACCGGCAGCACCGTGGCACTGCTCGCCGCGGCGTGGCGCATGAACACCTCGCCGGCGCAGACCAGACACTCCTTGTTGGCGAGCGCCACGATCTGGCCGCGCCCGGCGGCGGCCATCGCCGGCTTGAGGCCGGCCGCGCCGCTCATCGCCGCCATCACCCAGTTGGCCGGGCGCAACGCCGCTTCCACCAGCGCCCCCTCGCCCGCGCCGGCTTCGATGCCGGAGTCGGCGAGCGCGTCCTTCAGATCCTGATAAAGCGCTTCGTCCGCGATGGCGGCGTAGGTCGCGCCGAGTTCGCGCGCGAGTTTGGCGAGCTCGGCGACATTGCTGTGCGCGGTCAGCGCCTCGATGCGAAACCTGCCGTTCGAGCGCCGCACCAGATCGACCGTACTCTGGCCGATCGAGCCGGTGGCGCCGAGGATAGTCACCACCCGGTCGCCATGCGGCGTGACCTCGCTTTTACGCAGCGGAACAGCATTCATCGCATCACCAAACCATGAAACCGCGGCCGACGCCATCGAGGCCGCCGCGCATAAAACCAATGATCGCGGCGAAAATGATCGCTGCGACAAAACCGTCCAGCCGGTCCATCAGGCCACCATGGCCCGGAATGATCTGGCTGGAATCCTTTACGCCGAACCGCCGCTTCACCGCCGATTCGAACAGGTCGCCGAGCTGCGAGACCACCGACAGCAGCAGACCGAGAACAAGCATCGGCAGCGGACGGCCCCAGCCCAGCGCCACGATGGCGAGCGCCACCGCAAGGCTCAGCACCACCGCGCCGATCGCGCCGGCCCAGGTCTTCTTCGGGCTGACGCGCGGCCACAGCTTCGGCCCGCCGATCATGCGCCCGGCGAAATAGCCGCCGATGTCGGAGGCCCACACCACCAGCAGCGTGAAGATCAGCGCGTGAAAGCCCATGGTGCCGTCGAGCCGCACCAGGATCGAGGCGATCAGCGCCGCGCCCGCGTAGGCAAAGCCGGAAACGTTCCAGCGTGGATCGGGCGAGAGAAACGCGATCAGCGTCGGGCCGACCACCGCCGCCGTCAGCGCGATGCCGGTCCAGCCGAACCACAGTGAGAGACCGATGATCTCCAGCGCGATCACACCGATCGCGAACACCCGCTCATCGCGCTCGGGATTGACGATCTCGTGCCATTCGAAAAACAGGCCGACCGCAAGCGCGGTGGCGAGCAGCACCCAGAGCCAGCCGCCGGCGAACACGATGGTGATGGCGAGCGGCGCGAGGACGGCAGCGGCGAGAACCCGCACCATCAGGTTGCCCGGCCCCTTGTCGGCGTCGGCCGCGCCGGCCGGTGCGTCTGATCGAACCGGCTCCACGCCGCTACGATCCGGTCTTGGCAATCAGGCCGCCGAAGCGACGCTCGCGGGTGGCGTATTCGGCGATCGCATCCTCCAGCGCCGCCTTGTCGAAATCCGGCCAGTGGATCGGCACGAACACCAGTTCGCTATAGGCCGCCTGCCACATCAGGAAATTCGACAGCCGCTGCTCGCCGCTGGTGCGGATGATCAGATCGGGATCTGGAATATCCGGCGCATCGAGATAGCTGCCGAGCACATCGGCGGTGATCGAAGACGGATCACGCTTACCCTCGGCGACCTCGCGCGCAAGGCGCTGCGCCGCGGCCGCGATCTCCTGCCGCGAACCATAGTTGAAGGCAACCACCAGCGTCAGGCGCGTATTGTTGCGCGTCAGATCCTCGGCCTCGGTGAGCAGCGCGCAGATGTCGCTCTCCAGCCCCTCGCGCTCGCCGATCACCCGCACGCGCACGCCATCGGCATGCAGCGCGGCCAGATCGTGGCGGATGAAGCGGCGCAACAGGCCGAACAGATCGCCGATCTCGCTCGCCGGCCGCGACCAGTTCTCTGCGCTGAAGGAGAAGATGGTGAGATAGGAGATGCCGAGCTCGTGCGCGGCGCGCACCACCTTGCGCAGCGCCTCGACGCCGCGGCGATGACCTTCGGCCCGCGGCAGGCCGCGCGCCGCCGCCCAGCGGCCATTGCCGTCCATGATGATCGCGACATGCCGGGGCGAACCCTGCAGGCCTTCTCGATCAGTCTGTGGCGTGGCGCCGTTGGGCATCGTGTCTCTCAGACGGTGAGGATTTCTTTTTCCTTGGTGGCGAGCAGCTTGTCGACATCGGCAATGGCCGCGTCGGTCACCTTCTGGATGTCGTTGGAGAACCGCTCCTGCTCGTCCTCGGAAATCTTGCGATCCTTTTCCAGCTTCTTGACGGTGTCGAGACCGTCGCGGCGGACATGGCGGACCGCGACGCGGGCCGCCTCGGCGTATTTGTGCGCGACCTTCACCAGTTCCTTGCGCCGCTCCTCGTTGAGTTCGGGAATGCGCAGGCGGATGACCTGGCCTTCGGTCGCCGGGTTGAGCCCGAGATTGGAATTGACGATCGCGGTCTCCACCGCCTTCACCATCGACTTGTCCCAGACCTGCACCGACAGAAGGCGCGGCTCGGGCACGCTGACGGTCGCCACCTGATTGAGCGGCATGTGGCTGCCATAGGCCTCGACCTGGATCGG
>JAFKKO010000081.1 GCA_017305455.1 Hyphomicrobiales bacterium | reverse complement strand
GGCTATTTCAAGAACGAACGAAATGCCAGAAGTTCCCACTGCGGTCCTTGAAACCGCGAGCGGAGAGTTAAAATGCCAGCCGTACAAGAGACGGTCGATCGCGTTCGCGAGATCGACGTCGATCAGTATCGTTATGGGTTCGAGACTCAAATCGAGTCGGAAAAAGCCCCGCGCGGTCTGACCGAAGACACCATTCGATTCATTTCAGCCAAGAAGAACGAGCCGGCCTGGATGCTGGAATGGCGGCTTGATGCCTATCGCCGCTGGCTGACCATGGAAGAGCCGACCTGGGCGCGCGTCGAATATCCGAAGATCGACTATCAGGATCTTTATTACTACGCGGCGCCGAAGCAGAAGAAGTCGGTTGGGTCGCTCGACGAGATCGATCCCGAGATTCTCAAGACCTATGAGAAGCTCGGCATTCCGTTGCGCGAGGTCGAAGTGCTCGAAGGCGTGGTGAAGCCGGAAGGCGAACGCCGCGTCGCGGTCGATGCAGTGTTCGACTCGGTATCCGTCGCCACCACGTTCCAGGCGGAGCTGAAGAAGGCCGGCGTGATCTTCATGCCGATCTCGGAGGCGATCCGCGAGCATCCCGATCTGGTAAAGAAGTATCTCGGCTCGGTCGTGCCGACCTCCGACAATTTCTTTGCGACGCTGAACTCGGCGGTGTTCTCCGACGGCTCGTTCGTCTACGTGCCGGAGGGCGTGCGCTGCCCGATGGAGCTGTCGACCTATTTCCGTATCAACGAGCGCAACACCGGCCAGTTCGAGCGCACGCTCATCATCGCCGACAAGGGCGCCTATGTGAGCTATCTCGAAGGCTGCACGGCGCCGCAGCGCGACGAGAACCAGCTTCACGCCGCCGTGGTCGAACTCGTCGCGCACGACGATGCCGAGATCAAGTACTCCACGGTGCAGAACTGGTATCCGGGCAACTCGGAAGGCAAGGGCGGCATCTACAATTTCGTCACCAAGCGTGGCGACTGCCGCGGCAAGCGCTCCAAGATTTCGTGGACGCAGGTCGAGACCGGTTCCGCGATCACCTGGAAGTATCCGAGCTGCATCCTGCGCGGCGACAATTCGCAGGGCGAGTTCTACTCGATCGCGATTTCGAACGGCTTCCAGCAGGTCGATTCCGGCACCAAGATGATCCATCTCGGCAGCAACACGTCGAGCCGCATCATCTCGAAGGGTATCGCTGCCGGCAAGTCGCAGAACACCTATCGTGGCCTCGTGACCGCCCATCGCAAGGCGACCAACACGCGCAACTTCACCGCGTGCGACTCGCTGCTGATCGGCGACAAATGCGGCGCGCATACGGTGCCGTATATCGAGGCCAAGAATTCGTCAGCTCATTTCGAACATGAGGCGACGACATCGAAGATTTCCGAAGACATGCTGTTCTACTGCATCCAGCGCGGCCTCTCGCAAGAAGAGGCCGTGGGCCTCGTGGTGAACGGCTTCGTCAAGGATGTGTTGCAGCAATTGCCGATGGAATTTGCAGTCGAGGCGCAGAAGCTGATCTCGATCTCGCTGGAAGGAAGTGTGGGATGACCGCGTTGCTCGAAGTTAAAGGCCTCAAGGTTCAGGTCGAGGATAATGAGATTCTGCATGGTCTCGATCTCACCGTGAACGCGGGCGAGGTTCATGCCATCATGGGTCCGAACGGATCCGGCAAGTCCACCCTCAGCCACGTCATCGCCGGCAAGCCCGGCTATGAGGTCACGGCGGGCGAAATCCTGTTCAAGGGCGAGGACGTGCTGGCGATGGAGCCCAACGAGCGCGCCGCCAAGGGCGTATTTCTCGCGTTCCAGTATCCGGTGGAAATCCCCGGCGTCGCCACCATGACGTTCCTGCGTACCGCGCTGAATGCGCAGCGCAAGGCGCGGGGCGAGGGCGAATATTCGACCCCGGACTTCCTCAAGAAAGTGCGTGAAGTCTCGGCGCGTCTCAACATTCCGCAGGACATGCTCAAGCGCGGCGTCAATGTCGGCTTTTCCGGCGGCGAAAAGAAGCGCAACGAGGTGCTGCAGATGGCGCTGTTCGAGCCCAGCCTGTGCATTCTCGACGAAATGGATTCCGGCCTCGACATCGACGCGCTGCGCATCGCGGCGGACGGCGTCAATTCGCTGCGCTCGAAGGAGCGCGCGATGGTGGTGATCACCCACTATCAGCGCCTGCTCAACTACATCGTTCCGGACTTCGTGCATGTGATGTCGAAGGGCCGCGTGGTGAAAAGCGGCGGCAAGGATCTCGCGCTCGAACTGGAGAAGTCCGGCTACGCGCAGTTTGAAGACAAGGCGGCGTAAGGCGTACGCGGCGCGTCCGATCGGACGCGCTCGCCGCGTACGCAATACAAAATCCGCCAACAAGAGAATGGCTTGATCGATGAACATTGCATTGGCCACATCCAACACCGCGCAGGACGATCTGTTCACGTCCGCGAAAGGACGGCTGCCGGGAGCGGGGCCTGTTGCTACCGTGCGTCGGGCCGCATTCGATGATTTTACGCGCCGCGGCTTGCCGCACCGGCGGGTCGAAGAGTGGAAATACACCGATCTGCGCGTGCTGCTGCGCGACGTCGCGCCGCTGGCGCCGGCTCCCGATCAGGCGGCGCTTGCGCGTGCCGGCGCGGCCGTCAAGGCGCTCGGGATCGACGGCACGCAGAAATTCGTGCTGGTCGATGGCGCGTTTGTGCCGCAACTGTCGGACACGAACGGATTGGAGAAGGGCGTCAGCCTTCGCATCCTGCGTGATGTGCTCGAGGACAAGGACAACGCCGTTCGAGCCGACCTGCTGCAAACCAGCGTCGCATCCGATGCGATGATCTCGCTGAACACCGCGCTTGCGACCGACGGCGTGGTGATCGACGTGGCGGACGGCGTTTCACTGGCCAGGCCGCTTCACATCATTCATGTGGCGACAAGTTCAAACACCTCTGTGGTGACCCGGTCCCTGGTGAAGATCGGAAAGGGCACCAACGTGACCCTGATCGAAACTTTTGTCGCTGCGGAGGGTGCGAAGACCTATCAATCTCACGATTCCATCGTGGTCTCGATCGGTGACAATGCCGATGTGCAGCATGTCCGCTTGATGGAAGACGCGCTCGATGCTGCGAACATCACGACGGCGATTTTCACGCTTGGTGCCAAGACCAAGCTGAACACGTTTTGCCTCACGCACGGGGCCAAGGTCAGCCGCTATCAGGGCTTTGTCACCTTTAACGGCGAGGGCTCTGAGCTCACGACCAATGGCGTGAATTTGCTCGGCGGCCAGCGTCACGGCGACACCACGTTGCTGGTCGATCATGCCGTTCCCGGCTGCGTGAGCCGCGAAACGTTCCGCGCGGTTCTGGACGCGCGCGCTCATTCGGTGTTCCAGGGCCGCATCATCGTGCGTCCCGACGCCCAGCAGACCGACGGCAAGATGATGACGCGCGCATTGTTGCTCTCGGACGAAGCCGAGGTGGACAATAAGCCCGAGCTGGAAATCTTCGCCGACGATGTGAGCTGCGGTCATGGCGCCACCACTGGCGCGCTGGACGAGGACCTGCTGTTCTATCTGCGGGCGCGCGGCCTTCCGGAGAAGGAGGCGCAGGCGCTTCTGATCACCGCGTTTGTCGGCGAGGCGATCGAGTCGATCGTCAATGATGATCTGCGCGAGTTCGCAGTTGCCACCGCGGAGCGATGGCTGGCAACACGGGGTTGACCATGCATCCTGCGGTCGCCAACGGCACTTACGACGTCGAAAGGGTTCGCGCCGACTTCCCTGCGCTCGCGCTCAAGGTCTATGGCAAACCGCTGGTGTATCTGGACAACGCGGCATCGGCGCAGAAGCCGAACGCCGTGCTCGACCGGATGACGCAGGCCTACAAGACCGAATACGCCAACGTGCATCGCGGGCTGCATTATCTCGCCAATGCCGCGACCGACGCCTATGAAGGCGGCCGGACGCGCGTGGCCCAGTTCATCAACGCGGGGCGCACCGAGGAGATCATCTTCACGCGCAATGCGACCGAGGCGATCAATCTGGTCGCTTCGTCCTGGGGCGAGCCCAATCTGAAAGAGGGCGACGAGATCGTCCTCTCGATCATGGAGCATCACTCCAACATCGTGCCGTGGCATTTCCTGCGCGAGCGCCATGGCGTTGTGATCAAGTGGGCGCCGGTCGATGACGAAGGCAATTTCCTGATCGACGAGTTCGAGAAGCTGCTCACGTCGAAGACCAAGCTGGTTGCGATCACGCAGATGTCGAATGCGCTCGGCACCATCGTGCCGGTCAAGGACGTGGTGAAGATCGCGCATGGGCGCGGCATTCCGGTGCTGGTGGACGGCAGCCAGGGCGCGGTGCATCTTGCGGTCGACGTACAGGACATCGACTGCGACTTCTATATCTTTACGGGACACAAGGTTTACGGGCCGACCGGCATCGGCGTTCTGTATGCGAAATACGATCATCTGGTCGCGATGCGTCCCTACAATGGTGGCGGCGAGATGATCCGCGAGGTTGCCCAGGACTGGGTGACCTATGGCGATCCGCCGCACAAGTTCGAGGCCGGCACACCAGCGATCGTGGAGTCGATCGGGCTGGGTGCCGCGATCGATTACGTCAATTCGATCGGCAAGGATCGCATCGCCCGTCACGAGCACGATCTTCTGACCTACGCGACCGATCGTTTGCGCGAGATCAACTCGTTGCGCATCATCGGCAATGCGCGCGGCAAGGGACCGGTGATCTCCTTCGAGATGAAGGGCGCCCATCCGCACGATATCGCGACCGTCATCGACCGGGCCGGGATCGCGGTGCGGGCCGGCACCCATTGCGTCATGCCGCTTTTGGAACGATTCAACGTCACCGCGACCTGCCGTGCATCCTTTGGAATGTATAATACGCGCGCGGAAGTCGACCAGTTCGCGGAGGCGCTGATCAAGGCGCGGGAGCTTTTCTCATGAGCGACACCATGCATTCCCAGCCGGCTGCGGCCGAGGCGACGCCGACCCCCAACAAGGTCGATACGCTGTCCGCGCTGCCGCCCGAGGAAACCGAACGCCTCGGCGCCGATCTCGTCGCTGCGCTGAAGACGGTCTACGATCCGGAAATTCCGGCGGATATTTACGAACTCGGTCTGATCTACAAGGTCGACATCAAGGACGACCGGGCGGTGACCGTCGACATGACGCTGACGACGCCGAACTGCCCCGCGGCGGGCGAATTGCCGACCATGGTCGAGAACGCTCTCGCCAGCGTGCCTGGCGTCGGTCCGGTCAGCGTGAACGTGGTGTGGGAGCCGATCTGGACACCGGACCGCATGTCGGACGAAGCGCGCCTCGTTCTGAACATGTGGTGACGAGCCTTAGCGGATTTCGCCCGGCGATCTGCCGGGCGCAGAATCGAACAAGCCTCATTCAGCATCGCTGAATCAGGCTTTTTTTATGGACGATCTCTCGAGGAGTGGCCGATCAGTTCGACTTCTTCAGTTCCGGATGGTCGATGTAGCGGACATTAGCCGGAGAATAGGGAGTGGGATTGATATAGCGATATCCCTTGGACTGCAGATAGGCGATTTCCGGAAAACCTGCGGGCACGACCGTGACGAAGCCGTGGAAGTCGTCGGCCTTGAAGCCCGCCGCGCGCAGTGCGTTGTGGCACATCCGGAATTCCACGCCGGCGTCAGCCAACTCCTTCATCCTGTCCATGATGCCCTGGTACTTCGTGTAGTTCTCCTTGGCGAAGGCGCGAAGCTCGGGTCCGTGAGTGACCACGACCATCTTGCCCTTGAGCGGCTTCATCGTGTTCTTGACGAAGGCATAGAGCAGGTTGAGATCCTCGGGATTGGTGTAGTTCGCATCGAACACGGCGTCGATCACCGGATATTCGTGCAGGTCCGCCTTCGAGGTGCCATAGGGCGAGAAGTCGTCATTGGCTTTCGCGGACGAAATGGTGCCTGCAAGCATCAGGGCTGCGGCGATCGTCAGAATGTATCGTTTCATGAGCGGTTCCCCTCTACAAAGATGCAAAGGACGCTATTTCCGCACCAAGGCCAAGCGCTCAAACGTCGCGGCTGGTCAATTTGCAACTTTATGTTTTTGCTGGATTATTTCGTGGAATAGGGTTCTGTTTAAGGAGCCGTTTTTGGCATGACCGCGACCGTTTCATCCCTTCACATCCGGCAAATCAGGATTAAGTTGGCGGGGTGTCGGGAGTCGAGCCCGGCATAAGGAGATGACAGAATGGCCAGTATTCGCCCCCGCCCGCAGGTGATGCGACTTACCGAGGCTGCGGCCCATCGCGTTCGCGAACTGACCGCGCGCGCGGATTCAGAGATTGTCGGCCTGCGGGTCGGCCTCAAGAAGGGCGGCTGCGCCGGAATGGAATACACCGTCGAATACGCCCGCGATATCCGGACCACCGACGAGGTCGTGGAGGACAAGGGCGTCAAGGTGCTGGTCGATCCGCAGGCCGTGCTGTTCCTGCTCGGCACTGAAATGGACTTCAAGGTCGACAAGATGTCGGCCCAGTTCGTGTTCAACAACCCGAACCAGACCAGCTCATGCGGCTGCGGCGAGTCGGTCGAACTGGCGCCTGCGAAGATCAACGGCTGATCCGCCGATCCCAGGGCATTGGCGCGCGATGTGTGCCCGCCAAACCGGTCAGGCGACCTGAATCTGGCTGTTGGGGACGTATTCCGGATCGGCCTCGCAGATCACGCGGTTGCGGCCGTTGCGTTTTGCCGCGTAGAGACAGGCGTCGGCGCGATCGATCAAGGAATGGGCAGTGTCGCCCGGCTGGAGCATGGAAACTCCGGCGGAAATCGTGACGCGCCCGAGAATTTCGCCGGTCGATTTCTTCTTGAGTTGCTTCGACATCACCGAGCGCCGGACATTGTCGGCGACCGCCAGGGCCTGACGGAGCGTGGTGTTCGGCAGGATGACGGCGAACTCCTCGCCGCCGTAACGCGCCGTAATGTCCTGTCCCTTGACGCTGTGCTTCAACGCCATGGCGACCAGGCGAAGAACCTGATCGCCGGTCAGGTGTCCGAAATTGTCATTGAATGACTTGAAGTGATCGATATCGATCATCAGCAAGGACAATGGCCGGTCGTTCTGTCTGGTGTGTTCGACGGCGGTCTCGATCGCGTGGTCGAAGTATTTGCGGTTGCCGAGGCCGGTCAGCGGATCGGTCATGCTTTCGGCGCGGATCGCTTCGAGGCTCTGCTGGAGACTACCGATTTCCTGCCGCGATCGCGTCAGCCTCTGCTCCAGCGTCTTGTTGGTTTCGCGCATCTCGCGCGTCGAAGTCAGCAGCATCTCAACAACAGATCTGACCTGCTCGAGGTTTTTGGCAGCAACGAGTTTTTGTGACGCGCCTTCGAGGTTGTTGCCGAAATTCGCAGTGATGCCGAGCACATCGGTGATGAGGACCATCACATCGTCGATCTCGTGGATGACGCAAGAGCCGACCTTGTCGACCCGCTCGGAGGTCCTGAACTGCGAAAGGTAAGTCTCGTAGATCTGCTCGAGGTCCGCTTCGCTCAATTGTCCGTTGCGCGACAGCGTTTCGTTGATGACCTTGTTGAGAGCCGGATTGTATCCGGTCGCGTAGACGTACCAGATCTCGTAATTTCGCGGGACTGCCGTCTGCCGCAGGGCCTTGATCTGGCCCAGCGCGGTTTTAGCGAACGCCATGGTGCGCTCATGCTCGTCCAGCAATCCGGTCACGTTCAGCGTCCCCGAAAGCCGGGTTCTGCCGGCTCAACTCGCAATAAAAATTCCAAAATACGGGGGAACGCTAAGGGAGGAGGATGAAGGACGGGTAAACGCGCGAGAAGCCTCGCGCGCCATGGCCGGTGTCAGTTTCGTGCCCGGATCGGACGCAGCAGAAATGCCGGCAGATGTGAGTGATCGGCGGGCTCTGCATGTTGCTCGCGCGAAGCCGCGACCGCGGCTGCAGGAATGCTCCGGCCGATCGACGGGGGCTGTATGGCGGCGATTGGCGAAGGCGCGGGAGTGCCTTGCTTGGATTTGCCGCGGCCACCGCGGGTGCGTTGCCGCTCGCGGCGGGGACGACGCTGTTCCGGCCCGGCGTCAGCGGTTTCTTCAATCTGTTCAGCAGGCTGAACCGAAGGAGCGATAACTGGGCCTTCCGCGCGCGGAATTGGTTGACCAATCAGTTTTTCGATTGCCTGGATCGACTTCTGATCGGCGGGCGAGACGATCGTCACCGCGGTGCCGAGCCGCCCGGCGCGACCGGTGCGGCCGATGCGGTGAACGTAATCGTCGGGATGGTGCGGGACGTCGAAGTTGAAGACGTGGCTGACTTCGGGGATGTCGAGGCCGCGGGCGGCCACGTCGGACGCGACCAGCAGCGGCAGTTCGCCCTTGCGGAATTGCTCCAGCGAGGCCATGCGCGCCGACTGATCCATGTCGCCATGCAGCGCGCCGACGCTGAAGCCGTGCTTCTGCAGCGACTTGTAAACGATCGCGACGTCACGCTTGCGGTTGCAGAAGATGATTGCGTTCTGAAGGTCCTTGGCATCGCGCAGGAGCTGGCGCAGCACTTCGCGCTTTTCATGCGCCTCGCGGCCGACCGCCACTTGCGACTGCGTCACGGTCACTGCGGTCGAGGCCGGCTTGGAAACTTCGACCTTCACCGGATTGTGCAGGAAGGTCTCGGTAATGCGACGGATTTCGTTGGGCATCGTCGCGGTGAAGAACAGTGTTTGCCGGGTGAACGGCACCAGTTTGCAGATGCGCTCGATGTCGGGAATGAAACCCATGTCGAGCATGCGGTCAGCTTCGTCGATCACCAGCACCTCGATGCCGGTCAGCAGCAGCTTGCCGCGCTCGGTGTGGTCGAGCAGACGGCCGGGAGTTGCGATTAGCACGTCGACCCCGCGCGACAGTTTCATGTCCTGATCGCCGAACGATACGCCGCCGATCAGCAGCGCCACATTGAGTTTCTGGCCGGCGCCGTAACGATCGAAGTTCTCCTTCACCTGCGCGGCGAGTTCGCGCGTCGGCTCAAGGATCAGCGTGCGCGGCATCAGAGCGCGCGCGCGGCCCTTTTCGAGCAACGTGACCATGGGGAGGGTAAAAGCGGCCGTCTTGCCGGTGCCGGTCTGGGCAATGCCGAGAACATCGCGGCGCGCGAGAACGTGGGGGATGGCCTGTTCTTGAATAGGGGTGGGGGTGGTGTAGCCAGTCGCCGCCACGGCAGCGAGCACCTTGTCGGACAAGCCGAGATTGGAAAAGGACATTGAGCCTCTAGACGAGAGTGCCGTTCGGACGTCCCGGAAAACAACTGCTGCGCTCAGCCCCGGAACGGCAAGCTTATA
>JAFKKO010000117.1 GCA_017305455.1 Hyphomicrobiales bacterium | reverse complement strand
ACCACCGCGCCCTCGACGCAGCCGCCCGACACCGACCCCAGAAACGTGCCCTGATCGTTGATCACCAGGCTGGAGCCCGCCGGACGCGGCGCCGAGCCCCAGGTCTCGACCACCGTCGCCAGCGCAACGCCGCGCCCCGCATCAAGCCATTCCTCCGCCGCCCGCAGAATGTCCTCGTCACGCTCCAGCATCTTCGATCTCTCCAGCCGATTTCGGCGGCTCATGCGTCCGCTGCCTTCTTTTTGGAGGACGCTGCAGCAATCATAGTCCCCTCCCGATCAGGGGCAACATCGCACCGCGGCTGCTCTCGAAATGCGCGTGTCAACGAAAACAGTCCCGTCGCGAGATCGAAAATTACCGGGATCACCGGCATACCGCAAAAATATTGCGACCTCGAAGTCTTGGCGGGCAGCGACGAACCAGCGACAATGCGATTCCCGCAAGCAACGCACTGGAGCGACCGCATGCCGATGATCGATGCCGACGGCTGCCTGATCAATGTTTCCGTCGAAGGCCGCGACGGCGGACCGACGCTGGTGCTGTCGAACTCACTCGGATGCACGCTGCAGATGTGGGAACCACAGATGGGCGCGCTGACCAAGCTGTTTCGCGTGATCCGCTATGATCGGCGCGGCCATGGCAAGTCTGGCGTGCCGCGCGGTCCGTATTCGATCGAACGCTTCGGCAAGGATATTCTCGCGATCCTCGACGATCTCAATATCGAGAAGACGCACTGGTGCGGCATCTCGATGGGCGGCGCGGTCGGACAATGGCTCGCCGCGCATGCGCCGGAGCGGATCGACCGCCTGGTGCTCGCCAACACCACGAGCTTCACCGCGGATCCGACCAACATGAACAACCGCATCAAGGCGGTGGCCGAAGGCGGCCTCGCCGCCGTCGCCGACGGCGTGATGGCATCATGGTTCACCGCAGACTTCCGCGAGCGCGAACCGCAGATCGTCGCCGGCATCAAGGACATGCTGCTCGCGACCCCGGTGGAGGGCTATCTTGCCTGCTGCGAAACCATGAGCCGGCTGGACCAGCGCGATCTGCTGCCGCGCATCACGGCGAAGACGCTGGTGATCGCCGGACGTCACGACGGCTCGACACCGATCGAGGCAAGCATCTTCATTCGCGGGCAAATTCCGGACGCGAGCATGACCATTCTCGACGCCTCGCACATCTCCAACATCGAGCAGCCGCACGACTTCACCGACGCGCTGGTCGGTTTTCTGACGCAGCGCTGAAACCGCATTCCGGCTATCAGGAGTGGGAGAGCGTCCGGTGCAGCGTTGCGTCGGCGATCTCAGCCGGCGCGGCCTGGCCGTTGCGGCGGGGCGCATCGATCACCAGAACGATTGCCGCGCCGATCAGCGCCAGCGTCTCGCTGGCGTGAAGCCGCACCGCTTCCAGTTCACCGACCGTGGAGGCGGCAAGCAGGCTGCCCATGCTGATGATGCCGCCGAGCAGCAGCGCGAAGCCGAGCGCCTCGTCGCAACCTCCCTTGCGCCGCGCCGTCTCACGCAGCATCAGCACCAGAAACACCAGGAAGAACGCGACGACGATGAACTTGCCGAGCGCCAGCAGCCAGGCAAAGCGCACCGTCTGCAGCACCGTCGAACTCAAATGATCGCTGATGAACATGCCGGGCGCGATATTGGCGCGATCGAACAGGCCGCTGACCGGAGAAATCCAGATCTTCAGCGCGGCGATGGTCCATGCCGGAATGAAATAGGATGCGATCAGCACGCCATTGAATGTGCTGAGCCGCCAGTTCGTCGCCATTCCCGTTCCCTGCCGTATCCCGGCGGCGAGAATCCGCCCAGGTCGGACGAGGTAAGCCGCCTCGCTTTGGCACGGCAATCGAAAGGATTTATTAACCTTAATGACCGGGAGGTTATCCCCCGGTCATCCCCAGAAATCACCAGGTAAAGGCCGCTCGGGCGTAATAAAGGCTGTTCGAGGGCTCCGTGGTAACCACCTGCGTGAGCACATTGCCGGCCATATTCGTGGTCGTGATCACGCGGCGGTCGGTCGGACGCAGCAGATTCAGCGCGCCGAACGATATCGTGAAATCCTTGCGCAGCATCACGCGGACCGAGACGTCGAACCTGTTCAGCGCGTTGAAGTCGGTGCGCTGATTTTGGAAGACAGTCGTGCTCGTGGTGGTCGGCTGCAGGATGTCCTGCGAATAAGCGTAAGTGCGATTGTAGTTGATGCCGAAAGTGGTCTTCCAGGATTCCACGAAATAGTCGAGACCGAGATTGGTCACGAGGTCCGGCTGCTCGGCAAAGCGGCGCTGCTGACCTGTGATCTTGTCGGTCAATTCGGTGTGCACGGCGACCGCATTTCCCCACAGCGTCAGATGCGGCATGTTGACGAAAGTCAGCGGCACACGCGCTTCGACTTCCGCACCCATCATTCTCCCCTCGCCGGCATTGTTGAGTGTCGAAACCCAGCGATTGTTGGCGGTATTGAAGGAGAGCGTACGTTCCAGCTTGTCATCGAACTGGCGACCGAAAAGATTGGCCGACAGGATGCCGGACTTGCCATCGAGGAACTTGTCGAAGCCGATATCGACACCCCAGATATGTTCCGGTCTGGCGTCGGGATTGCCACGAATGTCGGGCCGGATCGGCGTGCCGTTATCTTCCGAAACCGTCGGCGTCAGATCGCGAAGATCCGGACGGCGTACGGTCCGGGCCACACCGAGGCGCAGATCGAGATCGGGGACGACCGAGTAGCGGTACTGAAGCGACGGATTGGCGACGACCGCATCGTTCGAGCGTTCGAGACCGAGATTGTCGGTGGTCCGCGTCTGGCTGGCTTCCACCCGCAATCCGAGGGTGAGTTGGTCGGGGCCAAACACCGAGGTGCGGTCGCTGAGATAGCCGTAGATGATATCCTCGCCCACCTTGTACTTGCGCGTGGGATCGGCCGTCGCCGTGCCACTTCCGACAGTCCGCATCCGGGATTCGTCTTCGGTCCGGCTCAGCAGGATTGCGCCAACGCCAGCTTCGAGCACGTGGGAGCCGAACGATCTGGTGAACACCGTTCCCGGCGCAACGCGCTCCAGCGCGATCGGCGAGAGGCGCCGTTCGATCTGTTCGAGCACACCGGCGCCACTGTAGCGGGTGGAGTCGCGCGTCGTATCCTCGCGCGCCTTCTGATAATCGACGAATGTCTTCAGCGTGGTCGCCTTATCGAAGGTGTGCAGCCACTCGAAATAGGTCCCGATATTCTCGCGGTCACGATTGCGGGTTTCGTTCGTGATACGGTTGATCGCGGTCTGCGTATTGTTCAAACGCCGATCGGTCTGATCGCGCAATTCATGCGTCTTGAAGTAGGACGGCGAGAACGTGAACGTGTTGTTCTCGTCGGTTTTGTATTCGAATCGCGACGTAAACGTCGTCTCGTCAAACCTGCGCTGCTGCCGCTGGATCGTCCCGCCGTCGCCAAGGGTGGCGGCGCCGATGTTGTTGAGCGTCGTGTTGCTCTCCTCCAGGAGGCGCCGCTGCTGGCCGCCGCCGATGAAATAATTGAAGTTGCCGTATTGGCCGCCGCTCCAGCCGGACACGTCGCCCGTCGGGCCGTTATGGCCGAGATAGCCTCCGCCCACGCTGATGCCGCCGCCTGGCTTGCCGGACTGGCGTTTGGTGATGATGTTGACCGTACCGGCCGCACCGGCCGAATTCATGCTTGCGAGCGGCGAGCGGATGATCTCGATACGATCGATCAGCACGGCCGGAATGCGATCGACCTCAACGCTGCGGGTGGAATCGCCATCGAGCAGCGGACGACCATCGAGAAGAACCTGGGTATATTCGCGCGGAATGCCGCGCAGCTTGATCTCGCGCGAGCGGTTGACCGCCGAGAAGGTAACGCCCGGCAGACGACGGATGGCGTCGCCCACGCTCATATCGTTGAACTGGTTGAGCTGCTCGCCTTCGATCACGACCTTGGCGTTCGGCGACTCGCTTCGATCCGTGAAGGCGGCCTTCACCGAGTCCGTGATCTGATCACCTTCGACGGTGATCTGAGGCAGCGCCTCGAGCGTCTGCGCATTGCCATCCGTGGTCACCGCGTAGGCAAGTGCCACCGTTGCGGCGGCTTGCGCCGCACGCTTCAAATTGCTGTTCATTGATTTCCCAACCCCGGTCAACGATTGGTTCCGGGTTAGATAAATCATTTGTGACAGACAATATGAGGGAACTTCGAAGACCTCTAAGAGGCGGCACACATTGCGAAAAACCGCGCAGAATCGCGCCGTTTCCAAATACGCGTCAAATTGACACACAATGTTCTGCAGCAAAGACCACCATCCCGCGCCGGCCTCTTCAGGTTCGCTGCTGTCCTCTCTGACAAAAAAAATCCCGTCTTTCGACGGGATTTGCAGGCACGTAGATTTAAGTCTTGCCGGCCGGTTTCAGTGTCCGCCCTTCTGGCCGCCCTGGTCCTGCTGCTGCTGGCCCGGCTTCTGACCGCCACCCTGCTGCTGCTGACCGGGCTTCTGGCCCTGCTGGCCTTGCTGGCCTTGCTGGCCTTGCTGGCCCTGTTGACCTTGCTGACCCGGGTTCTGGTTCTGCGTCATCGTGAAGTCTCCTGTTGAACGGCTCATCAACACGACCGCCATCGTCACGTTCCGGCGGAAACCCAAAAAAACAGGGGCATGATCAGCATCCGGTTCCCGGTAGAACACGCCCTGGCGATGACATCGCAGTGCATAGCTGCAACAGTGCCGCGCCACGCTGTTGCCGCACCCGGTTCCCGCTGTTAAAAACCGCGTCAGACCAACGTCTTGGCTGCCGAAGCCGGGCGACATAAAACCCCGACAGGTGCGACGCGGCAGTCGATGGATTATTTCGCGCAGCAATTGATCAACGGTCTCGTGCTCGGCTCGATCTATGGCCTGATCGCCATCGGCTACACCATGGTCTACGGCATCGTCGGCATGATCAATTTCGCCCATGGCGACATCTTCATGATCGGCGGTTTCATCGCCCTGATCTCATTCCTGATCCTGGTGGCGATGGGCATGACCGCGGTCCCGCTCATCCTGCTGCTGGTGCTGCTGGTCGCGATGGCGACCACGGCTCTGTACGGATGGACCGTCGAGCGCATCGCCTATCGGCCGCTGCGGCAATCCTTCCGCCTCGCGCCGATGCTGTCCGCGATCGGCATGTCCTTCGTGCTGTCGAACTTCGCCCAGGTCGCGCAGGGCGCGCGCGTCAAGCCGGTGCCGCCGATCATTACCGGTGGCTATACGCTGTTCGAGCAGGACGGCTTCGTGGTCCGGCTGTCCAACGTCCAGATCATCATCGTCGTCACCACCCTGGTGCTGCTCGCGGTGTTTTCCTGGCTGGTGGCGCGCACGCGGCTCGGCCGCGACATGCGCGCCTGCGAGCAGGACCAGACCATGGCGGCGCTGCTGGGGGTCGATGTCGATCGCACCATCTCGATGACCTTCGTGATCGGCGCCGCGCTCGCCGCCGTCGCAGGCATGATGTACCTGCTCTATTACGGCGTGGTCGATTTCTTCATGGGCTTCCTCGCCGGCATCAAGGCCTTCACCGCCGCCGTGCTTGGTGGCATCGGCTCGCTGCCCGGCGCAATGCTCGGCGGCATCGCCATCGGCCTGATCGAAACATTCTGGTCGGCCTATTTCTCCACGGAGTACAAGGACGTCGCGGCTTTCTCGATCCTGATCATCGTTCTGATCTTCCTGCCGACCGGCTTGCTCGGTCGTCCCGAAGTCGAAAAAGTCTGAGGGCGCGGCGTGACTGCGATCCCCGCCCCCTCGTCACGCCGCAATAAGCCAGCCATCGTGCATGGCGTTGCCTTCATTCTGAAGAAGGCGGCACTGAGTGCGCTCATCGCGCTGGTGCTGTTCTCGCTGATGATTGGGGTCCGCACCGAGGCGGGCCCGACCGGCCAGTTGATCTTCTGGACGCGGTTTGGCGATCTGGCGATGATGGTTGCGGCCGTATTCGGCGGCAGCATTCTCGTCGAACTGCTGCGGCAGTCGATCGCGAAGCGTCGCGGTGCGCCGCTGATCTCCGAACAGACGCAGGCGAAATTCAGTGGTCTTGCGCGCTTCCTTGGCCCGGCGCTGCTGGTGTTCACTCTCCTCGTGCCGGTGCTGTTCTACAATCAGCGCTACATGCTCGACCTCGGCATTCTGGTGCTGACCTATGTGATGCTGGGCTGGGGTCTCAACATCGTGGTCGGCCTCGCCGGCCTGCTCGACCTTGGCTATGTCGCCTTCTACGCGGTCGGCGCCTATTCCTACGCGCTGCTCGCCACCACCTTCGGGCTGTCGTTCTGGATCTGCCTGCCGCTGGCCGGAATTCTCGCTGCGTTCTGGGGCATGCTGCTCGGCTTTCCGGTGCTGCGGCTCAAAGGCGACTATCTCGCCATCGTCACGCTTGCGTTTGGCGAAATCATCCGCCTCGTGCTGCTGAACTGGCAGAACGTCACCGGCGGACCGAACGGCATCTCCGGTGTGCCGCGCCCTTCTTTCTTCGGCATTCCTCTGACACCGGCCGACGACGGCCTTGCCGCCCTGCTCGGCATCGAGTTCTCCTCGACCCACCGCGTCGTATTTCTGTTCTACATCATCCTTGCGCTCGCTTTGCTCACCAACTGGGTGACGATCCGGCTGCGCCGCCTGCCGATCGGCCGGGCCTGGGAAGCGCTGCGCGAGGACGAGATCGCCTGCCGCTCGCTCGGCATCAACACCACCAAGACCAAGCTCACCGCGTTCGCGACCGGCGCGATGTTCGGCGGCTTTGCCGGCGCGTTCTTCGCCACCCGTCAGGGTTTCATCAGCCCCGAATCCTTCACCTTCCAGGAATCCGCGCTGGTGCTCGCCATCGTCGTGCTCGGCGGCATGGGCTCGCAGCTCGGCATCGCGCTGGCGGCGCTGGCCATGATCGGCGGCTTCGAGCTGTTCCGCGGCTTCGAGGAATTCCGCATGCTGGTGTTCGGCGCGGCGATGGTGCTGTTGATGATCTGGCGGCCGCGCGGCCTTGTCGGCCACCGCGAACCGTCGATATTTCTTCAGACAAAGACCGCGATCTCCTCCTCCCTCGTCAAGGAGGGGCATGGATGACGTCCGCGCCGGCCGACATCCTCGAGGTGACGCACCTGTCGATGCGCTTCGGCGGCATCGTCGCGATCAAAGACCTGTCGTTCACCGTGAAGCGCGGCGACATCACCGCGCTGATCGGTCCCAACGGCGCCGGCAAAACCACGGTGTTCAATTGCATCACCGGATTCTACAAGCCGACCACCGGCATGATTCGCCTGACGCACGACGACAGCCGCGAGTTCCTCCTGGAACGGCTGTTCGACTATCGCGTCTCCAAGCACGCCAAGGTCGCGCGCACCTTCCAGAACATCCGTCTGTTCGCCGGCATGACCGCGCTGGAGAACCTGATGGTGGCGCAGCACAATCCCCTGATGCGCGCGTCGGGCTATACCCTGCTCGGCCTGATCGGCGCGCCGGGATTTCGCAATGCCGAGAATGACGCGATCGAGCGCGCGAAATACTGGCTCGACCGCATCGGGCTGACCGCCCGCGCCGACGAGGCTGCCGGCAACCTGCCCTACGGCGACCAGCGCCGGCTGGAGATTGCGCGCGCGATGTGCTCGGAGCCGGCGCTGCTGTGTCTCGACGAGCCCGCCGCCGGTCTCAATGCCCGCGAAGGCGAGGACCTCAGCAAGCTGCTGCTGACGATCCGCAAGGATCACGGCACTTCGGTGCTGCTGATCGAGCATGACATGTCGGTGGTGATGGAGATTTCCGACCGCATCGTCGTGCTCGACTATGGCGTCAAGATCGCCGAGGGCACGCCGCGCGAGATCCGCGACGACCCCAAGGTGATCGCCGCCTATCTCGGCGCCGACGAAAAGACTGCCATCGCCGTGATGGAGCTCGACGCATGAGCCCGCTAGCGCAGCCGCTGCTGTCGATCCGCGGCCTGCGCGCCGCCTATGGCCATATCGAAGCGCTTAAAGGCATCGATCTCGATGTCGCAGCCGGCGAGATCGTGGCATTGATCGGCGCCAACGGCGCCGGTAAATCGACCCTGATGATGACGGTGTTCGGCCGCCCGCGGGCGCGCGCCGGTGAAATCCGGTTCGACGGACAGGACATCACGCATACGCCGACCCATCGCATCGCGCATCTGCGCATCGCGCAATCGCCGGAAGGCCGGCGTATCTTCCCGCGGATGAGCGTGGCCGAGAACTTGCGCATGGGCGCGGATGCCGCGCGGGCCAGCGAGAGCGAGCGCAGCGCCGACCTCGATCGCGTGTTCGCATTGTTTCCACGGCTCAAGGAGCGCCTGCACCAGCGCGGCGGCACGCTGTCCGGCGGCGAACAGCAGATGCTCGCCATCGGTCGCGCGCTGATGAGCCGTCCGCGCCTTCTGATGCTGGATGAACCCTCGCTCGGCCTCGCCCCGCTGATCGCGCGGCAGATTTTCGATGCCATCCGCACGCTGAACCGGCAGGACGGTCTGACCGTCTTGATCGTCGAGCAGAATGCCAACCACGCGCTCAAGCTCGCCCATCGCGGCTATGTCATGGTCAATGGCCTGATCACGCTGAGCGGCAACGCCGCCGAACTATTGGAGCGTCCGGAAATCCGCGCGGCCTATCTCGAAGGTGGGCGACACTGATGAACGATCTCTATGTCAACGAGAGCCTGCTGCAGGCCGCCTTCATCACCCTGGTGCTGGGCGGCGGCGGCGCATTGCTCGCCGGGCGCGCCATCGCCGCGACGTGGCGCAACATCTCCACGGCCGCGATCGCGGCGATTCCGATGGCGATGGCCGTGCGCTTCGTGCACTTCGCCTTGTTCGACGAGACCTTGCTCGCACTCAAGCCGTTCGCGGTCGAACTCGCGATCCTGCTGACGATCTCCTGTCTGTCATTTCGCCGCACCCGCGCGGTGCAGATGGTGAAGCAGTATTACTGGCTCTATCGCCCGCACGGCCCGTTCGGCTGGCAGCCGCAACAGGATACGACCCCCGATCCGCCCCGGACCTGAATTTTGCCGGTGACTTGAGCCCCAAATCATCGGACAATGCGCGCGACACATCACCTGCAACGCCCTTGAGGAATAGTCCATGACGAAATTCCGCATCGCCGGTCTGGCCTTCGTGGCCTCGATTGCCCTGTCGTCCGCCGCCTTCGCCCAGAACATCCCTGTTGCCGTCGCCGGCCCGATGACAGGCGGCGAATCCGCGTTCGGCCGACAGTTGAAGAATGGCGCGGAGCTTGCCGTCGCTGATCTCAACGCCGCCGGCGGTGTCCTCGGCAAAAAGCTCGCGCTGCAGATTGGTGACGATGCCTGCGACCCCAAGCAAGCACGCTCGGTCGCCGAAAAACTCGCCAACGATAAGGTGGTGTTCGTCGCCGGACATTTCTGTTCGTCGTCCTCGATCCCGGCGTCCGAAGCCTACAACGAAGGCAATGTGCTGCAGATCAGCCCCGGCTCCACCAATCCGCTGCTCACCGAGCGCAAGCTTTGGAACGTGCTGCGCGTCTGCGGCCGCGACGATCAGCAGGGCGTGGTCGCCGCGCAGTACATCCTGAAGAATTACGCCGGCAAGAATGTCGCAATCCTCAACGACAAGACCACTTACGGCAAGGGCCTCGCCGACGAGACCAAGAAGGCGCTGAACGCCGCCGGTTTCAAGGAGAAGATGTTCGAGTCCTACAACAAGGGCGACAAGGACTTCAATTCGATCGTCTCGCGGCTGAAGCGCGAGAACATCGATCTCGTCTATCTCGGCGGCTATCATCAGGAAGCCGGCCTGATCCTGCGCCAGATGCGCGATCAGGGACTCAAGACCGTGCTGATGGCGGGCGATGCGCTGAACGATCGCGAGTTCGCCTCCATCACCGGCCCACAGGCGGAAGGCACGCTGTTCACCTTCGGCCCCGATCCGCGCAAGAAGGCAACCGCCAAGGCGCTGGTCGAAAAATTCAAGGCCAAGGGCATCGATCCGGAAGGCTACACGCTCTACACCTATGCCGCCTTCCAGGTGTGGTCGCAGGCCGCGACCAAGATCAATTCGACCGATCCGAAGAAGGTCGCAAGCGCGATCAAGGCCGGCGAATGGGACACCGTGCTCGGCAAGCTGTCGTTCGATGCCAAGGGCGACATCAAGCTGATCGACTATGTCGTCTACAAATGGGACGACAAGGGCAACTACGCCGAGCTCAATCCGGGCCAGTAACGCAAGATACCGGCATGCCTTCTTCCCTCCTCCGTGAGGGGAGAAGGCTTAGCCGAAGTTCTGCAGCGCCGGGAATGTTTCCAGGAGCCAGATACTGAAGGTCGAGACTGCGCCGGTAAGAAAGCCGACGCCGACAAGGACCATCAGAACGCCCATCACCCGCTCGACAGTTGCGAGATGCCGCTTCATGCGGCCCAGCACGGACGAGAACTGCTCGACCAGAAACGCCGCGATCAGGAACGGGATGCCGAGACCAGCGGAATAGACCGCAAGCAGGCCTGCGCCCTTGGTCACCGTTGCCTCCGACGCCGCTACCGACAGGATCGCCGCCAGAATGGGACCGATGCACGGCGTCCAGCCGAACGCAAAGGCGAGGCCCATCACATAGGCGCCCCACAGTCCGACAGGCTTTGCCACGGACAGCCGCCCCTCGCGCATCAGGAAGCCGATCCGCGTCAGGCCGAGAAAGTGCAGACCCATCACGATGATCACGAGGCCGGCAATGATCGACAATTGCGCCGACCAGGCCCGGATCAATCCGCCGATGAAACTCGCGCTGGCGCCGAGCGCCACGAACACGGTGGAAAATCCCAGCACGAACAGCAGCGCTGACAGCATCACCGCGCGGCGCGACACCGCCGGCCGCTCGTCGTTTGCGACATGCTCGATGGTGGCACCGGTCAGATACACCAGATAGGCCGGCACCAGCGGCAGCACGCATGGCGACAGGAAGCTGATGAGACCGGCGAACAGGGCGGCGGGGATCGAAATATCGTGGATCATGGCAGCTAGATGCCCTCACCCGGGACATCAACGCAAGAGCGATATCCGTCGCTTCGCCGGCTTGTGAACACGGCCCGCGACAAAGAGCGGCGAGCGTTGACCGCCGGACGTCAGTGCGGTTCTCTGCGTTTGTGGAGGGCATATATGAAAAACAGTCTGACCGATATTCCCGGCGTGCGTGTCGGCCATGCCGATGACGCCGCTCTGGCGTCAGGCGTCACGGCGATCCTGTTCGATGAGCCAGCGGTGATGGCGATGGACGTGCGCGGCGGCGGCCCCGGCATTCGCGAAGGCGCGCTGCTCGATCTTGCCAATACGGTGGAGCGGGTCGACGCGCTGGCGCTGTCGGGCGGATCAGCCTTCGGTCTCGAAGCCGGCGGCGGCGTCCAGGCGTGGCTGGCCGGCCATGGGCGCGGCTTTGCGGTGGGCGATGCGCTGATTCCGATCGTACCGGGCGCCGTGGTGTTCGATCTGCTCAATGGCGGGAACAAGAAATGGGGCCGCATCGCGCCCTATCTGGAGCTTGGCTATCAGGCGGCGAACGCGGCCGGCGAGACCTTCGCGCAAGGCAGCGTCGGCGCAGGCCTCGGCGCCACCACGTCGACGCTGAAAGCCGGCGTCGGCTCCGCCTCGGCGGTGACGAGGGATGGCATTACCGTCGCCGCGCTTGCGATCGTCAATGCGGTCGGCACCGTGACCATCGGCGACGGGCCGCATTTCTGGGCCGCGCCGTTCGAGCAAAACGGCGAATTCGGCGGCCGCGGCTGGCCGGCCGAATTCACAGCCGACATGCTGGCCGCCCGCCTTAAGGGCGCACCCGACACCACCTCGATCGAAAACACCACCATCGCAATCGTCGTCACCGATGCGATCCTCACCAAGCCGCAGGCCAAGCGCCTCGCCGTGATCGCGCAGACCGGATTCGCACGGGCGATCTATCCAGTCCACGCTCCGCTCGACGGCGACGTGGTGTTCGCGGCCGCGACCTGCACCAAGCCGATCGAGCCGCTGATCGGCCTGACCGAACTAGGCATGGTGGCGGCCAACACCATGTCGCGGGCGATCGCGCGCGGTGTTTATGAGGCGCGCACCCTGCCCTTCCCCGGCGCGTTGCCCGCGTGGAAAGAGAAATTCGGCTGACGATAACATGAACCTGATGGCGTCCGGCGCGTTGTACTGCAAACCAAACCGTTGGATGCCCATGATGCCGTCAACTGCCATTCGCAGCCTCTCTTACGACGTCACCAAACGCGAATTATGGGTGATGTTCACCACGGGGCGGCGCTACGTCTATGCCGATGTTCCGCCGGAGGTCTATCGGGCGTTTTTCAGCGCCACCTCGCGCGGCACGTTCTTCAATCAGGAAATCCGCGACCGCTATCCCTATCGCGAACTCACCTCGCACCCGCTCAAAGCAGGCTAGAGAAGAACGCCCGATGCCGCGTATTGCTACGCAAAGCACCGGGCGTGATGTGACCGCGTGTGTGTGAGGGCGGGCATCAAACCTTGAGAGAGACCGATTGCTGCGCGGCCGTCGTCAGGGCCTGCGCCTGCTTATGGATCAGTTGCTCGACCAGATTGTAAGACGAGGTCGCGCTGCTCGCGGCGCCGGCATTGGTCGATCCGCCGCTTGCCGCCGACGTCATCGTGATCTTGGTGCCATCGGCATAGGTCAGCGTCGTTGTCGTCGAGCCGTCGCTGTTGGTGGTGGACGTGCTGCGCGCTCCGCTGAGCGCCTGCATCAATGCGTTGTCACCACCGCCGCCGGACTTTCCGCCCGCGCCATGCGCGTGATGATGGCCGCCACCTTTCGGCTTGAGCGCCGCGGCCAGTTCGTTCGGGCTGACCACGCCGTCGCCATCGGTATCAAGTTTCGCGAAAACATTGTCGGCTGCGGCGGTGTTGGTGCCGCCAGCGCCGAGCTTGTCCTCGAATTCGGTCTTGGAGATCGAGCCGTCGCCGTTGCCGTCGATCTGCGCGAACAGATCCCTGAGCGCATCGGCGCGGGTCATGGTGGTGGGCGGCTGGCTTGGATCGAGCGACGCCAGCAAGGCGTTGAAGGTGTCGGATGACAGCCGGCCGCTCTGGCTGGAGTTGCTGGACGTCTGGGTGGATGTGGACGAGCCCGATGACAGCAGGCTGAACGGGTCGGACGATTGCCTCACGCCGGTCTTGGCCGCCGATCCGGAGGCGGATGTCAGCGACGACAACAGGTGGATGGCTCCCGCAGCCGCGGCGCCGATAGGCAGGAACATGGCGATACTCCCACACGCCGCGCAAGGCACGGCCCAACTTCCCTTCTGCTATCCAGCAAATGCCGTGCCGCCGCGAAAACCCTGAAAAACAGGCATTTCATGAGGCTTGCCCGCCATCGCCGATGGGCAAATCCTGCCGGCGCCGGCAGAAGCTGCCGGGCTGCGCACACCCGGCGGATCGAACGTCTGCATTTATGCGGGACAATGCTTTTTCCGGTTTTGCACGCCACGCGCGGGCATGTTACCCGAGGCATCCGGAAACCAGCCTAAAGCCGCAGGAAACGCATGTCCCAGCCGTTTGCACCGCGCCCCCTCGTCATTGCGCCGTCGATCCTGGCCTCCGATTTCGCGCGGCTCGGCGAGGAAGTCCGCGCCGTGGACGCGGCCGGCGCCGACTGGATGCATCTCGACGTGATGGACGGCCATTTCGTGCCGAACATTTCCTACGGACCGGACATCATCAAGGCGATGCGGCCCTACTCCAAGAAGATCTTCGACGCCCACCTGATGATCGCGCCGTGCGATCCCTACATCGAGGCGTTCGCAAAGGCTGGCTGCGATCACATCACGGTGCATGCCGAAGCGGGGCCGCATCTGCACCGCTCGCTGCAGGCGATCCGCGCTCTCGGCAAAAAAGCCGGCGTCTCGCTCAATCCGGCGACGCCCGCCAACGCCATCGAATACGTGATCGACCAGATCGACCTCGTTTTGGTGATGTCGGTGAACCCTGGTTTCGGCGGCCAGTCCTTTATTCCCGCCGTGCTGGAGAAAATCTCGCAGGTCCGCGCGATGTGCGCCGGCCGGCCGATCGACATCGAAGTCGATGGCGGCGTCACCGCCGACAATGCCGCGGCGATCGCCGCCGCCGGCGCCAACGCGCTGGTCGCCGGATCGGCCGTTTTCAAAGGCGGCACGATGGACAGCTACAAGGCGAACATCTCCGCTATCCGTAACGCGGCGGCCGCGGCGCGCGGCGAAGCAATCTAATCCGGACTCGCCGCCGCCTCCTCCGGCACAAGGCTGGCGTCGATGGCGACGCGCGAGGGCCGGATGACGGTCACCGAACAGGTGGCTTCGGCGGCGACCTTGGCCGAGACACTCCCCAGCAGCGAACGCCGCAACGAATGCTGCCGTGCTCCGATCAGGATATGATCCACGCGGTTGACCTTGGCGAATTCGAGAATGGCATCGGCCGGATCGAATGCCTCCAGCACATGGGTTGACAGCCGCTGCTCGTCGAGCTTGAGCGGCGCCGCCCAATGCGCAAGCGTCACCAGCCGGTCGATGTGCTTGTGGTTGCCATGCTCATCGAGCGTCTTGTCGATCGCGACGCGGGCCAGCTTCAGCACGTTGACGCAGGCAAGCCGCGCCGCAGGAACAGTCGCCAGAATCCGCTGCACCGCGACCCTGATCGCATCGTCCAGTTCGCTTGAATCCTGCGTGACATCGAGCGCCACCATGACGATGGGCGCTGACGCGAGCTGGCGCGCGAGTTCCGATTTCTCGCTGAGCCTTGTCAAAGGCGGATTGAAGCGGCGGCGCAGCACGGCATATAGCGAATCCCGCTGCAGCTTTGCGGAGCGCGCCGTCAGCGTCACCTGCTCGGGATGGGACAGATCGAAGGCGAGCTGCGCCGCCGTGGGGTATCGCTTCGCCGGATCGATCTCCAGACAGCGCAGCACGATCTCCTGAAGCCAGGGCGGATAATCGGCCCTGATCTTGCGCGGCGGCACCGGATCGCGCCACAGCCGGCGCCGGATGGCGTGCAGCGTCTCGCCTTCGCCGAACGGCCGCTCGCCGGTGGTGAGAAAATAGAGCATCACACCCAGCGAAAACAGGTCGCTGCGCGGATCGTCCCGCACTCCGAGCAAGCGTTCCGGCGCCATGTAAGGTGCCGTTCCATAAGGCAGGCGGAATTCGGCCTGAAGCAGATCGGGCAATTGTGCGTGATGCGACAGGCCGAAATCGATCAGCACCGCCGCGCCGGACGGGCGGAACATGATGCTGCTCGGCTTGATGTCGTGATGAATGACGTTCTGACGATGCAGGTCTTCGAGCGCGATCGCGACGTGTTCGCAGATCGTCGCCGCCTCCTCATATGCCAACGGCAGATCGGCGATGCGCTTGTACAGCGTGTCGCCGGGAATACGCTCCATCGCCACGTAAGGCTGGCGGGAGAAATCACCCGTGCCGTAACATGCCGGCACATGATCACCGGATAGTCGCGGAAAGATCATCTGCTCCATTTCGAAGCTGACGATCGCGGCAGGGTCATCGCCCTCCGATATTTTCGGAATCTTGACGAGGATGGGCAGGCCGATCTCCGGATGCGTCGCGCTCCACAGTGTCGCCATCCCGCCGTGATGCACGCATTTGTCGAGAGCGAAGCCGTCGATCACCGCTCCTTCTTCGATCGAATACTTCACCATCGGCTGTCTCCCGGAAACTATTTTCCCAAGTAAAGACGGTCGGCGAACCAGCTCGGCAGGCCGTTATCGCGGATGCGCGCCGCCGCGGCGTCGATATCGTATGGCACGCGGCAGAAAGTGATCTCGTGCCGCACGGTATCGAACATCGCGAAGGACGCCGCGGCGATGCCGTCCCGCGGCTGGCCGACCGATCCGAGCACTGCGAGCCATCTGCGGCCGGCCAATAGCTGCACCGGAATCTCCGCCGTCGGCACGAACGCCGTCATCTTGCCGACGACCGACATCGAATAGAGCGCCGGACGGTGGACATGGCCGCAAATCGTCACCCGCGCATCGGTCGCCGCGAGGCTGCGCACCGCATCGTCCGCCGACCGGACATAATGCCAGGCGGCAGGATCGCTCGCCTCGGCGTGGACATAGAGGACGCCTTCCTCGACATGGGTCAAAGGCAGCCGATCGAGGAAATCCTGCCGATCGGTCGTCAGCCGTTCGCGCGTCCATGCGATGACGATCTGCGCGGCATCGTTCATGGTCTCGCTGGGATGCCGTACGGCGCGGTCGTGATTTCCGAGAATGGCGGCAGCGCCCTTGGCCACGAGATCGGACACGACATCGACCGTCCATTCTGGATCGGCGCCGTAGCCGACATAATCGCCGAGCAGGATGATGCGCTCCGCATGCCGCGCATGCGCCGCCGCGAGACACGCCTCGAAAGCCGGGCGATTGGCATGAATATCCGAAAAGATCGCGACCAGCATGGCCCCGCACCCCTCACTCGCCATGACGATGCTGTTCGAAGCCACCACGGACCCATGAACTCCAGCCGCCGGCGCATGGTATGTAAAGTTAAAGCGCGAACCTTGATCACGGACAAGCCGGATGGACACCGCAGCGGGTAGAAGCCGAGCCGCTTCGGATGTCTCGACGATCCGTGGCCGCGGCTTCGGCACATCGCGCAACGATCCAAATGAGAAAACCGCCTACGGCCAGGCGGTTTTCATTCATGGATGAAGACGCGATCAGTTGGTCGCACTGGTGAAAATCTTCACATCGTCTTCCAGCAGCAGACGATCCTGCACCAGTTGCCTTGCGGCTTTCTCGATGGCTGCCGCACGATCCCCGGCGTTCGGATAGCGCTCTTCCATCGACAGCCGCGGATCGCCGCTCTTGAGCCGCTCCTCCTTTGTCGCAGCGAACGGGACAAAGGAGCCGTTGTTCTCGCACAGCTCGCCTTCGGCAAACCCCGCCTTACGCACATTCCAGCCGGTGTGCGTTCCGGCGGCGGCCTCCAGCGTCGGCAGATGCACGCCCGCCACAGCGCGGCCATCCGCATCCGTCTTCGGCAGGAAGATAGGATAGGGCTTGCCCTTGGTTGGCGGCATGGTGCCGAAATCCATCAGCACCGGCTTCGTCATCGTGCCGTTATAGGGAAAGCCGGGAATACTCGGAAACCCGACATCCGCCTTGGTCGGCGGCACCAGCGTGCCGTCCGCGCGGCTCGGATAGCGGCTCTTCGGCGGCTCGGTGCCGTTGGTGATCCACGCATCCATCGCTATCAGCAACGCCCGCACCGAAGGGCCGGCGTTCAGCGGATTGGTCAGGAACTGACACGTCTTGGTCGCCGCGGGTTTGGAGTTGGCGAGCGCGAAGTGCTGCAGGTTCGACAGGAAATACACCCGGACATTGTCCGGCATCGCGATCGGATCACCCTTGGTATCGGTCACCACCAGCGAAGCCCGCTGCTGATAGAATTCGATCTCGCTGTCAGACTTGATGATCTTCGGGCAATTGTTGGCGGCGAGACACCGCGCCAGTAGGCCGTCGGTCTTGCCGGTCAGCGCATCGGTCGTCACCGGATAGGTGAAGGGAAACTCCGATCCCGGATAAACCATGTCGGCGTGCTGATAAGGCGAGCGCCCCGGCTGCGCGAAGCGGTAGTTGGTAAAGGTCTTCTTGCCGCCGGAGATATGGGGCATAGCGCCCTCGAACACGGTGCGGCCCGCCTCATCCGCGTTGAAGCCGAGATAGATGAAATCATGCAGGTAGCGGCCGCTCTGCGACAGGCCGAAACCGATCGCCTTGTCGATACGGCCCGCGAGCGGATTGCCCGCGCCATCGCCCTGCTCGTAACGCAGGAACGACACCACGTCCCGCGTGGTCGCGAAGCCGACGCCCATCACCTTCGAATTTTTGGCGGGATAAACCAGTTCGTAGATCGCGCCCGCATCGAAATTCGCAGGCCGCGAAATCGATACCTTGCCCTCGCCGTCGTATTTGAACGACAGATCGGACGGCGAGGCGCGTTCGTCAGCTTCGCGCTCGCGCACGGTCAGTTTCGCATGCGAAGGATCGAGATCGGCAGCCGGATAGCTCAGCGTGGCGCTGACCGGATTGGTCATGTTGTCGAAGACGAATTCTTCCCGCGCAAGACCAGTAATGCCCGGCACCACCGGCGGCGAGAGTGCCAAGCGTCCTCCGCCCGGCGCGAGGTCGCCTTGCCAGCCGTTCCAGACGATCGTGTAGCCCCGGTTCATCAGAAAGCCGTTGCCGGCGTCACCCGCCTTCACCAGTTCGTTGACGACGGGGTTGTTGTCGGTGAACAAGGCAAAGCTCAGCTTGCCGCCGCGGTTCAACACTTCATAGAACAGGCGCCGGTTGCCGTTGGCGGCGTTGGTCGGACGCAGGATTTCGACTTCGGTCGCCGCTTCGACCAGTCCCTGCGCATTGCGCGGCGCCTTGTCGAGATCGACGATGATGGAATTATGCGCATCGCCCGGCGCGACGGCGATCGTCGCACGCGCAAGGATACGATCGTAGGTGCCGACACTGCCGAACACACGGCCTTCGAAAGCAGGCGATTCCGTACGGACGATGTCGAACTTGACGACCTTGGCAACGGCCTGGCTGGCAGGCACGAGAACGGCGGCAGCGATCGCCGCCGCGGCGATGAAACGCGTCATGTTTTCTCCCCTTCGGTACCGGGACTTTTCGCCCGATTGTCGCAATGCTAGCAGCCTCATTTCAATGCGGATAGCGCGAAGCCCGCCCCGCGCCGCATCCCCGTTATCCGAATTTCGCGGAGCGCCGCCCCGAGCCTGTCGTCGTGTGAAATCTTCGAAAAGCAGCGGAAAACAGAGGGTTCTGTTTGTCACCGGCGGGGGGTTCTGGTACAGCCGGCGCGAAAGGACATCCCCATGATCCCCCGCTATTCCCGCCCCGAAATGACCTCCATCTGGGAGCCGCAGACGCGGTTTCAGATCTGGTTCGAGATCGAAGCCCATGCCGCCGATGCGCTGGCCGATCTCGGCGTCATTCCGAAGGAAGCCGCCAAGACCATCTGGGCCAAGGCCAAGGGCGTGACCTTCAATGTCGAGCGGATCGACGAGATCGAGCGCGAGACCAAGCACGACGTCATCGCTTTCCTGACGCATCTGGCGGAGATCGTCGGCCCCGAAGCGCGCTTCGTGCATCAGGGCATGACCTCCTCCGACGTGCTCGACACCTGCCTCAACGTGCAGCTGTCCCGCGCCGCCGATCTGCTGCTCGCCGATATCGACCGGGTGCTGGCCGCGCTCAAGACTCGTGCCTTCGAGCACAAGATGACGCCGGTGATCGGCCGCTCGCACGGCATCCATGCCGAACCGGTCACGTTCGGCCTCAAGCTCGCTTTCGCTTACGCCGAATTCACCCGCGCCCGCGAGCGCCTTGTCGCCGCGCGCAAGGAGATCGCGACCTGCGCCATTTCCGGCGCGGTCGGCACCTTCGCACAGATCGATCCGCGCGTGGAAGCCCATGTCGCCAAGGCGATGGGGCTGACGGTTGAACCGATTTCGACCCAGGTGATCCCGCGCGACCGCCACGCGATGTTCTTCGCCACGCTCGGCGTGATCGCCGCCTCGATGGAGCGGCTTGCGATCGAAATTCGCCACATGCAGCGCACCGAAGTGCTCGAGGCCGAGGAGTTCTTCTCCGAGGGGCAGAAGGGCTCCTCCGCGATGCCGCACAAGCGCAACCCGGTGCTGACCGAGAACCTCACCGGCCTCTCCCGCATGGTGCGCGCCTACGTCACCCCGGCGCTGGAGAACGTCGCGCTGTGGCACGAGCGCGATATCTCGCACTCCTCGGCCGAACGGATGATGGCGCCGGACGCCACGGTGACGCTGGACTTTGCGCTCACCCGTCTCGCCGGCGTGATCGAAAAGCTGCTGGTCTATCCGCAGAATATGCAGAAGAACCTCGACCGTCTCGGCGGCCTGGTGCATTCCCAGCGCGTGCTGATCGCGCTGACGCAGAAGGGCGCCTCGCGCGAGGACGCCTACAGACTGGTCCAGCGCAATGCGATGCCGGTCTGGCGCGGCGAAGGCGACTTCCAGTCACTTCTGAAGAAGGACGCCGAGGTCAAGAAATACCTGTCCGACAAGGAAATCGAGGAACAATTCGACCTCGCGTATCACTTAAAGCACGTCGACACGATCTTCGCGCGGGTGTTCGGCGCCGCCCGATAACGCATTGGTCCGACTCATGATCCCGTCCTGCGAGGCGTTCGACTTTCTGCTGCTGCCGGGCCTTGGCAATTCCGGGGTCGATCACTGGCAGTCGCACTGGTCGATGGCGTTTCCCAACTCCTCGCGTGTGCTGCAGAACGACTGGGATACTCCGCAATTGCCGGACTGGCTGGCGCGGCTCGACAACGCCGTCGCACAGGGAACGCGGCCCGCGGTTCTGATCGCGCACAGCCTCGGGGTCGCGCTCGCGGTGCACTGGCTGGCGACGCGCCCGCCGGGACGGGTCAAGGCGGCGCTGCTGGCCGCTCCGTCCGACGTTGAATCTCCCGACCACACGCCGGACACGATCCGCAATTTTGCGCCGCTGCCGCGCACAGCCCTGCCGGTGCCGTCGATCGTCATTGCCAGCAGCGACGATCCTTATGTGACGACGGCGCGCGCCAGCGCTTTCGCGGCAAGCTGGGAATCCGGCTTCTGCGATGTCGGCGAGCTTGGCCATCTCAACGGCGCATCGCGGCTCGGACTGTGGCCGCAGGGGCTGGTGCTGCTCGGGCGATTGCTCAACCGGATTTAAGCCGCAGCGGCCTATTGCGCCCGGCCGTCAACCATCCGCTCCAGCATGCCGTCTTTCTTGACGAAGCGATGATAGAGCGCGGCTGCTACATGCAACACGATCAGCGCCAACAGCGCGTAAGCAAGATAGATGTGCCAGTTCTCGTAAAAGCGCGAGGCAGCCCGGTTCTGGCTGGTGAATTGCGGTACCCGAAACAGGCCGAACCAGTCGGCGTAAGTCGGCTTGTGCGCGCCGGAATGGGCCCAGCCCAGCATCGCGACCACGATGGTCAGCACATAAAGCAGGCCCTGATTGGCGTGGGCCAGCACCCGTTCCCATTTCGGCGTGCCGGCGGGCAGCGCAGGCTTCGGGTTGACCACCACCCAGATCACCCGCAGCACCATCAGAAGCAATACGAGATAGCCGATGTTGGCATGAATCGAGCGATGAAAGAACCGGTCCGCGCGAGCGGGAACGTGGTTCATCCACCAGCCGTAGGCCAGCAGCCCCAGAATGGCCAGGGCCAGCAGCCAGTGCAGCGCGCGCGATACCGCGCCCCATGACCGCTCGGTATTCTTCAACATTGTCTTGCCCGGATGTTTGTCAGTCCCTCGCTCCGAAAAGCCACAGAAGACAAAGGCCAGCAAGGATTCGGCCTCGGACTTGCCTTGGAATTGTTCCAATCAGCCTTATAGCTGGCATGCGCGGCCCCGCTTCCTCGCAACCGGTCCCGCAAGATATTGCTAACCGGCTGTCAACTATACTCGCCAAGTGCCCCACGGACCCGCCATTCTCGTTTTCGACTCCGGCCTCGGTGGCCTCACGGTGCTGCGCGAAATCGTTAGCGCCCGCCCGGACGCCGCCTATACCTATGTCGCGGACGATGCATTCTTTCCTTATGGACAGCACACCGAGGACGAGATCATCGCGCGGGTGGTGCCGCTGATCGGCGACCTGATCGCCACCCATAAACCCGACCTTGCCGTGATCGCCTGCAACACCGCCTCCACGCTGGTAATGGCGCATCTGCGGCAGGCCTATGGGATCCCGTTCGTCGGCACCGTCCCGGCGATCAAGCCCGCCTGTGCCGCGTCCAGAACCAAGCGTGTCTCCGTGCTCGGCACCCGCGGCACCGTGCGGCGCGAATACACCAGGACGCTGATCCGGGATTTCGCCGGTGACTGCCAAACCACGCTGGTCGGCTCCGAACATCTCGCGGCGCTGGCCGAAGCGGCGCTGCGCGGCGAGGCCGTCAGCGACGCGGCGATCGCGGCCGAGATCGCGCCATGCTTTGTCGGCGACGATGCCGCGACCCGGACCGACACCGTAGTGCTGGCCTGCACGCATTACCCGCTGCTGCTGGGCCAGATCCAGCGGCTGGCGCCCTGGCCGGTGGACTGGATCGACCCCGCCCCCGCCATCGCCCGGCGCGTGGTGGACCTCGCAGGCCCGAAGGCCGCCGACATCAGCCCGGCTCCGGCGCGGATGATCTTCACCTCGGGCAAGGCCTCCTCGGAGCTGAATGGGGCGCTCAAGCCCTTCTTCGGCGCGGCCGCGCTGACCCCGGCCTGAGCAAGCCTTTCAAATTACTGGTCATTTACACGCCGGATGGCGCGAGACCGGGCGTTCGCGAGCTCGCAAAAATCCGGCCAAAAAGCCCCGATCTGTTTGACATATCGGCGCTATTTCCCTATCAACAGCCTCGTTCGCGGGCCGCTTTCGGCCCGCGATGTGTTTCGCGACCCGCGGTCCCTTCCATCAAGCTTATGGGATGGACCTGTCAGCATCGGGATCTTCCCGCTGCGAAGGAGGGCGCGTTTCCTCAAACTCGAACCGCAAAGAGGACGCGATGACTAAGCGTAGTGAGGCGAAGTATAAAATCGATCGCCGTATGGGCCAGAACATCTGGGGCCGCCCGAAGAGCCCCGTCAACAAGCGTGAATACGGCCCGGGCCAGCACGGCCAGCGCCGCAAGGGCAAGCTCTCCGACTTCGGCACCCAGCTCCGCGCCAAGCAGAAGCTCAAGGGCTATTACGCCAACATTTCCGAGCGTCAGTTCTACGCCGTGTACGTCGAGGCGACCCGCCTCAAGGGCGACTCGGGCGAGAACCTGATCGGCCTGCTCGAGCGTCGCCTCGACGCCGTGGTCTATCGCGCCAAGTTCGTGCCGACCATGTTCGCGGCGCGCCAGTTCATCAACCACGGCCACATCAAGGTCAACGGCAAGCGCGTCAACATCGCCAGCTACAAGGTGAAGGTCGGCGACGTGATCGAGGTGAAGGACGCCTCCAAGCAGCTCGCTCTGGTGCTCGAGGCCAACCAGCTTGCCGAGCGCGACACCCCGGACTTCCTTGAAGTCGACCACGGCAAGCAGACGGCGAAGTTCGTCCGCGTGCCGAACCTGTCGGAAGTGCCGTTCCCGGTGCAGATGGAACCGCACCTGATCATCGAATTCTATTCGCGCTGATTTTTCAGCCGAGAGCAGACAGCAAAGCCGCCCTTCGGGGCGGCTTTTTTGCTTTGTCGGGTCGATACCGATGATGCCCATCACGCAAAAAACAAGCGGCCGGCACCGCTCTCGCGGTGCCGGCCGCTTGTCTCAAAACCAGATCGTCAGACGTCGGCGGGTCAGCCGGCGGCCTGCTGAACCTGAATGCCGTTGTCGGTCATGAGCTTCTGCAACTCGCCGGCCTGGAACATCTCGCGCACGATGTCGCAACCGCCGATGAACTCGCCCTTGACGTAGAGCTGGGGAATGGTCGGCCAATTGGAATATTGCTTGATGCCGTCGCGCAGCTCGGCCGACTCCAGCACGTTCAGGCCCTTATACGGCACGCCGATATGGTCGAGGATCTGGACCACCTGGCCGGAAAAGCCGCATTGCGGGAATTGCGGGCTGCCCTTCATGAACAGCACGACGTCATTGGACTTCACTTCCGATTCGATGAATTGCTGGATGCTCATAGTCTTGTCCTTTAAGGCCTCATCCTCGGCGACAGGGCGGCGATTATCCGCGTTCGGGCGACCGCTTCGGGCATATATGTATCCGTAAACGGTTCCGCATCCCAATCAATTCAATTCCGCATCAGGCGGCTTTTTGACCGCATTTTCCCGGTTTCGGGTCGATTCCGGCCCACGGCGAAAGCGGCTGGCTCCGTCCACCCCGATCGTTCCCGATCTTTCGCCCGCCCCCCCGCACATGAACCCAAATTCTCCGGAACGGTTGCGTCGCAAAACCGTTGTCCTGCCAAACCGGAGAGTTCTGTGACGAAACCAGCGGCCGTGCCGGCAGGCCCCCAGTCAAAATTCCCAGCATCGCAAACGGGTTTGTCCGATGCCCTGCGCGCGGCCTATCGGCGCGTGCGCGAAGAGACCGAGCGGCGCGCGGCGCCGCTGTCACCGGAAGACCAGTTGATCCAGTCGATGCCGGATGCAAGCCCGGCGAAATGGCACCGCGCTCACACCACATGGTTCTTCGAGCAGTTCGTGCTCGGCGAGCATGTTGAAGGCTACAAGCCGTTTCATCCCGACTATGCCTATCTGTTCAATTCCTACTACGTCAGCGCCGGACCGCGACATGCGCGCGCGCAACGCGGCCACCTCACCCGTCCCGGTGCCGAGAAAGTCACCGCCTATCGCCGCTATGTCGACGCCGCGATGGCGGCTTTTCTGCAGGATGCACCGCAGGAGAAGCTGCGCGCCATCGCTCCGCTGATGGAGGTCGGCTTCAATCACGAGCAGCAGCATCAGGAACTGATGCTGACCGACATCCTGCACGCCTTCGCGCAGAATCCGATTCCGCCGGCCTACGATACGGCATGGCGCTGGCCGTCGGCGCACAACTCCGGCGATGCGTGGACGACGCTGACCGAAGGCATTCACACCATCGGGCATCAGGACGATAGCTTCCATTTCGACAATGAAAAGCCGGCGCACCGCGCTCTTGTCGGCCCCGTGAAGCTTGCGCGCAACCTCGTCACTAATGCCGAATGGCTCGCCTTCATGAATGACGGCGGCTATCGCAAGCCGACGCTATGGCTGATGGACGGCTTCGCCGCCGTCGAGAGAGAAGGCTGGGATGCGCCGGGCCACTGGCGCAACATCGACGGCGAATGGCGCATCATGACGCTTGCCGGTCTCGTTCCAGTCGATCCGGACGCGCCGGTGTGTCACGTCAGCTATTACGAGGCCGATGCCTTCGCGCGCTGGAGCGGCAAGCATCTGCCGACCGAGATGGAATGGGAAGTCGCGGCGCGTGCCGACTTGCTCAATGATGCTTTCGGCATCGTCTGGCAATGGACGCGCAGCGCCTACGCGCCCTACCCCGGCTATCGCGCCATCGAAGGCGCGCTCGGCGAATACAACGGCAAGTTCATGGTCAATCAGTACGTGCTGCGCGGCTCGTCGCTGGCGACGCCCGAAGGCCACAGCCGCGTCACCTATCGCAACTTCTTCTATCCGCATCACCGCTGGCAGTTCACCGGACTGCGGCTGGCGGATTACCCTGCATGAGGCGGGCGGAACCCCTCATTAATTCAGTATGAACTCAACATGGACTCCACATGAACATTCATGTTGCCTCGCGGCCCGCCAGATCCCGACCTGAAAATGCACACGACGCCTTCGCCGCCGACGTGATCGCGGGGCTGACGCGGCAGCCCAAGCAACTGCCGCCGAAATATTTCTATGACGAGACCGGCTCGCGCCTGTTCGAAGAGATCACGCGCCTGCCGGAATATTATCCGACCCGCACCGAACTTGGCATGCTGCGCGATCATGGTCAGGAGATCGCGCGGATCATGCCGCCGGATGCCGCGCTGATCGAATTCGGCGCCGGCGCCACGACCAAGGTGCGGCTGCTGCTCGCGCAGTGCAGGATCGGCGCTTACGTGCCGGTGGATATTTCCGGCGCCTTTCTCAACGGTCAGGCGACCGCGCTGCGCGCCGACTTTCCCGATCTGGCGGTGCATCCCGTGGTCGCCGACTTCACCGCGCCGTTCAACCTGCCCCGCGCCGTGCAGAACCTGCCGAAGGTCGGGTTCTTTCCCGGCTCGACCATCGGCAATTTCGAACCGCAAGAGGCGAGTGCGTTCCTGCGCGGCGCGCGCGAGATTCTCGGGACGGGGTCCACACTGATCGTCGGCGTCGATCTTGAAAAGGACGAGCACGTTCTGCGCGCCGCCTATAACGATGCAGCCGGCATCACCGCAAAATTCAACCTCAATCTGCTGGAGCGCATCAACCACGAGCTGGACGGCCATTTCGAGCTATCGACCTTCACCCATCGCGCGATCTACAATCGCGAGCGCCACCGCATCGAGATGCATCTGATCAGCCGCAAGGCGCAGACGGTGCGGGTCATGGAACGCAGCATCGCTTTCCGCGCCGGCGAAAGCATCCACACCGAGAGCAGCTACAAATACAGCGTCGAACGCTTCCAGGCCCTGGCGCGCGACGCGGGCTGGACGCCGCGCGAAACATGGATCGATCCCGACGGACTGTTCTCGGTGCAGGCGCTGCTGGCGAAAGAGTAAAGCCGCCGCTCACGCTTGCGACGCGGCGCTCTCGCCCCGCAGCGAGATTGCCTCCCAAGCCGCGACGATCAGCATGATCGCGGTGGCCGCCGCCGACAGCGATAGCGGCGTGAGATGATAAGCAACAGGAATAAGCAGCAGCAACAGTCCGATGCCGACCAGATGCGACAATTGCAGGTGACCGCGAATGCTGCGCTTGAACAGGATGGTGCCGATCAGAAACAGCAGCGGCCCGCCGATCATGCCGATGATCGCCTTGCCGTCGACATGGCCGTCGGCATGCGTCAGCAACAATTCGTCGCCCACCGCCGAGACCACGATGCCGGCGACAATCGGCAGATGCAGATAGGTGTAGGCCAGACGCGCCAGACGGCCGGCATCCTTCGTGTGCGAGATTTCTTCCGACCCGGCTTCGGCGCCGATGTGGAAATAGACCCACCACATCGCGATGCTGCCGAGCAGTGCCACGATAAAGGCCGCGATGGTGGTGGCGCTCCACTGCGTTTCAGCAAAGGTCGCACCGGTAACGACGATGGATTCGCCGAGCACGATGATGATGAAGAGCGCGCAGCGCTCCGCCATGTGGCCACCCTCGACGTCCCAGTCCCGTGTCGAGGACGCGCCAAGACCCGGCACGCGAAAGCCCATTGCCGGCCCGGCATATTCGATCAGCAGAGCGACGATCCACAGCGTGGCCCGCGCATTCCCTTCGGAGAGGCCGCCGGCGATCCAGAACACGCCGCTGCATGTCAGCCACGCCGCGATGCGCCACAGATTCATCCGCAGCGCCGGCTCCGAGACCGGGATCGACAGCGCCGAGAACACCGAGCGGCCAACCTGCATGCCGACGAAGGCCAGCGCGAAGGCAAGGCCGCGGGTGTCGAAAGCTTTCGGGATCGACGTCGAGAGCAACAAGCCCGCGATCATCAGCGCGAACAGCATGACCCGGACCGGGGTGCGGTCCGGGTCGAGCCAGTTGGTGATCCAGGAGGTGTAGATCCAGACCCACCAGACCGCGAAAAACAGGATCGCGGTCTGCAGCACGCCAAGCGGCGTGAAATGGGCCAGCATGGTGTGGGAGAGCTGGGTGATCGCGAAGACGAAGACGAGATCGAAGAACAGCTCGGCATAGGTGACGCGGTGATGCTGATGCGGGGCGCGCTTTCGCAGCAGCGCTCCCCTCTTATGGCGCGTCACCGGACCGCCCCGGCGCTCAGGCGTCCGGCACGCCGGTCTGCAGCGCCAGCGCGTGCAACACGCCGCCCATCTGACCCTTCAGCGACTGGTACACGATCTGATGCTGCTGGACGCGCGACTTGCCGCGGAAGGATTCCGAGATCACCGTTGCGGCATAATGATTGCCGTCACCCGCCAGGTCGCGGATTTCGACGCTCGCGTCGGGAATCCCCTCCTTGATGAGGGTTTCGATCTCCCGGGCGTCCATGGGCATTTGTCGTCTCCTTTCGGCATGGCCATCGGCTCTAAAAGTCCTGCAATTATAGCAGATTCTGGCGGCCACTGCATCCACCGCCAGCGGCTATCCCCGCAGCATTCTCCCGCCTCTATCGCATGGCAAAATGGCCATCGTCGATCAAAATCCCCGGAGCTGTTCCGATGTCCGCACGCAACGCCGCCCTCGACCGGACCCGGACCGCCATGACCGTCCTTGTGGTCATCCATCACGCGGTGATCCCCTACACCTATTATGGCAAGGCCGACCCCGACACCTGGATCGGGTTCGACGGCATCGTCCTTGCGACCGACAGCTTCTTCATGGCGCTGTTCTTCTTCCTCTCGGGACTGTTCGTCTGGCCGAGCCTGCAACGCCGCACGCCAGCCGAATTCCTGCGCGAACGGCTGCTGCGGCTCGGGCTTCCCTTCGCGGTGGCGGCGCTTTTTCTGATGCCGCTGGCTTATTACGCCATGGAGATCGACAAACCCGGCGCCAGCCTTGCGGCCTATTGGTGGAAGACCGTCACGGCCGGGCCATGGCCGAGCGGCCCGGTGTGGTTCGTCTGGGTGCTGCTGGTTTTCGACCTGCTCGCCGCGTTGCTCTATCGCCTCGCGCCGAACGCGCTGATGCCGGTCAACCGACTCTCGCAGATCGGTTTCGCGCGGCCGGCGCTGGTATTCGCCGCATTCCTGGCCGTAACCGCGGCAGCCTACGTGCCAATGCGACTTGCCTTCGGTCCGGCCCGATGGTTCGGGGTCGGCCCCTTCGACGTACAGGCGAGCCGGATATTTCTCTACATGAGCTATTTCTTCTTCGGCGCGGGGATCGGTCTCGCGCGGATCGGGGACGGTATTCTCGCCGCCGGCGGGCATCTCGCAAAACACTGGCCGCGCTGGGCGGCGCTGGCACTGATCGCCTACGGGCTGCTGGCCGTGCTGGCTTATGACCGCCGCGTGGCGATGCCCAATCCGGACGTGCTGCCGCTCTGGTCGCAGATTGCCTACAGCCTCGCTTTCGCGCTGTTCAGCGCGGCGATGGCCTTCGCCATTCTCGCCTGGTTCATCCGCTTCGATCGCCGCGGCAGCGGACTGCTCGACGCCATGCGGCCCGCCGCCTACGGCATCTTCCTTGTCCATTACGTGCCGGTGCTGTGGCTGCAGCACTGGCTGCTGCCGGTGGAGATGTCGCCCTTCGCCAAGGCCGGCATCGCCTTCGCGGGCGGCCTTTGCGCAAGCTGGGCCGCCACGCTGTTGCTGTTGCAAATCCCCGGCGCGCGGCGGGTGCTTTGATTTATGCCTTGCCGTTCATGTAATCCGGCAGCCAGCTCTCAAAACCAGCCTTCAGCGCATCGATCGCAACCGGCGTCTCGCCCTCGATGATGATGTCGCGCCCGCCGGTCTTGCCGATTTCCACGCACGGCACCTCGACCGCCTTGAGCTTGCTCATCACCGTGAGCAGATGTTCCATCGGCACGGTGACGATGTAGCGCGCCTGATCCTCGCCGAACCACCAGGCATGCGGCAGGGTCTGCTCCGGCGCGGCGTCGAGCACGGCGCCGACGCCGCCGGCCATCGCCATTTCCGCCAGCGCCACCAACAGGCCGCCGTCCGAGATGTCGTGCACGGCGGTGGCGGTGCCGCTCTTGATCATGCCGCGCACCACGTCGCCGTTGCGCTTCTCGGCGGCGAGATCGACCGGCGGCGGAGCGCCCTCCTCGCGGCCGCAGATGTCGCGCAGATAGACCGACTGGCCGAGCCAGCCCTGGGTGTCGCCGATCAACAGGATCGCCTCGTCAGCGGCCTTGAACGTCAGCGTCGCCGATTTCTTGAAATCGTCGAGCAGACCGACGCCGCCGATCGAGGGCGTCGGCAGGATGCCGCGGCCGTTGGTCTCGTTGTAGAGCGAGACGTTGCCCGACACGATCGGGAAATCCAGCGCGATGCAGGCCTCGGAAATTCCCTTCAGGCAGCCGACCAGCTGGCCCATGATCTCGGGACGCTCGGGATTGCCGAAATTGAGATTGTCGGTGATGGCGAGCGGCTTGCCGCCGACCGCGGTGATGTTGCGCCAGGCTTCCGCCACCGCCTGCTTGCCGCCCTCGAACGGGTCCGCCTCGCAATAGCGCGGCGTCACGTCCACCGTCAGCGCAAGGCCCTTCGGCCCCTCCTGCACACGGATCACCGCGGCGTCGCCGCCCGGCCGTTGCAGCGTGTTGCCGCCGATGACGTGGTCGTACTGCTCCCACACCCAGCGCTTCGAGCACAGTTCGGGGGTGGCGATCAGCTTCACCAGCGCCTCGGTGATCGACACCGGCGGCTTGATCTCGCGCGCGTGGATCACGGCGGGCTGCGGCGTCTCGACATGCGGACGGTCATAGACCGGCGCTTCGTCGCCCAGCTCCTTGATCGGCAGGTCGGCCATCACGTCGCCGCCATGCTTGACCACGAAGCGCTTGCTCGGCGTGGTGTAGCCGACCACCGCGAAATCGAGACCCCACTTCTGGAAGATCGCCTCGGCTTCCTGTTCCTTCTCGGGCCTCAGCACCATGAGCATGCGCTCCTGGCTCTCCGAGAGCATCATCTCATAGGCGCTCATGCCGGTCTCGCGGGTCGGCACCGTGTCGAGATCGAGATCGACGCCGAGGTCGCCCTTGGCGCCCATTTCGACGGCGGAGCAGGTCAGGCCCGCCGCGCCCATGTCCTGGATCGCGATGACGCAATCCGCTTCCATGATTTCAAGGCAGGCTTCCAGCAGCAGCTTTTCGGCGAAGGGATCGCCGACCTGCACGGTCGGGCGCTTCTCCTCGCTGGCATCGTCGAACTCGGCCGAGGCCATGGTCGCGCCGTGGATGCCGTCGCGGCCGGTCTTGGAGCCGAGATAGACGATCGGCATGTTCACGCCGGAGGCCGCCGCGTAGAAAATCTTGTCGCTCTCGGCGAGGCCCACCGCCATCGCGTTGACAAGGATGTTGCCGTCATAGCGGGTGTGGAAGCGCATCTGCCCGCCCACCGTCGGCACGCCGAAGGAATTGCCGTAGCCGCCGACGCCCGCGACCACGCCGGAGACGAGGTGGCGCGTCTTGGGATGCGAAGGGTCGCCGAACGACAGCGCGTTGAGGCAGGCGATCGGGCGCGCACCCATGGTGAAGACGTCGCGCAGGATGCCGCCGACGCCGGTGGTCGCGCCCTGATACGGCTCGATATAACTCGGGTGGTTGTGGCTCTCCATCTTGAAGACCACGGCAAGCCCGTCGCCGATGTCGATCACGCCGGCGTTCTCGCCCGGCCCCTGGATCACCCACGGCGCCTTGGTCGGCAGGCCGCGCAGATGGATGCGCGAGGATTTGTACGAGCAATGCTCGTTCCACATCGCCGAGAAGATGCCGAGTTCGGTGAAGGTCGGCTCGCGTCCGATCAGGTCGAGGATGCGCTGATACTCGTCCGGCTTGAGGCCATGGGCAGCGATCAGTTCGGGTGTGATCTGGGGTTCGTTACGCAAAAGTCTGGTCACGCCGCGCGCTCCAGATGGGCGGCAAGGCCCGCGAACAGGCCGCGGCCGTCGGTGCAGCCCATGATCTCTTCGACATGGTTTTCGGGATGCGGCATCATGCCGAGCACGTTGCCTTTCTCATTCACGATGCCGGCGATCGAGGCGGCGGCGCCGTTGATGTTGTGGGTGTCGCCGACCTCGCCGGCCGGCGAGCAGTAGCGATAGAGCACGCGGCCCTCGCCTTCGAGGCGGCGGATGGTGTCCTCGTCGGCGGCGTAGTTGCCCTCGCCATGCGCGACCGGCACGCGGATCACCTGCCCGGCATTGTAGCCGCGGGTAAACGGCGTATCGGAGCGCTCGACACGCAGGTGCACGTCGCGGCAGATGAATTTCAGCCTGGCGTTGCGCATCAGCACGCCCGGCAGCAGGGCGCTCTCGCACAGGATCTGGAAGCCGTTGCAGACGCCGAGCACAAGGCCGCCTTTGGCGGCATGGGCGCGCACCGCATCCATCACCGGCGCGCGCGCGGCGATGGCGCCACAGCGCAGATAATCGCCATAGGAGAAGCCGCCGGGAATGACGACGAGATCGGTGCCCTTCGGCAGTTCGGTCTCGGCGTGCCAGACCATCGCGGGCTCGGTGCCGGAGACGAGCTTCAAGGTGCGCGCCATGTCGCGCTCACGGTTGATGCCGGGGAAGACGAGAACGGCGGCTTTCATCGTTCGATCTAGCTCAGGACTTCGACGCGGTAGTTCTCGATCACGGTGTTGGCGAGCAGCTTGTCGGCCGCGGCCTTGAGCGCGGCCTCGGCCTTCGCCCTGTCGCTGCCTTCGACCTCGATGTCGAACACCTTGCCCTGCCGCACGCTGGCGATGCCATCGACGCCGAGCGACCTCAGCGCGCCCTCAATGGCCTTGCCCTGCGGATCCAGAATGCCGTTCTTCAGCGTAACAGTGACGCGCGCTTTCATCTGCGAAATCTGCCCTTCTTTTCCTCATCCTTCGAGACGCGCGCAAGCGCGCTCCTCAGGATAAGAACCTCATGGTGAGGAGCATCGCATCGTAGCCAAGTTTACGCAGGCTACGCCTGCCATGACGATGTGTCTCGAACCATGAGAGATGATTCAGCTCTTCACCAGCACCGGACCGGAGCCTGCTGGACGCTCGTTCTCGATCAGGATGCCGAGACGCTTGGCGACTTCGGTGTAGGCCTCGAGCAGGCCGCCGAGATCGCGGCGGAAGCGATCCTTGTCGAGCTTCTCGTTCGACTTGATGTCCCACAGCCGGCAGCTATCCGGCGAAATCTCGTCGGCGACGACGATGCGCATCATCTCGTTCTCGAACAGGCGGCCGCACTCCATCTTGAAGTCGACGAGGCGGATGCCGATGCCGAGGAACAGGCCGGAGAGGAAGTCGTTGACGCGGATGGCGAGCGCCATGATGTCGTCGATTTCCTGCGGCGTCGCCCAGCCGAACGCGGTGATGTGCTCTTCGGACACCATCGGATCGCCGAGCTGATCGTTCTTGTAATAGAACTCGATGATCGAGCGCGGAAGCTGGGTGCCCTCCTCGATGCCGAGACGCTGCGACAGCGAGCCGGCTGCGACGTTGCGCACCACCACCTCGAGCGGCACGATCTCGACCTCGCGGATCAACTGCTCGCGCATATTGAGGCGCTTGATGAAATGCGTCGGCACCCCGATGTCGTTCAGATGCTGGAAGATGTATTCCGAGATCCGGTTGTTGAGGACACCCTTGCCCTCGATGATCTGGTGTTTCTTGGCATTGAACGCGGTGGCGTCGTCCTTGAAATGCTGGATCAGTGTGCCGGGTTCGGGTCCTTCATACAGAACCTTGCCCTTGCCTTCGTAAATACGGCGCCGACGGCTCATAGGGATGTACCGTGTGTTGTTGAAATCCATGGAATGGAACGCTCCGGGTGTTACGCGATCCCGCGACGGAGCTGCCGCGAAGCCCAAAAACGCGAAACAAATCGCGAACCTGGACTCGCAGGCAACCTAACCGATTGGGCCTGCCGATACAACGCAACCCGGGGGGTTTTACCGCCTTGTTTAACCCCGGCCTGCGACCTTTCGGATATTGCACCGCTGGAACGGGAACCTATATCGAAGGGCCAGCCGCGTGGCTGTCCTTGGTCCCAATTCAAACGACGGAACAGATATATGTCCTCTTTCGACAAGCGCGAGGAAGGCTTCGAAAAGAAGTTTGCTCTCGACGAGGAACAGAAATTCAAGGCGGAGGCCCGTCGCAACAAGCTTTTGGGGCTCTGGGCCGCCGAACGGCTGGGCAAGTCGGGCGATGAAGCCGCCGCCTACGCCAAGGAGGTGGTCGCCGCCGATTTCGAGGAAAGCGGCGATCGCGACGTGCTGCGCAAGGTCGCCGAGGACCTGGCCGAGAAGGGCGTCACCGAACAGCAGATCCGGGTGAAGATGGACGAATTGATGGCCGCCGCCATCCAGCAGGTCAAGGCCGGCGTGTAACGCGCCGGCGCCCTCATCCCGAGGAGCCTGCGCAGCAGGCCTCTCGCGGAATGAGGGCGGCCTCACGGTTCGAGACCCGGCTTTCAGGCCGCTCACCGCCACAAGGATCAGGCTCGCTCCCGAACAGTCCGGGACGATCGCCGCGCAAAAACACGCGCCGCGCGAAACGTGCCGCGCGGCGCCTGCAAGAATATCCGGCAAGCTTATTTCAGCGCGTCGGCCACCTTGGCGATGCCGGCATTGACGCAGGCTTCGTCCTTGTCGCCTCCGGGCGCGCCCGAGGCGCCGGCCGCGCCGATCACTTCATTGCCGGCCTTGATCGGCACGCCGCCCGCCGCATAGACCGTGTTCGGGATCTGGCGCAGGTACGCCATCTTCGGATCCTCGGTCTGCTTGGCGAAATCGCCCGACGTCATGCCGCGCGTGCGTGCGGTGTAGGCCTTCAGGCGGCTGTATTCCATGGTGTGCGGACTGGTGCCGTCGCCGCGGATCTGCGCGGCGACATTGCCGGCCTTGTCGACGACGGTGACCGAGACCTTGTAGCCGTCGGCTTTGCACTGATCGAGCGTGCCCTGCATGATCGCCATCGCCATGGCCATCGAAACGTTCTTCTCGACCTGCGGCGCCTGCGCGGACACCGGGCCGGCGGCAAGCGCGGACGCTGTCGTCAGCAGGACAAGACCAAATGAGCGCATAAAAACCTCCCTTTATTCTGGTTTAGTTTTCAAGCAACACTTCGCTGCGGCGCTTTATTCCGCAAACCGGAATAATTCGCGAAAACCGCCGTCAGTGCACGGATGACACATGCGTTGGCGCCAAAGCGCAAGGGCCATGCTTGCGGGGCCCGCGGGGCTATGTTGCACTGGAAGGAATCACTCACCCTCCGCAGCGCCGGCCGGACCTGCCGCGGCGATCAGCAGGCGACCCGCCCCCCGCATGTCCGCGACCATCCTCATCATCGCACTCGGAGCCGCCGTCGCCGGGTTCGTGCAGGGGCTGTCCGGCTTCACCTTCGGCCTCGTCGCCACCTCGATCTGGATCTGGGCGGTCGAGCCACAACTGATCGCGCCGATGGTGGTGTTCGGCGCGATGACGGGGCAGTTGCTCGCCGTCTTCACAGTGCGGCGCGGCTTCAATTGGCAGCTGTTCTGGCCCTATCTCGCCGGCGGCTTTGCCGGAATTCCCATTGGCGTCGCCATCCTGCCCCATCTCGACGGCCATCTGTTCAAGACCATGCTGGGCGCGCTGCTCGCGATCTGGTGCCCGATCATGCTGGTGTCATCGCGCCTGCCGCCGGTCCGGTTCGGCGGCGCGGTGCTCAACAGCGTGATCGGCCTGACCGGCGGCATCATGAGCGGGTTCGGCGGCTATTCGGGCGTGATCCCGACGCTGTGGTGCACGCTGCGGCGCTACGACAAGGACGTCCAGCGCTCGATCATCCAGAACTTCAATCTCGCCACCCTCACCGCCACCATGGCGGGCTACATCGCCTCCGGCATCGTCACGGTGAAGCTGCTGCCGACCTTCGGCCTGATCCTGCCGGCGATGCTGATCCCGACGCTGCTCGGCACCCGCGTCTATATCGGCATCAGCGAGACCACGTTCCGGCAGATCGTGCTCGGCCTGCTGACGCTCTCGGGCATCGCCATGCTGGTGTCGTCGGTGCCGCACCTGTTCGGGCGCGTCTAGGCCCGCGAACGGCCGGCTACGCCGCGGCGATCGCCTCCAGCGCCACGCCGAGATCGCGCTCGATCGCGGCGGCGGACAACTCCACCACCCGGTAGCCGCGCTCGCGCAGCCATTCGCCGCGGCGGGCGCGGTCATGCGTCACCACTTCGGCCTCGCCGTCATGGACGATCTCGACCGCGACGCGGCGGATGAAGGAGACGAAATCCGGGATATGCCGCCCCACCGGGGTCTGGCGCTTGAACTGGGCGGCGAAGCGCCGGTCGGTGGTCAGCGCCTTCCACAGGATGCGCTCGGCGTCGGTCGGATTGCGCCGCAGCATCCGAGCCAGCCCGCGCACGCTGCCGCCGCTCTCCTGCCCGCCGCGGCCGTCGCCATGCTCGGCGAGCAGGGTCCGCAGCCGCTCGGCGCCGTCGCTGTCGAGCACCCCGCCCTTGGCCGGGCCCTTGCGGCCCTCGGCAATCGCCATCACCACGCCGTGCAGGGTGTGCATGTCCTGCTTGGTCGGCTCCATCCGCGTGAAGATGTTGCGCAGATTGACCAGCATGGTGTCGCGCTTCTCCACCGGACGCAGGAATTCGACCTTGTCGAGCTCGGCGACCAGATTGTCGAAGAACGCCTGCATCTGGTGGCCGGAGGCGCGTTCGGAGCGCTCGGGCATGGCGAATGGCAGCGCGCCGCCGGTGGCCTGCTTGAACCATTCATAGCCGGTCAGCAGCACCGCCTGCGCGAGGTTGAGCGAGGCGAAGGCCGGATTGACCGGAAAGGTGATGATCCGGCCCGCGAGCGACACCTCCTCGTTGGTGAGGCCCCAGCGCTCGCGGCCGAACAGGATCGCGGCGGTGCCGCCCTGCCCGATCTCCCGGACGATCTCGCCCGCCGCCGCCTCCGGTCCCACCACCGGCTTGGCCTGGTCATGGGCGCGGGCGGTGGTGGCGAACAGCAGCGAGCAGTCGGCCACCGCCGCCTCGACGCTGTCGAACAGCTCCACCGCATCGAGGATGTGGTCGGCCCCCGCCGCCGCGCGCTGCGCCGCCATGTTCGGCCAGCCGTCGCGCGGCTTCACCAGCCGCAACCGCCGCAGGCCGAAATTGCCCATGGCGCGGGCGGCCATGCCGATGTTCTCGCCGAGCTGCGGCTCCACCAGGACCACGATGGGCCCCTCGGGCTGGGTCGGCGTTTTGGTCTTGTCGGTGCCCGACATCGGCTCGCTTTCTGAATCAAGGGCTGAAGGATGTGCATCACCCATCGAAGACCTTGATTCAAGAGGCGAGGATTCGCGCTAACCCGTGAGGCGGTTGATTCAGAAGCCGAAGTTTTTGATTCAAGAGCTGAAGAATCTGAATCCGGTCGTCAGCACGTTGATTCAACTGCTTAAGACTTTGAATCAAGTCGTGAAGAGATTGATTCAAGCCGCTGCGAGAGTTGGAAAAAGTTTCCAGCCGAAGAAAAATCAATAATATAATAAATGGGTTACGAAATTGTTTTGAATCGGAGAGCCATACGCGGCATCACCCTGCGCGAGAGGCGCCGATCATGACCGCTCCTGCATCGCTCTACTGCTTTGGGCTGCCTTCCGCACTGCAAGGCGCGATGCTATAGCCGCCGGCGAATATCGTTCCCGCCGCAATTTTCCTCTCAGAAGGCACGATCCGCATGGCAAAAATCAAGGTAGCGAACCCTGTCGTCGAACTCGATGGCGACGAGATGACCCGGATCATCTGGCAGTACATCAAGGACAAGCTGATCCATCCCTTCCTCGATGTGAACCTCGAATATTACGACCTCGGGATGGAGCACCGCGACAAGACCAACGATCAGGTGACCATCGACGCCGCCAACGCCATCAAGAAGCACGGCGTCGGCGTCAAATGCGCGACCATCACCCCCGACGAGGCGCGGGTGAAGGAATTCGGCCTCAAGGAGATGTGGAAGTCGCCGAACGGCACCATCCGCAACATCCTCGGCGGCGTGATCTTCCGCGAGCCCATCATCTGCAAGAACGTGCCGCGCCTGGTGCCCGGCTGGACCAAGCCGATCATCATCGGCCGTCATGCCTATGGCGACCAGTACCGCGCCACCGATTTCAAATTCCCGACCGCCGGCACGCTGACCATGAAGTTCGTCGGCGAGGACGGCAAGGTGATCGAGAAAGAGGTGTTCCGCGCCCCCGGCGGCGGCGTCGCGATGGGCATGTACAACCTCGACGACTCGATCAAGGATTTCGCCCGCGCCTCGTTCAACTACGGCCTGTCGCGCGGCTACCCGGTCTATCTGTCGACCAAGAACACCATCCTCAAGGTCTATGACGGCCGCTTCAAGGACATCTTCCAGGAAATCTACGATTCCGAATTCAAGAAGGAATTCGAGGCCAAGAAGCTGACCTACGAGCACCGGCTGATCGACGACATGGTGGCCTCGGCGCTGAAATGGTCGGGCGGCTATGTCTGGGCCTGCAAGAACTACGATGGCGACGTGCAGTCCGACACCGTGGCGCAGGGCTACGGCTCGCTCGGCCTGATGACCTCGGTGCTGCTGACGCCGGACGGCAAGACGGTGGAAGCCGAGGCCGCCCACGGCACCGTGACCCGCCACTATCGCGAGCACCAGAAGGGCAACGAGACCTCGACCAACTCGATCGCCTCGATCTTCGCCTGGACGCAAGGGCTGGCCCACCGCGCCAAGCTCGACAACAACGAGGCGCTGGCGAAGTTCGCCAAGACGCTGGAGCGGGTCTGCGTCGAGACGGTGGAAGCCGGCTACATGACCAAGGACCTCGCGCTGCTGGTCGGCGCCGAACAGCGCTGGCTCTCGACCACCGGTTTCCTCGACAAGGTGGCGGAGAACATGACCAAGGCGATGGCGACGGCGTAAGCCCCGCAAACCCCCTTAAAACAAAGGCGCGGAGCGATCCGCGCCTTTTTTGTTGTCAGGTCAGTAACAGCCTTGAAGGGTTGCCTGCGACGGCAGGATCGGCAATCGCAGTAGCCGTCATGCCCGGGCTGGTCCCGGGGATCCACGCCTTCCCACGGAGACCATCAAGACGCCGATGGCTGGATACATCCGGCCATGACGACTTTTGGCATGACCGAGATTTTTGTCCGTACAGCCTCAATCATCGTCATTGCGAGGAGCGATAGCGACGAAGCAATCCAGCTCTCACCTTGGCGCTTCTGGATTGCTTCGCTTCGCTCGCAATGACGACAGAAACAGCCACTTCATTTCATCACGACCTCACGACGCCAGCGGCTGCGCTCCCATGCCGATCTGCGCGATCATCGCCTTGGCGATCTCATGCTCGCCCATGATCACCGAATTGGCGCCATGATGCTTGAGGTGCGCGATTTCCTCCTCCGAATGCGCCCGCGCGATGATCGGAACGCTGGTGCTGACCGCGCGCGCCTTGGCGACGATCTGGCCGCCCTCGAAGGCATCGGGGATCGCCACCAGCAGGCCGCGCGCAGCGGCGAGATTGGCCGCCTGCAGCATGCCCGGCGCCGCGGCGTTGCCGGTGATGACGTCGACACTCTCCTGCCGCAGCCGCTCGATCGTGCCGGGATTGTCCTCGATCACCAGCAGCGGAACGTTGCTCGCACGCAGCGCTTTGCCGACCACGCTGCCGACCCGGCCATAGCCGACCAGCACCACATGGTTGGTGAGGAGCGAGACCGGCAGTTCGACACGCGGCGCGGGCTTCTCGTCCGGCGGCGCTTTCGGCGCACCCTCCTTCTCCGCCAGCACGCGGTCGAGCAGCGCGAACCATAGCGGGTTGAGCATGATGGTGATGATGGAGCCGGCCAGCACCAGATCGCGGCCGCGCTCGCTCATCAGCGACAGGCTGACGCCGAGCGCGACGAGAATGAAGGAGAACTCGCCGATCTGCGCCAGGCTCGCCGAGATCGTCAGCGCGGTCGAGTTGGAATAACCGAACACCCGCACGATGGCGTAGGCCGCCAGCGACTTGCCGAACAGGATGATGAACAGCGTCGCCAGCAGCGGCAGCGGCTCCTTGATGATGATCGAGGGGTCGAACAGCATGCCGACCGAGACGAAGAACAGCACCGCGAACGCATCGCGCAGCGGCAGCGTCTCGCTGGCGGCGCGCTGGCTGAGTTCGGATTCGCTGAGGATCATGCCGGCGAAGAACGCGCCCAGCGCGAACGAGACGTCGAACAGGATTGCCGCGCCGAACGCGACGCCGAGCGAGATCGCGAACACCGCGAGGCGGAACAATTCGCGCGAGCCGGTATGGGCGACATAATGCAGCAGCCAGGGAATGACGCGGCGGCCGACCACCAGCATCAGCAGCACGAAGGTCGCGACCTTGCCGATCGTCGCCGCCATCGGCCAGACCAGCGCCGACAATGCGAGACTGCCGACCGCCTCCCCGCTCATCAGGCCCGCCAGCGGCGGCAGCATCACCAGCGTCAGGACGCAGAAGATATCCTCGACGATCAGCCAGCCGACCGCGATGCGGCCGCGCTCGGTGTCGATCAGCCGCCGCTCCTGCATGGCGCGCAGCAGCACCACCGTGGACGCGGTGGAGAGCGCGATGCCGAACATGATGCCCTTGCCGGTGCTCCAGCCCAGCGTCCAGCCGAGCGCCCAGCCCATCACCGTCGCCGCCGTGATCTGCACCACGGCGCCGGGCAAGGCGATGGCGCGCACCGACCACAGATCCTTCAGCGAGAAATGCAGGCCGACGCCGAACATCAGCAGGATGATGCCGATTTCGGCAAGCTCGTTGGCGATGTTCTGGTCGGCGACGTAACCGGGGGTGAAGGGCCCCATCACCACGCCGGCAAGCAAATACCCGACCAGCGGAGAAACACGAACCCGCTGGACCAGCGTGCCGAGAATGAAAGCCAGCACAAGACCGACGACGATCGTTGATATCAAAGGAGTATTATGATTCATGCGGCATTTTGTTGCATTCGCGAACAAGGCGCCAGCACGTTGTCCGGCTACCCATCGCCGCAGTCCGGAGATGGCCGCCATGCGAGGATCCGGCATGCGATGATCAGGCACGGCGAATTCGGCTGGCACCTCTGCAGGTTGATGTGCCTCAACCCGCCGTCGCCAGGGCAGCGCGAAAATGCTACTAGACGAATTGCAGTAAAATGACCGATTGGAGGCCTCTCGTGATCAAGGATATCACCCTCAAGCTCGAAACCGACCCGGCACGCGACCGCTCTCTCGACTATGCGATATCGGTGGCGCAGGCTTGTGACGCGCATGTGACCGGCATGGCGTTCTGCGACCCGGTCGGTTTCGCGCAATATCCGATCCCGTCGATGCCCGCATCGGTGATTTCCAACATCACCGCGGAAAAGGCGCGCGAAGCCAGCGCCTCCGTCGCGCGGTTCGAGGAAGCAGCAAAGAGCCACAAGATTTCCTTCGACCACGAAGTGATCATGCATCGCCTGCCGCGCTCGGCGGAAGCCTTCGCGGTCAAGGCGCGCCGCTCCGACCTCAGCATCGTCCAGCAGACCGAAAACCACGAGGACGACAACGAAGCGATGATCGAGGCGGTCTTGTTCGATTCGGGCCGGCCGGTCCTGATCGTGCCCTATATCCAGCGGGACCCCTTCAAGCTCGATCATGTGGTGTGCTGCTGGGACGGCAGTTCCACCGCCGCGCGTGCGGTGAACGACGCCCGGCCGTTGCTGAAGCGGGCCAAGAAGGTCGAGATCCTGATCGTCGCCAACGAGAAAACCGAAGACTCGCGCCATCAGGCCAGCGGCGAGGGCATCGTCGCCCATCTGACCCGCCACGACATCAACGTGACGCTGAAGACGCTGCAGGCGCCCGACGTCGATGTCGGCAACGCGATCCTGTCGTACATTGCCGACCAGGGCGCGGACATCATGGTGATCGGCGGCTACGGCCATTCGCGGCTGCGCCAATTCGTGCTGGGCGGCGTGACCCGCACCATCCTCGAATCCATGACCGCACCGGTGTTCATGTCGCACTGAGCAAGATGACAGCACCCGCCTCATAGTCCAAGACGGCGCGCGCGCATCTCCTCGACGCAGTATTTCTCGTCATGCCCGGCCTTGTGCCGGGCATCCACGTCTTCACGACATTTCAACTCAGAAAACGTGGATGGCCGGGACGAGCCCGGCCATGACGAGAGAAATGTAGTGTGGTCGCCTTACGCGCCCATGGCCTTTTCGATCGCGGCGATCGCGGCATCGGCCTGCGCGCCGTTCGGCCCGCCGGCCTGCGCCATGTCCGGCCGGCCGCCGCCGCCCTTGCCGCCCAGCGTCTCGGACGCCACCCGCACGAGATCGACCGCGGAGAACCGCGATGTCAGGTCCGGCGTGACGCCGACCACGACGCCGGCCTTGCCGTCCTCGGTGACGCCGACGATGGCGACCACGCCCTGCCCGACCTTCTTCTTGGCGTCGTCGGCAAGGCTCTTGAGATCCTTCATCTCGATGCCCTGCACGGCGCGGCCGAAGAACTTCACCCCGGCGACCATGCGGGTCTCGGCGCCGTTGGCGGCACCGCCCGCCGATGCACCGCCGCCCATCGCCAGCTTCTTGCGCGCGTCGGACAGATCGCGCTCCAGCTTCTTGCGCTCTTCGAGCAGCGCGGCGACCCGCGCCGGCATGTCCTCCAGCGTGGTCTTGAGTTCGGAGGCTGCAGTCTTGGCGACCTGAATGCTGTGATTGGCGGCCTGCCGCGCGGTGCGGCCGGTCAGCGCCTCGATGCGACGAATGCCGGAGGCGACCGCGCTCTCGCCCGTCACCGAGATCAGGCCGATATCGCCGGTGCGCTTCACATGGGTGCCGCCGCACAATTCGACCGACCAGCCGAGCGCGTTGCCGGCGCCCTTGCCCATCGACACGACGCGCACCTCGTCGCCGTATTTCTCGCCGAACAGCGCCCGCGCGCCGGATTCGCGCGCATCGTCCACCGCCATCACGCGGGTGACGACTTCGCCGTTCTCCAGCACGATGTCGTTGGCGATGTCCTCGATGCGCTGCAATTCCTCCGGCGTGATCGGCTTGGTGTGCGCGAAGTCGAAACGCAGCCGCTCCGGCGCGACCAGCGAACCGCGCTGGGCGATGTGGTTGCCGAGCACGAGGCGCAGCGCCTCATGCAGCAGGTGCGTCGCCGAATGGTTGGCGCGGATCGCGCTGCGCCGCGTGTGATCGACGTCAAGCTGCAGCGCCGTGCCGGGCTTCAGCGTGCCTTCCTCCACGGTGCCGAGATGGACGAACAGGTCGCCGGCCTTCTTCTGGGTATCGGTGACGCGGAAGCGCACGCCCTCGCCGGTCAGCATGCCGGTGTCGCCGACCTGACCGCCGGATTCGCCGTAGAACGGCGTCTGGTTCATCACCACCGCGCCGGTCTCGCCCGCCTTCAGAGTCTCGACGCTCTCGCCGTCCCTGACCAGCGCGGAGACGACGCCTTCGGCGACTTCCGTCTCGTAGCCGAGGAATTCGGTCGCCCCGAGCCGCTCGCGCAGCGGAAACCAGACCTTCTCCGCGGCGGTGTCGCCCGAGCCGGCCCAGGCGGCACGCGCCTTGGCGCGCTGCTGGTCCATCGCGTCGGTGAAGGACGAGAGATCGACGCCGATGCCGCGCGCGCGCAATGCGTCCTGCGTCAGATCGAGCGGGAAGCCGTAGGTGTCGTACAGCGTGAACGCGGTCTCGCCGTCGAACATGTCGCCTTTCTTGAGATCGCGGCTCTTGTCGTCGAGGATCGACAGGCCCTTGGCCAGCGTCTTGCGGAAGCGGGTCTCCTCCAGCTTCAGCGTTTCCTCGATCAGCTTCTCGGCGCGCACCAGTTCCGGATAGGCCTGCCCCATCTCGCGCACCAGCGCCCAGACCAGGCGATGCATCAGCGGATCTTTCGCGCCGAGCAACTGCGCGTGGCGCATGGCGCGGCGCATGATCCGGCGCAGCACATAGCCGCGACCCTCGTTGGAGGGCAGCACGCCGTCGGCGATCAGGAACGAGGACGCGCGCAGGTGATCGGCGATCACGCGCAGCGAGGCCTGCATCGGGCCGTGCGGATCGGCGCCGGTGAGTTCGGAGGCGGCGCGGATCAGCGCGACGAACAGGTCGATCTCATAATTGTCGTGCCTGCCCTGCAGCACCGCGGCGATGCGCTCCAGCCCCATGCCGGTGTCGATCGAGGGATGCGGCAGCGGATTGCGCACGCCGCCCGCGACCTGCTCGAACTGCATGAACACGAGATTCCAGATCTCGATGAAGCGGTCGCCGTCCTCGTCCGCCGAGCCGGGAGGCCCCCCCGGAATCTTGTCGCCGTGATCGAAGAAGATTTCCGAGCACGGTCCGCACGGGCCGGTGTCGCCCATCTGCCAGAAATTGTCCGAGGTCGCGATGCGGATGATCCGGGATTCCGGCAGGCCCGCGATCTTCTTCCACAGGTTGAAGGCCTCGTCGTCCTCCGAGAACACCGTGACCAGCAGGCGGTCCTTGGGGAGCGCGAATTCCTTGGTGATCAGGTTCCAGGCGAGTTCGATCGCGCGATCCTTGAAGTAATCGCCGAACGAGAAATTGCCGAGCATCTCAAAAAAGGTGTGGTGGCGCGCGGTGTAGCCGACATTGTCGAGGTCGTTGTGCTTGCCGCCGGCGCGGACGCATTTCTGCGAGGTGGTGGCGCGCTGATAGGGGCGCTTCTCAAGACCGGTGAACACGTTCTTGAACTGCACCATGCCCGCATTGGTGAACATCAGGGTCGGGTCGTTGCGCGGCACCAGCGGCGAGGACGCCACCTTCTCGTGGCCGTTCTTCGCGAAATAATCCAGAAATCCCGACCTGATCTCGTTAACGCCGCTCATAACCGTCCAATCGCCGATCTGTTCGAATCCGCCGCTCCCGGAGGGGTTCTGCGGCCCTGTTCCACGCCGCTTTTAGACGGGGCCCGACAGCCTGTCCATAAAGCGGCAGCCACAAACAGGATTTAGGATCAGACGGTTGCAAGCGCACGACCGCCGATTGTCTAAATTCCGGTCGCGTTGACAGCCTCAGAATCCCATGTTTTGCTCCGCACACGACGTCACGTCGGAAGAGACCGGCCGAGCCGGCGCCGAAGGAGCAACCGCCCCGGAAACTCTCAGGCAAAAGGACCGTGTGACGGACCAAATCTGGAAAGAGATACGGCCGGGCCGACCGGCGCGGTATCCGCCGACGGGATAATACTCTCAGGCAAAAAGACAGGTGGGGCTTCTTCAGGCTTGCAGGACCTTGATTCGAAGGTTCCCGCGGCCATCAGGAGCCTCGACATGCTTGCGCACGCCCCGGATACGCCCGCCAACAACCCTGCCTCCGCCGCCCCGCTGAAGCGCGTGCCGCTGCATGCGCTGCACCTTACCCATGGCGGCAAGATGGTGCCGTTCGCCGGCTATGAGATGCCGGTGCAATATGCCGCAGGCGTACTCAAGGAGCATCTGCACACCCGAACCGCCGCTGGCCTGTTCGATGTCTCGCATATGGGCCAGCTCGCGCTGCGGCCGAAATCCGGAACGGTCGCGGATGCCGCCGCCGCGCTGGAGCGTCTCGTTCCGCAGGACATCGCCAGCATCGCGCCCGGCCGCCAGCGCTATGCCCTGTTCACCAATCCGGCGGGCGGCATTCTCGACGACCTGATGGTGGCAAATTTCGGGGACCACCTGTTTTTGGTGGTCAACGCCGCCTGCAAGGACGCCGACGAGGCGCATCTGCGCGCGCATCTGTCCAACGACTGCGTGATCGAGCCGCTGACCGATCGCGCGTTGGTCGCGCTGCAAGGCCCCAAGGCCGCCACCGTGCTGGCAAAACACGCGCCGGATGTCGCCGCCATGCGCTTCATGGATGCCGCGCCGCGCCGCATCCTTAATGCCGACTGTTTCGTCTCGCGCTCCGGCTACACCGGCGAGGACGGTTTCGAGATTTCGATTCCGGCGGCGGATGCCGAGCGCGTCGTCACCACGCTGCTGGCGGATTCCGACGTGCTGCCGATCGGGCTCGGCGCGCGCGACAGCCTGCGGCTGGAGGCCGGGCTTTGCCTTTATGGCCATGACATCGACACCGCGACGACGCCGGTGGAAGCGGCGCTGGAGTGGGCGGTTCAGAAAAAACGCCGCAGCGGCGGCGCGAAAGCCGGCGGTTTTCCCGGCGCGGATGTGATCCTGCCGCAGTTCGACAAAGGCGCATCGCGCCGCCGCGTCGGGCTGAAGGCCGAGGGCCGCGCGCCGGTGCGCGAAGGCGCTGCGCTGTTTGCTGATGAAACTTCAACCGACCCGATCGGCACCGTGACCTCGGGCGGCTTCGGCCCCAGCGTGGGCGGCCCGGTGGCGATGGGCTATGTGCCGACCGCGCTCTCCGCCATCGACACGCTTCTGTTCGCCGAGGTGCGCGGCCAGCGCCTGCCGCTGCGCATTTCGAAACTGCCATTCGTTGCTCCCACTTATCAACGCTGAGGACATGCATGACCACTTTGTTCACCGACGACCATGAATGGCTGCAGATCGAAGGCGACGTCGCCACGATCGGCATCACCGACTTCGCCCAGACCCAGCTCGGCGACGTGGTGTTCGTCGAACTGCCCAAGGTCGGCCGCGCGCTGAAGAAGGCGGAAGCCGCCGCGACCGTCGAGAGCGTCAAGGCCGCGTCCGACGTCTACGCGCCGATCACCGGCGAGGTCGTCGCCGTCAACGACGCCGTGGTCGCCGATCCTTCGCTGGTGAACTCCGATCCCGGCAAGGGCGCGTGGTTCTTCAAGCTGAAGATCGCCGACAAAAGCGAACTCGACGGCCTGATGGATGAAGCCGCCTACAAGGCGCACACGGCGTGAGACTGATGGATCGACATGCACGATGCGCTCCCTCTCCCCGCCGGGGAGAGGGTTGGGGTGAGGGGCGCCAGATGCCTGAAACTGAAATTCGATCCCCCTCACCCGGATTGCTGCGCAATCCGACCTCTCCCCGACGGGGAGAGGTGAAGCGTTGTCCCTTTCACAACTTTTGAAGCTTCAAGGATCTTCAAATGACCGCGCATCGCCCCTCGAATGAACCCGCGACCGACTTCGCGCGCCGGCACATCGGTCCCTCACCGCGCGATATCGCCGCGATGCTGGAAACTGTCGGTGCCAAAAGTATCGACGCGCTGATCGGCGAGACGCTGCCTGCCTCGATCCGGCAGGCGAAGCCGCTCGATCTCGGCCCGGCGCTGAGCGAGACCGAGGCGCTGGCGCATATGCGCGAACTCGCCGCACAGAACAGCGTGTTCACCTCGCTGATCGGTCAAGGCTATTCCGGCACCATCCTGCCGGCGGTGATCCAGCGCAACATTCTGGAGAACCCGGCCTGGTACACTGCCTACACGCCGTATCAGCCTGAGATCAGCCAGGGCCGACTGGAAGCGCTGCTCAACTTTCAGACCATGATTTGCGATCTGACCGGCCTCGATGTCGCCAACGCCTCGCTGCTCGACGAGGCAACCGCGGCGGCGGAAGCGATGGCGCTGGCGCATCGCTCCGCGCAGGTGAAGGCAAGCGCGTTCTTCGTCGATCAGGCGGTGCATCCGCAGACGCTGGCGGTGCTGCGCACCCGCGCCGAGCCGCTCGGCTGGACGCTGATCGTCGGCGATCCGGCGCGCGATCTCGATAAAGCCGAGGTGTTCGGCGCGCTGTTCCAGTATCCCGGCACGGACGGCGCAGTGCGCGATCCCCGCGCCGCGATCGCTGCGCTGCATGCCAAAGGCGGCATCGCGATCATTGCCGCCGATCTGTTGGCGCTGACGCTGCTGGCTTCGCCCGACGAACTCGGCGCCGACATCGCAATCGGCTCGGCGCAGCGCTTCGGCGTACCGATGGGCTATGGCGGACCGCATGCCGCCTACATGGCGGTGAAGGACGCGCTCAAGCGCACGATGCCCGGCCGCCTTGTCGGCCTGTCGGTCGATGCGCGCGGCGCGCCGGCCTATCGCCTCGCGCTGCAGACCCGGGAGCAGCACATCCGCCGCGAGAAAGCGACCTCCAACATCTGCACCGCGCAGGTGCTGCTGGCGGTGATCGCCTCGATGTACGCCGTCTATCACGGCCCCGAAGGGCTGACGCATATCGCACGCACCGTGCACCGCCGCACGGCGGCGCTGGCGGCGGGTCTGCGCAAGCTCGGCTTTGCGCCGACCAGCGAGACATTCTTCGACACCGTCACGGTGAAGGTGGATGGCGCGCGGCAGAACGAGATCGTGACGCGGGCGTTGGCCGAGCAGATCAACCTGCACGTTGGTGACGGCACGCTGGCGATCGCGCTCGACGAGACCACCACGCCCGCCATCATCGAGGCAGTGTGGCGCGCCTTCGGCGGCAACCTCGCCTATGACGAGATCGAGCGGCAGGCGCGCGAGGCGCTGCCGCCGGAGCTGGTGCGGACTGGCGCGTTCCTCACCCATCCGGTGTTTCACGCCCATCGCTCCGAGACCGAGCTCTTGCGCTACATGCGCAAGCTCGCGGACCGCGATCTTGCGCTCGACCGCGCGATGATCCCGCTCGGCTCATGCACCATGAAGCTCAACGCCACCACCGAGATGATGCCGGTGACATGGCCGGAGTTCGGCGCGCTGCATCCCTTCGTGCCCAAGGCACAGTCCGCCGGCTATCACGCGCTGTTCAAGCGGCTGGAAGAGATGCTGATCGCCATCACCGGCTATGACGCGATCTCGCTGCAGCCGAACTCCGGCGCGCAGGGCGAATATGCCGGCTTGCTGGCGATCCGCGCCTATCACGCCGCGCGCGGCGAGCCGCAGCGCACGGTGTGCCTGATCCCCTCCTCGGCGCACGGCACCAACCCGGCCTCCGCCAGCATGGCGGGCATGGAGGTCGTGGTGGTGGCGTGCGACACGCACGGCAATGTCGATGTCGATGATCTGCGCAAGAAAGCCGAACAGCACGCTTCCAGCCTCGCGGCGGTGATGATCACCTATCCCTCGACGCACGGCGTGTTCGAGGAGCACATTCGCGACATCTGCGACATCGTGCATCAGCACGGCGGACAGGTTTATCTCGACGGCGCCAACCTCAACGCGCAAGTCGGGCTGTCGCGGCCGGGCGATTACGGCGCCGATGTCAGCCATCTCAACCTGCACAAGACGTTCTGCATTCCGCATGGCGGCGGCGGCCCCGGCATGGGCCCGATCGGCGTGCGAAAGCATCTCGCGCCGTTCCTGCCCGGACATATCGCGTGCGATGGCGGCGCGGCGGCGGTGGGCGCGGTCAGCGCCGCGCCGTACGGCTCGGCCTCGATCCTCGTCATCTCGTATCTCTATATCCTGATGATGGGCGGCGAGGGCCTCAAGCGCGCGACCGAGATCGCGATCCTCAACGCCAACTACATCGCGCAGCGGCTCGATCCGCATTTTCCGGTGCTCTATCGCAACGAACGCGGCCGCGTCGCGCATGAATGCATCGTCGATCCGCGGCCGCTGAAGACCTCCTGCGGCGTCACCGTGGACGACATCGCCAAGCGGCTGATCGATTACGGCTTCCACGCGCCGACCATGAGCTTCCCGGTGCCCGGCACGCTGATGATCGAGCCGACCGAATCCGAAGCGAAGGCCGAGCTCGATCGTTTCTGCGAGGCGATGATCGCGATCCGCCGCGAGATCGCCGAGGTGGAGAACAATCGCTGGCCGATCGAGGCCTCGCCGCTGCGCAACGCGCCGCACACCGTGCATGACATCGCCGACGACGGCTGGCAGCGGCCCTACGCGCGCGCCGACGGCTGCTTCCCGGCCGGCACCTCGCGCAACGACAAATACTGGTCGCCGGTCGGCCGCGTCGACAACGTCTATGGCGACCGCAATCTGGTCTGCTCCTGCCCGCCGGTGTCGGACTACGCGCAGGCGGCGGAGTAGCGGCATCTCTGATTATGCGTCATGGCCGGGCTTGTTCCGGCCATCTACGTCTCCGCTTCACACATTCAATGCTGTGCACTGTCGAGGTGCAAGGTCGTGGATGGCCGGAATAAATCCGGCCATGACGAGAACATTAGCTATCCGCTTATCCGCTCGCAAAAAAACAAAACGGGCGCTGAGGACGTCGGCAACTCAACGTCCGCAGCACCCGTTCTCTTCCGAAGGCGCGGTCTGATCCGGAAGGATTCCCGTTCTTCCGGGACCGCACCGAAACTCAAGTCACGACGAACTCAAGCCCCGGAAGTCATCAATCTTCCGCCGGCTCCTCGCCTTCGGCATCGCTCTCGGGCGTGCCGGCCAGAATCTGCTCGGCCAGCAAACCGGAATTCTGCCGGATCGCGGTTTCGATCTTGGCGGTGAGATCGGGATTGGCCTTGAGGAAGGCCTTGGAGTTCTCGCGGCCCTGACCAAGGCGCTGACTGTCGTAGGAGAACCAGGCGCCGGACTTCTCGACAATGCCGGCCTTGACGCCGAGGTCGAGGATCTCGCCCATCTTGGAGACGCCCTCGCCATACATGATGTCGAATTCGACCTGCTTGAACGGCGGCGCCAGCTTGTTCTTCACCACCTTGACGCGGGTGGAGTTGCCGATCACCTCGTCGCGCTCCTTGATCGCGCCGATGCGGCGAATGTCGAGACGGACCGAGGCGTAGAATTTCAGCGCGTTGCCACCGGTGGTGGTCTCGGGCGAGCCGTACATCACACCGATCTTCATGCGGATCTGGTTGATGAAGATCACCATGGTGTGGGACTTGTTGATCGAGGCGGTCAGCTTGCGCAGCGCCTGGCTCATCAGACGCGCCTGCAGGCCGGGCAGCGCATCGCCCATCTCGCCCTCAAGTTCGGCGCGCGGCACCAGCGCCGCCACCGAATCGACGATCAGCACGTCGACCGCGCCGGAGCGCACCAGCGTGTCGGCGATCTCCAGCGCCTGCTCGCCATGGTCGGGCTGGGAAATCAGAAGCTCATCGACATTGACGCCGAGCTTGCGGGCATAGACCGGATCGAGCGCGTGTTCAGCGTCGATGAAGGCGCAGATGCCACCCTTCTTCTGCGCCTCGGCGACGCAATGCAGCGCCAGCGTGGTCTTGCCGGAGGATTCCGGGCCGTAAATCTCGACCACCCGCCCCTTGGGCAAGCCGCCGACGCCGAGCGCGATATCGAGGCCAAGCGAGCCGGAGGACACCACCTCGACGTCCATCGAGCGGTCGTTCTTGCCCAGCCTCATCACGGAGCCCTTGCCGAACTGGCGCTCGATCTGGGAGAGCGCGGCCGACAGAGCCTTGGTCTTGTCCATGGAAGTTCCTTCGACGATACGCAGGGCAGCAGGTGCCATAGGTCATGCTCCTTATGAACGGGATTCGCCGGCCGGCAAACAGGCTTCCCAGAAACGGCGGACGGAATCGCGAAGGACATCCGATAGAGGCAATGTACCCCATTTGTTCCTTGTTCGCAATATGTTCTTTTTGACTCCCATCGCACGCGACCGAAATCCGGAACGGATGACGGGATCCCAGCCAAGCTGCACAGCCAATGGCCGGGCCCCGGAAGGTCGGCCGAGGGCCATGGCCACATCGAACATGAATTCAACGGCCCTGCCGCAAGGCAACGAAATGTCGAGATCGTGCGGTCCGCGTCCGCAGCGGGCTGTCCGGTTCACGCCCCGACGGAGACGTCACCCGGACTTTCGGAGACGACCGCTCCGAACTTTGCGAAGAATTCACCCGCCAGCTTCTTGGCGGTGGAATCGATCAACCGGCTTCCGAGTTGAGCCAGCTTGCCGCCGATCTGCGAGTCGACCTCGTAGTGCAGGATCGTCTCGTTCTCGCTCACGGCCTCGAGCCTGATCGCCGCGCCGCCCTTGGCGAAGCCGGCGACGCCGCCGGAGCCTTCGCCGGTAATCCTGTAACCGTTCGGAGGATCGAGATCGCTCAGGGTCACCTTGCCGCCGAAGGTTGCCTTGACGGGTCCAACCTTGACCACAACCTTCGCCGTCATGTCGGTCGGCGATGTCATCTCGAGAGCCTGGCAGCCCGGAATGCACTGGCGCAGCACCTCGGGATCGTTGAGCGCGGCCCAGACTTTCTCGCGTGAAGCCGGGATCGGCTGGCTGTCGTTCATTTGCATCGGGGAAATCCTGCTTCGATCGAAAAAATCACACGGCGCAGTAGCGGTCCTGAATGGCCTTGTCGGCCAGCAAGGTCGCGGCACTGCTCTCGTAAACAACCTCGCCCTGATCGATGATGACGGCGCGATCGGCCAGACGCAGCGCCCATTCCACATTCTGCTCCACCAGGAGCAGCGTGACGCCCTGATCGCGCAGGCGGCGAAACAGCACGCCCATCTCCTCGACCAGCACCGGCATGATGCCCTCCGAAGGCTCGTCGAGCAGGATCATCTTCGGCTTGGCGATGGTCGCGCGGGCGATCGCCAGCATCTGCTGTTCGCCGCCGGACATCGTCACCGCCTCCTGATTGAGCCGCTCCTTGAGGCGAGGAAAACTCTCCGCGATCTCGTCGATCGCAACGCGCTCGTTGATGCGCCCGTCGCTGGCGACAAGGCCGAGCTGCAGGTTCTCGCGCACCGTCAGTCCGGGGACGATGCGGCGCTCCTCGGGAACATAGGCCAGACCGAGCGCGAAGCGGTGATGCGAGCGCAGAGGCATCAGCTCGGTGCCGTCAAAGGTCACGCTGCCCGCCGTTTTGGACATCAGCCCCATGATGGAGCGGATCGTGGTGGTCTTGCCGGCGCCGTTGCGGCCGACAAGGGCGACGACTTCGCCCTGCCCCACCGAAATCGACACCCCGTGCAGCGTATGGCTCGCGCCATACCAGGCGTGGAGGTCCCTGGTCTCAAGCATAGCCATGGTTCTGTCCCAGATAGACGCGGCGGACCTCGGGGTCCGTCTGAATGTCGTGCGGCGTGCCATCCGCAATCAGGCGGCCATGGTGCAGGACCAGGATGCGGTCGCTGAGGCCGAGAATCATCTTCATCTTGTGCTCGACAAGAAGGATGGTCCGCTGGGTGGCGAGCTTCTCCAGCAACGCCACCATGTCCTTGGTTTCTTCGGGCCCCATCCCGGCCGTCGGCTCGTCGAGCAGCAGCACCTCCGGATCGGAAACCAAAGCAATCGCGATTTCGAGCGCGCGCTGCTGGCCATGCGCCAGAAACTTCGCGGTCTCGTCGCGCTTGCCGATCAGGCCAACGGCTTCAAGCGCGCTGTCGGCCTTTGCGTCCAGATCGGAAAGTTTCTTCCGATTGATCCAGATATTGTAACGCCACTGCCCGGCCTGCGCCGCGACGCGCACGTTCTCATGCACGCTGAGATCGGGAAAGATGGTGGTGATCTGATAGGATCGCGCGATCCCCAGATGCACGAATTCATGCTGCGGCGTTCCTTTCAGGTCGCGGCCCTTGAAGCGGATCGAGCCGCTCGATGGCGTCAGCACACCCGACAGCAGATTGAAGAACGTGCTCTTGCCCGCGCCGTTCGGCCCGATGATCGACGTCACCTTGCCCGGCTGAAAAGCCGCGGTCACGCCCTCAAGAGCGAGAAATCCGCCGAAGCTGCGCCCGGCATTCTCGACGGCCAGAAGCGGCGTACTCATCGCATCACCTTCGACAGAAAGGTGCCCCAGATTCCCTTCGGCAGGAATAGAACGAAAAGCACGAAGATCGAGCCGACAATGATCTGCCAATGGGAGGTCCACAGCGAGAACACGTCCTCCATCAACAGAAAGACAAGCGCGCCGATGAACGGGCCGAAAAAGCTTCGCGTGCCGCCCAGCAGGGTCATCATCACAATCATGCCGGAGGTCTGGTAGTGCAGAACATCCAGAGGAACGAAGGCGAGATGAAGTGCCGACATCGTTCCGGCCAGCGCGCAGATCAGGCCCGACAGCGTAAACGACAGCAGCTTGGTGCGCTCGACATTAAACCCGCAGGTTCGCGCCCGCCGCTCGTTCTCGCGGATGGCTTCGATCGCGGCGCCGAAAGGCGAATTGAGAATGCGGGAGACGATCAGCAACGCCAGCGCGGCCAGAACCATCAGCACGTAGTACTTGTTGACCGGATCGAGAAAATTGATGCTCCATCCGAACAGATTGATCTTGTCGACGGTCAACCCGCGCAGGCCGTTCTCGCCACCTGTCCAGGAGGAGGCCTGCAGCGCCACATAATAAATGAGCTGGGCCAGCGCGAGCGTCACCATCGAGAAATAGATGCCGCGCGTTCGGGTGGACAGCACGCCGATGATGAACGCCAGCACGCCTCCGCCGACAATGCCGAGCGGCACGGCGGCATACCACGGAATTCCGAACTTGCTGATCGCGATGCCGGCGACGTAAGCACCGGCGCCGAAGAACGCCGCATGTCCGAAAGACAGCATGCCGGTGTAGCCGAACAGCAGATTGTAGCCGACCGCCAGCACGCCATAGACCAGAACATTGACGGCCAGCGCCTGCGACGGCAACAGCCATGGCAACAGGCACAGGGCTGCGACCGACAGCGGCACACGATATGCCGTCAATGCCGCCGCCAGCCCGGATGGCTTGCGATCGGTGGGCAATCTGGGTGCGGCAAACGCAGTAGAGGTCATGTTTCCGCTCCGTTACGCGAGTTTTCCGAACAGGCCCTGCGGCCGGATCAGAAGAACAACCGCCATCAACGCGAACATCACGATGGTCGCCATCTCGGGCGCGAACAGCGCGGTCATGCTGATCGCGATGCCGACCAGCAGCCCCGCGACGATCGATCCGAGCAGCGAGCCGAGGCCGCCGATCACCGTCACGACGAAAGCTTCGGCCAGCACCAGCGATCCCATTTCCGGATTGACGCTCCGCATCGGTCCCGCCAGCACACCGCCCAGCGCCGCAAGCGCCACGCCGAGGCCGAACACCAGCAGCCAGACCTTGCCGACATCGACGCCGAGCACCCGCATGATGGTGGGGTCCCGCGCTCCGGCGCGCACGATCAGCCCGAACTTCGTCTTTTCGAGACCGAACCACAGCAGCAGCAACACGACGACGGTAACGCCGATCACGAACAGACGGTAGATCGGGAAGAACCCGACGCCGAGATCGACCACGCCGGTGAGCTGCGACGGCGTCGGGAAAGGAATCCCGTCGCTGCCGAAGATCATGCGCACGGCCTCGACCAGCACGTAGCTCAATCCGAAGGTCAGCAGCAGCGGGTCGTCGATCGAGCGGCCATAGAGTGGACGCACCAGCAAGAACTCGATGATCATGCCGAACAGGCCGATCATGATCGGAGCCACCACAAGCCCCCACCAGAAGCTGCCGGTGAGAGAGGCCACCCACAATCCGGCGTAGGCGCCGACCATGAACAACGCTCCGTGCGCGAAGTTCACCACGCCCAGCATGCCGAAGATAATCGACAGGCCGAGCGCGGCGATAATCAGGATCGCGCCGAGGGCAACTCCGGAAAAGAGCTGCATCAGAATGAGTTCTGCATCCATTGGAAAAGCAGCCATCCCGTCAGGTAGGAAAGCCGAGTTCGGCGCAACTGCGCAGAACGCTCTCGGAGGCGGGTTCATTCGCCACGATCTGGAACATATCCATATCGCTCTTCATGTCCGCCTTCTTCTTCGATTCAAGAACAAGGACAGACTGTACCGATTGATGGTCGCACTTGCGATAATGCTGAGCTCCCTTGGCGACATCATATTTGAGCGCTTCGAGCGCGGCGATTACCCTGTCGGTGTCGGTGCCGCCGGCAGCCTGCATCGCAAGCAGTAGCGAATAAAGTCCGGTGTAACCGTAGGCGCCGTAGTCGGTCGGGATCGCGCCGCCATGGCTGGCGCGATAGGCGTCATTGAAAGCCTTTGCGCTGGGGATCTGGCTTTCCAGGCCCCAATAGTAGTTGGCGCCACCGACAACACCCTCGAAGACCTCGGGACCGACAGCCAGTCGCTGATTGTGCAGCAGGACCGGAACCACGATCTTCATCTGCTGCTTCATGCCGAAATCGACCGCCTGCTTGATCGAATTGGCCTGATCACGACCGAAATTGCTGATGCAAAGGATGTCGGGGCGCATCGACCGCAGACGCGGCATGAAGGTCGAATAGTCAGCCGCGCCGAACGGGTGCAGGATCTCGCCGACGCTTTCCGCGCCGAGCGCGGCCTGTGCCTGCTTGAAGCCGCGCAGCATTTCGTGCCCGTAGGCATAGTCGGCCGAAAGATAGGCGACTTTCGAGCCCTTCTTGAACGTATGCCGCGCCACGGCGCCGGCAGTCATGTGCGGGTTGAGCGCCTCATGGAAGGTATATTTGCTGAAGTCCTTCACCTCGTTGATGGTGTCGGACTGGCTGATCGAGATGTAGATCACATTGCGCGCGCGGGTCACTTCGTTGACGGCGAGCTGTACGGCGCTCGACAGCGATCCAACGATCGCATGGACCTTGTCCTTCTCGATCAGCTCCAGCGTACGTGTCGCGGCCTCGCCGCCATTGAGCTTGTCGTCCCGCACCAGCAATTCGATCTTGCGGCCACCAATGCCGCCCTTGTCGTTGAACTGCTTGACGGCAAGCTCCGCGCTCTTGACCTGATCCTTCGCTTCGGCGGCGAAAGGCCCGGTCAGCGGCGTCGGAAAGCCGACACGGATGGTATCGTCTGCCGCCCGCGCGATCCACGGCATGGCCAGATAGCTTGCACCTGCGCCGAGCGCCACGAGGGCGCTGCGGCGGGAAATCTTTTGTCGAGCACTAGTCCGGATTACGTCCTTCATAGTTTCCTCCTCCATATGGATTTATTTTTCACGTCGTTTTTTCTTGTTAGATTTTTCCCAGCGCCTTCAGGATTCTTGTCGGCGTCATCGGAACCTGCGCGATTGTTGCCCCGAACGGCGACATCGCGTCGTTGATGGCGTTGAGCGCCGCGGCCGATGCCGCCGCAGTGCCGGCCTCGCCGACGCCCTTGGCTCCCAATTGCGTGTCCATCGTGGGCGTTTCGACGTGGGCGACCTCGATATCCGGCATCTCAGCCGCCATCGGCACGAGATAGTCCGCGAGCGAGCCGTTGGTGAGCTGACCGCTCTCGTCATAGATGCATTCTTCGAAGAACGCGGCGCCCAGGCCCTGCACCACGCCGCCACGGATCTGTTCGTCCACCAGCATCGGATTGATGACGCGGCCGCAATCCTCGACGACCCAGTGCTTCAGGATCCTGGCGAACCCTGTTTCCACGTCGAGTTCGATGTAACAACCCTGCAAGCCGTTGGTGAATGCGAAAGGATAACCTTGCGGCGCGTAATGATGCACCACCGAGAGCTGCGCTTGCGTGCCGGGCGGCAGCGTATCCGACCGGAAATAAGCGATACGCGCGATCTCGGAGAGTTCGATTCGCTGCTGGGCCGTGGCCGCATCGACGATCCAGCCGTTCTGAACGTTGAGCTTGTCCGGCTGCTCCTGCAAAATGGCGCCGGCGACCGCAAGCACATTTGCCTTGAGCTTGTTCGCAGCCTGCAACGCGGTCTCGCCGCCGATACCCGCGCCACGGCAGGCCCATGTCGCACCGCCATGGGGTGTGACCTCGGTATCGCCGGTGAGAACCTTCACCCGCGCACGATCGACACCCAGATGCTCGGCCACGATCTGGCCGACGATGGTTTCGGTGCCCTGCCCCAGCTCGGTGACCGAGATCAGGCAGCGAACGTCGCCGGACGGCGTGATCTTGATGATCGCGCCATCCTGCGAGGAAATCCGCGCACCGCCGACGCCATAAAACGCGGGACCGGGATTGGTGATCTCGACGAACGCCGCAATGCCGATGCCGCGATGGATACCGCGCTTCCTGAGTTCGGCCTGCTCGGCACGAAGGTGATCGTAGTTCATCATCGCGCGCAGCTTGGTCAGACAGGCATGATGAGAGAGCGCTTCGAACTTGAAGCCGGTGGGCGATGCGCACGGATAGGCGTCGTCGGGGATGAGGTTGCGCGCGCGGACCTCGAAGGCGTCCAGGGCAGCCTTGCCGGCAACCATGTCCACCAGCCGCTCGGTGACTGTGCAGGCGATCGGATGCCCGACGGCCCGATACTGGCTCATCTGCACCTTATTCTGGAAAACGACTTGCAGGTCGGCACGGTAATTCTGAAAGCCGTAAGGTGCGCCGATCAGCCGGTAGACCTGGTTGCCTTCGACTACACTGGTGCGCGGATAGGCGGAGAAAGCGCCGATCCCTGTGACGTCCTCCACATCCATCGCCAGGATGGTGCCCTCGGCATCCGCGGCCACGCGGGCGCGGACCCGATGATCGCGCGCATGGATGTCGGAGACGAACGATTCGATACGGTCGGCGACATATTTCACCGGCCGGCCGAGCATCATGCTGAGGCCGACCACCGCCATGTCCTCATGATACATGTGCAGCTTCATGCCGAACGAGCCGCCGATATCGGGCGCGATCACGCGCACGCAGGATTCGGGGATGCCATAATGCCGGGAGTAGATATCCTGAAACTGATAGGGCGTTTGCGTGGCATGATGAACCGTCAGCCGGGGCTCGTTGGCGTCGTAGTCGGCGATAATGGCGCGCGGCTCCATCGTCACCGCGGTGTGACGTCCGAAGCGGAACTCTTCTTCGGCGACATGCGCGGCGTTGGCAAAAATCTCGTCCACGCCTCCGGTGTCGATTTTCCCGCGAAAGCAGACGTTATCGCCAAGCTCGGGCGAAATCACCGGCGAGCCGGGCTTGCGCGCGGCATCGATATCGACCACCGCCGGAAGCTCCTCGAACTCGATCTGAACCGCCTCGGCCGCATCCTCGGCCAAGGCGCGCGTGTCCGCGACAACGGCAGCGACCGCCTGCCCCGCCCAGACCACCTTCTCGATCGGCAGCGGCAGTTGCGGCGGTGATTTCATTCCCTTGAAATGATCAAGCGTGCCCACCCACGGCGCGCAGAGCCGCGCCAGGTCCTCCCCCGTCGCCACCAGACGCACGCCGGGCATGTTGCGCGCGGCCTCGGTATCGATGGACACGATGCGCGCATGGGCATGGGGACTGCGCACGAATGCGGCATGCACCATCCGCGGCAGGATAATGTCGGTGACATAGCGGCCACGCCCGGCAAGCAGCCGCTTGGCATTAGGGCGCGGAACCGAGCGGCCGATATAGGAATTCGGACGATCGAGCGAGGTCAGCGGCGCGTTCATCGATTCACCTCCTCGATCTCGCGATCAGCGGGCGCACCGTTGCGGCAGCGCGCGACGCCCTCGATCGCATCGACGATGGCTTCATATCCGGTACAGCGGCAGTAATTGCCGGACAGCGCGTCGCGAATGTCCTCGCGCGAGGGCACGCCCGGTTGGGACAGCAGGCTATGGGCTGTCATCAGCACGCCCGGCGTGCAGAAGCCGCATTGCAATGCATTGCGCTGATGAAAGGCTTGCTGGAGATCGGCAATAGCGCCGCGCTCGCTCAACCCTTCGATGGTCTCCACGGCCGCTCCGTCTGCCTGCACCGCGAACGTCAGGCACGAATGCACCACGCGGCCATCCAGCATGACGAGACACGCGCCGCAGATGCCCATTTCGCAACCGGTATGCGTGCCGGTCAGTTGAAGCGTCTGACGCAGGAAATCGGCCAGCGTGTCGCGCGGCGCCACGCTGCTCGACACCTTGTCGCCATTGACCTGCAGGTTGATGTTAACGAACTGGCTCATGCCTGCTCCATGATCTGACCAAGCAGACGGCCCAGAAGAACGCGGGCAAGGTGAACCCGCATGGCCGGCGGGACGTGCTCATCTTCCGGCGGCGTCAAACCCTCGCCGACCCCCGCCTGCGCGGCCATGATGGTCTCCCGATTCAAGGCGCGGCCGATCAGCGCGTCCTCGGCCTGTCGGGCGCGGACCGGCGTACTGCCGACCCCGAAGAACACGATGCGGATCTGCTCGATCAGGCCATTGCCGAACTCGGCGAGAATGCCGGAGCCGACGAGAGCGAAGTCGCCACGACGCCGCGCGAATTCATGAAACGCCCAGCGGTGGCCGGTGCGCACCACCGGAACATGGATCGCGACCAGCAATTCGCCGGGCTCGATCGCCGTCTGAAACAGATCGATGAAGAAATCATCGGCGGGCACACGACGTGTTCCGTCGCGGTTTGCGATTTCAAGCTCGGCACCCATCGCCAGCGCCACCGCCGGAAATTCGGAGGCCGGATCCGCATGTGAGATGCTGCCGCCGATCGTGCCCTTGTTGCGGATCGCGGGATGCGCCACATGAGGCGCGGCTTCGCAAAACAACGGCGCATGCCGAACAATCAGGGGATCGGTCATCGCCTCGCAGTGCCGCGTCAGCGCGCCGATCCGCAGCCACTGCCCTTGCAGCTCGACGCCGCGAAGCGACTCGATATGTGCGATGTCGATCAGGATGTCGGGCGCCTGCAGGCGCAGGGCAAGCGCGGGCACCAGACTCTGGCCGCCTGCGATATAGCTCGCGTCCTCGCCGGAACTTGCGAAGATCTCAAGCGCCTCCGCGACAGTGGCGGGCCGCGCATAGCGAAATGCTCGGGCCTTCAAAACAAACCCCCCGGTTCGTTTATGGGTCCAGAATTGTGACCATCTGGTCTCAAATCTAGATCATGCCTCAGCCATGCCCGTCAACAGAAAATGACCACTTGGTCACTTTTTGTTATTGGGTTATCCCGGTGTCCTCACAACGCACTGAACGCAGATGGCAAAAAAGTCAGCAAAATCAGCCAAAAAACTGCCGCGCCGCAACATGCGGGCGGCTGATCGGGAACGCTTTATTGTCGACGAAGCGGTTCGGTTTTTCGCCGAACAGGGATTTGGGGGTCAGACACGCGAGCTCGCCAAACGCATGGGCATCACGCATTCGGCGATCTATCGGCATTTCCCGAGCAAGGAAGCGCTCATCGAGCGGGTCTATGAGGAAATCTATCTCAGCCGCTGGTCGCCATCATGGAGCGGACTGATCCGCGATCGAAGCCAGCCGCTGCAAGCGCGGCTCGTTCAGTTCTATCTCGAATACGTGGAACAGGTGTTCGAATATAACTGGGTACGGATCTTCGTCTTTTCCGGCATGAAATCCTTCGACATCACCGGACGCTATCTCGCGATCGTCCGCAGGGAGATCATCGAACCCGCCTGCGCCGAATTGCGCCACGAGCTGAAGCTGCCGTCGAAAGAAGAAGTGCCGCTGTCAGAACGCGAAGTGGAGATGTTCTGGGGATTACATGGCCGCATTTTCTATATGGCCATCCGTCGCTTCGTCTATCAAACCCCGACGCCAAAGCAGTTGGACGCAATCGTCATCGATGCTGTCCGGGCATTTCTCGATGGGACGAAAGCCTTGATGCCGGAGCTGATACCGACACGGTGAGCTCGGTGGCCTCACCGCGATCTTGCAAACTTGCTCGATGCCCTGACGGAGCACGGAATATCCGTCGTCGAAAAATAAAGGCCGCCTCGCGGGCGGCCTTATGTTCTCAAGCGTCTCGACCTGCACTTCCCTCACCTGAAAACCAGGTGACGCCGGCTCGTCGCCTCCGGCGCGGATGAGTAAATCCGCGGGTGTCCCCCGGGCGACAAGCCGGCGTCGTTGCGCGCGGGCCGGTCCAGGGACCTGCGCGCAACAGGAAACCTCAGGGCCGGGGCAGCGCCCGGAGGATGGCGTCGGACTTCGTCACGAAGCCGAAGCCCTTCTTGACGTTGAACAGCGTCGCCGCCGTGCAGTAGTCCGGCGAGGTGGTGGCGCAGCAGTCCTCCACCATGACGCAGCCATAGCCGAGGAAGTTGGCGTCGGTCAGCGAGTGCAGCACGCACTGGTCGGTGTTCACGCCGGCGAACAGGATAGTCCGGGTGTCGAGATTGCGCAGGATGCTGTCGAGCGGCGTATCCCAGAAACCGCTCATGCGGTACTTGTCGACGCAGATGTCCTCGGGCAGCGGCTTCAGTTCGTCCACCACCGCGGCAGCCCAGCTATCCTTCTCCAGCACCTTGTGGCCGCCGACCGGCAGCGGCTCGCCAAGACCGATGCCGACGCCGGTCCGCTTGTAGAGATGGATCTGGTTCGGCGGCATGTTTATCAGGTCCGGCCGGTTGCCCCAGTTCACCCAGATCACCGGCACGCCCGCCGCGCGCAGGCCGGGCAGCAATTTCTGCAGCGGCCCGATCGGCGCGCGGTCCGGTGCGTAATCGAAGCCGAGGTGGTCGACCCAACCGTCCTTGGTGCAGAAATCGTTCTGCATGTCGATGACAAGGATCGCCGTGCGGTTGAGGTCCATCGTCACCGACTGATGTTGCGCGTCGATGGTGACAGCGCGCGGCGGCGGCGGCTCCATCGCCATGTTCACGTTGTTGTCGCTGACCAGCCATTTGTAGCCGCCGGTGCCAAGAGGCCTCACCTCGTCCTGCGCCGGCTGCGCCTTTTCCGAAACCTTAGCGTTCGTAGCCATGGACCTTCCCTTTCAATGTACTAGTGATGGTGAGAATCGCGCGGGCATCACGATGCCCCGCGCGCGAACGGTATGGTCAGCGCCGCCGGCTGGCGGCTCTTGCCGACGAAGCCGGCGATCGCGATCAGCGCCAGAAGATACGGCAGCAGCAGCAGCCAGGCCACCGGAACGTCGATCTGCAGGGCCGGCACCAGGAATTGCAGCGCCGTGGCGAAGCCGAACAGCAGGCACGCGCCGAGTGTGCGCCATGGAGTCCAGCCGCCGAAAATCACCGCGGTGATGGCAAGATAGCCCGCGCCCTTGGTCATGTTCTCGGTGAAGGTGTTGCTGTCGGCAATCGACAGGAAAGCACCGCCCAGCCCCGCCAGCGCGCCGGCATAAAGCACGGCAAGATAGCGCGTGCGGCCGACATTGATTCCGGCCTTGTCGGCCGAGCGCGGGTCTTCGCCGACCGCGCGCACCGCAAGGCCGAACGAGGTGTATTTCAGCAGCGCCCAGGTCACCACCATCATGAAGATAGCGAGATAGACAAGCCAGGTCTGGTGCGACAGCGCGGGGCCGATCACCGGAATGGCAGTGAGCCACGACCAGTTGAGCTGGGTGAAGCCCGGAATGGCGTCGCGCGACAGCGGCCCGAAAATTTCCCGGTAGAGAAACGTCGTCGCGCCGAGCGCCAGAATGTTGAAGCCGATGCCGACCACAAGCTGGTTGGCGCGCAACGTCACGCTCAGGATCGCCTGCACATAGGCCACCGACACCGCGGCGATAATACCGGCCGCGAGTCCGGCCATCGGCGATCCGGTCGCCCAGGACGCCGCCGCCGCGGTGAAAGCGGAGGTCAGCATCATGCCGTCGAGGCTGAGGTTGAGGACGCCGGCCCGCTCACTGAGCATCTCGCCGGCGCCGGCGAAGATCAGGGGCGCAGCGAGGCGCAGGCCCGATCCGATGAAAACTGCGAGTTGTTCCTCGATCATGAGTTCGGCTTTCTATCCATGAGAAGAGCGGATCCGGCGATGGCGATAACGATCAGACCCTGGCAGATCAGCACCACCGCAGAGGGAACATGCGCGGTGATTTCCATATTGATGCTGCCCGAGCGCAGGAAGCCGAACAGCAGCGCGCCGATCACCACACCCACCGCCGAACCGCGCGACAGCAGGCCGACGACCAGCCCGTCGAAGCCGTAACCGGAGGAGAAATCACTGGTCAGATAATACTGCTGGCCAAGGATCATGATCGCGCCGCCGAGGCCGCCAAGCGCGCCGGAAACGCCCATGGCGAGAATGATCAGCCAGCTTGCCCGCAGGCCGGCGCGGCGCGAGGCCATCTCGTTGAGGCCGACCGCGCGCAGCTTGAGGCCGAGCGAAGTGTGGCGCAGCACGAACCAGACCACGATCACCGCGACGATCGCCAGCGGCAATCCGATATGCAGCGGCGAGGAGCCATCCGAGGGAAACAGCAGCGGCAGCTTGGTCGCATCCGGAATCTCGGGCGACTCAGGCAGCGAGGAGACGTCGCTGATCGGCTTGCGCAGCAGATGAAACGACTCCACCGACCAGTACACCAGAGGCAGCGCGATGAAGGAGAGCAGCAGCGTGCTGATGACTTCGTTGGTGTTGCGCTTGGCTTTCAGCACGCCCGCGAGCGCGCCCCAGCAGCCGCCGGCGAGCGCGCCGACGAACAGCGGGACGATAAAGGCGAGACCGAACGGCAGGGACCCTGCCCCGTGCAGCGCCATGGCGGTGGCGAACATGCCGCCGATGGCGATCTGGCCTTCACCGCCGACGTTGGTGAGATTGGCCCGGTTCGCGAAGATAAAGCCGAGGCCGACCAGGCCGAGGCTGATGGCGCGGTTGAGCGAGGAGCCGATGTTGAAGCTGCTGCCCGCCATGCCGTCCCAGAACGCCTCGATCGCTTCCGAAACCGAGCCGCCGGTGATGGCGATGATCAACAGGCCGACCAGCAGCGCGCCGATGGTGGCGACAACCGGAACGACGACCTGCAACGGGATCACCCCCTTCAATCCATCCGGCCAGCTCAGGCTGGAGGACTTCACTGCAAATTCCGACTTAGACATGCTCATGTCCCGACATCATCGCCCCAATTGACTCTCGGCTGAATGAATCCGACGCCAGCTCGCCGACGAGCTTGCCGCGGTAAATGACGGCGATGCGATCCGACACAGCGATCAGTTCTTCAAGCTCGCTGGAAATCAGGAGTACGCCCAGCCCGCTCTCGCTCGCCGCGCGGATACGGCTGTAGACGGCCTCGATGGCACCGACATCAAGGCCGCGCGTCGGCTGCGCCGCGAGCAGGAAGATCAGAGGATCGAGCGTCAGCTCGCGGGCCAGAACGGCCTTCTGCTGATTGCCGCCGGACAATCCCGACATCGGAATCTCCGGGCCGCTCGCGCGCACGTCGAACTCCCGCATCAATTCGCGAGCCGCCAGACGCATCGCCGGGCGGTTGACGAAACCGAACCGGGTGAATTGCGAAATCGAACCGAGGAACAGGTTTTCCTCAACCGACATCTCCTTGATGCAGGCCACCGCATGGCGGTCCTCCGGCACGATGCCGACGCCCGCCGCGGTGATCTCCTCCGGCGAACAGCCGTCCAGATTCTTGCCACCGGCCGCGATCGAACCGGAGGTCTGCTCCAGCAGCCCCGCGAGCATGAGCCCGAGTTCGGTCTGGCCGTTGCCCTCGACGCCGGCGATGCCGACAATCTCGCCCGGCATCACCTTGAGATTGATGTCGTCGATTCTGGTGACGCCGTCCGCATCGCAATAGGTCAGATGCGACAATTGCAGCGCCGGCTCGACAGTGCGGTCCTGCGACAGCATGGAAATGACCTTGCTGTCGGCCTCGTTCTGGTTCTCGATCCCGATCGTGGCGGCAAGAACCGATCCGGGCGAACGCACGTCGCGTCCGACCATCGAGCGGACCAGCGACTGCATGTCCGCCCCTTCCATCTTCACCGTCTCGACGACCTTGCCCTGACGCAAGACCGTGGTGCGATCGGCAATGCGCTTGATCTCGCCGAGCTTGTGGGTGACGAGGAGCACCGCCTTGCCGCGATCCACCAACTGGCGGCAGATCGCGAGCAATGCGTCGATCTCGTCCGGCTGCAGCACAGCCGTCGGCTCGTCCAGAACCAGCAGCCGAGGATCACCAAGCAGACACTTGATGATCTCGACGCGCTGGCGCTCTCCGACCGACAAATCCTCGATGCGTACGTGCGGATCGATCCGCAGGTCGTACTCGGCCGCAAGCTCCGCCATGCGATCGATCACGATGTGCGGCTCCAGCTTCGGACCCGAACGGCCCAGCATGAGATTCTCCGCCACGGTCATGTTCGGCACCAGGCTGAAATGCTGGTGCACCATCACGATGCCGTTGTGGAGAGCCTCGGCCGGCCCGGCCGGGTGGAACGCCTCTCCCGCAAGGGAGATGACGCCCGCATCCGGCTTGTGCACACCGAAAATCAGATTGCAGAGAGTCGACTTGCCGGCGCCGTTTTCACCGAGAAGGCAGTGGACCTCCCCGCTCTCGACCGTGAGGCTCACATGGTCGAGAGCGGTGAACGAACCAAACCTTTTCGTCAGGCCGGATAGCTCGAGAAGCGCCATTTGATCAGCCCACCCGCACCTTGATCTTGCCGGACAACAGATCGTCCTGCAGTTCCTTGATCTTCGCCTTGATTTCCGGAGTTTCGCCGGTGCAGACATTAATGCCGGCCGAACGCGGACCCATCACAAGACCGAACGGCTTGTATTCGGGGTGCCAGGTGCCTGCGACCATCTGGTCAATCGCGTACTCGTACATGAAGCCGATGCCGCTGGTGGTGTAGGCGATGTAGAGCGGGTTCTTCTCGCCGCAATAATTGGTGTAGCTGCCAATCATCTTGGTGCCCTTCTCGCGCGCCGCCTGCTCCATGCCACGCACGCCGAGATTGAGGATATTGTAGTGAACGTCCGCGCCCTGCGCGATCGCCGCCAGCGTTGCTTCCTTCGCCTTCGCTACGTCATCGAAATCGCCGGTGTAGCTCTCGATGCACTTGACGTCCGGCTTGACGTGCTTGGCGCCGTTGCAGAACTCCTTGCCGGTGTTCACGATCGCCGGGATTTCAAGACCGCCGACATAGCTGACCGCGCCGTTCTTCGACATCATCGCAGCAACCGCGCCGGCGACGTAACCGATCTGGGCCTGCAGCACGTCGTACTGCGCGACATTCTCGGTCGGCTGGCCGGTCGGGCCGACGATCGAGAACTTCACTTTCGGAAAGCGCTTGGCGACCTTGAGCACCGAAGCCTGGGTCTGACCGGCGCCGCCGATCACCAGATTGTTCTTCATCGCAAGCGTCACGAGCGCCTGCTCCATATCGGCGAACTTCACGTTCTCGATATAGGTCACCTTGATCTTCTTGCCGTGACGCTTCTCGGCGTCTTTCATGCCGTTGTAGCCCGATTCCATCCAGCCATGGTCCGCCTTCGAACCCGGAATGAGAATGCCGATCTTGATGGGGTCATCCGCGGCGCTGGCGAAAGTGAATGCACCGGCTCCGGCAATCAACGCGGCCGACAACACGCCGGCCTGTACAAAACGACGACGATTCTGAATCATAAAAAGTCCCCCTGTTGCGTTCCGTGATTTGCGACAGCCAACTTCGTTCGTCGGTTGACATTCCGGCTTGTGCCGATTGTGGCGCATCTCTCACGCATCGATCTAAAAACAAACCTTTGGGATTGCCTACGCACGCAGCCGTATAGACTGAATTCACATCGTGAATGTTTTTGAAAACGCTGTGAAAAACAGGGGCAGCGCGGCCACGCGACAAACTGTCCGGGCGAAATCATTCCGACATAACGCTGGCATGCCAGGACTGCTCTTGGGCAACACGACACGTCAAACAAAAAGGCGCCCCAGAGGGCGCCTTCCATCTACGTCAACCTGTCGTTGCGCTTACGATTTCCCGGCGCCGGCGGCCAGCGCCTGCACGGCTTCGGTGAAGCACTTCATCGGAGCCTTGACGATGCCGGCGCCGATAATGCCCTTGCCGGCTTCCTTGTGCGCGGTCGCGGTGTTGATCACCGGCCGCATGCCTTCGTCGACCACCTTGCGCACGTCGATGCCGACCGGCGCGCCGATAAAATCGAGCGCCGGCAGCGTGAAGCCCGGATTGCGTCCGACCGTGATGAACGCCATCTCGCGCGAATAACGCAGCGCGTCCTGCGGCGTGCCGCCGACGAACTGCACCATCGCGGGAGCGGCCGCCATGGCGAACGCGCCGAGCCCCGAGGTTTCGGTGATGGCGCTGTCGCCGATATCCGGATTGGCATCCGCTTCGCTGAAGCCCGGCAGGAACAGACCGAGCGGCACGTCCGCCTTGCCGACGAACCAGCTGCCACCAAGCCCGCTCACCCGGATGCCGACATTGACGCCGTTGCGGGCCATCGCGGTCACGATGCTGCTGTGAGGCACGCCGTGGGCGGCATCCATGGTGGATTTGCACGCCGCCATCGACAGGCTGAGGAAGAACATGTCGTCCGCGCCGACCACCTTGACCACGTCCTGAACGATGTCCTTCGGCGTGTTCGAGCCGAGCAGCGAGTCCACCACCGTGCGCAGCAGCAGCAAGGTCGCCGCCGTGTTGCGGTTGTGAACGTCATCGCCCATGTGCAGCGCCTGCCCCATGATCTGCTTCAGCGGCAGGCCGCCATCGATCCCGGCGACCGCGGTCTTGAGCGCTGGCGCCAGCACGTTCTCGATCCACTTCAGGCCGGCGATCACTTCGGGCGCGAAGGCGCCGAAGCGAAGGGTCTTGGCGCCGCCCGATTCCATCATCGGCGCATAACCGAAATTGCCGCCTGTCTTGTTCTGCACGGCGAACAGCGGCATCGACGGCGAGATGATGCCGCTCATCGGCCCCACCGCGCCGAACTCATGGCACGGCGCAAAACGGATGGCGCCGCTGCCGGCGAGCTTCTCCGCCTCCTCCTGCGTCTCGGCCCATTTCTCGTAGAGAATGGCGCCGATCACGCCGCCGCGCATCGGGCCACACATGTCGTCCCAGGCGATCGGCGGGCCGGCATGCAGCAGCGTGCGCCCCATATCCGGCCACACCTCGGAAGCGTGGAGAACCACGTCCACCCAGACCGGCTGCGCGGTGAGGATGCGCTGCAGCGCTTCCTCGTTGGCGCGATCGACCAGCGAGCCGAAGGCCTCGGGATCGTCCTTGTCGCCGACGATCTGCGCAAGACTCCAGGCCACATCCGGATTGCCGTCGCCCACCGGCTGCCATTGCAACCGCACCAGGGGAGCCTTGGCGCTTTCGATGCCCTTGTCGAGATCGGACGCGCCGAGGCTGATGACGGAGGTTTTACGGTCGAGAAATGAATACGCCATGGTCATTACCGGCCCTTACCCTGTTGCGCACGACGATCCGAAGCAGCATCGCCCGAGGCCATCCGCGTGGCGAGATCCGCTGCGATGCTCGCAGCCTCCGTGCTTGCCGAGGCGAAGATCACGCCTTCCCTGGCGAGAGCCTCGGTCTGCGAAGCCAGATGCTGCGGGTCCTCGTCGGTGCCGCAGATAAAGCAGACAACCGGCAGTTCGCGGCCGCCCTGTTTGGCAGTGGCCTTGGCCGTACGAATGGCCGGCGCGAGCACGCTCACTGGATTCTCGTGACTGCCATAGCCGAGCACGACATCGAGCACGATGCAGGCGACGTCGGGGTCCTTGGCCTCGCGCTGCAGCCGATCGATACGCACGCCGTAGTCGATCATCGGATGTGGCCGGCCGACCGTGAACTCGTCGCTGCCGAGGTCGATCGCGGTGTGCCCGACGCTTTTGTTCTCGTCCTTGAGCTTGAGGTCGTAATCAAGCGGAACATTGGAATGGGTGCTGATCCCATGGCGCTGCCAGATCACCTGCGCCTCCGCGCAGAACGTGCCGCCAGAATAAAGTCCACGGATGAATCGCTGCGACAGCTTCAACCTGGCGGCGATCGCATCGACCGCCGCGCCGCCATGCGAGACCTCGCCGGCCGCCTTCGTGCCCTTCGCGAGCGCGACCGCCTTGGCGGCCGCCTCCTGCAATGTCGCAACGCAGTGGACGTTATCGCCGGGCGCGGCCGGACTTCCGCCAAGGAAACAGACCACCACTGGCTTTTGCAGCGACGCGGCCTTGGCCAGCACGCGCTGCTGCACGGCTGGCGCGGGCGGCTTGGAGATGATTGCGATCACTTTGGTGGCCTTGTCCGCGGCCAGCAGGTCGAGTCCCTGCAACATTGTTGCGCCACCGATGTCGTCATACACATCGCGGCTGCCGGTGCCGATGGCATGGGACAGTCCCTCGCCGAGGCGATGAACCTGACACATGATCTCCTGCAGGCCGGTGCCGGAAGCGCCGACCAGGCCGACGCCGCCACGCCGCACAACATTGGCGAAACCGAGCGGCACGCCGTTGATCACCGCCGTTCCGCAGTCCGGTCCCATGACAAGAAGATTCTTGCGCTGCGCGACCTTCTTGAGCTCGCGCTCCTGCTCGATCGGCACGTTGTCGCTGAACAAAAGCACACTAAGCCCCTGCCGCAACGCCTTCATCGCTTCAGCCGCCGCATACGAGCCCGGCACCGAGATCAGCGCCAGATCGGCCTCTTCGGCGCGCGAGACGCCGACCGCGATCGAACGCGGCGGCAATTCGGCAGCCTGTTCGGATGAACCCGCTTTGGGCTCCTCGCCCGCGATCAACGAATGAATTTCACGCTCGGCCGCAGCCATCGTCTCATCCGAACCGTCCTCCACGACGATCATGATGTCGCTTGGCTGTGCCGCATCCAATTCCGGCCGCATGAGTTTGGCTTGCGCCAAAAACTCCTTGTTCGCCTTGGTTCCCATCAACAGCGTTGTGCGCTGCACGGACGTCCGCGAGACGACAAGCTGCGAAATCCTCATCAATGAAACGGAGTCTTTATAGACATTGGCCTTGATGCTGCACTTAACTTTCATCGCTCACCCCATATGAGAAAGTCGCGCACGACATCACGGCGGTGAATCGAAATCGCCGTCGTCAAGGCATTATGCTCGCGCGATCAGATCGCGTTGTTTCGCAATCCACGCGATGTCATTGCAATGCCGTACCCTCGTTGATTAGAGAATGAGGTCGCCATGTTGTCTAATGTCATTTCTCCATGTAGCGTATTCGTCGCATGAATATAAATTCGCTCGACCTCAATCTGCTTGTGGCGTTCGTCGCGATCGATCGTGAGCGTAACATCACGCTCGCCGCCGATCGCGTCGGGTTGAGTCAGCCCGCGTTGAGCAACGCGCTGGCGCGGCTGCGCAAGATTCTGAACGACCCGTTGTTCGTGCGCACCGTGCGCGGCATGGAGCCGACGCCTTATGCCGCATCGATCGCCGAGCCAATCCGCAAAGCCTGCGAGCTGATCGACGGCGCGCTGAAGATCGATGCAAGTTTCGATGCCGCGCGCTCATCCCGTACCTTCTCCGTCTTCATGACGGATATCGGCGAAGCCGTGATGCTGCCGCGCTTGCTGCGCCATCTGCAAGCCATCGCGCCGGGCGTCGGCATCAACATCGAGTCGATCCCACGTCGCGGCATTCAGGAAGCGATGATTTCCGGCGACGTCGATCTGGCCGTCGGCCTGTTCGAGGGTTTGTCCGGCGGATTCTTCGAACAGCTTCTGTACCGCGACGAGTTCGTCTGCATCGCGAACTCCGACCATCCCACGGTGAATGACACGCTGTCCCTCCAGCAGTTCTCTACCCTGCCGCATGTGCTGGTGTCGTCCAGCGGCACGGCGCACGAGGTCGGGATCGAACGGACCATCGCCAAGCAGCGCATCAAGCGTCCTGTCGCCATGACGGTCCCTCACTTCCTGACCTTGCCAGTGGTGATCTCCCAGACCGACACGATCGGAACCGTACCGCGCAATCTCGCGCTGTCTTTTGCCAACTCCACCAATATCAAACTGCTCAAGCCGCCGCTCAAGCTCCCAACGGTCGACATCAAGCAGCATTGGCACGAGCGCTATCATTACGACCCCGCCAACAGGTGGTTGAGAGGCGTGTTTCTTGAGCTGTTCCTCGGTCGCAAGCCGCCGAAGACTTAGCGTGCCACGTTAAGAAGTAAACATTTACTTTGTAAGGTGTTCGGACGAGTTTCGCAGGCGTGCCCGCGACATGCGGGGCGCGGGAATTGCGCCGCAGACATCATTGCAGCGTGTTTCGGCCTGCATCACGCAGCCCGACGTCGCAGCCACCGCGTCAATACGCAGCGGGACAAGCCGGATCTTTCAAAGCAGAAGACAGACCCGCATCGCACGGGTCACGCGGCGAGCGCGTTATTGCAGGGCGTTGGAGGCTCTTCCGAACACCGAACTGATGGAGCTGCCCACTCCCTGAATAGCAGCCAGAATGGCCAGGGCGATACCTCCCATGATCAGCCCGTATTCGATCGCGGTCGCGCCGGACTGATTGGCCAGAAAGCGCAGGACGGACTGCTTCAAGTGGGCCTCCGAAATTCATGAACCGCCAAGCCGGTTCATCACGATAACCTATCGCGCGAAGACTAACGCGATGCCAAGGAACGTCCTGAACGATCCATGAAGACCGATCGATAAATTCCTCATATCGCCGGTAGCGGTGAGAGCCGCCGCAGCCCTGCCAGGCCGACTTTCAGTTTTGTGCACCCGGCGCCGGATAAACCTTGACCACCGTGAACGCGCCGTCCGCCTGCCTCGCCAGATCGCAGCCATAGACCTGCTCGCGCCGCGCGCCATCCGCCGTCGCGGTGCTGAACGCAACCGTCACCGTCATGCTGTCGCGGCCGGCGGTCGAGGCATGCGAGCGCACCGTGAATGGCGACCCGGCTCCGATCGACGACTGAACCGCGCGGTCGCAGGCCGCTTCGCTGGCTGTCGGCTGGAAATAGACGTAGTAGCCGAACACAACGATCGCGAACGCCACAATCACCGAACCGACAAACCGCCCCATCAGATTCTCCAATCCCGGCGCATGGTCCAAACACCCGCCCTTCGATCGAGCGCCAGCACACACCCGTCCCCGCCGATCTCTTCCAAAGGTCGCCGCGGCGCGCATGCCGCAAAATGAGGCACGTCCACGAGACAAGCCCATGAGACAAGCCTATGAGAAAAATCCATGGGACAAGCCCATGAGACAAACGTCAGGCCGGGATATCAGCGCGCGACGGCCTTGGGCTTGGCGCTCTTGGCCGGGGGCTCGCTGGTGCGCACATCCGCCCACGGATCATTGCTGGCCTTGGGCGCAACGATCTTCTTCTGCGCTTCTCTGGCGGCCCGTTCGTTGGCCTGGTTGCGCTCCCGTTCCTCCGGAGACACTTCCTTGTCGCCGCCCAGCTGAAACCCTGGAGTGAACTGCGCCTGCACCGGCGCGCTCGCGAACGCCAACAGCGCCGCCGTGCCGGCCAGACCGACAAATCGCAAGATTCTTCCGCTCATTCCGCCTAACTCCCGTTCGGATGCGCCCGATTTATAGCAAAAGCGAACCGCCTGCTCCAAGCGGCAACACCGTCGGAACAGCGCCGCTCGGGGCCCAAAGCCGATCCGCAAACGACCATGCGGCACGGCTTCGCGAGCCGGCCGATATGGTTAAGCATTATCTAACCTGGCCTTGCGGATTTGCAGACAAACTCCAAGCAATTTTTGAAATCTTCCCGATAGGTTCCGGCCATCGACGCTCGCTGCGAGGCAGTTTTTGCTGCGCGCGACGTGATGGGATCAGGAACGTGCTCGAGGTCATCAAAAACGCAGTAAGCGCGAACGAACATCGCGCCATCGGCGAGGCGCAGGTGTCGTTGCCGCCGCGCGCAACGCCCAATCTCGCGCCCGCGGCGCTACAGATGCTCCGCGATGTTCCGCTGGATTCCTGGCAATCCCTCGCCGCCCGCGCGGCTGAGCCGAACGGCTACTATCTGCCGGACTGGTCGCTGGCGGCGGATATCTTCCTGCGCGGACGGACCGAGAACCGCGCGCTGAGCGCCTGGAACGAGAGCGGCGAGACCCTGCTCGGCCTGATGCCCGCGGTGTCGGCCTGGCGCGCCTACGGATTGCCGTTGCCCGCGCTCGTCACCGCCGACGTCTATCCGCCGCTCGGCACCGTGCTGCTCGACCGCGACAACGCCGATCAAGCCGCAGGCCGCCTGATGCGGCAGGCGCGCGCCGTCGGCGCGCGCGCGCTGATCCTGCGTGACACCCCGCTCGACGGTCCGGTGATGGCGGCCTTCACGCGGGCGATGGCATGGGAAGGTTTGCAGACGCACGTTCTGCATTCCCACGCTCGCGCCTTGCTCGACGCCACGCGCGATGCCGACGAACTCCTGCGCGAGGCGCTCGGCGCCAAGAAGCTCAAGGAACTGCGACGCCAGCACCACCGCCTCGCCGATATCGGCGAAGTGATGTTCACCATCGCCGCGACGCCCGAGGACATCGCTCCCGCCCTTGAAGTGTTTCTGCAACTCGAGGCCAGCGGCTGGAAGGCCCGGCGCGGCACCGCGCTGCTTCAGGACGAGGCTCATCTCGCCTTCATCTGCCGCGCGGTGCGCGACATGGCGGCGCGCGGGGCATGCGAAGTCGTCTCGCTCTACGCCGGCGAGACGCCGGTCGCGGCCGCGATCGTGCTGCGGCATCTGGATCGCGCCTTCTATTTCAAGCTCGGCGTGGACGAGCGCTTTGCCAAATGTTCGCCCGGCGTGCTGCTGACGCTCGAACTCACCCGCTACATGTGCGCCGATGACAGCATCGCCAGCGTGGATTCCATCGCAACCCCCGATCATCCGATGATCGATCCGATCTGGCGCGGCCGCCTGCCGATCGGCGACGTGCTGATTCCCCTGCGGCGGCGCGATCCGCTGGTCGGCGCGATCCGTGTTGCCCTCGATTTACGCCGGCGCATCCGCGAGCCTGCGCGCCGCGTCGTGCATGCCATCAGGAAGCAGCGCTCCTGAACGCCGCCTCGCAATTCACGCCTGTCATTGCTGCGATACGATCACGCCGAAAGGCTGTCCATCTTCGCCGCGACCTGCCGGATCGCCTGCGCGAACTGCGCGGGATCCTGCGCGCCTGAAATGGCATAAGTCCGCGCCAGCACATAGGTCGGCACGCCGCTGATGCCCTTGTCAGCGGCCTCCTTCGCCTGTGCGGACACCACATCGACGTCCTCATCGCCGGCAAGACGCGCGCGGATGCGGTCGGCATTGAGACCGATAGCGGCGGCGGCCTGCACCAGAACGTCGATGTCGGTGAGATCGCCGCCGTCGCGGAAATACAGATCCATCAGCCGCTGCTTCATCGCAGCGGCCTTGCCCTCCTCGTCCGCCCAATGGATCAGGCGATGACAATCGAGGGTGTTGGGCTGGCGCTTCATCCGATCCGAATTGTATTGCAGCCCTTCAGCCGCGGCGGCCTGCGCCACGCGACCGGCAATGCCTTGATAGGCTTCGACCGAGCCGAACTTGGTGGTGAGATACTGCTCGCGCGACATGCCTTCGCGCGGCACCCACGGATTGAGGAAGAACGGCCGCCAGTGCACTTCGACCGGCACATCCGGCACCAGCGCCAGCGCGGATTCCAGCCGGCGCTTGCCGATGTAGCACCATGGGCAAACCACGTCGGACACAACGTCGATCTGCAGCGGCGTGGTGTTGTTCATGAGACGGCCTCGCGGGGTTTTCCGTCAGATAGGCATGACGGCAGTCCCCGGCAAGGCGATCGCACTTACGAGGCGCGGCTCTTGCGGGCCCGGCTTTTCGCGCCGTCCGATGCGGCCAGCGGCCGGGTGCGGCGCGCTTTGGTCTTGGTGACCTGACCGGTGCCGCGCGCATGGGCCGCGGCGGCGACGCGCACGGTCGAGCTTTTGGCGGGCGTGGCCTTGCCTTTGGTGGCCTTGGCCGCAGGCTTGCTTGCGTCCCTGGCGGCTTTCTTCTCGGCCTTCAATTTCAGCCGCAGCTTCTCCGCCCGCGCCTCGGCGCGCGCCTTCTTGCGCTTCTTCTCGCAGTGATCGCACTTGCAGCCGATCGGCTTCAGGAAAATCTTGAAGTAATCGGTGCCGTAATCGTAGTTGATCTCGTCGCCCGGCTCGATGGTCTTGATGGCGCGGATGACAACACGGCGCTCGCGCGAATTGACGTCGGACTCCGCGTTCGGCCGGCAGGAATGATTGATGTAGCGGGCGATGTTGCGTCGGATCGAACCGTCAATGGTCCAGCGATTGTTGATCTCGAACAGGTACTTGTTCTCGATCTCATCATCCTCCTTCTTCCGGGAGTCCAGAAGCGGGCCGATATAGCGGATGATCTTGGTGCCCTTCTCGATCCGCTTGGTGGCGAACAGGCCGAGCCCGGTCTTGGAGCGTCCGATCCGATAGGGCTTATTGGAGGAAATGACTGGCATGGCTCACTGACGGTAAAATCGAACAATAGCGCCGTATTAAAGCGATTCCGCTGCGAATGTCATACGTTTCCCGGCCGATGACAACGCAGGTCCCGCGTCATCCCCATCAAAACCACTGTTTGCGGCCTTTGATCCACCCTGAATGCTGCAATTTCCCGCAAAAGCGGCCGGTTCCGTCGCCGCCGCTCACTCCGCCGGTTGCGGCGCCGAAGCGCGGCCACGCAATGTGACAAAGCCGAGCAGCAATGCGCCGCAGGCGCACAGCGCGATGATCGTCACCATCGGCAGGGCCGTGCCGTCGAAAAACAGGCTGGCGACCGCGATCACCGCGCCGCCCGCGATCATCTGCAGCGTGCCGCCCAGCGCCGAGGCGATGCCGGCGATCGGGCCGTGATCGTCCAGCGCCAGCACCATGGTCGAGGGAATAACGAGACCGAGAAACGCAAAACTCGCAAACAGCAGGGCCATCAGCACCGCAAGATGATCGACGCCCGCCGCCGTGACCGCGAAATTGACGAGCGCGAACAGCGTGTAGCAGATCACCGCGACCATCACCATGCGCGCGATGCCAAAGCGCGCGCCGAGGCCGGCGGCAAACTGTGACGCCCCGATGAAACCGATGGCATTCACCGAGAACGCCAGGCTGTACTGCGTCGGCGTCAGGCCGAAATGGCCGATATAGATGAAGGAGGACGAAGCCAGAAACGCGAAAAAGCTCGCCATGCCGAGGCCGCCGATGAAGGTCAAGCCCAGAAAGCGCGGATGTGTCAAAAGATAGCGGAAACCACTAACCACGTCGGCCGCGCTGACCGGCATGCGGTCATGCCGGGACCGCGTCTCGGGCAGGAAGATCGCGGCCATGACAAGACCGGCAATCGCCGCGACCGTGACGCCGACAAACACCGCGCGCCAGCCGAACGGCACGATCAGCGCGCTGCCGATCAACGGCGCCAGGATCGGGCAGACGCTGAACACCAGCATGACCAGCGACATCAGCCGCGTCGCCTCGATGCCGGTATGCAGATCGCGGATGATCGCGCGCGGAATCACCATCATCGCCGCGGCGCCGACGCCCTGCACCACCCGCAGCGCGATCAGCCAATCGATGTTCGGCGCCAGTGCGCAGCCGATCGAGCCGAGGATGAAGAGGACCAGGCCGAAATACAGCGGCGGCTTGCGTCCGGCCATATCGGAAAGCGGACCATAGACAAGCTGGCAGATGCCGAACGCCATGAAGAACACCATCAGCGTCATCTGCGTCGCGGCGGTGGACGCTTTCAGGTCGGCGGCGATCGAGGGCAGCGCCGGCAGATACATGTCGATCGCGAACGGCCCGACCGCCGACAACAGGCCAAGCACGATGGCATTTCTGGCATAGCTCGTCGAAGACACGATCACGATTCCATCATTGTCCGGACAAAGGACGCGCCTTGTAACACACCTCTTTCGCAGGCCAAGACGCGATCACGCGGTCGCGTCTACGTTCCGTCACAGGCGCTTGCAGCGCCGCGATATCCATCTTGATCATCTGCATCATCGCGGCCATGACGCGGTCGGTCGCCCTCTGGTCTCCCGACGGAAGCAGATTGAACATCGCCAGCTCCATGATGTGCCGCAAGCCGGCCGCTACATCTTCTTCTCGCAGTTGATCATCCACGGCGTGCCGAACTTGTCGGTGAACGCGCCGAAGCGTTGCGCCCAGAAGGTCTCGCCAAGCGGCATGCGAATGGCCCGCGCGCCTTGCGACAGCGCCTTGTAGATACGCTCAGCCTCCTCCACCGTGTCGATATTCAGCGTCAGGTCGAAGCCTTGCGGCTCGTTGTAATCGCCCGGCACTGTATCGGAGGCCATGATGTCGTAACCGCCGAGCGAGATGCGCCCATGCATGATCTTGTCTTTCCAGTCCGCCGGCATGCGTTCGTTCGGCGGCATGTCCTTGTAGGACATCATGGCTTCGATCTTCGCGCCCAGCACATCGGCGTAGAATTTGAACGCCTGCTCGCAGGTGCCGTCGAAAAACAGATAGGGATTGACCTTCATGAGGTTTCTCCGTGGCCAGCTCACGATTTTCGATCGTCAAGGAGCGCCGGTATAGGACAGGTCCGCGACTCTTTTATGTCCGCCATGACGCAAACCACCCCAACACGGGCCGCACACGTCGCCGCGTCAGAGCTTCACGGCGAACAACAAAGACCAACAAAAATGGCCGGCACGGGGCCGGCCATGAGAAGCGGGAATTGCATGAACCCTGTCAGCTCAGGTTCAGTTCCTTGAAGAAGTCGTTGCCCTTGTCGTCGATGACGATGAAGGCCGGGAAATCCACCACCTCGATGCGCCAGATCGCTTCCATGCCAAGTTCGGGATATTCCACCACCTCGACCTTCTTGATGCAGTGTTCGGCGAGGTTCGCCGCCGCGCCACCGATCGAGCCGAGATAGAACCCGCCATGCGCCTTGCAGGCCTCGCGCACCGCCGGCGCCCGATTGCCCTTCGCCAGCATCACCATCGAGCCGCCGGCCGCCTGGAACTGATCGACGAAGGAATCCATCCGCCCCGCCGTGGTCGGGCCGAACGAACCCGAGGCGTAACCCGCCGGCGTCTTCGCGGGGCCCGCGTAATAGATCGGATGGTTCTTGAAATAATCCGGCAGCGGCTCACCCTTCTCCAGCCGCTCGCGCAGCTTGGCATGCGCCGAATCTCGCGCCACGATCATGGTGCCGTTCAGCGACAGCCGGGTCTTGATCGGATATTGCGACAGCGTCGCCAGAATTTCTTTCATCGGTCTGTCGAGATCGATCCTCACCACCTCGCCGCCGAGATGACCTTCCACCACCGGCAGATACTGCGCCGGATTATGCTCGAGCTCCTCCAGATAGATGCCGTCCTTGGTGATCTTGCCGAGCACCTGACGGTCGGCGGCGCAGGACACGCCGAGCCCGATCGGCAGCGATGCGCCGTGCCGCGGCAGGCGGATCACCCGCACGTCGTGGCAGAAATACTTGCCGCCGAACTGCGCGCCGACGCCGAGCGATTGCGTCATCTTGTGGATTTCCTGCTCCATCTCCAGATCGCGGAAGGCATGGCCGTCCTCGCTGCCGGTGGTCGGCAGGCCGTCAAGATAGCGCGCGGAGGCGAGCTTCACGGTCTTCATGGTCAGTTCGGCCGAGGTGCCGCCAATGACGATGGCAAGGTGATAGGGCGGACACGCCGCAGTGCCGAGCGTCAGCACCTTCTCCTTGAGGAACGCGTGCAGGCGATCCTTGGTCAGCAGCGAGGGCGTGCCCTGAAACAGGAAGCTTTTGTTGGCCGAGCCGCCGCCCTTGGCCATGAACATGAACTTGTAGGCGTCCTCGCCCTCGGCGTAGATCTCGCACTGCGCCGGCATGTTGTTGCGGGTGTTCTTCTCCTCGAACATCGACAGCGGCGCGACCTGCGAATAGCGCAGGTTGCGCTTGAGATACGCATCGCGCGCGCCCTCGCTGAGGGCCGCCTCGTCGTCGCCCTCGGTGAGCACGCGAGAGCCCTTCTTGCCCATGATGATCGCGGTGCCGGTGTCCTGGCACATCGGCAGCACGCCGCCGGCGGCGATGTTGGCATTTTTCAGAAAATCGAACGCAACGAACTTGTCGTTGTCGCTGGCCTCCGGATCATCGAGGATCTTGCGAAGCTGCCGCAGATGGCCCGGCCGCAGGTAATGGTTGATGTCGATGAAGGCGGCTTCCGCCAGCGTGCGCAGCGCATCGCGCGACACCACCAGCATCTCCTTGCCCATCACGGTCTCGACCCGAACGCCTTCCGACGAAATCTTCTTGTAGGGCGTTTCATCCTTGCCGAGCGGAAACAGCGGCGTATGCCGATACGGCGGCAGCGCCTGCGGCGAAGGAATGCTGGTCGGAGCGTTCATGGCGTATCCCCTTGCGGTGGCGCGCGGGCGCGCCCTGGAGCCGTTCTAATCTGTTTTGGGATAAAGGGAAGGCGTCGAAAGTCTTGCTATGCGCCTGCAACAGGGCGATCCACGCAAGGGAATGGCTGCGAGCATGACGTAAGTACCGGTCCTTCCCTGCTCTATATGTGCCACACGACAAGTACCAAATCCGCCTTGCGTAAAATCAAAGCGCACGCTTCAATGCACGGGGGATTTTATGGCACAGGTTTTTTCGCGCTCACTGGTTTTGTCTTCGGCCCTGATCGCGGCGCTCGGGCTGTCGATCCTGCCGGCCCACGCCGATCGCTGCGACGAGCAGGCGCGAGAGCTTGCGGGGCGCATCGAGAGCCTGAAGGTCGGGCGCACCGCGGGCGGCATCATCTATCTACAACATCCCCTCGCGACGCAGGCCTCGCTTGGCTGCTCCAGCCGCAACCGGCAGGCCGATTTCTTCGCGGCCTCCCCTTCGCGAAAGCCGCCGGCGGCGTTTGTCGAGATGGTCGCCACCGCCGCCGCGGTGATCTTCACCATTCCGCGCAAGGATGCGCTGCGCGGCGCCAACCGCTGTTTCGGGCGGATCGGCATTCTGCGCGGCAAGGACATCAAGACACGCTATCGCAAGCTCGATATCCAGTGCCAGGCGAGCAAGACCGGCTCCAGCATCACGATCTCGCGGGAAAAGGACCAGTAAGGTCGCGCAAGCCGCCGTCGCCGTTCGCGACTGCGAAACACATTTCCGTGGGGCGGGAACACACCGGACCGCGCCTCATTGACCGGACGGGTTTCAATCAACGGAGAGCTCTCATGCGAAAGCTCATCATCGGAACATGCTGCGCGGCTCTGATGGCCGCGGTATCCGCCGGAACCGCCAGCGCGCAAACCACCAGTCCCTCGGGACAGGATACGATGAAGACCGACACGACGACGAATGCGCAAAGCCAGGTGCACAAAAAGAAGACAGCGAAGAAAGCCAAAAAGACCAAGAAAATGCATTCCAGCATGCGCAAGTCGAACAGCGGCACCGTCGGTCTGAGCCCGCCATCGGCCCGAGAGAGACTGGACCGTGGCGGCTCCGAGCCTGGCATGTTCAAGCCGGCTGATCGGGATCGCCAGTGGATGGAACCGGACGCTCCGGGTGCTCCCGGCATGCCGGGAATGCGCTAAAACCGCGGTTTAATCGGCGGACATAAAACAACCACGCGGATCGGTGTCGGCGTGGTTGAAAGATGACGGCTATTGTCTGCTGCTCACGTCACGTTTGATGCGACCACGATAGCGGCTTGCCGCGCGCGACGGCGCGTATCTCGGCGGCATCGATCAGGTGGCGGCGCACGCCTTCACATAAACCCGGCGCTGCGCACCGCGCATCTTCTGATCGATCGCCTGCTTCAGGCAATCGACACGAGCCTGCGCCACGCAGAGCTGCATTTGATCGCGCGCGTCGCGCTGCTTGAGGTGCTTTCCAGCGACCATCTGGCGGCAGGCTTCACGCTTGCCGACGCGCACCGCCGGTTTGGACGTTGCGCGCGTGCCGTCGGTCGGCACGGCGTAAGCGAGTTTGGTCGTGTTCACGGAAGCTGTGGTTTCAGAAACCGCGGGCAGCGGGCCGGTCTGGGCGATCGCGGCATAAATCGCGGTTGCAAACAGCGCGGCATAGATGACGGGGGTGATGAAGCGCATCGTTCCTCCGGCGTTCAAATGTCAGGCGATTCAGCCAACCAACAGACACAATGAGTCATCAATGCGGCCAAGGCAAGGCCGCAGCGCGGACGGCAAGCCGTTCCGCGAAGTCCGGTTGCATGCCGCAAGGCTAGGCCGCGCCCTGATACTGCGCTTCGCTCACCTGTTCGAGCCAGGTGGCGGCGCTGCCGTTCTCCACCTCCTGGATCGCCAGATGAACCATGCCGGTGGTCGGCGTCGCGCCGTGCCAATGCTTCTCGCCCGGCGGAATCCACACCACATCGCCGGGCCGCATCTCGCGCAGCGGGCCGCCTTCAGTCTGCACAAGACCACAGCCCGAAAGCACGTACAGGGTCTGGCCGAGCGGATGGGTATGCCATGCGGTGCGCGCGCCGGGATCGAAACTGACCCGAACGACCTGCAGTCGCGAGGGGGTCGGCGTCTGAATGATCGGGTCCTGCCAGACCGTGCCGGTGAAATACTCGGCCGGAGCAGGACGTGACGGGATATCGCCGGGAGAAGTGATTTTCATGAGCGCTCCAGCAACTGGGTGTGTTCACGCTGTTTAGCAAACCCGGCCCGCCTGCCAGAATATGCATCCTACTCCCTATTTATCCAGCGCCGGATAGTGGCGGAAGATACCGTCGGTGTTGAAGGGAATGCGGCGCTCGCTGGCGACATAGGCCGCGATTCGGGGCCGGGCCGCGACCCGCGCATGCAGATCGAGCACACGCGGTGTCCTGCGCTCGAACCGCTTCATGCGATGCGGGAAGGCATAGCGCAGTCCCTCGACGATCTGAAACAGCGACAGGTCGGCATAGGTGACGCGCCGCCCCGTGAGATAAGGGCCATGGCGCGCGATCCGGTCTTCGAAATAGCCGAGGAATTTCGGCACGCGCGATTTCCAGAACTCGCCGGTGCGGGTCCGCGCCTGCGGCCGCTGATCTTCATAATAGAGCGTCGGCCCGAGCGGATGATGGGTGTCGTGAATCTCGACCACGAAATCGGCGAGGGTGAGCTGCAACTGATGGACCCAGAGCCGCCCCGCTTCCGCCTTCGGCGCAAGGCCGTGTCGCGCGCCGAGATAGAGCAGGATATTGGCGACCTGCGCGATGACAAGATTGCCTGCCTTGAGAAACGGAGGCGCGAAAGGCGGCGTGTCCAGACGGCGGCCTGTCATCATCGCCATCATCCGGGCTTCGCCTCCGCTGCGCCGCGCGACATCAATATAGTCCGCGTCCGCTTCCTCCAGCGCGAGCCGGACATATTCGCCCCGCCCCTGAATGGTCGGCCAGTAATAAAGCTCGTAGCGCATGACCGTGGTCCCGCCGCAAACAGAGCCAACGGATGGCCGTGCGGAACGGTTCCATGACTCGATCGCTACGGCCAAACGAAAAGCGCCGCATCAAGGATGCGGCGCTTCGGTTTATTGATGCAGAGCGGGCGTCAGGCCTGCTGGATCGCCGACAACTCCCAGTCGGTGCCGGGGCGACGGGCGAAGGTCCACACCTCGGTGACTTCCTCCGGCGTCTCGCTGCCTTCGACCAGCCGGCCGCTGGCGCGATCGAGCGTCTTGTCGACCAGCCGGAAACGCAGGCCGAGCGTGGCGTAGTCGGTCGGGCCTTCGCGCCATGCCTCGGCAAGGTCGCCCTGCAGCAGCTTGACGTCCGACACCTTGTTGATCACACCGCGCGTCTTGTTCTCCGCGAGGTCCTCGCCGAAATACGACACCATTTCCGGCGTCGCCAGGGTGTGGAGCTTCTCCACGTCCTCGTTCGACCATGCCGTCTGGATTTCGGTCAGCCTGCGCTCGAAGATGTCGTAGTCAGCCGGCGTGATCTGCAGCGGCGGCGTGTTGGCGCCAAAGCCGAAGCCGAACCCGCTGCGCGCGTTCATCTGCGCAGCCTGCGCCTGCTGCGCGCCGGTGTCGGGCATCGCGTTGGCGTAAGCCGGCGCGTTGCGACGACGCCACCAGTTCATGGCGAGCCGCACCACCAGATAGATCAGACCGAGCTGCAGCACGAGACCAAGGATCGACGACAGGCCGCCAAGGCCGCTGAACAGACCACTGCCGAACAGCATGCCGAACAGGCCGGCACCGAGGAAGCCGGCGGCAAGACCGCCGAGCAGGCCCGGACGATTGAACAAGCCGCCCTTGGCCGCCGCTCCGGCGCTGGCTGCGCCTGCCGCGGTGCCCGGCTGGGTGATGCTGCGCTGAACCGGCGCCGCCGCGCTCGGCGCGGTCGGCGTGGCCGGAGGCGCCGAATAGGTCCGCGCACCGCGCGAGCCCATGCTGCGTCCGCCGCCGCCGCGGGCGTCTGCCGACGAGATCACCGTCATCGCCAGCGGAAGCGCCAGCGCGAGCGTGACAACGAAAATCTTGACCAGAGCGCGCATGCGCCGCGGAAACGTCATTCGGATATTCCTCCATCCCCGCCATGGGGAAGTCGCCACAACATGATCATTGCCCGGCGAAAGGAAAAGCCTCGATCGGGTCAAAAAGCTGCGGCCCTGCGTCGCGGCAGCCACCCTCAAAACGGACAGGATTAAGAAACCGTCATGGTTTCCTTCACCGTTGCGACCAATTGGCTCAGCGTGAAGGGCTTCGGCAGGAAGGCGAACTGCTCGCCGGCCGGCAGACTCTTCTCGAATGCGTCTTCCGCGTAACCCGAGACGAAGATGATTCGGAGGTCGGGATTGCTCTTGCGCATCTGCGTCAGCATGGTGGGACCGTCCATCTCCGGCATCACCACGTCGGAGACGACGAGATCGATCTGGCCGTTCTCCTGTTCCATCAGTTCCAGGGCTTCGATGCCGTTGGAGGCCTCGATCACGGTGTAGCCGCGCGAGCGCAGGCCGCGCGCGTTGAGCGAGCGCAGCCCGTCCTCGTCTTCCACGAGGAGGATGGTGCCCTGCCCCGTAAGGTCCGGCACCTTGGGTTTGCCAGCCAGCGGCGGCGCATCGGGCGTGACCGGCACCTCCGCCGCCGCTTCCTTTTCACGAACGTGACGCGGCAGGAAGATGCTGAAGGCCGTGCCGTTGCCGGCGGCCGAATCAACATAGACGAAGCCGCCGGTCTGCTTGACGATGCCGTACACCGTGGACAGGCCAAGGCCGGTGCCCTTGCCGACTTCCTTGGTCGAGAAGAACGGCTCGAAGATCTTGTCCACGATTTCCGGCGGAATGCCGGTGCCGGTGTCGGTGACGTCGATCCGCACATAGTCGGCGGCCGGCATGCCTTTATATTGAAGGCGCGCGATGTCCGCGGCCGAAACATTGCCGGTCTTCACGGTCAGCTTGCCACCGTCAGGCATCGCGTCGCGCGCGTTCACCGCGAGATTGACGATGACCTGTTCGAGTTGCGACAGGTCGGCCTTCACCGGCCAGAGGTCGCGGCCGTGCACCACCTCGGGCTTGATCTTCTCGCCGAGCAGGCGCTTGAGCAGCACCGCGATGTCGGAGAGCACCTCGCCGATATCGAGCACCTGCGGACGCAGCGTCTGCTTGCGCGAGAACGCCAGCAACTGCCGCACCAGCGCCGCAGCGCGGTTGGCGTTCTGCTTGATCTGCATGATGTCGGCGAAGGAAGGATCGGTCGGCTTGTGCGCGTTGAGCAGGAAGTCGTTCGCCATCATGATGGCGGACAGCACGTTGTTGAAGTCGTGCGCGATGCCGCCGGCGAGCTGCCCCACCGCCTGCATCTTCTGCGACTGCGCGATCTGGTTCTCCAGCGTGCGCTGTTCGGTTGTCTCCAGGAGATAGACGATCGCGGCTTCCGCATCGCGCTCGTCATGCTCGACCGAAGTGACGAAGAACTGGCCCCAGCGCTCCTTCGGCCCGTCCAGCAACACTTCCACCGGCGGAATATCTCCATGCCCCTCGGCGGCGCGGTTGATGACCGAGGTAAGCTCGCCGCGCTCGCGCTCGGCGACCACGGCAAAGATCGACTTGTTGGCGCCGGCCGCCGGCGAAAGGCCCTGCGTCAGCTTGGCAAAGCGCGCATTGGCGCGGACGATCTGGCCGGTTTTGTCCACCGTCGCGATCGCCATCGGCGTATGATCGAAGAAACGCATGAAGCGCACTTCGGCGGCGCGCTGCGGATCGGCGCCCTCGTCGCGGGCACGGTTGATGACCAGCGTGCGCGAGGCGCCCGGCACGCCGTCAGCGCCGAACGCCAGCTTGTGATAGAGCCGCACCGGCACGGTCTTGCCGCTGCGCATCCGCAGATCGAGATCGAACACCTCGGTCTTGACCTCGCCGGGCTCGGGCGTAATCGAGGCGAGCAAAGCCGCGCCGTCGCCGGACACCACATCGGCGAGCTTGAGGCCGCCGGAGCCGATCTCCGCAAGATCGTAATCGAGCCAGTTGGCCAGCGTCGCGTTGACATAAACAAGTTCGCCGCCCGGCGCGGCGGAGAAAAATCCGCACGGAGCATGGTCGAGATATTCGATGGCGTGCTGCAGTTCCTGGAACACGTCTTCCTGACGCTCGCGGTCGCGGGTGATGTCGGCGAGCGACCACACCGCGTATTTCGCCTCGCGCCGGGTCAGTCCCAAGGGACGCACCCGCATCCGCAGCCAGCGTCCCTGCCCCTCATCGGCGGAGGCGACGCGGACCTCCTCCTGCTGCCGCTTGCCCTCGCGCGCGGCCTTGAGCAGGCGGAACACGGCTTCGGAAACATCCGGATCGCCGATGAACACCCGCTCCACCGGCCGCACGTCATGGGCGCTGGTCGCGCCCGTGAGCGCCAGATAGGCGTTGTTGGCGTAGACGATGTGGCCATGCGAATCGGTGACCGCGATGCCGTCGAAGGCATGATCGGCGACCGGGCGCATGATCGGGTTTTCAGCCGCGCGATCGGCAAAGCGGACGATGCCCGCCGCGAACGCGAACAGCATGAACAGGCCGACCATCGCCAGCAGCGCCAGAAGCGCCATGATATAAGGCTGCGCCTGGGCGCGGCCGAGACTCATGAAGCCGACCGCCGCCGCGATCACCGCGCCCGCCACCAGCAGGATCAGCAGGATGCTGCCGCCGCGCCGCCCGGCCTCGTGGGCGCCCGCGGGCATGAGGTTCGGGCCAGGGTCTCGATCGGCTGTCATGGTCCGTATGACCGGTAAGAGCTGTTCTTTCGCACGCCGCCTCTCAGTGCCTGAATCGGGCGTTGCAAGGCAAGCGCCATCGCATGTTCGTCCCGCCTTGTCAGAGCCGCCCCGACAGGTTGCGCTTCAGCCGCATCACATAGCCGATGACTTCGGCGACCGCATGGTAGTGCTCGACCGGGATCTCGTCGTCGATCTCCACCGTGGCGTGAAGCGCGCGGGCCAGCGGCACGTTCTCGACAATCGGAATGTCGTGGGCGTTCGCCACTTCCCTGATCTTGAAAGCGATGGCATCGACGCCCTTGGCGACGCAGATCGGGGCCGGCATGCCGCGCTCGTATTTGAGCGCCACCGCGTAGTGGGTCGGGTTGGTGATCACCACCGAGGCGGTGGGAACCGCGGCCATCATGCGCTTGCGCATCCGGGCATGGCGCAACTGGCGGATGCGGCCCTTGATATGGGGATCGCCTTCCGACTGCTTGAACTCTTCCTTGATCTCCTGCATCGACATTTTCTGCCGCTCGAACCACTGGCGATACTGGAACAGATAGTCGAGCGCGGCCACCAGCGCGAGCATGGCGACGGCGGCGGTCATCAGTTGTAGCGAGAGGCCGCGGGTAATCCCCATGATCGCGGCCGGATCGGTCCGCACGATGGCGTCGAGACGGTCGCGCTCCGGCCAAAGCACCGCGGTCATCACCGCACCGAGCGCGATCACCTTGAACAGGCCCTTGGCGAAATTGGCCGCCGCCTGTTTGCCGAACAGCCGCTTGGCGCCGGACATCGGCGAAATCTTGGAAAGCTTCGGCGTCAGCGGATCGGTCGACCACACCGGGCGATGCTGGATCAGGTGACTGCCGATCGCGGCGATCAGCAGCAGCAGCATCGGCACGCCAAGCGCCGTGAGCAGCAGCCACTCCAGCCGGCTCGCGAGCGACAGAAGGCCCGGCCCGTCCACCCGGATCTGGTGCGCGTTCATCAAAAGGTTGCGCATCGGGACTTCGATGGCGGCGCCGACCGATCCGGAAAACGACGACAGCACCAGCGTCGCGCCCGCGATCATGAACCAGGTGTTGACCTCCTGACTCTTGGCGACGTCGCCCCGGTCATGGGCGTCGTCGAGCCGTTTTTGGGTCGGGTCTTGTGTTTTGTCCTCGCTGTCCTCGGCCATCGCTATCCTCCGCCCTGCGGCGCGAGTTCATGGAAGACGCCGCCGAAATAATCGACGAAGGTTCCCATCATGGTAACGAGGATGATGCCGAGGATGACGAAACCGATCAGGATCGAGAGCGGCACGCCGACGAAATAGACCTGCATCTGCGGCATCAGGCGGGCCAGAAGGCCGAGGCCGAGATTGAACACGAGGCCGAACACGATGAACGGCGCGGCGAGCTGGATGCCGATCTTGAACGCCACGGTGAAGGCGCGCGTCGCCAGCGAGGCGACATCGCCGCTCGGCATCAGCGTGCCCGGCGCGAAGAGCGTGAAGCTCTCGTTGAGCGCCGCGATCATCAGATAATGCATGTCGGTCGCGAACAGCAGCGTCAGGCCAAGAATGGTGAGGAAGTTGCCGATCAGCGCGCCCTGCTGGCCTTGCGTCGGGTCGATCGCAGTCACAAAACCGAGGCCGAGTTGCTGGGCGATCACCGAGCCTGCCACCGACAGCGCGGCCAGCGTCATGCGCGCGGTCGCCCCGAGCACGACGCCGATGATGATCTCATGGACCAGCATCACCAGCAGCGGCGCCATCGAGGTCATGTCGATCTGGTAGGCGCTGCGATGCAACGGCAGCAGGATCAGCGTCAGCAGCAGCGCGATGCCGAGCCGGACCCGGACCGGCACGCTGACCTCGCCAAAGCCCGGCAACAGCATCACCATCGCACCGATGCGGGCGAACACCAGCATGAAGGTGGCGGCGAGTGCGGGCAGAAGCGAGATGTCGATGCGCATGTCCGCTTCGCAATGTGGCTCAGCCGCCGATGATTCGCGACGATATCCTCATCATGTGGCTGTGCAGGGCGTCCGCCATGAAAGGCAGCGCCAGCAGCAGCGTCACGAAGATGGCGAGGATCTTCGGCACGAACACCAGCGTCTGTTCCTGAATCTGCGTCAGCGCCTGGATCAGCGAGATCGTCACGCCGACCACGAGGCCGATCACCAGAAGAGGCGACGACACCACCACGATGGTCCAGATCGAATCGCGCGCCACTTCCAGAACCTCGGGACCCGTCATTGTCTTTCCCCTGCCCGCAGGCCCTTCGCTTGAATGAAAACGGAAAACCGCCTCAGATCGGCATCCGCATGATGTCTTCGTAGGCCTGGATGACCTTGTCGCGCACCGAGACCAGCGTCGAGACGGCGACATCGGTCTCCGCCACCGCGGTCACTACGTCCATGACGTTGGCCTTGCCGGAGGCCGCGGCGACGGTCTGGACGTCCGACTTGCGGCCCGCTTCCATCACGCTGCCAAGCGCGTCCTTAAGCACCGCGCTGAACGAGGGACCGGCGCTGTCGCCGGTCTTGCCGAGGCTGCCCGCGGCGCCTCCGGCCGAATCCATGATCTTCGACAGGCTGGCATAGGCATTTGCGGCGACTGAGGGCGTTGCCATCGATCAGATCTCCTGTTCAGGCCTTGAGGATGTCGAGGGTGCGCTGAATCATCCGGCGCGTGGCGCTGATGATGTTGAGGTTGGCCTCGTAGGAGCGCTGCGCCTCGCGCATGTCGGTCATCTCGACCAGCGAATTCACGTTCGGGTATTTGACGTTGCCCGATGCATCCGCCGCCGGATTGCCCGGCTCGTGCCGGACCCGGAATTCGGAGTTGTCGGGCTTGATGCGGCCGAGCGAGACGACCTGCGCTTCGAGCGTGCGGTCGAGGCTGGAGGAGAATGTCGGGATCTTACGGCGATAGGGATCGCCGCCCGCCGTTTTCGCGGTGGAGTCGGCGTTGGCGATATTTTCGGAGATCACCCGCATGCGGCCGGCCTGCGCCCGCAGGCCGGAGGTCGCGATGCTCATCGATTTGAGGAAATCCATTCCATCGGCCATCGCCGTCTCCCTAGCCTGACGTGCCGTCAGCGTTTGCCGATCGCGGTCTTGATCAGACCGAGACTGCGGCTGTAGAGCGAGGTGGCGGCGGCGTAGTCCATCTGGTTCGCCGACACCTTGAGCATTTCATCTTCCAGATTGACCGAGTTGCCCGCCGGCCGGGTCTCGTAGCCGCCGCGCGCGTGCGAGGAGAAACTCTCGCTGACGCCCGCGGCCTGGATATGGGCGGCGCTGGTGCGCGTCATCGCCAGCGCTTCGCGCGCCGTGCTGGAGGCGCCTCGCGCATCGAATTTCGGCTCGACCAGATCGCGCGGCTTGAATCCGGGCGTGTCCGAGTTCGACACGTTCTCGGCCAGAACGCGCTGCCGCTCCTGATGCCACTGCATCTTGGTGCGGAGCATCGACAACATCGGAAGATCATTGATCGCCATGGCCGGTCCCGGCTCCTGATGCCCCGGCGCAGCGCCGCAGCTAGGCAGAATTTGCCGGGCGTATGGTTAACAGCTGGTTAAGAAATCCGCCGAGCGCCGATGACGGGCCGGACAATCGCAACCCGGCGGCGCGGACCGAGGCCCGGCCGGATCACCGGCGCATTTTCGTCACGAAGCCATCTTTGAGGTCCAAGCCCTTGAAGTTCCAGCCCAAGAAGCGTTTGGGCCGGAGCGATTCATGGTCTATGAAGAGCCGAAGCGGGCATTTTCCGCTCTCGCGAACCGATGTAAGTCGCGAAATCTTATGCTGTGTTCATTGCGCGTTGTATCGTGGCAATGAGCGATTCTGGACAATGCGAAGCCAACGCACCGTCCGACGGGGAATACTATCATGTCGCAGATCCTCCAGATTTTCATTGCCATCCTGATCGTGCTGGCGCTGATCGGCGCCGTCGCCTGGCTGGTTCGCCGGTTCAGCGGCGGAAGCATCGGATCGGGCAGCGCGCGGGGCCGGATGCCGCGCCTCGCCGTGATCGACGCCGCCGCCGTTGACGGCCGCCGCCGCCTCGTGCTCGTGCGGCGCGACAATGTCGAGCATCTGCTGATGATCGGTGGTCCGACCGACGTCGTGGTCGAGCTCAACATCATGCGGAGCGCCAGCCCGGCGCCGCAGCGCGCCCCCGCCGGCACCGAGCTGCCCGCCCAGATCACGCCGCTGCCCGACGTCACGGACAACTGGGCCGACAACGACACCGCCCGCCCGGCGGCGTTCGAACTGCCCGAGCCTGCACCGGAGCGGCCGGCCCGCCCGACCTTTGGCGGCGAACTGCGCCGCCCGCCCGCGCCGCCCACTGAGCGCAGCCGCGGCGACGATTTCAGCCGCCTGGTTCCGGAACCGCCGACCCGTCCCGAGCCGATCATCCGCCCCGAGCGGAGCGAGACCATCCGTCCGCGCAGCGAGCGCACCGAACCGGCGATGCCGCGCGTCCCGCGCCCGTCCGAACTTCCTTCGCGGGGCCCGGCGGCGCGTCCGCCCGCCCGCCCGAGCGAACTGCGTCCAAGCGATGCCGCCTCGATCTCGGCCGCCGATCAGAACCTCGCCGAGATGGCGCAGCGGCTTGAAGCTGCGTTGCGCCGCCCCGGCGAGCGCAGCGATGCCGCCGCTCCGCGCCATGTCTCGGTCGATCCGATGGACCGGGTCGGCGCACCTCCGGTCGCGCCCGAAGCGCCTAATCCGCGCCCTGCGCCCCGCGTCGAGCCGACCCTTCCGGCGGAGCCCGCAAGCGCCGCTCCTCAGGCCGCCGCGACGCCGGCGGCACCGGCTGCCAAAGGCGCTTTCGAAAGCCTTGAGGACGAAATGGCGAGCCTGCTCGGCCGGCCCAAAAACCCGTCGTGAGGCTGACGAAACATCCGCGTAGAGTTTTCTTTTTTCTGACATTGATCGCGGCAGGGGCGTTCGCCGGCCCTGCGCTCGCGCAAGATATCAGCATCAATCTCGGCCAGGGCAATGGCGGAGTAACCGAGCGCGCGATCCAGTTGATCGCGCTCCTGACGGTGCTCTCGATCGCGCCGTCGATCCTGATCATGATGACGTCGTTCACGCGCATCGTGGTCGTGCTCTCCCTGCTGCGCACTGCGCTCGGCACCGCCACCGCGCCGCCGAACTCCGTCATCATCGCGCTCGCGCTGTTCCTCACCGCGTTCGTAATGGGACCGGTGCTGCAGAAATCCTATGACGACGGCATTCGCCCGCTGGTTGCCAACCAGATCAGCGTCGAGGACGCGATGCAGCGCGGCGTCGCCCCGTTGCGCGGCTTCATGCAGAAGAACGTGCGGGAGAAAGACCTCAAGCTGTTCATGGATCTGTCCGGCGAGCCGCCGGCCGCCACCCCCGAAGACATGTCGCTGCGGATCCTGATTCCGGCCTTCATGATTTCGGAACTGAAGCGCGCCTTCGAGATCGGCTTCCTGCTGTTCCTGCCCTTCCTGATCATCGACCTCGTGGTGGCCTCGGTGCTGATGTCGATGGGCATGATGATGCTGCCGCCCGTCGTGGTGTCGCTGCCGTTCAAGCTGATCTTTTTCGTGCTGGTGGATGGCTGGTCGCTGGTGGCTGGCAGCCTGGTGCAGAGCTACGGCGGCTAGGCTTCACGACTCCCGCCGCGCCATCGCATCGCGAGGTTTGCCCCGGAAAGCTCAGCGCGCAGACGACATCTTCTTCCGCCCGACGATCGCCGGCAGCGCGCCGGTCGGCTCCGGATCGGCCTTGAGCTCCGGCGGCAACTTGGCCCGCGCCATCGCGTCGGGGAAGCGCGCGCGCATATCGCGCAGGAAGCCGTCGAGCGTATCGATGGTCGCGGCCATCTTCGCGATCCTGGCGAAATCGGCGCTGCCCGCGCTCGCCGGCTTGCCGGCGATGGCGAACGCGGCGCGATCAGCTTCGGTATCATTCATCTTCGGGCCGTATTTCTCGCGGAAGCGCGCGAGCCCGATCGCATCCTCCGCCAGCGCATAGCCGATGGTGGCGCGGATGATGTCGCTCTTTTCGAGTTCGGTCAGCGGCTGGAAATTCTTCCAGCGCTCGCCGTAGAGAATCTCGATCTGCTCGGACGACTCCCGCCAGCGCCGCGAGGCCCAGTAGATATCCGAGCGCAGCCGCGCCGCCTCGCGGCCCGAGATGTTGGAGATGATATCGAGAGCCAGATCGTGACGGCCGACATCGCTCTGCGCCCGCGCCTCGAGCAGCAGGCGCTGCTGGCGGACTTCGCCGGCGAGATCCGCGATCCGGGTCGAGCGCAGCGCCGCGATCGCGCGCTCCGGCTTGCGGTTCATCAGATAGATCGTCGCAAGACGCGCCGCGACCTGGGCCCGCGCCGCGCCCTCCAGCCGGTGATCGACCTGATATTGCAGCAGCTCGCTCGCCTGATCGAGCAGATCGACCGCGACCAGCCGGTCGGCGAGACGCCGGATCATCTCGTCGCCGCGCCGTCCGATCGGCGTGAGATCGCGATACTCGTAGAACATCGCCAGCGCCTCGACCGGCGGCAGGTCGTCGCCGCGCGAGGTGAGATAAAGCCGGGAGAACAGCGCCGACGCCTCCTCGACAATGGCGCGCGTGCCGGGCCCGTTCGGCTGCAAACGGGTCGCCTTCATCGCGGCGGCAAACGCCTCGTTGTAGCGGCCCTTCTCGGCATAGATGCGCGACAGCATCTGCAGCGTCCGCGCCTCGATGCGATCGCCGCGCCAGGTCACCGACAGGATTTCGAGATCGCTCAGCGCTTCGTCCTCGCCGATCTCGTTGTTCTTCTGGCGCAGCGCGATCTCGGCAAGCATCGCCTCGGCCGCAGCCGGACGATAGGCCGACGTCGCCGCGGCGTGATAGCTGGCGAGCGCATCCTTGTCCCGCCCCAGCGCTTCGGCGAGCCTGCCGTTCAGCAGCGCGATCCTCGCTTCCAGTTCGGGCGGAATGCCGATCGTGGCAAGATCGTTGGCCCGCGCCGTCGCGGTGGAATAGTCCTTCACCTCGAGCGCGGCGCGCATCGCCTCGATCAGCAGCAGACGCTGCAGGTCGAGCGGCAGCGCCATAATCGCGAATTCAGCATTCTTGAATCTCTCGCGCGCCTCGACCCACTTGCCGAGCCGCGCACTGACAAACGCCGTCCAGAGCTGGGAATCGAAATTGTTGCCGACGACGGGGTTCTCCAGATCCTTCATCGCCCGTTCCGGACTGCCGGCCAGCGTGTTGACCACCGCGCGCAGGATCAGCGCGGGCCCGGCCACATCCTCCGCTTTCTGGTCCTTCATCCCGAGCTGGAGAATGCCGTTCGCCTCCGGATAGAAACCGCGGGCAACATAGAACCGCGCCACGGCCATATGCGCCGGCAGAACGGCGTCGCCCGTGGCCAGCGAAGCAGTCCGCATCAGTTCATCGAACCGCTGGTTGAAATTCGCGTCCTGGTTCTTCTTCCATTCCTTGATGCCGAAGATCGGGCCGGTCATCGCCGCGATCCGCTCAGGCGAGCCGTTGATCGCCGAGAGCGTCAATCCTCCGGCCCGACCGAGCACGACCTTGTCGGGCAAAACCTGGATCGACAGATCGTCGGCGTTGGGCTGGATCACCACGCCGTGGATCGATTCCAGCAGCGCGAATTCGACGAGGCTCTGGCGGCGGATGAAACCCTGCGCCGGCAGCTTCGCGGTGACGATGGTGAGCGTATCGCCGGCATCCGGATCGGCCAGACGCAGCATCGGGCCGGGATGCTCCAATGCCACGCTGACATTGGCCTGCGCCGGATCGGCGATGTTGCGCATCACGGCCAGCGGGCGCGACGGAAATTCCTCCGTGTTGGCGAGCGACAGCACCAGCGCCTCATCGTTGCCGCCGAGCGAGGCCAGTTGCGGGCGGTTCAGCTTGATGCGGATCGCATGCCCATGCGGCAGATCGACGACACGCGCATTGGCGATCAGCGGCCCACCCTCGCGCTCGATGGCGCTGACATCGATCGTCTTGTCGCCCGCGATCACCAGCCAGATGGCGTCAGAACGGCGAAACAGCGCAGCCGGTGTCGGCGCGCCGAATGGAAACGTGATCTTCAAATTCTCCGTGGTTCGCCGCGCCGTGGCCACCACCGCGCCCGGCGGCGGAGTGGACGGCGGCGGCGACGTCGCGGCCGGTGGATCGTGCGCCGCTGAAGCGATCGGCGCGGATGGCGGAATTGCCGGTGTCGGCGCAATCTGCGCATGCGGGGCTGCCGGCTTCGCTTCGCTCTTCGGCTGGATCGGCGGTGCAGCCGTGTCCGGCGCCGCCACCGGCGCAGCCTCGGCAGCAGGAGGCGGCGCCTCCACCTTCGCCGCCGTGGTGGCGGGCGGCGCGGCCACCGGCGCGGCAGCCTCCGCCGGCTTATTGGCCGGCTTGTCTGCGGCGACGTCCGCCTTGGCGGGCGGAGCCTCCGGCTTGGAATTTGCCGCCTCGGCCTTGGCGGGCTGCTCCTTGGGCAACGCCGGTTTCAGCACCTCCGGCAGGGCGGTCGCCTTCTTGTCCTCGAATCCGATATCGACGATGTAATTGCGATCCTCACGGAAGGCATGGACATCGACCTCGCCGATCAGCGCGATATCCACCGAGGACGTATCGTCGGTGATCTTCTGGGTGATCGACTTGACGTTGGCCGGCGCGGACACCTTGGCATCGGCCAGATCGAAGGTCAGCGCCGACGTGAACGACAGCATGAACTTGTCGGCCGACAGCGAGGACGACACGCCGACACCGTTCGGCAGTTCAAAGACGAAACGCACGAAAGTCGGCTGCACCGAGGTGCGGACACGCACCGGCGGTTTCTTACTGACCTCCTCGGCCATCTTCTGCAAACGCAGCGCCCGCTCCGCCGCCATGGCGCGCTCCGCAAGCTCGCGCACCACCTCCGCCGGCAGCGGCGGCGGCAGACCGGTCCACTTCTCCGGCAACAGATCGATAAAGACCCGCTCGCCGGCGGTCATGGTGTTGACGCGCACCTTCTGCGCCAGCGCGAAACGGATCGCCATTCCATCCGGATCGCGCCGCACCGAGCCGACATAGGCCGGCACCGCGTCGGTCAGCCTGTCGACCGGCATATCGACCGGCTTGGCGAAGCGGACGACGAGGATCGTGCCCGCCACCGTCACCTCGGTCGGGACCTCTTCGGTAAATTGCAGCAGCAGGCGGGCATAGGCGCCCGGCGCGGTCAGAGAGGCATCGCCCCTCACCGGCTCGGCGCGCGCCGGCGAAAACGAAGTCAGAACGCATGCGAGAGCCACCGGCAGGATGCGGCGCAGGCCAGCCACGCGCCATCTTCCGGCAGCCTTTGCCAGACGCACAGCGGTGTCTCGAATGGCAGCCTTGCCGGCCATGAAAGGTCTCTTGCTCCGGGTCGGCCGGCTCCGCGGCGAGCTCCGTATCGTCAGTCTAAAAGCCGGCGTTTAACGCTCCGATAACCCAACGCCCTGGATTTTCCGGCGCGCCGCCATGGCGGACAAACGCATCCGGAATCATGCCTGAATTGGGCATAACCGGGGTTAAGGAATGATTAACTATAATTCCGCGCCTGGCCTCAGGATGAAGCAGCGGCGACCGGTGCATGGTGATTGCCGTGCCAGGCCGACAGCCGCTCCATGATGACGGCAGCCTCGGTTCGCATCACCTCGACCACCTCCTTCTGCCGCGCCTCGTCGAGACGGCTGGAAATCGCCGCGACGCTGAGCGCCAGATCCGGCAAATCGGGCCGGCCCTCGCCCAGCGTGATGCCGACGCCGCTGACGCCCTCGACGATGTCGTTGCGGTTCAGCGCATAACCGATGGTGCGGGCCCGCTTCACCATGCCGCGCAGGCGTAGCACGTCGATCGATCCATACCGCGCGAGCCGCTGCGCATTCGCCGTCACGATCATATCAACCTCCGGATCGCTCAGCTTCGCCAGCAAAGCGAGGCCGCCCGCCGTCGAGCCAAGCGCGCGGCGCGCGCCGATTTCGACCGTGAGCGCGCGGATCGGATACGAGCCCTCGAACCGATCGATGCAGACCGAATCGAATGCGCTGCGCATGGTCAGGAACGCGGTGTCGCCGGTCTGGGCGGCGATCCGCTCCAGCGACGGCGCGCAGATGCCGCGCACATCGAAATCAGGCGATGCGGCCAGTCCCAGTTCGAACAGCGCGCGGCCAAGGAAATAGCGCCGCGTCGAGGCGGCCTGCCGCACGAACCCTTCGTGCATCAAGCCCTGCAGCAGCCTGCGCACCGTGGGCCGCTCCAGCCCCGTCGCCGTGACCACTTCCGACAGACGCAGCCCAACCGAATTGCGCGTCGCCAGCACGCGCAGCAATGCCGCCATCCGGCTGACGCTTTGCGTGCCGGGCACACCGCCCGCCGGAGGCGAGAGATAGCCATTTGAGTCCATATAGCAGACCTCAATCTTTGAGGATTTCAATGATCCGGCTTTATAGCGCCAATACTGGTCGTCATACTCCCGTCTTACAAGCATAAAAGTCCAGTATATGGACAAACTGCCGCCTTGGCGCGGCCTTTCGAGCAGGACACACAGGATATGACGCTGAAGCATCTGAACTACGACGTCGCGGTGATTGGTGGAGGCGCAGCCGGTATCGGCGCGGCCATCGCAGCGGCCAAATCCGGCGCACGCACCATTCTGGTGGAAGCCGGCCCGATCTTCGGCGGCGAACTGCTCAGCGGCATGTCGATCGACGGCGTGCTCAACGGCCGCGGCGAATGGGTGGTGCGCGGCGTCGCCGACGAGATTTTCGAGGAATGCCGCAAGATGGACGGCTTCATCGGCCCGCTGCACGACTACCGGCTGATCTGCTACGTCTGCGTCGATCCCGAGATCATGAAGATCGCGGTGATGCGTGTGCTGGAGCGTCACGGCGTCACCCCTGCCCTCTACACCCAGCTCACCGACGTGGTCTGCGACAACGGCTCGGTCAAGTCGGCGATCCTGGTCCACAAGAACACCCGCACCGCGCTGTCTGCGAAGTATTTCATCGATGCCTCCGGCGACGGCGACCTCGCATTCCTCGCCGGCGCGCCAACCGAGTTCTCCGACGAGAGCGGCGAGTTGCAGCCTCTGTCCCTGATGTTCCGCATGTCGGGTGTCGAGAACGAGCCGCTGCTGCGTTTCGTGCGCGATAACGCACCCTCGCTGGCGGTCGGCGAGAGCGAGGCGGTCCGCGCCGGCCGTACCGACGAGCAACTGGCGCAGGCGATCCACGATCAGGGCGAGCCGACCATCTTCTTCCGCGGCAACGGCCCGTTCCTCGGCGGCGCGATCCAGCGCGGCGAGATGGCGCCCACCGCCCTCATCATGATCATGCCGACCTCGAAGGCGCGCAAGGAAGTCTGCGTCAACGCCACGCGCATCGCCGAGAACATCAGCGGTCTCGACGCGCTCGGCGTCAGCGGCGCGGTGTCGCGTCTGATGGAGCAGGTCTGGAACACCGCCGAATTCCTCAAGGCGCATTGCCCGGGCTTCGAGAATGCGGTGTTCGCCGGCATGGCGCCGCGCGTCGGCATCCGCGAGACGCGCCGCGTGATGGGCGAATATGTCCTCAGCGGCGACGAGGCTGCCAAAGCAGTCAAGCAGCGCGACGTCATCACCAAGGGTGCGCACCACATCGACATCCATCAGGACGGCACGCGCCAGGTCCGCATTCCGATCGCCGATGGCGGCTCTTACGACATTCCGTTCGGCTGCCTGATCCCGCGCGACGTCAAGAACGTTCTCACCGCCGGCCGCTGCATCTCTACAGACCGTATCGCCAACGGCACCACCCGCATGATGGGCCAGTGCCTCGGCACCGGCCATGCGGCAGGCACCGCGGCGGCGATGAGCATCGCCAGGGGACACGAGGACATTCGCCAGCTTCCGGTGAAGGAGCTGCAGGCGAAGCTGCGCGAACAGGGCGCGGTGCTCGACGGCACGCACTGAGCGCAGCGTAATCCGAACTGGGAGGACCTAGAATGAAAAACATCACGGCCTGGATCTCACGTACCATCTGCATCATCGCCGCCCTGCTCTGTGGCAATGCGGCGATGGCGCAGTCCTATCCGACCGGCCCGATCAAGATCATCGTGCCGTTCGCCGCCGGCGGCTCCAACGACGCGATGGCCCGTCTTGTCGCCCGTGAACTCTCGCAGCGCTGGGGACCGGAGAACGTGGTCGAAAACATAACCGGCGCGGGCGGCAATGTCGGCGCGGCCACCGCCGCGCGCGCCGCGCCTGACGGTTACACGCTCATTGCGGGATCGATCGGCACGCATGCGGTCAATCAGTTCCTCTATCCGAAGATGCCCTATGACACGATGAAGGGTTTCGTGCCGCTGACGCTGATCGCCGAAGTCGGGCTTCTCGTCGTGGTGCACCCCAGCCTGCCGATCAAATCGATCGACGATCTGATCAGCTACGCCAAGGCGCATCCTGACGAGCTCAACTACGCCTCTGGCGGCGTCGGAGCTTCGCAGCACCTCGCCACCGAACTGTTCATGCACATGACCGGCACGAAGATGACCCATGTGCCCTATCGCGGCAGCGCCGGATCGGTCTCCGATCTGCTCAGCGGCCGCGTCCAGCTGATGTTCGCCGACATGCCGCTGGTGCTGCCGCATGTTCAGGCTGGCACGCTTCGCGCGATCGCCTTTGCCGGCGAGCGTCGTTCCGCCGCGATGCCGGACGTTCCGACAGTGGCTGAAAGCGGTGTGAAGGGATATCACGCCACGGCCTGGTACGGCCTGTTCGCTCCCGCCGGCACGCCGGAGCCCATCACCACCAAGCTGAACCAGACCGTGACCGAGATCCTGCGCACCCAGGAGGTCAAGGACTATCTGCTCAAGCTTGGCGCCGAGCCCCGCCCGATGAGCATTGCCGAATTCACCGAATTCCAGAAAAGCGAAGCGGAACGCTGGGGCTCGCTGATCAAGAGCATCGGCCTGACGCTCTAAGGAGGCTGTCGCACCAAGAACGACGAACATTCCCTCCACACAACTGCGCGCCGGATCGCTCCGGCGCGTTTTTTATTGGCGAAGAAGGCTGATCAATTGGCGCGGGTCGGTTGCGGCCGGCCCTCGATCTTGGGCAGATCCGAAGCCAGCGTCTTGTCCGCCCCGGCGCGGCGCGCCATCTCGACGGTCAGCCGTTCGGCGGCTTCCGGCTGCATCTGCCCCATGATGTCGGACATCTTGCGCGGCGCGATCTGCGATGCGATCTCGAACAGCACCGAGATTTCCAGCCGGTCGAACACCTTGGCGGCATCCTTCGGCTTCATGTTCTCGTACATGGTCACGAGGCCCTTGAGACGGGCCGCATCGGCATCGTTTTTCTGTTGATTGGCGACGGTGATCCGCGACTCGGTCGCCTTCATCTCCTCGATCCGGCCCTCGACGCGCTTCTCGGCCGACTTGATCAGGTTCTCGCGGATATCGATCTCACGGGCGCGCGCCTCGATCTCCTGCCGGCGCGCCTGCAGACTCTCGAGCACCGCGCGCTCCGAGGCGGTGATCGGCCGCGACGGATCGGGGTAAAGCACCTTTTCATCTGGCGAGCGCATCAGTTCCTGCGCGGCGGCGGCTGGCTTTTCCTCTTTCTTCTCTTCCTTCTTGGCGCTGACCGAACCGGTGATATCGCCAGGATCGACCGCCTGGCGGCGGCCGGTCGGGAAGTTCAGCGTCGCTTCCGCCCAGGATTTCCCGGTCGGGCGCGTCTGATCGCCCAGAATATATCCGCCATCCAGCAGCAAGCCCGCCACCTTGAGCACGACCAGACAAGTGATCGCGATCAGCAGCGTCGGAATGACCCGGAACTCGCGGACGAACTTCTTCATGCAGCAATGCCTGTCCGCCGGCGATCGGAGAAGGCCTGCGCCGCCGCGACGATCGACTTCGGATCGCGCGTCGCGTGGGGGCTCGCCGGCTCTTGATTGGCGCGCGCCGCGATGGCGATATCGCAAAGCCGTTTGAGGATGTCGCCGCCGAGCGCAATCTGCCTGCCAAGGGTCTCGGACAGTTCGGAGGCCGCCGCAAGCTGGCTGCCGAGATTTTCATCGCACTCGCGCACCGTCACCTTGAGGCCGCCGATGGCACGCTCGGCGATCTCGGTGGCGGTGATCAGCTCGGAGATCGTGGCCTTGAGCGACTGCTCGTCGGCCTTGAGGACCTTGAGGCGCTTGTTGAGCAACCGGCAATAGCCGATGGTCAACAGCAGCAGGACGGCGACCAGACCTTCAATCATCAGTCCGAAAGAGTGGCTCATTATGCCTCCATCATCTTTGTTTGTTCGTCGGCCTTTTCGAACATGGCGTAGGTGGTGTGCGGTTTGCGCAGCGGCTTGGTGACGCGGATGGCGACCCGGTCGCCGACCCGCCCCATCCGGCCCTCGCTTAAAGTCACATCGCCGCAGCGCACCGACACCAGCGCGTCGGGGCGGATGTCGAGCGGCAGCGTGTCGCCGACCTTGAGGGTCATCAACTGCTTCAGCGGCATGTCGGCTTCATAGAGCACCGCATCGACGGCGATTTCGGCCTGCACGATCTCGGTGGCGAAGTGACCTTCCCAGATCGGGTCACGGCCGAACTTTTCGCCCATGAACATCTGCAGCAGCACGCCGCGGATCGGCTCGATCGTCGCGTAGGGCAGCAGAAGCTCGACATTGCCGCCGCGGTCTTCCATGTCGATGCGCAGGCGCACCAGGATC
>JAFKKO010000116.1 GCA_017305455.1 Hyphomicrobiales bacterium | reverse complement strand
AGGGCGGCATCTCTGCCTCGCTCGGCAACATGCATCCCGACGACTGGCGCTGGCACATGTACGACACCGTCAAGGGGTCGGACTGGCTCGGCGATCAGGACTCCATCGAATACATGGTGCGTAACGCGCCCGAGGCGGTCTACGAGCTCGAACACTGGGGCGTGCCGTTCTCGCGCACCGAGGAAGGCAAGATCTTCCAGCGTCCGTTCGGCGGCATGACCGTCGATTACGGCAAGGGCCAGGCGCAGCGCACCTGCGCCGCCGCCGATCGCACCGGCCACGCCATGCTGCACACGATGTATGGCCAGGCGCTGCGCCATTCGGCGGAATTCTTCATCGAATTCTTCGCCATCGACCTCATCATGGACGACCAGGGCGTCTGCCGCGGCGTGATCGCGCTCAAGCTCGACGACGGCACGCTGCATCGCTTCCGCGCCCAGACCACCATCCTCGCCACCGGCGGCTACGGCCGCGCCTATCTGTCCTGCACCTCGGCGCATACCTGCACCGGCGACGGCGGCGCGATGGTGCTGCGCGCCGGCCTGCCGCTGCAGGACATGGAGTTCGTGCAATTCCATCCCACCGGCATCTTCCCGGCGGGCTGCCTGATCACCGAAGGCGCGCGCGGCGAAGGCGGCTATCTGGTCAACGCCGAGGGCGAGCGCTTCATGGAGCGCTACGCGCCCTCCGCCAAGGATCTCGCCTCGCGCGACGTGGTCTCGCGCGCCATGACCATCGAGATCCGCGAGGGCCGCGGCGTCGGCAAGAAGAAGGATCACATGTTCCTTCATCTCGACCATCTCGATCCCGCGGTGCTGCACGAGCGGCTGCCGGGCATCTCGGAATCGGCGAAGATTTTCGCCGGCGTCGATGTCACGCGCGAGCCGATCCCGGTGCTGCCGACCGTGCACTACAACATGGGCGGCATCCCGACCAATTTCCACGGCGAGGTCGTGATCAAGAAGGGTGACGACAACGACGCGGTGGTGCCCGGCTTGATGGCGCTCGGCGAAGCCGCCTGCGTCTCGGTGCATGGCGCCAACCGCCTCGGCTCCAATTCGCTGATCGACCTCGTGGTGTTCGGCCGCGCGGCGGCGCTGCGCTGCGCCGATAAACTCACCGCCAACGCCAAGCAGCCCGATCTGCCGGCCAATTCCGCCGAGCTCGCGCTCGGCCGGCTCGACCGTTTCCGTTACGCCTCCGGCGGCACTCCGACCGCGCGGCTGCGCGATTCCATGCAGCGCGTGATGCAGAACAACTGCTCGGTGTTCCGCACCGGCGAGGTGCTGCGCGAGGGCCAGGACCTGATCCACAAGGTCAAGGGCGGCATCTCCGACATCGACGTCACCGATCGCACGCTGGTGTGGAATACCGATCTGGTCGAGACGCTGGAGTTCGACAACCTGATCGCGCAGGCGGTGGTGACGATGGACTCGGCGGCGAACCGCACCGAGAGCCGCGGCGCGCACGCCCGCGAGGACTTCGCCGAACGCGACGACAAGAACTGGATGAAGCACACGCTGGCCTGGGCCGACGCCAAGGGCGCCACCACGATCGATTACCGGCCGGTGCACAGCTACACGATGACCAACGACGTTCAATACATTCCGCCGAAAGCGCGGGTGTATTGAGATGCTGAATCGTCATGCCGGATTATATCCTGCGATGACAAATGAACATGGATGACGGACGAAGGCGAAGTCATGGTTCAATTCACGCTGCCGAAGAATTCCACGATCTCCGAGGGCAAGACCTGGCCGGCGCCGGAAGGCGCCACCGAGATCCGCGAATTCAAGATTTATCGCTGGAATCCGGACGACGGCAAAAACCCGACCGTCGACACCTATCGTGTCGATACCGCCGATTGCGGTCCGATGGTGCTCGACGGCCTGATCTGGATTAAGAACAACATCGATCCGACTCTGACCTTCCGCCGCTCCTGCCGCGAAGGCGTCTGCGGCTCCTGCGCCATGAACATCGACGGCAAGAACACGCTGGCCTGCACCTGCTCGATGCACGACGTCGATGCCGGCGCGGTCGACATCAAGCCGCTGCCGCACCAGCCGGTGGTGAAGGACCTGGTGCCGGACCTGTCCAATTTCTACGCGCAATACGCCTCGATCGAGCCGTGGCTGCACACCACCAGCGCGACGCCGCAGAAGGAATGGAAGCAGTCGCCCGAAGACCGCTCCAAGCTCAACGGCCTCTACGAATGCATCTTGTGCGCCTGCTGCTCGACCTCATGCCCGAGCTACTGGTGGAACAGCGACCGCTATCTCGGCCCCGCCGCGCTGCTGCAGGCCGACCGCTGGGTCAACGACAGCCGCGATGAGGCCACCGGCGAGCGGCTCGACAATCTCGAGGACCCGTTCCGGCTCTATCGCTGCCACACCATCATGAACTGCACCAAGGCCTGCCCGAAGGGACTCAATCCGGCGAAGGCCATTGCCGACCTGAAGCTGAAAATGGTCGAACGCCAGGTCTGATCCGGGTTCGCGCCAGCGTCGTCCTGTATCTATTCTGCTTGAACCGTCGCGGTTCCCGCGCGATGACTGGTGCATGACTCAAGCCACCAATCCCCCGCCGGACGATTTGCCGTTCGGCGCCTTTGCACCGACCTCGTTGCAGCGCGCGGTGATCGCCGCCGCGCACGGCTCCCGCCTGAAGCGGGGCGCGTTCCGCCCGATGCTGTCGCGCATCGTCAATCTGCTGCGGCCGGGGCCGATCGACGCCGCCTATCAGGGCGCCTCGTTCCGCTTCCACCACCAGGCCAGCGGCACCGAACGCGGCGCGCTGTTCAATCCCGATTACAATCTGGCCGAACTCGATTTCCTGCGGGGAAATACGCCCGCCGGCGGCGTGGCGATCGATATCGGCGCCAATGTCGGCACCTACGCGCTGGCGCTGGCGCGGCATGTCGGCGAGCGTGGCCGCGTCATCGCGATCGAACCGCATCCGGTGTCGCGCGCCCGGCTGGCCTTCAATGTCCGCGCCTCACGGCTGGGCAACGTCACGATCGTCGCGGCGGCCGCCGCCGATGTCGCCGGCGAACTCACCATCGAGACCGACGGCGACAATCTCGGCGCCAGCCATGTCAGCGATTCGCCCTCGGCAACCGGCATCAAGGTGCCGGCGCTGCCGCTGCTGAGCATCCTGCACGAGGCCGGAATCACCCATATCGACGTCATGAAGATCGACATCGAGGGTTACGAGGACCGCGCGCTGACCAGCTTCTTCCGCGATGCATCGCCCGAGCTGTGGCCGACCGCGGTCGCGATCGAACATCTGGAACGGGAGACCTGGCGGCGCGACTGCATCGACGACATGCTGGTGCGCGGCTACACGCTGGCCGGCAAGACCCGCAGCAATACTTTGCTGGTCGGCCATCAACTGCCGCTGCTGCGTGCGTCGATGAGAGAGCAACCCAATGCCTGACGCGGATATGGCTGCCTAACCTACCGCCGGCAGCACGAAGATCGCGATATTGACGAACCAGCCGAGCGCGTAAACGATCGAGCGTTGCGTGCTGTAGTTTCCGACATAGCACAGCCCGTGCACGATGCGCAGGCCGACATAGGCAAGCGCCAGTCCGTTCACGGCGGCGAGCGGCGCGCCTGACGTCACGGCGATGATCACCGCCGCGGCAAAAAACGGAAAATTCTCATAGGCATTCTGGTGCGCGGCATAGGCGCGGCGCTTGTGCGGCGGCAGGTCATCGACCTCCTCGCGCGGATATTGATTCTTTATCGGCTCGCCCCATTTGGCGAGCACCACCCAGACGATCGGCAACAGCGCCGCGATCAGAACGCACCAATAAGCGACGGGCATGCTTTCTCCTGTCCGATCGAAGCATCATGCGTGCACCATCATGTTTGCAAGCGGCAAGACTGTCGAGCTCGCCCCCATCGGAACACGATCGCGATCCGCACGTTAGGGTTTTCGCGCGACCCGTCGCAAAACGATGATCACCGGCAATCAGCAAAGGTCCTGTCCCGATGGGAAAGCCACCGCAGCCACCGACGCCGCAGGAAGATCCGCCGATTCAGCCGGGTCGCCCGACCGAGCCTCCGGCGGAGCAGACACCCGGCAACCCGCAGCCGGATATTCCCCCGCCGATGCACGAGCCTGAGGCGCCGCCACCGCCGCAGGAGCTTCCCGGCATCACGCCGAGTGAAACGCCCCTGCGCGGGCCGAGCGGGCCGCGCACGCCGAACCCCGCCACCGATATCGTGAACTTCCGATAGAGTCCCGACGACAGACGCAAGGCCGATGCAATCCCGCTGCAGGCATCGCGGATTTGTCGCGTTCAGACTGCATTCAGCGGCCAGAGGCGACGATTCGTTTGAAATGCACGGTTTTGCCCGCGGCTTTGCCACACTCCCGCCGCACGGTTATCTGGAGATTGTGGAACCTCAACATGACGCAACGCCATCGCGTCATGAATTCGCTGACGGATACGCTCTCACATAAGGTGATCATGAAACATTTCAGACCGCTCCTTCTTGCCACCACCGCGATCTCGGCGCTGTCGCTGTCGCAGCCTCCTGCAATTGCCGAGAGCGCAGCGCTGAACGCGACGAACACATTCGTCGTCGCGCAAGCCGCGCCCGATCAGAAGGAAGCGCCCAAGGCGCCGCCGAGAGCCGCGCCACCCGCGCCGCCGAAGGCCGCGCCGCCTCCGCCGCCGCATGCTCCGCCGCCGGCACCTCCAAAAGCGCCGCCGCCTGCGCCTCCCAGGGCCGCGCCGCCGCCTGCACATCCCGCTCCCCCGCCACCGCCCGCCGCACGGCCCGCGCCGCCTCCGGCGGCCCCTCATGCCGCACCGCCCACAGCAGTCCCCAAGGCAGCTCCGGCACCTCAGCGCGCGCCCGAAGCGCCGAAGGCCGCCCCTGTTGCGCCGCCTGCTGCACCAAAGGCCGCTCCCGCACCTCAGCGCACGCCCGAGGCTCCGAAAGCGGCGCCCGCCGCGCCACCGCCGCCTGCACAGCGCGGCGAGCCGCCGCGTCGCCCTGAAGCACCAGGCCAACGCGGTGAAACGCCGCGGCGTCCGGACAATGCACCGCCGATTCCTCCGGGCGTGCGTGACGTGACCCCGGCGCGTCCGGCTCCGGGTGCGGCGCCTTCGGCCACGCCGCCTGCGCCGCCCCCGGCTGCACCATCGGCCGCCCCTGCCGCTCCGGCAGCCGCTCCAGGCGCGCCAAAGGCCGCCCCCAACGCGGTCACCACGCCTCCCGGCGCACGACCGCTGCCCGGTGCGACGCCACCCGCTCCGAATGGCGCGAAGGCCCCGAGCGCAGCTCCCGGCACACCTCCTGCGCCTGCGATTCCGCCAGCACCGGGCGCTGCGCCCGCTCCGCAGCAAGGCGGCCCCGGCGCGCGCAGCGAACATCGCGGACCGCCGCCCGGCATGCCTGCCGGGACACCGGCAGCCCCTGCCACCGCTCCGGTCGCGGCACCGTTGCCGGCGGCCCCCGCCGTCACCGCAGCGCCGATTCCGGCCAATGCGCCGCCTGCCGGCGGACGGCGGCTGGAAGACTTCCGCAACCAGCGCCAGCAGACCACCGAAGGCGGGCGCACCGTCATCCGTGAGCCGGGCCGCGTCATCATCCAGGATCCGAACGGGCAATCCTTCATCCGTCACAGCGATGTCGACCGCTTCCGTTACGGCGCCCGCGATGTGCGCGTGACCCGCGAGGGCAACGACACCCGCACCATCGTCGTGCGGCCGGACGGCACGCAGATCATCACCATCAATGATGAACGCGGCAATCTGCTGCGCCGCATGCGCCGGGGTCCGGATGGCCGCGAGATCGTCATCATCGACAATCGTCGGCACGGCGGACCGGGCTTCGGCGCCGGCGTTGCCGCCGGCATGGTGGCGGGCGCGATCGGCGGCTACTTCGTCGCACTGCCGCCGCCGGTGCTGCGCATCCCGCAGGACCGTTACATCGTCGAAGCCGATGGCGCGCCGCCGGATCTGATCTACGACACGCTGATCGCGCCGCCGGTCGATCGTCTCGAGCGCCCCTACTCGCTCGACGAGATCCGCTACAGCCCGTCCGTGCGCCAGCGCATGCCGAGCATCGATCTCGACACCATCAACTTCGAGACCGGATCCTGGGACATCCCGCCGGATCAGGCCGCCAAGCTGCAGGTGCTCGCCGACGGCATCAACCGCGCCATTCAGCATGATCCGCGCACGGTGTTCCTGATCGAGGGCCACACCGACGCGGTCGGCAACGATGTCGACAACCTGTCGCTGTCGGACCGCCGCGCCGAATCCGCTGCGACGCTGCTGACCCAGCAGTTCGGCGTGCCGGCGGAGAATCTGACCTCGCAGGGCTATGGCGAGCAGTATCTCAAGGTGCAGACCGATGCACCGGAGCGGCGCAACCGCCGCGTCACCATTCGCAACATCACGCCGCTGCTCAACGGCGGTGAGGCCAACGCCGCGCCGCGCTAAAGTCGGCCACAATCAAAAAGGAAACGGCCGGGACAATGTCCCGGCCGTTTTTTTTATAAACCTTTGTAAACGGTCATTGCGAGCGAAGCGAAACAATCCAGAACAGCAAAGAAAAACTGAATTGCTTCATCGTTAGCGCTGCTCGCAATGACGGCGAACTACGCGCCTGGATTTCCGCTTGTCCGCTGATGCGCTTCAGCTCTTGTCGTTGTCGAGCCGGGGAATGTGCGAGCCCGGCTCTGCCGACAGCAAACCTGTCTGCGTGTAGAGATTGAGCTTGCGGCGGGTATCGGAAATATCGAGGTTGCGCATGGTGAGCTGACCGATGCGGTCGGCCGGCGTGAACGCCGCATCCTCGACCTTCTCCATGCTGAGCCGCTCCGGCGCATAGGTCAGATTGGGGCTCTCGGTGTTGAGGATCGAGTAGTCGTTGCCGCGGCGCAGTTCGAGCGTCACCTCGCCGGTGATCGCGCGCGCCACCCAGCGCTGCGCCGTCTCGCGCAGCATCAGGGCCTGGGAATCGAACCACCGTCCCTGATAGAGCAGACGGCCAAGCCGCATGCCGCTGATCCGGTATTGCTCGATGGTGTCCTCGTTATGGATGCCGGTGACGAGACGCTCATAGGCGATGTGGAGCAGCGCCATGGCCGGCGCCTCGTAGATGCCGCGACTCTTCGCCTCGATGATCCGGTTCTCGATCTGGTCGCTCATGCCAAGGCCGTGGCGGCCACCAATGGCATTGGCTTCGAGAAACAGCGCGACGGGGTCCGTGAAGGTCTGACCATTCAGCGCAACCGGCTGGCCTTCATCAAACCGCACCGCGACCTTCTCGGCCTTCACCGCGCAGTCGTCGCGCCAGAACGGCACGCCCATGATCGGATTGACGATCTTGATGCCGCTGTCGAGGTGTTCGAGATCCTTGGCCTCATGCGTGGCGCCAAGGATATTGCTGTCGGTCGAGTACGCCTTTTCGGCGCTCATCTTGTAGGCGAAACCGTGGGCGGTCATGAACGCCGACATTTCCGCGCGGCCGCCCAGTTCGTCGATGAACTGCTGGTCGAGCCAGGGCTTGTAGATCCGCAGCTCCGGATTGGTCATCAAGCCGTAGCGGTAGAAGCGTTCGATATCGTTGCCCTTGTAGGTCGAGCCGTCGCCCCAGATGTTGACGCCGTCCTCCTTCATGGCCGAGACCAGCATCGTGCCGGTGACGGCGCGGCCGAGCGGCGTGGTGTTGAAGTAGGCGATGCCGCCGGTCGAGACATGGAAGGCGCCCGATTGGATCGCGGCGATGCCTTCGTGAACCAGTTGGGTGCGGCAGTCCACCAGGCGGGCCTTCTCGGCGCCGAACTCCATCGCTTTACGCGGAATTTCGTCGTAATCGGCCTCGTCGGGCTGGCCGAGATTGGCGGTGTAGGCAAAGACGCGCGCGCCCTTCTGCTTCATCCAGAGCAGCGCCGCGCTGGTGTCGAGCCCTCCCGAGAAAGCGATGCCGACATTTTCTCCTTTGGGAAGGCTCTTCAGAATCGTACTCATCGAACGTCCATTCAGTGGGCCGCGGGCGGGATCGGTTTTCTATAGAAAGATTGGCAGGCGATGGGAAGGCCGTGCCCCGCACCACTTTAGCCATCCGGTAAGGCCGGGACGACGCGGGATAGGCTTACTCGGCTGCTCCCGGCCTGACCCGCGGCGAGGGGCCGACATCGCGGCCGAGCCGCTTCTGCATCCAGCGATAGCCCGGCCACGCAAAGCGAGTCAGTGCGGCATCGATGCCCGCGTCGGTCATCCGTGTCGAAGGCCAGCGATAGATCAAGGCATAGATCAGCCAGATCACCAGAAAGGTAATGAGCCCCGAGAAGATCACGTCGGTGGCGAAATGACCGCCGAAGGTCATGCGCAGGCCGCCCGTGACCAGGCCGAACGCGGTGGCGCCGACATAGGCCAGCGGGCGCCATTGCGGCGGCGCCAGCGCGGCGGGCGCATAGGTCCAGAACGCGGTCGCGCCCTCGCCGGAGAAGAACGAGCAGTTCTTCGGGCATTGGCCGCGCGGGTCCCACCACGGCTTGAATTCGAGCCCGCCGTTGAACTGCGTCACGCTGACCGGACGCGGACGGCCCCAATAGGTCTTGAAGGCGATATTGGAGAGCACAATCGCCGACAGGAAGATGGTCAGCAGCAGGAACGCCATCTTGCGGCCGGACATCATCAGCGGCTTGACCGGCCGCAGCAGCTTGACCACCAGCGTGATCAGGGCCGGCAGCGCGAACGCCCAGGCGACCCACATCGCCGCCTCGCGCGCGATTATCGCGGGCCAGTTCGCCTTCATCGGAAAGGTTTTTGCCGCGGCATCGTAGAACATCGCCGCGATCTTCAGATCGAGCTCGGGATAAAGGCCGAACAGCAATCCGAAGCCGAGCGATAGCGCGAGCGCGATATAAAGTCCGGTCCGGTTCATGGTGGGGCTGTCTAGCCGAGGCCGGCGGCGAAGAAAAGCCGCATGACGCCGCTCACCGTCCCGGCTCGGCGGCCGGCGGTGGTGGCCGCGACGGCGGCTCGCCGCGCCAGACGCCCGCATTGCGGCCCGCGATCACCCAATAGACCACGCCGCCGAGAATGCCCGAGCCGACCATGATCTCCAGATGCCGCCGGATGATGCCGTCGAACGTCATCGTCGCGGGATCGAACGGAATGAAGGCGAGATAGCTGCACAGCCCGGCAAGGCCGCCGAGAATGGCATAGGCCAGGATGGTGCGGATTGAGAACGCCTCGGTGATGAGGATGAGGAACAGCGCCGGCACCAGCGCGAAACCGCCGACCAGCAGGAAACCGAAACCGATCATCACGTCGATCACGTCACCGTTCATGTCGCGCAGCGACACGTCGGTCATCTCCGGAAACAGCAGCGTGACCACTGCCACCATACCGGCGACGAAACAGGCGGCGAAGAAGCCGAAGAAGATCGCGAACAACCGTCCGATCAGCGCCATGGGAATCAATCCGTCATCGCCATCGCGCGCAGCGCCTGCCGCTCGCGCGCCGAAAGCTTCTCGGTCTCGGATTTGAGCTGGCCGCAGGCGGCGAGGATGTCGCGACCGCGCGGCGTGCGCACCGGCGAGGAGTAGCCGGCGTTGAAGACGTATTCGGAGAACTTCTCGATCTGATCCCAGTCCGAGCATTCGTATGTCGTGCCGGGCCAGGGATTGAACGGAATGAGATTGATCTTGGCCGGGATGCCCTTAAGCAGCTTCACCAGCAGCTTCGCATCGTCGAGCGAATCGTTGACGCCCTTCAGCATCACATACTCGAAGGTGATGCGGCGCGCGTTCGAGGAGCCGGGATAGTTGCGGCAGGCATCGAGCAGTTCGGCGATCGGATATTTGCGGTTGAGCGGCACCAGTTCGTTGCGCAGCTCATCGCGCACCGCATGCAGCGAGATCGCCAGCATCACGCCGGTTTCCTCGCCCATCCGTGCGATGTTCGGCACCACGCCCGACGTGGACAGCGTGATGCGGCGGCGCGACAGCGCGATGCCCTCGCCATCGGAAATGATCAGCAGCGCATCGCGCACCGCGTCGAAATTGTAGAGCGGCTCGCCCATCCCCATCAGCACCACATTGGTGACGAGGCGGTTGCCGTTCGGCGTCTCGCGATCCACCCAGTCGCCGAGGCGGTCGCGCGCCACCATCACCTGCCCGACGATCTCGCCGGCGGTGAGGTTGCGCACCAGACGCTGCGTGCCGGTGTGGCAGAACGAGCAATTCAGCGTGCAGCCGACCTGCGAGGAGACGCACAGCGTGCCGCGGTCGGTCTCCGGAATGTAGACGCACTCGACCTCGTGCGCCCGCTCGGTGGCATGGCCGGAGGGCAGCCGCAGCAGCCATTTGCGCGTGCCGTCATTGGAAATCTGTTCGGCCACCACTTCGGGGCGCGCCAGCGTGAAATGCCCGGCCAGCGCGGTGCGCATATCCTTGGAGACGTTGCTCATCTCCGCAAAATCCTGCACCCCGCGGACATACATCCAGTGCCAGAGCTGCTGCACGCGCATCTTGCGCTGGCCGGCCGGCACGCCGATCTCGCCGAGGCGATCGGCGATCTCCTCGCGCGACAGGCCGATCAGCGAGGGCTGCGCCGGCGGCACATAGCTTTCGAGAGCTGTCTTTTCGAGTATGCCGAGCGCGTCAGTCGTTTGGGTCATTCTGCTGCCGATGTGATTGGCTTTCGCGCTATTTCAGCAATCGTCATGCCCGGCCTTGTGCCGGGCATCCACGTCTTTCCAGTCCCTTAAGGGCGTGGATGGCCGGAATAAATCCGGCCATGACGAAAAGCAAAAGCATTTACGGCGCCTATATAAAGCTACCGTTCGGAAAATACGACTCTAACGCTTGCAATCCTGCGCCAGACGGTCGAGCGCCTGGGACAGCCCCTTGAGGGAAAACACGTCCGTGGTCTGGGTTCCCTTGGAGGAGACGCCCTTGACGGTGGCATCGGCCCCCTTGCGCATGGCATCGACCATGCGGTCTTCCTCGGCGGCGTTCTTGATCCAGAGCCCGTCGCCCTGCGAATACATCGCATAATGCGCACTGCCGATTTCCAGCGAAGAGTCCGCGCCCGGCTTGAGCTGATAGCCGATCATGATCGAGACCTCGTTGACCACCTTCTCGGCGGGCCGGGTCGAGATGAAGGCATAGGCCGGATCGCGCGGACGGTTCGGCGGATTGGTCTTGGACGATGTCGGCTTGGCGAGCGCGAAGCAGACCTTCTTGCCGCCCGGCGAGGCGACATAGGCGCCCCAATTTCCGAACTGGCCGACCAGCGTCGGCTCGGCGCTGCCGGCCGCGGCCGGCTTTGGTGTCGGATGCGCTTTCGGCGCAGCCTTCGCGCCTTTGGCCGGCGCGGTCTGTGCGAAGCCAGGATCTGTGAAGCCGCATGCCAGCATCATCATCGCGAGCATCGTCCACAGTCGCCGCACAGACATGAGAACCTCATTGCAGATCGAATCGGACGCCGCGGCGAGTGACCGCCGCGACCCTGATGGAATAGCCAAGAAACGCCGGATTGAAAAGACTGCCAGTCACTTAAGCGTTGGATGAGACCATCGAACAAGCGCTTGCGGCGCAAGGAACCGCAACATCAGCGGCTCACGCAACCTCATCCGGCTCGAGGCCACGACGCAGCGCCGCGCGCGCCGCCTCGCGATGATCGGAGCGGATGTGGCCCGCCACCATGCGGATGGTCGCCGCGAGCACCGCGGCATCGTCGGTGAAGCCGAGCACCGGCAACATGTCGGGCGTGAAATCGAACGGCAGGATGAAATAAGCCAGCGCGCCGAGCAGCGCGAGCTGAACATGCCGCGGCGTCTGGCGATCGAACGCGCAATAATACGCGGCAAGCAGATCCTCGGCGAACGGCAGTTGCGCGGCCACGCGCTTCATCTTCGCCCAGAAGCTCTTGCGGACCCGCTCAGGGTCCTTCACCAGCCTGTCGGCGGGATCGAAATGGAAAATGTGGTCGGTCGCCATCGCGGCACTCGCCTTGCCAGATCCGTTTCATGTCGCGCAGGAATCCCGATTCCGCGCTTCATGCGGCTTGATCTGGTGTCGGCGGCGGCCGCGCGCAAGCCTGCGCGCCGATGCGCCGCAACCCGGCTAGCGACTTCGCCCGTCCGCAATCGCGTTCATCGCCCGCGCCAGCGCGAGGTCGCGCCGGGTGACGCCGCCGGCATCATGGGTTGCGAGCACGACCTCCACGGTCTTGTAGACATTGCGCCATTCAGGGTGATGATCGCTCTTCTCGGCCACCAGCGCGACGCGCGCCATGAAGCCGAACGCCTCGTTGAAATCCGCGAACACGAAAGTCCGCGCGATCGCATCGCGCCCCGCCACCTCCGACCAGCCGGGCAGGTCGGCCAGAGCCGTCCGCCGCGCCTCAGCCGTCAACCGCTCCGTCATCGTCATCTCCTTGCTTGAATGGACCAGTCCCGGTCACGAGGTTCTTATTTCGGATTGGCCCTGATCCCGGACAGAAATACATCCCGCCATTTTCGGGCCCGAATTGTTGAATACCGGCCGCTCACCACGTTCCCTTTCAGGCGAGCGCCAGCGGCGGGCATCTGATAAGATTAACGCCGGGGCGCAGCCGAACTCCAGCACACGGTGATCAATGGCGCCGACGCACCAGGACCCGAGACCCGCCGTGATGATGTCCTCCCACGGGCAATATGCCTCGTCCAAATCGCGCGCCCGCGCCCGGATGTGGCTCTTGCTGCTCGCCGGCATCCTCGGTTTCGGCGCCGCCATGGGCGGCGTGGTGTATTACGTCACCCGGCCGGTGACGCTGCGCATCGCGGTCGGCCCGCCGAGCAGCGACGACGTCAAGGTGGTGCAGGCCCTGAGCCAGGCCTTCGCGCGCGACCACGCCAAGATCCGCCTGCGGCCGGTCATCACCGAAGGCGCGGCCGAAAGCGCCGCGAGCTTCAGCGCGGGAAAGGTCGATCTCGCCATCGTGCGCGCCGATGTCGATTTCCCGAAGAACGCCGGCGCGGTCGCGTTCCTGCGCAAGAATTTCGTCACGCTGTGGGTGCCGGGCGGCGGCCCGAAGAAGTCCAGGATCACCAGCATCAAGCAGCTTGCAGGCAAGACCATCGGCGTGGTCGGCCGCACCAAGGCCAACGTCAATCTGCTCAACGTCATTCTCGACCAGTCGGGCGTCGCGCCCGACAGCGTCCATGTCATGCAGTTCCCGACCACCGGCATTTCCGAGGCGTTGCGGATCCAGAAGCTCGACGCCTATCTCGCGGTCGGCCCGCTCAACAGCCGGATCACCGCCGAGGCGATCGCGGCGACCGCGCGCCACGGCGAGCCGACCTTCCTGTCGCTCGACACCGCCGAGGCGATCGCGCAGAAATTCGCCGCCTATGATTCCGGCGAGATTCCCGCCGGCTCCTTCAACGCCGCGCCGCCGAGGCCGGACGACACCGTCACCACCATCAGCTTCGGCCATCATTTCGTGGCGCGGCGCTCGCTTCCCGACACCACGGTGGCCGCCTTCGCCCGGCAATTGTTCACCGCGCGGCAGGCGGTGATCAACGAGTTCCCGCAGGCGGCCAAGATCGAGACCCCGGACACCGACAAGGATGCCGCGATCCCGGCGCATCCCGGCGCGGCGGCCTTCGTCGACGGCGAGGAAAAGAGCTTCCTCGACAAGTACAGCGACTACATCTGGGGCGTCATCATGATCCTGTCGGTGATGGGCTCGGCGGGCGCCTGGTTCGCCGGCTTCGTGCGCCGGGACGAGCGCACCACCAACACCTCGCTGCGCGAAAGGCTGCTCGAAATGCTGCCGGAGGCCCGCAAATCGACCTCGATCGAGGAGCTCGACGCGATGCAGGCCGAGGCGGATGTCATCATGAGCGAGACGCTGCACTGCTTCGAGGACGGCGCCATCGAGGAAGGCTCGCTCACCGCCTTCAGCATCGCGCTGGAGCAGTTCCACAACGCGGTCGCCGACCGCAAGGCGTTCCTGATCAGCCTGCCGGAACCGCAGCGCCCGCCACGGCCGCATGTCGCCTAGATACCGGCCGGAGGGACTGCAGATGCCTCGACATTCCGCAAAAATGCCCGATTCCGGAAGCGATTGCAGATTGTGTTCGGACCGGTTCTGATTATATTCCGCCGCAACGCGCCGGGCGCCCGGATTTGATCCCGGATTTGATTTTGGCGAAGTGAGGCGCGCGTGCCCGGCATCCTGATGGACCGGGCCAGTTTTTTTGGCGTCCTCGTGACCGCCCGCGACGCCCAACCGGTGAAACATATGAATTTGCGAAATATCGCCATCATCGCCCATGTCGACCATGGCAAGACCACCCTTGTCGACAAGCTGCTCCAGCAGGCAGGCACCTACCGCGAGAACCAGCGCATCACCGAACGCGTGATGGACTCCAACGACATCGAAAAGGAGCGCGGCATCACCATTCTCGCCAAGTGCACCTCGGTGCAGTGGGGCGACACCCGCATCAACATCGTCGACACGCCCGGCCACGCCGACTTCGGCGGCGAGGTGGAGCGCATCCTCTCCATGGTCGACGGCGTGATCGTGCTGGTGGACGCCGCCGAGGGGCCGATGCCGCAGACCAAGTTCGTGGTCGGCAAGGCGCTCAAGCTCGGCCTCAAGCCGATCGTCGCCATCAACAAGGTGGACCGCCCCGACGCGCGCGTCACCGAAGTTCTCAACGAGGTGTTCGACCTGTTCGCGGCGCTCGACGCCACCGACGAGCAGCTCGATTTCCCGATCCTCTACGGCTCGGGCAAGAACGGCTGGATGGGCAACAGCATCGAAGAGAACGACAAGGGCATGACCCCGCTGTTCGACCTGGTGCTTAAGCACGTCGCGCCGCCGCAGGTCGAGGACGGCCCGTTCCGCCTGCTTGGCACCATCCTCGAGGCCAACCCCTATCTCGGCCGCATCATCACCGGCCGCATCGCCTCCGGCAGCGTCAAGCCGAACCAGGCGGTGAAGGTCTTGTCGCGCGACGGCAAGGTGGTCGAGACCGGGCGCATCTCGAAAATCCTCGCCTTCCGCGGCATCGAGCGGCAGCCGATCGAGCTTGCCGAAGCGGGCGACATCGTCGCCATCGCCGGCCTCACCAAGGGCACCGTCGCCGACACCTTCTGCGACCCGTCCGTCGATCTCCCGCTGCAGGCGCAGCCGATCGACCCGCCCACCGTGTCGATGACCTTCATGGTCAACAACTCGCCGCTCGCCGGCACCGAGGGCGACAAGGTCACCAGCCGCCTGATCCGCGACCGCCTGCTGCGTGAAGCGGAGGGCAACGTCGCGCTGCGCGTGGTCGAGGCCGCTGACAAGGACTCGATGGAAGTCTCCGGCCGCGGCGAATTGCAGCTCGCGATCCTGATCGAGAACATGCGCCGCGAAGGCTTCGAGCTTGCCGTGTCGCGGCCGCGCGTCGTGCTGGAAAAGGACGAGAGCGACCAGTTGCAGGAGCCGATCGAGGAAGTCGTGATCGACGTCGACGAGGAATTCTCCGGCGTGGTCGTGCAGAAGATGAGCGAGCGCAAGGCCGAGATGATCGAGATGCGCCCCTCCGGCGGCAACCGCCTGCGCCTCGTGTTCTATGCGCCGACCCGCGGCCTGATCGGCTACCAGAGCGAACTGCTCACCGACACCCGCGGCACCGCGATCATGAACCGCCTGTTCCATGGCTATGCGCCCTACAAGGGCGACATCGCCGGCCGCCGCAACGGCGTGCTGATCTCCAACGACCAGGGCGAGGCGGTGGCCTATGCCATGTGGAAGCTGGAGGACCGCGGCCCGATGATGATCGAGCCGGGCTGGCGGGTCTATCGCGGCATGATCGTCGGCGAGCACACCCGCGACAACGATCTCGAGATCAACGTGCTCAAGGGCAAGCAGCTCACCAACATCCGCACTACCGCGAAGGACGAAGCGGTGCGCCTCACCCCGCCGATCAAGATGACGCTGGAAAAGGCGCTGTCCTATATCGAGGACGACGAGCTGGTCGAAATCACGCCGAAATCGATCCGCCTGCGCAAGCGCCATCTCGATCCGAACGAGCGCAAGCGCGCCGAGAAGAGCAAGGAAGCGCTGGCGAGCTGAGAATCGTAAATGGTGTTGTCATGGCCGGGCATAGCCTGTTGAAGACGGCCGTAACGCCCTTTCGCCCGGCCATACAACCGCGAGATGCGCGACGGCGAGGATCCACGTTGAATCCTCTCCGTCATTGCGAGCGAAGCAAAACAATCAAGCCTTTGCGCGCCGCAGGCATAAACTGGATTGCTTCGTCGCTTCGCTCCTCGCAATGACGGTTGCATTATCAGGCCGCCTCCATGTCCCATCCCTCCGAGATCGATGTCGCCATCATCGGCGCCGGCGCGGCGGGACTTGCCGCGGCGCGGACGCTGCAGCAGGCCAATATTCCGGCGATCGTGCTGGAAGGCCGCAACCGCCTCGGCGGCCGCAGCCACACCATCCATTACGCCAGCGACAACGTGCTGTTCGATCTCGGCTGCGAGTGGCTGCACTCCGCCGATAAAAATCCGTTCGTGCCGATCGCGCGCGAGCTTGGCTTTGCCATCGACGAAACGCGGCCGAAATGGCGCGAGCAGAGTCTCGACATCGGCTTTCGCCGCACCGAGCGCGAAGCCTACCTGCAGGCGATGGATGCGTTCGAGGCGCGCCTCGAAGCTGCATCAGACCTGCCGGAAGATTCCGCCGCCAGCAAATGGCTTGAGCCCGGCAACCGCTGGAATCCGCGGATCGATTCCATCAGCACCTACGTCAATGGCTGCGAGCTCGACGCCGTGTCGGTCTATGACGTCGATGCCTATGAGGACACCGGCGTGAATTGGCGGGTGCGGCGCGGCTATGGCGCGTTGATCGCCGCCTACGGCGCGCCCTGCCCGGTGGCGCTCGACACCCGCGTCACGCGGATCGACCATTCCGGCGCGAATGTGCGGATCGAGACCTCGCACGGCACCGTGCGCGCGCAGAAAGTGATTGTCACGGCGCCGACCGATCTGATCGCCAATGAGACCCTCCGCTTTCATCCCGCGCTGCCGGCGAAGGTCGCGGCGGCGGCGGGGCTGCCGCTCGGCCTCGCCGACAAGGTGATGCTGGCGCTCGACGAGCCGGAGGTTTTGCCGGTCGACGGTCATCTTTATGGCGCCTTCGACCGCGTCGGCATCGGCAGCTATCATCTGCGCCCGATGGGCCAGAACTGCATCGAGGGATTCTTCGGCGGCGGGTTCGCCCGCAGCCTCGGCGATCAAGGCGAGGGCGCGCTGGCGGCGCAGGCGATCGACGAGCTGGCGGCGCTGCTCGGCGCGGACATCCGCAAGAAAGTGCGGGTGCTCGGCGCCTCGCACTGGGCCCATGACGAATTCGCGCAAGGCTCCTATTCGCACGCGCTGCCGGGCCATGCCGACGATCGCGCCACGCTCGCCGCGCCGGTCGATGGCCGATTGTTTTTTGCCGGCGAGGCGACCTCGCCGAACTTCTTCTCCACAGCCCATGGCGCGCAGGAAAGCGGCGTACGCGCCGCCGGCGAGGTGCTGGCGAGCCTGACGACACTGGCGTGATCAGGGCCGCTTTGCCTTCGGCGCGGCGCTGTTCAATGTCTCGTCAAGCAGAGCGCCGAACTCGCTCACGCTCGCAGCCTCCGCAAAACCATGACCATCGCTGCCGAACGGCGGCAGCACCGCAAAGCTGACGCGGTCCTTGCCCGCCGCGCGAAACGCATCGGCCATCTGTCGTGACAGCGCCGGCGCAAAATAGCTGTCGTTCTCCGCAACCAGCCAGCGCACCGGCACGCGGGCCTGTCTGCCGAAATCCGCCGCAGCGTCGATCAGCCGATCCGGCGCGCAGACCTGCCCGGCGCGATCGTCGGCCCGGCCGCCGCGCCCCGGCGCAAACGCGATGATCGCGGAAATCTCGCGCGGGCTGCGATCCGCCAGCGCCAGCGCGCCCCAGCCGCCCGCCGAATGTCCGATAATGACTGCGCCCTCTTTCTTCGCAAACGGTTGCGCTTGGATGAAAGTGAGCGCGCGCCAGATCGCGGCGGCGGTCGCTCGTCCCGCACGCCGATAGTCGGGATCGGCGCACTCGCCCTGATCCTCGGCATATACGCCACCGGTTGCGCCATGACCCGGACGCTGCGGTATCACGACCGCAAAACCCCGCGTCACCAGCGCCGCAACCAGCGCGGCATAGTCCGGCTGCGCCACCTGCGCACGGCGAATCTTGTTTTGCGTCGAAGCATGCGCGATCAGCGCGATGCGAAACGGCCCCGCGCCCGGCGGCCGAAACAACAATGCGTGTGAGGGCGCGCGTTCATCCGGTGTCGGCACCAGCCATTGCTGCCGCCGGTACGGCGCGCTCTCGACGCCCTGCGCGCCCGAATGGATTTGCGCAGCACCGCGCTGCGAGGTTTGCGCCCAACCCTCGCCACAAAGGCCGGTTGCAATCAACAGGATGCAGGCTGCCGGAAACACATGCCGTTTCATGGTTCCGGATCATTGCCTGTTGGCATTCTCAAGCCAAGCGCCGGTGCGAACTGTCCTTTTTCGGCACAGCCTGAAAGCGGCTGGTGCAAAAACCCCACACGTTAACCGATAATTAACGATGGAGCTTGAACAGCACGCGGCGACTTGCTTTGATTGAGCCATGAGCACGATCCTGATCGAGGTCCGGCCGGCCAAAGCACCCGACGCCCCAGCGGTGGCGGAGACACATGACGAGGCATGGCGCGGAGCCTATCAGGGCATCATCCCCGGCGCGGAGCTGGAGAAGCTGATCAACCGCCGCGGCCCGCAATGGTGGGACAGCGCCATCCGCAAGGGCAGCCGGGTCACCGTGCTGTCGTTCGGCGACAAGATCGCGGGCTATGCCAATTACGGCCGCAACCGCGCCCGCAGCCTGCAATTCGATGGCGAAATCTACGAGCTGTATCTGCGCCCGGAGTTCCAGGGCCTCGGCTTCGGCCGCCGCCTGTTCAATGCCGCCAGGCGCGATCTCGCCCAGAGCGGCCTGAAAAGCATGGTGATCTGGGCGTTGTCGGACAACGAGCCGGCCGTGGGTTTCTACCGTAGCCTCGGCGGCCGCATGGTGGCGCGCTCGTCCGAGCAGTTCGGCGCCAAATCGCTCGACAAGGTCGCCTTCGCCTGGGGCCCGTAAGCCTTTCCTGCACCGGCCGTCGTCTCGTTGCCAGCCGCCGCGTTTCGGCCGCCTGCACTTTTATGGCCGCGACGCCCGCGGTTCTGTTTCATCGCAAAGCAAAAGCCGGTAAACCGGACGGAGCGCCATCCAGGCTGATCGGATCGATCGCAGGAGCGTCAGTCCGTCACCAACCAAGGCCCATCATGAATATCGACGCTATTTCGCTTGGCTCCAATCCGCCGCACGAGGTCAATGTCATCATCGAGGTGCCGGTTGGCGGCGAGCCGATCAAATACGAACTCGACAAGGCGGCGGGGACGCTGGTGGTGGACCGCTTCCTCTACACCGCGATGCGCTACCCCGGAAATTACGGCTTCATTCCGCACACTTTGTCCGAGGATGGCGACCCGTGCGATGTGCTGGTGGCGAGCACCCGCGCTATCGTGCCCGGCGCGGTGATGGCGGTGCGCCCGGTCGGCGTCCTGCTGATGGAAGACGAAGCCGGCGGCGACGAGAAGATCGTCGCGGTCCCGACCTCCAAGCTGACCAAGCGCTACGACCGCATCCGGAACTATAGCGACCTGCCGGAGATCACGCTGGAGCAGATCCAGCATTTCTTTGAGCACTACAAGGACCTGGAGCCCAACAAATGGGTCAAGGTGCTGCGCTGGGAAGGCGCGGAAGCCGCGCACAAGCTGATTCTCGACGGCATCGCGCGCGCCAAAGCCGAGAAGTAGGAAGCACTACGTGCGATCCTTTCGTCATTGCGAACGAAGCGGAGCAATCCAGAATCTAAAAGACTGGATTGCTTCGTCGCAAATGCTCCTCGCAATGACAGATGCCTGGATCTGACAACAGCAACTAGACGCTCGGTGCGGGCAGTCCCCTGATCGCGCAGGCGGCGCGCAACGTGTTGACCAACAGACACGCCACCGTCATCTGCCCGACGCCGCCCGGCACCGGCGTCACCGCGCCGGCCACCAGCATCGCCTCGTCATAGGCGACATCGCCGACCAAGCGGTTCTTGCCGTCCGCGCCGGGAATGCGGTTGATGCCGACATCGATCACCGTCGCGCCCGGCTGGAGCCATCCGCCGCGGACCATCTCCGGACGGCCGACCGCCGCGAACACCAGATCCGCCCGCCGGCACAGCGCGGCAAGATCGCGGGTGCGCGAATGCGCGATGGTGACCGTGGCGTTTTCATTGAGCAGCAATTGCACCAGCGGCCGGCCGACCAGATTGGAGCGGCCGATCACGATGGCGTTCATGCCCTCGAGCGAATCGTGCACGCTCTTTGCCAGGATGATGGAGCCGAGCGGCGTGCACGGCGTCAGTGCCGGCAGTCCGCTGGCGAGCCGTCCGGCATTGACCGGATGCAGGCCGTCGACATCCTTGGCCGGGTCGATCGCGTTGATGATGGTGTTGGCATCGAGTCCCGCAGGCAGCGGCAGTTGCACCAGAATGCCGTGCACCGATGGATCGTGGTTGAGCCTGGCGATCAGCGCCAGCACATCGGCCTGCGATGTCTCCGCCGGCAGCCTGCGCTCGAACGAGGCCATGCCGGCGGCTTCGGTCTGCTTCGCCTTGTTGCGGACATAGACCTCGGAGGCGGGATCGTTGCCGATCAGAACCACCGCAAGGCCGGGCAACAGGTCATGCTCGCGTTTGACCCGCGCGACCTCGTCGGCCACCTTGGCGCGCAGCGCGGCCGCGATGATTTTTCCGTCAATGATCTGCGCCGGCATCAGGCTTCCTTTCACGATTCCGTTTCGTCATCGCCGCGGCTCGCGACGGCCACAGCCTTCAGAGATTCCGCGAGGCGCTTGGGATCGCCCTCGACCGTGATCTGCTTCAGACGCGAGGTCGCGCCGGAGGCGACGCGCACGCTGCCTTTCGGCACCTTGAGCGCCCGGGCCAGCAGCTCGGTCACGGCGCGGTTGGCCTCGCCGCCTTCGGCGATCACACGCACCCGCACCTTGAGCACGGCGCGGCCGTTCGCCAGCGTCTCGATGCCGTCGATCGCATCGCGGCCGCCGCGCGGCGTCACCCGCACCGAAAGCAAGGCTCCCTGCGCCGAGAACCGCCACGGTTCCATCGCCGCCGGACCGGCGCGATCAGATCACGTTGGGATAGATGTAATAGGTGATGACGCGCTGCAGGAACATGATGATCAGGATGACGATCACCGGCGAGATGTCGAGGCCGCCGAAATTCGGCATCAGATTGCGGATCGGGCGCAGCGCGGGTTCGGTGATCTTGTAGAGAAACTCGGCGACCGAGGCGACGAACTGGTTGCGCGTGTTGACCACGTTGAAGGCGATCAGCCAGGACAGGATCGCCGAGGCGATCAGCAGCCAGACATAGAGATCGAGAATGATCAAAATGATATCGAGAATGGCGCGCATGGCTGCTCTGGCTCTGGTTGATCCCAGGCCCTCAATATCGATTCATCCGCATCCAAACAAGGGATGTTCCCCGCCGAACGGCTGCCACAATCTTTCGGATACGGCATTTCCGGCGTTCTTGACTTGGTGGAGGCGGGGACTGTAAATGACGCCGTTCGCCGGGATCGCTTGCCGATCCGGCCGACGGGGCCATAGCTCAGCTGGGAGAGCGCGTCGTTCGCAATGACGAGGTCGGCGGTTCGATCCCGCCTGGCTCCACCAATTCCCTCCCGAACCTTTCCGTCTTGCTCGCGGCCGAACCGGCTGGATCATGTCACAACGCGGCCGCCCACCAAGGCACGCGATGGCGAAATCCGTCAGCGCGAGCGCTGCACCCTGGCCACGGTGGAGAGCACGAAGGCCCGCGGCGCGAACCGCAGCAGGAAGGGAATGACCCGGATGCCGAGACCGGGCAGCACCACGCGCTTATTGGCCATCAGGCCGCGATAGCCCGCCATCGCCACGTCCCGGGCCGAGACGTTGAGCAAAGCGGAATCCAGCCCCGGCGCGAAGCCGGCCCGTTCCTGGAATTCGGTTGGCACCGGTCCCGGACACAGTGCCGTCACCCGGACGCCCTGCGGACCGAGTTCGGCGCGCATCGCCTCGGTGAACGACAGCACGAACGCCTTGCTGGCATAATAGACCGCCATGCCCGGCCCCGGCAGGAAGGCGGCGATCGAGGCGACATTGAGCAGGCCGCCTTGGTTGCGCACCAGCGAATCGGCAAAGCGCAGCGACAGATCGGTCAGCGCGCGGACATTGAGATCGACCATCGCAAGCTGGCTCTCGCGATCCATCTGCATGGCGCGGCCGAACAGGCCGAAACCGGCATTGTTGACCAGAACCCCGATGTCGAGATCGAGCGCGGCCAGTTCCGCCGCGAGAATATCGCAGGCTCCGCTCGTCTGCAGATCGCACGCCAGCGTGACCGGCCGCTCGCCGCCGGCGGCCACAATCTCGTCCGCCAGCGCCGTGAGCCGGTCGAGACGACGAGCCACCAGCACGGTCTTATGCCCGCGAGCGGCGAAGATCCGGGCGAGTTCCGCGCCGATCCCGGACGACGCGCCAGTGATCAGGGTAACAACCTGTGTCATCTTAATGTTTCCGGAATGGCCGGCGCCGCACGCGCGGCATGATCGCGGGCCGGGCTTGCGCGCTCAGAGCGTCGGGCTGGGGTTGAGGCCGCCGGAGATGCGCCGCTTGAGATTGATGCGGTCGCGCTGCGAGATTCCGAGCAGATCGGCCGCGCGCCAGACCACATTGTCCTCGAACTCCGTGACATTGCCGTCAACATACACCAGCTCCCACATCATTTCGACGATCCGTAGCCGGCCTTCCTCATTGACCGAGCGCATGATCACGCTGGTGAAATGATAGAGATCGACCGCCTCGCCTTCGACCAGCATCGCATCCCGGATCAGAGCGGCGGCGGTGCCGGGATCGAGGTCGAAGCGGTATTCGAGCAGGGTATGCAGCTTGCGCTTTTCCAGCGTCGAGGGCTCGCCGTCGAGCGAGATCAAGTGGATCAGGAGCGCCGCGGCCGCCAGCCGATAGTCATTGTCATCGAATGCTCGTCGCGGCTGCGCGCCGGGAGCCACCATGTCGGAAATGAAGGTCCGCAATTTTTCGAGCATGAATGATCGCACTCAAAATCCTGAACAAGCCTATGATGGAAATAGTCCATCCCCCTGTCCGCTCCATCTGCGGAGAATGAAATTCCGGCAATGCAGCCCGGTTCCGCGATCAGGGAGATGTCGGCCGCAGCCGTCAAGCCCCTGCGTTAAGTACCCGGTCGTCGATGATGGAAGATGGTGGTGCCGCAAACAGGACTCGAACCTGTGACCCCGTCATTACGAATGACGTGCTCTACCAACTGAGCTATTGCGGCGGCCGCGATGAAGCTCTGACGCCCCATTCTGTTCTGCGCCCGTGATACCGGCGATGGCCCGGCTTGGCAAGGTTGCCGCAGCCGGACCGGCGACCCTTACCCCACCAGCCGGGCGAGAAAGCCGCGCCAGCCGCCGGGCTGGCCGGCCTGCCGGCGGTCCGGATCGTCGAATCCGTTCTCGGCGGCGACATCCGCCACACCCGGATCGTCCGGCGCGCGCACCAGCGGGATCACCGGCGGCGCGGCCGCGGCCTGCTCGTTCGCCGGACGGGACCGGAAGATCGGCGGCGGCACGGTCTCGCTGACGGCCGATGGCTTTGGCGCAGGGGCTGCCGGCGCGGCCGATACCTGGGATGGCGTATCCTCCGGCTCCTCGACGTCCGGCCTGACCTCATCATCCTGCGCGGCGGGCACAGGTTCGCTCGCAAGTTCGATCGGCGGCGACGTAACCACCTCCGGTGCGACGGCGACAGCGGCCGGTTCAGGCTCGGGCAGCGCTGCGGGGGGAGGCGGCAACGCTTCGTCCGCGGCCATGTCGTCGATCGCGTTCTCGATGGACCGGTGGGTGTCCGACGGCAGTGCCGCGACCGGTGTCACCCACTGGAAGGCATCAAGACGCCCGGTGACCGGCGAGACCGGCCGCCAGCGATCCGACACATAGCCGTCCGCGGTCCATGCCGGATCGTGCGCGGCACGCACCGCGCGCAGCATCCAGCTCCTCGCCCGGCCGTCATCGCCATGTTCGGCGCGTTCGAGTTCGGCCATCAACAGCGCGACACGCTGGGTCGGCGCGGCGACGAACGGCGCCAGCGCCTCGCGCGCACGGGAAAACTCGCTGGCATCGATCGCGGCCCGCGCCAGCGCCAGACCGCTTTCGAGATGATCCGGCGCCTTCTTCGCCAGCGTCTCGATCCGCGCCAGCCGCTCGCGCGCCGCATCGCCAAGCCGGACATGGGCATAGGCATCGGCAAGATCGGGATGCGGCTGCGCCACCCACGCCGCCTCGATGATGCGCATCGCGCGCCGGATCTGATTGTCCTCGCTGAGAAACCGCGCGGCCAGCGCCGCCGCCGGCTCCAGCGTCGGCGCGAGCTTGACCGCTTCCATCACGCTGGTGCGCGACAATTCGCGGTCGCTCTGCTCGGTCTCCAGCGCGCGCGCCGTCAGCAGCACGCCGCGCTGGCGGCGATAGGGTTCGGGATCGATCAGACCGGCGGCGAAATTGTTCTCCAGAATCGCGAGCGCGCCGTCCCAATCGCCTTTGGCGCAGCGGAATCCAAGCACCGCCTGCGACGCCCAGGGCGACGCCGGCGCGATCTTCAGCGCCTCTTCCGCCATCGCGACGGCGGTATAGGGATCGTCGTTGCGCTGCGCCTCGATGAACAGGCCGCGCAGGCCGAGCAGCCGCGTATCGTCGCGTTCCGCCATCGCGCGGAAGGCCCGCTGCGCACCCTGGCGATCGCCGTCGAGCTGCGCAGTCTGCGCATTCAGCAGCAGCGTCAGCGGATCGTGATGCGCCAATCGCCGCGCCACGCCGGCATGACGGCGCGCGGCGAAATAATCACCGGTGCCGACCGCGATCAGGCCGCTGGTGATGGCGTCGCGCCCGCGCCCCTCGCGGCGACGCTGCCGAAACTGCGAAAGCCGCGCCGGCGTGCGCCAGATCCCGCGCAGGATCGTCCACGCCAGCATCGCCACGGCCAGCGCGATCACGAACACCAGAATGAAAACCGGCAGCGAGGTCTCGACCCGCCACACGCCCCATGACAGCGCGATGCCTCCGCCCTGCTCCGCGATCCAGGTGGCGCCGAGCGCCACCGCCGCGATCAAGGCCAGAAAGAATACGATCCGAAGCATGATCCGACCTGTCGTTCTGATGGCTATTGCGAGGATCGCGGGGATGTCGTCTGCGCGAGCGATGCCATGGCCGCCTGCGCGAAACCATGCGCGGCGGCGAGCGCCGCATCGCGCGCATCCATTTTCGCGAACCAGTCACGCAGGCCGGCTCGTTCGCCTTCCGGCAATGTCATCAGCACACGCCGCGCCTCGACGATATCGTCGCGCTGCGCCAGCGCGGAGACTCGCGCGAGCAGCGCGGCGCGCTCGGACGCGGCATCGTCAACACGGTGGACGCGGACGAGACTCGCCGCGCTGTGCTGCAAACGGTCGAGAATGTTGCCGGCGGTCGCGGCCGGCGCGGGCGCGTCCTTCGTCTTTGCATCGATCTTGGGCGCAAGCGCAGGCAGCAACGCCAGCAGATCACGACTGAGCATCTTCGCCGTCGGCACGCCCTGCGCAGCAAACGGCTCGAGCGGAGCCAGTGTCGCCGGATCGTCAGCGAGCGACTTCGCCGCGGTCAGCGCCTCGGCGAACGGCACGCCCTGACGCGCGGCCTGATCGAGCCAGGTCGCGGCGGCGACACGCGACCACGCCTTCTCGCCGGCCTGCGACGCAGCCCGCGAGGGGATTTCCGCCTTCAACGCGGCGGTGGCGCGATCGAGTTGTGCGAGGCGCTGCTCGATGCCCGACAAATCCGGCGCGGGAGCCGGTGCCGCCACAATCTCGCGCGGCGCGGCGGCGAAGGCTTCGAGCCGTGTGCGCGTCTCTTCATTTTGCGCGCGGGTTTTATCGAGATCGCCGCGCAGCTTGCCGAGCGTGGATTCCAGCGCGGCCAGGCGTGCAGTCAATGCCGGATCTGACGTGGCGGCAGCGGGGGCCTTGGCCGCATTCGCCGTGTTGGATTCAAGACGATCGAGGCGCGAAGCCAAAGCCTGCGTCGCGCCGGTGTCCGGCACCGGAACCTGCACCGTGCGCTCCGGCCCGTCGAGCCAGCCGCCAACATACGCGCCCCCCACCAGCAGCGCCGCGGTCGCCGCGCCGGTCAATGCCGACAGCAGCAGCGATGCGGCGCGCGAGCCCGAGCGCGGCTGTTCGGCATCCGGCAACGTCCCGCTCTCGGGCGGCGGCGCAGTGGTGTCCTCCGGCGCGGCGGCGGGTTCGGTCGCTTCTGCAATAGTTGTTTCGGAAATGTCGGTGGCCTCAAGATCGATGGTCGGCCCAAGCCGCTTGCGGCGGCCAGACGACGAGCCCGGCGGCATATCGTTGTTGCTGTCACCGGGTTTGTCATCGTCCATAACTATACTCCTGCCGACCTGTTCCGATCTGCGCCGGATCAACACTTAGCAGATTCTCTCGGCCTGCTTCACCGCGACGATGGTTTCAACGTCCGGTCCAGCGCATCGAACATAGCATCTTCATCCGGCGTCTGCGCCACCACCACGCGGCTCGCGCCCGCCTCGTGCAGCGTCGCGCCGACCGCCGGGGAGATGCAGCAATGCGGCAATGCCAGCGCCAGAATCTCGACGCCCGAAGATTGCGCCGCGCCGAGGAAGGCCCGCGCACTGCGCCGGGAGTAATGCAGCACCGCCTCGACTTCCTGCGCATTGATGCTGGCGATGGCCTCGTCCGGCAGCCGGTCCACCGGCGTCATGCGATAGGTCACATGCTTGACCACGGTGAAGCCGCGCTCGCGCAGTTCGCCAACGAGGTCACGGGACAGATCGGCGCCGGCGAGATAGCACAGCGTGCCTTTTTTTTTCATCGTCCTGACGATGAGATCGCGCAGCGAGGCACCGTCACCTTCGGCGCTGGCAATCTTGGTAAAGCCGTGCTGCCGCGCAGCTTCGGCCGAGGCGCCGCCGACCGCGAATAGTTTCAGCTTGCGCAATCGCGCCAGCGCCGGCTCGTCGGCGAGCGCACGCAGCGCATTGGCGCTGGTGACGATCACCGCGTCGTAGTCCGTCTCGTCATCATGATAAGGCTGCGGCTCGAAGCACAGCGCCGGCGACACCAGCGTCCGGTAACCCTTGGCGCGCAGTGCCGCCGCCGTTCTGGCACCGTCCGGACCGGGCCGCGTCACGAAAACTGCCATTGACTTCCCTCCGGCCGCAACATCGGCGCGGTTGTGGCACAGAACGGCGCGGCATGCGAGACGGAATGGTCCGGTCCGCGCGATTTCGGAACCCACTTTTGCCCCGCGCGTGCTCATGCTACGCCATCGCAGACGCTGTAAACAGAACAACAGAGCATCGATTTGGCGCAAGACACTTCCACTCTGGTGCTGGGCATCGAGACCACCTGCGACGAGACCGCCGCCGCCGTGGTCGAGCGCCTGGCCGATGGCAGCGGCCGGATTCTGTCCAACATCGTGCGCTCGCAGATCGACGAGCACGCGCCGTTCGGCGGCGTGGTGCCGGAGATCGCCGCGCGCGCCCATGTCGACATGCTGGACGGCATTATCGCGGCCGCAATGAAAGAAGCCGGCGTCGATTTCTCGCAACTCTCCGGCGTCGCGGCCGCCGCTGGTCCCGGCCTGATCGGCGGTGTCATCGTCGGACTGACCACCGCCAAGGCGATCGCGATGGTGCATGCGACGCCGTTGATCGCGGTCAATCATCTCGAGGCTCACGCCTTGACGCCGCGACTCACCGCGGCGCTGGCGTTCCCCTATTGCCTGTTCCTCGCCTCCGGCGGCCACACCCAGATCGTCGCCGTGCTCGGCGTCGGCGACTATGTCCGTCTCGGCACCACCGTCGATGACGCGGTGGGCGAAGCCTTCGACAAGGTGGCGAAGATGCTCGGCCTGCCCTATCCCGGCGGACCACAGGTGGAGCGCGCCGCGCAGAACGGCGATCCGACCCGTTTCACTTTTCCGCGCCCGATGCTCGGCCGACCCGACGCGAATTTCTCGCTGTCGGGATTGAAGACCGCGGTGCGCAACGAGGCGCAGCGGCTGATGCCGCTGGAGCCGCAGGATCTCGACGATCTGTGTGCGAGTTTTCAGGCCGCGGTGCTGGAATCGGTCGCCGACCGGATCGCGGTCGGATTGAAACTGTTTCGCGAGCAGTTCGGCGCGCCACACGCGCTGGTCGCTGCCGGCGGCGTCGCCGCCAATCTTGCGATCCGCAACGCGCTGCAGGATGTCGCAACCAAGGCGCAGACCACATTGATCGTGCCGCCGCCGCAACTGTGCACCGACAATGGCGCGATGATCGCATGGGCCGGCGCCGAGCGCCTCGCGCTCGGCCTGGTCGATCAGATGGACGCGCCGCCCCGCGCACGCTGGAAGCTCGATCAGGACGCGGCGACACCGGCCGAACTCCTCAATACCCGCGCGCGGCACTAGCAGGGAAAAATAATGGCGTTGCACAACATCACGGTGATCGGTGCGGGCGCATGGGGCACGGCCCTCGCCAATGCGGCGGCGCGCGCCGGGCGCAAGGTGACGCTTTACGCCCGCGATCCGCGCATCGCCGAAACCATCGCGGCGACACGCGAAGCGCCGCGCCTTGCCGGCTTGCGTGTTGAACCATCCATCGCGGTCACCGCAGATCTTGCCGCCAGCGCCGAAGCCGATGTCGTTCTGCTGGTGACACCCGCGCAGAGCCTGCGCGGCGCGGCGCTGGCGCTGGCGCCGCATCTGGCGAAGGACACGCCGGTGGTGGTGTGCGCCAAGGGCATCGAACGCGGCACGCACCGATTCATGACCGAGATCGTCGGCGAGGTGATGCCGAACGCCCGGCCCGCGATCCTGTCGGGGCCAAGCTTCGCCAGCGATGTCGCGCGCGGCCTGCCCACAGCCGTCACGCTCGCGGCGCATGACGCCGCGCTCGCGACCGCGCTGGTGCATGCGCTGGGTTCGGCGACCTTCCGCCCCTATCACTCGACCGATGTGCGCGGCGTCGAGATCGGCGGCGCGGCCAAGAACGTGCTGGCGATCGCCGCCGGCATCGTGGTCGGCAAGGAACTTGGCGCGTCCGCGCTGGCGGCGCTGACGACGCGCGGCTTCGCCGAACTGATGCGCTTCGGCCTCGCCTGCGGCGCGCGCAGCGAAACCATCGCCGGACTGTCGGGTCTCGGCGACCTGATCCTGACCTGCTCCAGCGCGCAGTCGCGCAATTTCTCCTACGGCCTCGCGCTGGGGCGCGGCGACAAACCCTCGCGCGAAATTCTCAGCGAGGGCGAGTTCACCGCGCCGGTGCTGGTGGAGATGGCCGAGCAGAAAAATATCGACATGCCGGTGGCGCGGGCGGTGGCTGCGGTGCTCGGCGGCGCGCTGACCGTCAACGAGGCGATCGAGACGCTGCTGACGCGGCCGTTCAAGGCGGAAGGATAAGACTGATCATGCAATACTGGCTGGTGAAATCAGAGCCCTCGGTGTGGTCGTGGGAACAGCAGGTCGCCAGGGGCGCGAAGGGCGAGGCCTGGACCGGGGTGCGCAACCACACCGCCAAGCTCAACATGATGAAAATGAAGAAGGGCGATCTCGCCTTCTACTACCACTCCAACGAGGGCAAGGAGATCGTCGGCATCGCCGAGATCATCCGCGAGCATTATCCCGATCCGACCGACACCACCGGCAAATTCGTCTGCGTCGATATCAAGGCGGTGAAGCCGCTGAAGACGCCGGTGACGCTGGCGACGGTGAAAACGGAAGACAAACTCGCCGATATGGAACTGCTGAAATATTCGCGCCTGTCGGTGCAGAGCGTGACGCCGGCGCATTGGAAGCTGGTCTGCAAGATGGGCGGGGTGTGAGTCCTCAATCCCTCGTCGTCCCGGCGCAGGCCGGGACCCGGACTCTCTGCCGTTCCCTCATTTTGCAAATACGCGATAAAACAAACGGACTTCGATCTCGCAGGCCTTCTGACAGCCGGAGTTATGGGTCCCGGCCTGCGCCGGGACGACATCGAGGGTTGGACGATTGAGCTCCGAATACTCCTCCATTCCCGACAAAGCCGCCTTCATCCGCGCCAACACGCGGCTGCATCCGGTGCCGCTGGTGCCGGAGATCGTGCTGCACCTTGCCGATGAGGCGGTGCCGCTCTGGCATAAGACCGAACAGGAGATCGGCGAAAGCGGCCTGCCGCCGCCATTCTGGGCCTTCGCCTGGGCGGGCGGCCAGGCGCTCGGCCGCCATCTGCTCGATCATCCGCATCTGGTGCGCGGCAAGAGCGTGCTCGATCTCGCCAGCGGCTCCGGCCTTGTCGCCATCGCCGCGCTGAAGGCCGGCGCGGCGCAGGCCGCCGTCGCCGACATCGACGCCTTCGCGCGGGCGGCGGCCGAACTCAATGCCCAACAGAACAATGTCAGCGTGTCGCTGATCGATACGGATCTTCTCACTGTGCCGACCAGTCAGCGCTGGGACGTAGTCCTTGCCGGCGACATTTTCTACGAGCGCGACACCGCCGCGCGCGCGTTCGACTTTCTACGGCGCCAGTTCGCCGCGGGTGCGACAATTTTGATCGGCGATCCGGGTCGCAGCTATTTGCCCCAGAACAAACTGCGCCGGATCGCGGAATACGATGTGCCGGTGCTGCGCGACATCGAGGATGCCGCAGTCAAACGGACCTCGATCTGGATGCTGGCGCCCGGCGAGACCACGGCAAACCCTGCCTGACATGCAGCCGTTCGCGATCCAGAAATCGGTTTTTTAAATCGGTCCGACAAAAGTCCTAAGGAATGCGCCTTGTCGGCGCCCCCCGCACAAGCGCATAATCCGGCCCAATAAATATAAGGCGCCGAAAAGTTTCCCGGCGCGGTGGTTGTGTGGAGGAAAAAGATGTCCGACAAGACTTACGAGGTCACATCCGAGTGGGCCCAGCGCGCTTATGTCGACGCCGCGAAATACCGCGAGATGTACGACCGCTCGGTGAAAGACCCGACCGCGTTCTGGGCCGAACAAGCCAAGCGTGTCGACTGGATCAAGCCCTTCACCAAGGTCGAGAATTCCTCATTCGAGCTCGGCAAGGTCTCGATCAAATGGTTCGAGGACGGCGTTCTCAACGCAGCCTACAACTGCATCGACCGGCATATGGCAACGCGCGGCGACCAGACCGCGATCATCTGGGAAGGTGACGATCCGTCGAAATCGCGCCACATCACCTATCGCGAGCTGCATGACGAAGTCTGCAAGATGGCCAACATCCTGCGGCTGCGCAACGTCAAGAAAGGCGATCGCGTCACCATCTATCTGCCGATGATTCCGGAAGCGGCCTATGCCATCCTGGCCTGTGCGCGCATCGGCGCGATCCATTCGGTGGTGTTCGGCGGCTTCTCGCCCGACTCGATCGCCGGCCGCCTGCGCGACTGCGATTCGCGCGTCATCATCACCTCCGACGAGGGCCTGCGCGGCGGCCGCACCATCGCGATGAAGGCCAACGTCGATGCTGCGATCGAGAAGGTGAACGGCGAGGTCGACTGGGTGATCGTGGTCAAGCACACCGGCGGCGCGGTCAACATGGATCCCAAGCGCGACGTCTGGTATCACGAAGCCGCCGCCGTGGTTGACAACAACTGCCCGTGCGAGCCGATGAACGCGGAAGACCCGCTGTTCATTCTCTACACCTCGGGCTCCACCGGCAAGCCGAAGGGCGTGCTGCACTCCACGGCCGGCTATCTCGTCTTCGTGTCGATGACGCACCAATACGTCTTCGACTATCACGACGGCGACATCTACTGGTGCACCGCCGACGTCGGCTGGGTCACCGGCCACAGCTACATTCTCTACGGGCCGCTGTGCAACGGCGCCACCACGCTGATGTTCGAGGGCGTGCCGAACTATCCGGACAATTCGCGCTTCTGGAACGTGATCGACAAGCACAAGGTCAACATCTTCTACACCGCACCGACCGCGATCCGCGCGCTGATGCAGGCCGGCGACGAGCCGGTGAAGAAGACCTCGCGCAAATCGCTGCGCCTGCTCGGCTCGGTGGGCGAGCCGATCAATCCGGAAGCCTGGGAATGGTATCACCGCGTGGTCGGCGAGAACCGCTGCCCGGTGGTCGACACCTGGTGGCAGACCGAGACCGGCGGCATCATGATCTCGCCGCTGCCGGGTGCGATCGCGCAGAAGCCGGGCTCGGCGACGCTGCCGTTCTTCGGCGTGGTGCCGCAGATCGTCGACGCCGACGGCAAGGAAATCGTCGGCGAGGGCGGCGGCAATCTGTGCATCGCCCGCTCCTGGCCGGCGCAGATCCGCACCGTCTATGGCGATCACGAGCGCTTCGAGCAGACCTACTTCTCGACCTACAAGGGCAAGTATTTCTCGGGCGACGGCTGCCGCCGCGACGCCGACGGCTATTACTGGATCACCGGCCGCGTCGATGACGTCATCAACGTCTCCGGCCACCGCATGGGCACCGCCGAGGTCGAAAGCTCGCTGGTCGCGCATGAGAAGGTCTCGGAGGCCGCCGTGGTCGGCTATCCGCACGACATCAAGGGCCAGGGCATCTATGCCTATGTCACTTTGATGGCCGGCATCGAGCCGACCGAGGAGCTGCGCAAGGAGCTGGTGGCCTGGGTCCGCAAGGACATCGGCCCGATCGCCTCGCCGGATCTGATCCAGTTCGCCCCCGGTCTGCCGAAAACCCGTTCCGGCAAGATCATGCGCCGCATCCTGCGCAAGATCGCCGAGGACGAGCCCTCCAGCCTCGGCGACACCACGACGCTGGCCGATCCGGGCGTGGTCAACGACCTCGTCAGCAACCGGCAGAACCGCAAGACCGTGCAGGCCTGAGCGGCCCGATTCCCGGGGTCTCGCGACAAGCGAGCCCCGCCACCCGAAAACACCGATGCGGCGACAATCACACGATTGTTAGCCGCATCTTTCATTTGCGGGCCAGTTTGGTCCCGACTGTTGTTTTCCGGTCCTTTACTTGGCCGCGGTAATTTTCTTTCTAGGGGCCGCCGCCGCGCCGCTTCGCACGCCTGATGCGAGAAGCGCCGGCGATACAGAAAATTGCTGGAGACCAGGATGTCGGGAAAATGGATGGCCGCGCTCGGCGCGGCGCTGCTGATGGGATCGACCTTCAACGCTCCGGCACAGGCCAGACCCGATCTCGTCGCCTCTCCGGCCGGCTACGCCCCCGGCACCATCGTGGTGAAGACCAAGGAACGGCGGCTCTATCTGATTCTCGATGACCAGCATGCCGTGCGTTATCCGGTCGGTGTCGGCAAGCCCGGCAAGCAGTGGGCCGGCGCCACCCGGATCAGCGGCAAATACCGCAATCCGGCCTGGGCACCGCCCGCGGAAGTCAAACGCGACAAGCCTTCGATTCCCGATCTGATCGAGGGTGGATCGCCGCACAATCCGATGGGCGTGGCGGCGATGACGCTGGCCGGCGGCGAATACGCCATTCACGGCACCAACGTGCCGAACTCGGTCGGCGGCTATGTCTCCTATGGCTGCGTGCGGATGTATAATCAGGACATCACCGACCTCTACGAGCGCGTCTCGGTCGGCACACCGGTGGTGGTCACGCCGCGCTGATCGCACCATCGCGGGCCTGACAGGCGACAGGCCTGCGCAAACGTTTTGTTCAGGTCGGATTTATCGCCGCTAGCGACTTGCGAGCGCACACCAGCCGCCGCGACGTCCGCCCTGATAGGGCCGCGCGTGACCCGCTGCGAGCAATGCCGCCGACACGTCCGGCGTCCGCGGCGTCTGCGCATCGGCAACGACCCGGCCGTGATATTTGTCGGGACCGATATTGAAGATCGCGACGGGGCCCTCAGCCAGCAAGGCCTCCAGCGCCTGACGCGCTACTTGCGCGCGGTCGAACTCATCCGCGCAGGCCGATTTCAATTCCGGCGCATCGATGCCGCGCAGCCGCACCCGTGTCGTCATCTCCAGTCCCGGCCAGAGCCGGACCCGCGCCTCGAAGGTGTCGCCGTCAACCACGCGCAGCACCTCGGCCGGCTGGCGCAAAACGGCATCCGGTCCGCGTCGCGCCAAGGGACGCGGCGCCTCGTCCATCATCACGGGGACGGATGGCGATGGCGTTTGACGCCCTCCCGCACCGGGCCCGGACGCGGGCGAAAACGCCTGCCAGGGCAGCAGCGAGCCGAGCGCAAGACCGGCGACAAACACCAGGCCGAGCAGCCATGGCGCACGCCCGAAGCCGTACGCACCTCCGCGCAAAATAGCGGCATGACTGGCTTGTTCTAGGAACATATACCTAGATAAGCCCGACTCCCTTGTGAAGGCAAGCACAATCTACGGTTGTTCTTCCGAAAACCCGGAAAAACTAAAAATCCGAAGCGATGCCTTTCTTCTCCCAGTCGCCATAGCGGGTCGGCTCCGGGCCCTCCGGCCCGGCAATCTCCTTCGCCGGCGGCCGGCCTTCGCTTTCGCGGGCGGCAACCCGGCGCGCCTCGGCTTCCGCAAGCGCGCGCTGTGCCGCCAGCGGCAACGGCTGGCGCGGGATCGCAGCCGCACCCGCCGGAGAATCGGCCGGCCCGGATTTCCGAGGCGGCAAATGGTCTGTCATCGCAAAACACTCCTTGAAGCCGGATCATCGTACCGAATGCGATCGCGATCCACAGGCCGGTTGTGAATTGACGCAGAAAAACATCGATCCCGGCTGGCTCATTTCCATCGCCTCATGCAAGGAAGACGGATTCTTACATTTGGCATATTCGCGTGTCACGAGTCGGAGTCTCGCCGCGACGCCGTCGCTTTTTTGTTATCCATTCCGGGATGTTTGTTTCTGATGAAGCCCTCACGTTTCGTCCCGCCGCCAGAGGTGCCCGGCCTCGCCGCGCGTCGGATCGCCGCCGACATTCTCGACGGCGTTCTGCACAAGCGCCGGACGCTCGATGACCAGCTCGAAGGCGCTGCCGCGCATCCCGGCCTGAAGACCCTGTCGGATCGCGACCGCGCGCTGATGCGCCGGCTCGTCGCCACCATTCTGCGCCGCCTCGGCATGCTCGGACATCTGCTGTCGCGCCTGCTCGACCGCGGTATCCCGACCGACGCGCCGCGTGCGCAAAGCGCGCTTCTGATCGGGGCCGCGCAGATTCTCTGGATGGACGTGCCCGACCACGCGGCTGTCGATCTGTCGGTGCGTCTGGTGCAGGCGGACCGGCGCGCGGCGAAATATGCCGGGCTCGTCAACGCGGTGCTGCGGCGTTGCGCCCGCGAGGGCCAGCCGCTGATCGCCGAAGCCGCGGACAAAATGCTGGACTTGCCGCCCTGGCTGGTCGCGCGCTGGGTGGCTCATTACGGCGAGGACAATGCGCGGGCGATGGCCGCCGCCATCGTGCATGAACCGCCGCTCGATCTCACGGTGAAATCCGATCCGCAAAGCTGGGCGAGCCGGCTGCATGGCGAGGTCCTGACGCTCGGCACCGTCCGCACACCGCTGCAGGGATCGGTCGCGATGCTGCCCGGCTTCAGCGAAGGCCAATGGTGGGTGCAGGATGCCGCCGCTGCGCTGCCGGCGCGCCTGCTCGGCGATATCGCCGGCAAGGATGTTGCCGATCTGTGCGCCGCGCCGGGCGGCAAGACCGCGCAGCTCGCGCTCGCCGATGCCCGCGTCACCGCGATCGATCGGTCGCCGGCGCGCATTGCCCGCCTCAAAGACAATTTCTCGCGTCTTGCACTCGGGGCGACCGCCGTGGTCGCGGACGCCACCGAATGGGAGGGCGGACCGTTCGATGCCATCCTGCTCGATGCGCCGTGTACCGCTACCGGCACCATCCGCCGCCATCCCGACGTAGCCTGGTTGAAGAGCGAGAGCGACATCGGCGCGCTCTCCACCTTGCAGCGCCGCCTGCTGCAAAAGAGCGTGTCCCTGCTCAAACCCGGCGGCACGCTGGTGTACTGCACCTGTTCGCTCGAGCCCGAGGAAGGCGAGCAGGCCATCGCCGCGCTGCTCGACGCCGATTCGAGCGTGAAACGCCGGCCAATCGAGGCCAGCGAGGTCGCCGGCCTGTCGGAACTGATCACGTCCAACGGCGATCTGCGCACCTTGCCCTGTTTCCTGCCCCATGCCGACCCAAAGCTCGGCGGCCTCGACGGTTTCTATGCCGCCAGGCTGATCCGGGCGTGACGTTTCGACGGCGAACCCAGAACCATCAACAGGCCGGTCACGGTCCGGCCCAAAATAGTGCCTTGCCGGCTTTTCCAGACTAAAAGGATGAGACAGGATTCCCTTCTCACCTCAAGGCGCGCGTGTCGGTCGCTGGACAAAGACGTATCTCCGGACTTCTGCTGGGCCGCGCCGCGCGCAGCGTGATGGCGCGCGCCAGCAGCAATTCAGTGGCGCTGTCGCGGTTCTGGCCCGGCCGCACCGACCGCCTGCTGATCGCGCCGCACGACCTGCGTATCACCGATGCGACCCGCGCCGCCGAGATCTATTCCGGCCGCTTCGTCTTCGCCGGCAAGATCGTCACCTGCCATGGCCGCTCGGTGTTCGATCTCGCCCCGCCCTCGGAGGACTGGGAAGCCGCCCTGCTCGGCTTCGGCTGGCTGCGCCATCTGCGCGCCGCCGATTCGGCAATTACCCGCGCCAACGCCCGTGCGCTGCTTGACGACTGGCTGTCGGGCGCGCGCCGCCGCAATCCGCTCAGCCGCCGTCCCGACGTGCTGGCGCGGCGGGTGATCTCGTTCCTGTCGCAGGCGCCGCTGGTGCTCAACGATGCCGACAGCCGGTTCTACCGCCGCTTCCTGCGCCACATGACGCGCGAGATCCGCTACCTGCGCTACACCATGCTCGACATTCCCGACGGCGTGGCGCGGCTGCAGGTGCTGATCGCGCTGTGCTATGCCTCGCTCTGCCTCGCCAATCAGGCCAAGCACATCCGCGGGGCGACGCGGCGCTTGTCCGATGAATTGCAGCGCCAGATCCTGCCCGACGGCGGGCACATCTCGCGCAATCCCGGCGCGCTGATCGAATTGCTGCTCGATCTGTTGCCGCTGCGCCAGACCTTCGCCGCGCGCAACATCGCGCCGCCGCCGGCGCTGCTCAACGCGGTCGATCGCATCATGCCGATGATGCGCTTCTTCCGCCACGGCGACGGCAGCTTCGCGCTGTTCAACGGCATGAGCGCGACGCCGTCCGGCGTGGTGGCGACGCTGCTCGCCTATGACGACGCCCACGGCACGCCGATGGCGCATATGCCGCACACCGGCTATCAACGGCTCGACGCCGGCCCCAGCACCGTGATCGTCGATACCGGCCCGCCGCCGCCCCCGCATGTCAGCCACGAGGCCCATGCCGGTTGCCTCGCTTTCGAGCTGTCGTCCGGCACCAATCGCATCGTGGTCAATTGCGGAATTCCCGCGACCGGCCGTGAGAGCTGGCGCGGCTTCGCACGCAGCACCGCGGCGCATTCGACGCTCACTTACGATGAAACATCGTCGTGCCAGTTCGTCGAACTGTCGGCGGTGAAGAAGCTGCTGCAGGGCGCGCCGATCGTCGGCGGGCCCAAACATGTCGAGTCCTACCGCGAGGCGACTGCGGACGGCATGATCCTGACCGCGTCGCATGACGGCTATCTCAAGCCGTTCAACGTCACCCACCGGCGAATCCTGATGCTCTCAAACGACGGCACCCGGCTCGACGGCGAGGATACCCTCGCCAAGGTCCACGGGGCGGCGTTTCGCGGCGCCGACGACTACGCGCTGCGTTTTCATCTGCATCCCGCGATCAAAGCAAGCCGGCTCAGCGACGGCCATGGCGTGATGCTGGTGCTGCCGAACCGCGAGGTCTGGACCTTCGAGGCGCCAGAGGAAAAGGTGGAGCTTGAAGACAGCGTCTTTCTTGCCGGCTTCGACGGCCCGCGCCGCACCTCGCAGATCGTGATCCGCCAGCAGGCCCGGCAGGTCGCCACCATCCGCTGGAGCTTTTCCCGCTCCACGGCCTCGCCCTCGGTCACCGCTGCCCGGCGCGAGGCGCGGCGCGAGCCGGAATTGCCGCTTTAGCTTCGTGATCCCGCACGATCTTTCGCGAAAGGCGTTTCATACCGTTCGGGATGGTGTTTTTAAGTCAACTGTCCGGTTTTGCGCGGCGGCAATTCGTGCTAGCGCGTAGGCCTCTCACAACCGGACTGCCTTCATGACCCTTGCTCCGCGCCGCGTCACCCGCGCACTGCTTTCCGTTTCCGACAAGACCGGCCTGATCGACTTCGCCCGCGCCCTCGCCGGCCACGGCATCGACCTCGTTTCCACCGGCGGCACCGCCAAGGCGATCGCCGAAGCCGGGCTCAAGGTGAAGGACGTCTCCGAACTCACCGGTTTTCCGGAAATGATGGACGGACGGGTCAAGACCCTGCACCCCAAGGTGCATGGCGGCCTGCTGGCGATCCGCGACAACGCCGAACACGCCAAATCGATGAAGGATCACGGCATCGCGCCGATCGACCTGCTGGTGGTCAACCTCTATCCGTTCGAGGCGACCGTGAACAAAGGCGCCAGCGAGGAAGACTGCATCGAGAACATCGACATTGGCGGGCCGGCGATGATTCGCGCCGCGGCGAAGAATCATGACGACGTCGCCGTGGTGGTCGAGCCCGCCGACTATCAGGCCGTGCTCGATGAACTCGCGGCAAACGGCGGCGCCACCACGCTGGCGCTGCGCAAGCGTCTTGCGGCGAAAGCCTATGCCCGCACCGCCGCCTATGACGCGGCGATCTCCAACTGGTTCGCGGACCGCCTCAAGATTACGACGCCGGATTTCCGCGCCATCGGCGGCCGCCTCAGCGAGGCGCTGCGCTATGGCGAGAACCCGCACCAAAGCGCGGCGTTCTATATCACCGCCGAGCAGCGGCCGGGCGTTGCCACCGCGCGGCAGGTGCAGGGCAAGCAGCTCTCCTACAACAACATCAACGACACCGACGCCGCTTATGAATGCATCGGCGAGTTCGACGCCGCGCGCACCGCCGCCTGCGTCATCGTCAAGCACGCCAATCCCTGCGGCGTGGCCGAAGGTCCCGATCTGGCCTCGGCCTATCGCAAGGCGCTGGCCTGCGATTCGACCTCGGCATTCGGCGGCATCGTCGCGCTCAACCGCACGCTCGATGCGAACGCGGCACGCGCCATCACCGAGATCTTCACCGAGGTGATCATCGCACCCGACGCCACCGACGAAGCCATCGCGATCGTCGCGGCGAAGAAGAACCTGCGCCTGCTGCTGGCCGGCGGCTTGCCGGACCCGCGCGCGCGAGGCCTCACCGCAAAGACCGTGGCCGGCGGTTTTCTGGTGCAGAGCCGCGACAATGCCGTGGTCGACGACATGACGCTGAAGACGGTGACACAGCGCGCGCCGAGCGAGAAAGAGCTTGCGGACCTGCGCTTTGCCTTCCGCGTCGCCAAGCACGTCAAGTCGAACACCATTGTCTATGCGAAAGATCTCGCCACCGTCGGCATCGGCGCCGGGCAGATGAGCCGGGTCGATTCGGCGCGCATTGCCGCGCGCAAGGCGCAGGATGCGGCCGCCGAACTCAAGCTCGCTACGCCGATGACCAAGGGCTCGGTGGTCGCCTCCGATGCGTTCTTCCCGTTCGCCGATGGCCTGCTGGTCGCGATCGAGGCCGGCGCGACCGCGGTGATCCAGCCTGGCGGATCAGTGCGCGACGAGGAAGTGATCGCGGCGGCGAACCAGCATGGCATCGCCATGGTGTTCACCGGCACGCGGCACTTCAAGCACTAAAGACCGCTCTTTCCGCGGCGTGTCGGGTCCTGCACCCGCGACAGCAACATCAGGCCGGCAAGGAAGAAGACGATCAGCATCGCCATGCCGGCCTTCTGGCTGGATGTGAGCGCGGTGACGATGCCGACCACCAGCGGCGCAAGGAACGACGTCACCTTGCCCGAGAGCGCGAACAGGCCGAAATATTGCGTGATGCGCTCGCGCGGCGCGAGGCGCACCAGCAGCGTACGCGACGCCGCCTGCAACGGACCGGCGGCAAGGCCGATGAAGAAACCGAGCGCCAGATAAGCCTGCTCGGCTGGCGCGGCGAACAACCCTTCGCCCGGCTCCGGCGGCGCGACCTTGATGACGAACAGCAGGGTCTCGCGGTCGATCGACAGAATGAGAATGATCGCAGTGAGCAGGATCAGCATGCTGCCGGTAATCACCGTCTTCGGGCCGAAGCGATCGTCAAGCTTGCCGCCGAGCCATGCGCCGATCGTGCCGGAACAGGCGAGCAGAATGCCGAAACTGCCGATCTGGATGGTCTGCCAGCCGAACGTGCCGGCGGCATAGATGCCGCCGAACGCGAACAGCGCGATCAGCGCATCGGTATAGACCATGTTGGCGATCAGGAACGTCGCCATCACCGGACGCCGCGGCAGCGATGCCAGAGTCTCGCGCAATTCGCGCAGGCCCTCGCGCACCGCGCCGAGCGCAGGCGTCTTGGCGGCGTGATCCGGCGTCAGCAAGAACATCGGGAGCACGAAGATGACGAACCACAGACCGGTCAGTGGCCCGGTGATGCGGTCGCCCTGATGCGTGGCCGGGTCGAGACCGAACAACGGCGAGAAGCCGAGCAAGGTCTTGTCGGTCTCGACATTGGCGGCGAGAAAACCCAGCACCAGAACGAGACTGACGATGCCGCCGATATAACCGGTGGCCCAGCCGGTGCCCGACAGACGGCCGAGCTTTTCCGGCGGCACCAGTGTCGGCATCATCGCGTTGTTGAACACCGTGGCGAATTCCGCGCCGATAGTGGCGAGGCCGAACGCCAGCAACACCGGCAGAATGATATTGGGATCGCCGGGCCGGCCGAGCCACAGCAGCGTGGAACCGATCACCAGCAGCGTGCCGAACGCCGCGATCCACGGCTTGCGCCTCCCGCCGGCGTCGGCGATGGCGCCCAGCACCGGCGAGAGCAATGCAATGATCAGCCCGGCCGCCGCCGTTGCGAACCCCCACAGCGATTGTCCGGTGGCCGGATCGGGCGCGACATGGGTCGCGAAATACGGCGCGAACACGAAGGTCGTGATCAGCGTGAAATAAGGCTGCGCCGCCCAGTCGAACAGCACCCAGCCGATCACGGCCGAGCGTGGCGGATAGGCACTCTGCACCGCTTCGGCCGGCTCGTTCACGACAAGGTCATGTGCCAGGTTCGACGTCATTCTCATTCTCGCCCAATCACGGGAGCAGATAGCCTGATGCTTGGTATCCGCTTATAGAACAATCCCACAAGAGCGAACGAATTTGGGCGAACGGAATTTGACACCCCATTCGATGGTCCGGAGCAGCCGATGAGACGATCGGGCACGATGCGCGCGCTTCTGATCGTGGTCGCCGGCCTGATCGGCCTTCATGGCGCTGTGGCGCAGGACTTCCGCGCAACGCCCTACGCGCCGCCCAGACTTGAAACCATCGCGCCGGTCGCCGCCCGGCACGGCATGGTGGTGGCGCAGGAGAAGCTCGCGGCGGACATCGGCGCGGGCATTCTCAGGCGCGGCGGCAACGCCATCGACGCCGCGGTAGCCACCGGTTTTGCCATGGCGGTGACCTATCCGCGCGCCGGCAATATCGGCGGCGGCGGCTTCATGGTGATCCACCTCGCCAAAACCAGACGCGACATCGCGCTGGACTACCGCGAGACCGCGCCCGCCGCCGCGACGCGCGAGATGTTCCTTGGCGCCGACGGCAAGCCGGACGCCGCGAAGTCGCGCGATCAGGCGCTCGGCATCGGCGTGCCCGGCACCGTGGCGGGGCTTGCGCTGGCGCTGGAGAAATACGGCTCGGGGAAATTCACGCTGCGCGAACTGCTCGCACCCGCCATCACGCTGGCGCGCGACGGCTTCATCGTCAGCGACGATATCGCCGACACGCTGCCGGGCTGGCACAAGCGGCTGGCGCGCTGGGAGACAAGCCGCAAGATCTTCTCCCGTCCCGACGGCAGTGCGCTGCGCGAAGGCGACCGGCTGATCCAGAGCGATCTGGCCGCCACGCTGGAGGCGATCGCGGCGCAAGGTCCGCGCGGCTTCTATGAAGGCGAGATCGCCGAACGGCTGTCCGCCGGCATCCGCGCGGCCGGCGGCCTGATCACGGCAGACGATCTGAAAGCCTACAAGCCAGTCGAACGCACGCCGGTGCGGGGCCGCTATCGCGGCTATGACATCGTCTCGATGCCGCTGCCGTCCTCCGGCGGCGTCGTGCTGCTGGAGACGCTGAACATTCTCGAAGGGTTCAAGCTGCGCCAGATGCCGCCGCGTTCCGTCGACACGCTGCATCTTCTGATCGAAGCGATGAAGCGCGGCTATGCCGATCGCGCGCGCTATCTCGGCGATCCGGCCTTCGTCAACGCGCCGGTGACGCAACTGCTCTCGAAAGATTATGCCGCGAAACAGCGGGCCAGCATCGATCCCGCCAACGCGACGCCGTGGGCCGCGCTGTTCTCGGGCGCGCCACAGCACGAGGGCACCAACACCACGCACTACTCGGTGGTCGATCGTGACGGCAACGCCGTCAGCAACACCTACACGCTCAATTTCAGTTACGGCGTCGGCCTTGTCGCCGAAGGCACCGGCGTGTTGCTCAACAACGAGCTCGACGATTTCACCGCCGCGCCGGGCGCATCGAACGCCTATGGTCTGGTCGGTTTTGAGGCCAACCTGCCCGGCCCGGGCAAACGGCCGCTGTCGTCGATGACGCCGACCATCGTTTTGAAGAACGGCAGGGTGGTGCTGGTCACCGGTTCGCCCGGCGGCAGCCGCATCATCTCCACCGTGCTGCAGGTGATCGTCAACGTGCTCGACCACCGGATGGATGTCGCACAGGCGGTGGCCGCGCCGCGGCTGCATCATCAATGGCGGCCGGACGAGGTACGGGTCGAAGCCGGATTTTCCGACGCGATCCTCGACGCCCTGCGCAAGCGCGGCCACCACATCGCAACCCCGCTCGGCCAGACCTCGGCCAATTCGATCGCCGCGAGCGCGCGCGGCTGGCTCGGCGCGCCCGATCCGCGCACGCGCGGCGCGACCGCTTCGGGTTACTGAGCGGCGATCGGTGCACGATGCCCATTTCAACGACCGGAACGGGTCCGTAATTTTTGGCTCCGCTTCCTGACGCGCGCAGGACAAAACCTGCGCGCGTGCGCGGCTTTTTGGCAAAACCATCTTATTTGCCGAACTCGGCTAAAAATGCGCATTTACCCGCTATATCAATGACTTCTCTCCTGCACCCAACGCCGCCGACGGCCGTTGACGCAGATGGTGGCCGCGCCTTTCACGGCCTTTGCGGAACCTGCGCGACCCGACCGGCGCGAGGTTTTCGCAGCACGGACACGAACACGATGAGCAAGCTCGAATTTGCGGGTCCCGGCCTGACCATCGAACAATGGGAGCAGATCAGCACGCTCGCCACGTCGCTGAAGCCGGGGCAGGCCTTGTGGCTGAGCGGCTATTTCGCCGGCCTCAATCATTCGACGCAAACCAGCGACGATGTGGTCCGCTCCTCGCCGGTGCCGGATGTGGCCACTACGGCGCCGGCCGCGCTTCCCGTCACTGCCCGCACGCTGACCATTCTCTACGCCACCGAAACCGGCAACAGCGCCGGCCTTGCCAAGACGCTGGCGGAGGCGGCCCGCGAGAAGGGCCTCGATCCCATCGTCTGCGACGTCGCCGCCTACAAGACCCGCAAGCTCAAGGACGAGCAGGACGTGCTGCTGATCGCCAGCACCCATGGCGAAGGCGATCCGCCGCAGTCGGCCAAGTCGTTCTTTGAATTCATCGAAGGCCGCAAGGCACCGAAACTGCTGAACCTGCGTTTCGCGGTGCTTGCGCTCGGCGATTCCACCTACGAGCAATATTGCGGCGCCGGCAAGCGGCTCGACCAGCGCTTCGAGGAACTTGGCGCGCAACGTATCGAGCCGCGCGTCGATTGCGATGTCGATTATGAAGAGGTCGCGCCGAGCTGGATCGCCGGCATCGTCAAGCGGCTCGCGCCCGAGCCGACCCTGCAACCCGAACTCGCCACCACCACGCCTGCGCAAGTGGCAGCCGCGCCCGCACCGGCGGGGATCGCGTATGACAAAAAAAATCCCTTCACCGCCACGGTGATCGACAACATCGTGCTGACCGGACGCGGCTCCACCAAGGAAACCCGCCACATTGAATTGTCGCTGGCCGAGTCCGGCCTCGTTTATGAACCAGGCGACGCGCTCGGCGTGGTGGCGCAGAACGATCCCGCCGTGGTCGATGCGCTGCTCGAGCGGCTGGCGCTGTCGGCCGATGCACCGGTCACGGTCAAGCAGCACACCACTTCTCTGTGCGAGGCGTTGACCTCCGCCTTCGAGGTTACCGCCGCGACGCCGCGCTTCATCGAGCACTGGGCCGACATCACCGGCGCAAAGGAATTGCAGGGCCTGCGCGGCGCCGATCAGGCCGAGGCTCGCACCGCGTTCCTGCGCAACAACCACGTGCTCGACATTGTCAGCCGCTTCGGCGCGCCCGGCATCGATGCCCAGACCTTCGTCGCCGGCCTGCGGCCGCTGCAGCCCCGGCTCTATTCGATCGCGTCCAGCCTCGCGGCCTCTCCCGAGGAAGCTCACCTCACCGTCAGCACCGTGCGCTACGATCTCAATGGCCTGCCGCGCATGGGCGTCGCCTCCGGTCAGCTGGCCCAGCGGGCCGAGCCTGACTCCACGTTGCCGGTGTACATCCAGACCAACTCGCATTTCCGCCTGCCCGAGGACGACACGCCGATCATCATGATCGGCGCCGGCACCGGCGTCGCGCCCTATCGCGCCTTTTTGCAGGAACGCGAGGCGCGGGGCGCCGATGGCCGCTCCTGGCTGGTGTTCGGCGAACGCAATTTCCGTAGTGACTTCCTCTATCAGATCGAATGGCAGGACTATCTCAAGGATGGCGTGCTCAGCCGCATGGACGTCGCGTTCTCGCGCGACGGCGCGCAGAAAATCTATGTGCAGGACCGCCTGCGCGAACAGGGCCGCGATGTCTACGCCTGGCTTGAGGAGGGCGCCCATCTTTATGTCTGCGGCGATGCCACCCATCTCGCACCCGACGTGCATGCCGCACTGACTGAGATCGTCGAGCGCCAAGGCGGCCTCGATCGCGAAGCCGCCCACGACTATCTCAGCGGCTTGCAGCGCGACCATCGCTATCAACTGGATGTTTATTGAGGCCGATCATGCCGGATACCACCAAACAGCCCGATTGCAGCCGCGACCGCTCGCAGCCGCTCGACAGACTTGGCCCCGACGAGACGCTGAAAGCCAACAGCGATCAGCTTCGCGGCACCATCGCTGCGAGCCTTGCCGATCCGCTCACCGGCGCCGTCCTGCCGAGCGACAACAAGCTAATGAAGTTTCACGGCATCTATCAGCAGGACGACCGCGACATCCGCGACGAGCGCCGTCATCAGAAGCTCGAGCCGGCCTATGGCTTCATGGCGCGCGTGCGCCTGCCCGGCGGCGTCTGCAGTCCCTCACAATGGCTCAAGCTCGACGAGCTCGGCCGCGCCTATGGCGGCGAGACGCTACGCCTGACCACGCGCCAGACTTTCCAGCTGCATCGCGTGCCGAAACAGCACCTGCGCGCCGTGATCAAAGGGTTGCGTGAAGTATTGCTCGACACCAAGGCGGCGTGCGGCGACGATTCCCGCGGCGTGATGGCGACCGTCAATCCGCAGCTCTCCCGTGTCCATGGCGAGATCTATGCACTGGCGAAGCGTGCCAGCGACCATGCGATTCACAAGACCGGCGCCTATCGCGAGATCTGGTACGAGGAGGAGCGCGATCCCAACGCGACCAATGAGGAGCCGTTTTATGGACGGACCTACATGCCGCGCAAATTCAAGATCGGTTTTGCGATTCCGCCAAGCAACGACATCGATGTCTATTCGCAGGATCTCGGCTTCATCGCCATTGTCGAGAACGGCGAACTGACGGGCTTCAACGTCGCGATCGGCGGCGGCATGGGCCGCACCGACAGCGCGCCGGAAACCTACCCGCGCCTCGCCGACGTGATCGGCTTTGTCGAAACCGCCAAGGTGATCGAAACCGTCGATGCGGTGATGACCGTGCAGCGCGACTATGGCGACCGCGTCGAGCGTGCGCATGCGCGCTTCAAATACACCATCGACGACAAGGGCCTCGACTGGATCAAGGCGGAGATCGAACGTCATCTCGGCTTTCCGCTCACGCCCGCCAAGCCTTATACGTTCACCACCAACGGCGATCCGCTCGGCTGGACCCGCGGCGAGGACGGCCGCGAGCACTGCACGCTATTCATCCAGAACGGCCGCGTCATCAACGAGCCGGGCCGCCCGATGATGGACGGCCTGCGCGAGATCGCGCGCATCCACACGGGCGCGTTCCGGATCACGCCCAACCAGAACCTGATCATTGCCGATGTGGAGCCGCAGGCGCGGCCTGCAATCGACAGGCTGCTGCAGCAATACGGACTCGACGGTTTCGATACCCTCAGCGGGCTGCGGCTCAACTCAATGGCCTGCGTCGCCCTGCCGACCTGCGGCCTCGCGATGGCCGAGAGCGAGCGCTATCTGCCGACGCTGGTCGGCAAGATCGAGGAGATTCTGACACAGCACGGCCTGCGCGAGGAGCCGATCACCATCCGCATGACCGGCTGCCCCAATGGCTGCGCCCGGCCCTATATCGCCGAGATCGCGCTCACCGGCCGCGCGCCGGGAAAGTACAACCTCTATCTCGGCGGCGGCTTCCACGGCCAGCGGCTCAACAAGATGCTGCTGGAGAATGTCGGCGAGAGCAAAATTCTCGCCACGCTGGAGAAGGTGATCGCCCGTTACGCCCGCGAGCGGCAGCCCGGCGAGCGGTTCGGCGATTTCGCGATCCGCGCCGGCTATGTTCCCGAGGTGAAGGAAGGCCGCCATTTCAACGACGTGCTGGTCGGCGCCGATATTTAAAGCGGAAAGGCGGATTTAAGTCCGGCGGAAAATGATCTACAGATCGGCATCCGCCAGGAACCGATCCTTATGTCGAACACCATCAAGCCGGAGACGGTCGCGGCCGCCAACGGCATCGCCTCCGACAACAATTTCGGCGCGGTCACGCCGCCGATCTATCTGTCCAGCACCTTTGCCTTCGCCGGCTTCGAGCGCGGCGGGCCGCATGAATACACCCGCACCAGCAACCCGACCCGGGACATGCTGGCGCAGACGCTCGCCAAGCTGGAAGGCGGCGCCGGTGCGGTGATCGTGTCCTCCGGCATGGCGGCGGTGGATCTGGTACTCGCCCAGGTCGGGCGTGACGAGTTGATCGTCGCGCCGCACGACTGCTATGGCGGCACCCAGCGCCTGCTCGCGGCAAGGCACGAGCGCGGGCATTTCAAGCTCATCTTCATCGATCAGAGCGATCCGGCCGCTCTCGCCGCGGCGCTGAAGCAGTCGCCGCGCCTCGTGCTGCTGGAGACGCCGAGCAATCCGTTGATGCGGATTGTCGATATCAAGGCGATTGCCGCGCAGGCCAAGGCCGCCGGCGCGCAGACCGCGGTGGACAACACCTTCCTGTCGCCGGCGTTGCAGCGGCCGATCGAACTCGGCGCCGATTACGTCATCCACTCCACCACCAAATATCTCAACGGCCATTCCGATGTGGTCGGCGGCGCCGTGATCGCCGCCACACAGGCCGATGCAGAAGCGCTGGCGCACTGGGCCAATGTCACCGGCACCATCGGCGCGACATTCGATTCCTACCTGACGCTGCGCGGGCTGCGTACGCTGTTTCCACGCATCGAGCGGCAGCAGGCCAACGCACAGGCGGTGGCGAATTTTCTGGCGCAGCATCCGGATGTCAGCGTCGTGCACTATCCCGGCTTGCTGTCGCATCCAGGTCACGCTCTCGCCAAGGCGCAGCAATCAGGTTTCGGCGCCATGCTCAGCTTCGAGCTGGCCGGCGGCGTCGATGCGGTCCGCATTTTCGTCGAGGCGGTGAAAGTCTTCACGCTCGCCGAATCGCTCGGCGGCGTCGAAAGCCTGATCGCCCATCCGGCTACCATGACACATGCCAGCATGACGCCGGAGGCGCGCCGCGCTGCCGGCATCACCGATGGATTGCTGCGGCTGTCGATCGGTCTCGAGGCCGAATCCGATCTGATCGAAGGTCTGCAGGCCGGCTTCGCGGCGCTGCCGCCCGCCCATGGCTGACGCGAACCAAGGGCAGACTCCGGTCTGTCCAGGACCGCCGGCCGTGCAGCGCGGCACTTCACGCTTTCGCGTGCCGCGTGGCGCGGTCGATACCCATGCCCATGTGATCGGCGCGCCGCCGCAATATCCGCTGGTCACGCCGCGCAGCTACACGCCGCCGCCGGCCAGCGCGGAAGCTTACCTTGCCATGCTCGACGCCACCGGCATGGACTATGGCGTGCTGACCCAGATCAGCGTTCACGGCACCGACAACCGCTTGCTTGTCGAAACGCTGCGCGCGCATCGCCAGCGCCTGCGCGGCATCGCGGTGATCGCGCCCGATTGTTCCGACCGCGAGCGTACCGCGTTGAAGGACGCCGGCGTGGTCGGCCTGCGCATCAACATGATGTACCGCGGCGGCGGCATCAACTTCGACCAGATCGAGACCTATGGCAAAATCTGTCGCGAGACGGGATGGCATCTGCAATTTTTGATCGATGCCGGCGACCTTCCGGCGCTGGCCTCGCGCCTCGCGAAATTGCCGGTGCCGTTTCTGATCGATCACATGGGGCATTTCCCGACCGCACGCGGCGTCGATCATGACGGCTTCATTACGCTGCTTGCTCTTGTGCGCGATGGCGCCTGGGTGCGGCTGTCGGGCGCCTATCGCAACAGCACGCAGAGCCCGCGCTATCCCGACACCCTTCCGTTTGCACAGCGGCTGATCGAAGCCGCGCCGCAGCGCTGTGTCTGGGGCTCGGACTGGCCGCATGTCGCCAACTGGAATGCGATGCCGCTGGTCGCCGATCTGCTCGATCTGCTCGCCGACTGGGCGCCGGACGAGACCGCACGCAACCGCATCCTCACCGACAATCCGCAGCGCCTGTTCGGCTTTCCGCCGCCAGCCTAGTCAAGACGAGGCCACCGCATGACCACGCTCAAGGGCAAGACGCTGTTCATCTCCGGCGGCAGCCGCGGCATCGGCCTTGCGATCGCATTGCGCGCCGCGCGCGACGGCGCCAATATCGTGATCGCCGCCAAGACCACGACGCCGCAACCGAATCTCGAAGGCACGATCTATACCGCCGCCGACCAGATCCGCGCCGCCGGCGGCGGGGCGCTGGCCGTGGCCTGCGATATCCGCGACGAAGCGCAGGTTGCCGACGCGGTCGCGCAGGCCGTGGCGGAATTCGGCGGCATCGACATCTGCATCAACAACGCCAGCGCGATCAGTCTCTCGCCGGTGCAGACCACCGAGATGAAGCGGTTCGACCTGATGATAGCGATCAACACCCGCGGCACCTTTCTGGTGTCGAAGAGCTGCATCCCGCATCTGAAAAAGGCATCGAACCCGCACATCCTGATGCTGTCGCCGCCGCTCGACATGAAGACCAAATGGTTCGCGCCGTCCACCGCCTACACCATCGCCAAATACGGCATGAGCATGTGCGTGCTCGGCCTCGCCGGCGAACTCAAGAGCGACGGCATCGCGGTGAATGCGCTGTGGCCGCGCACCACCATCGCCACCGCGGCGGTCGGCAACCTGCTCGGCGGCGATGCCATGATGCGCGCGAGCCGCAAACCCGACATCGTCGCCGACGCGGCGCATGTCATCCTCACCCAGCCAGCGCGCGACTTCACCGGCCGGTTCTGCATCGACGACACGCTGCTGCATGCTCACGGGGTCACCGATTTCGAGCGTTATCGCGTCGATCCTTCGGTGGAGTTGATGCCGGACTTCTTCGTGCCCGACGACGACATACCACCGCCGGGTGTCAAGGTGATGCCGATGCCGCCGCTGGAGACCTTGCAGCGGCCGCGCTGACCGGCTTCAGCCGCCGCCCTGGCCGATGAATTGCAGCACGATCTCGCGCCGGTGCGGTCGGGCGCGGTGCTCGATCAGGTAGATGCCCTGCCAGGTGCCGAGCACCGGAACGCCGTCGATCACCGGAATCTGCAGGCTGCATGCCGTCAGCATGCTCTTGATGTGAGCCGGCATGTCGTCAGGACCTTCGCTGTGATGCCGCCAGCCGCCATCTGCCGGCGCGAGATGGTCCAGTACCGTCATGAGATCCGTCAGCACATCGGGATCGGCATTTTCCTGAATGGTCAGCGAGGCCGAGGTGTGACGCACGAACAGCGTCAACGCGCCGGTGCCGGCCCGCGCCTCGCGCAGGAAGGCGCGCGCTTCGCGGGTGATGTCAAAAAAGCCGGCATGCGGTGTCTCGATCCGCAGGGTCGAGGTCGCGATCGCATCAATTCCTGTCATCACCACCGGCGTCTTCGTCATCGGATCAGCCTCGCGTTGAATATCATGAGCTGCATGCGCGATCCGTCACAGCCGGGTCAAGGTCGCCTCGTCGCGCGCGCCGCCAAAGTATTTTTCGAGGGCAGGCATGAACGGGGCTGCGCCGCCGCTGACTTCGGCGAACAGGGTCATCGAGGAGTGGAATTTCAGATCGTCGGGGTGGCCAAAAATGTCATGCACCGACCGTCCCTCGACAGCGTTGACCAGCGCCGTGCATGCGCGCAGCCGCGCGCCAAGCACCGGATGCGCGAGGTAGGCGACGGCTTCCTGCCGCGAGGCGATGGCGTAGCGCTGCGCCATCGCGCTGTGGCCGAGTCCCTCGATCTGCGGAAAGACGAACCAGATCCAGTGGGTCTGTTTGCGCCCGGCGCGCAGTTCATCCAGCACCCGCCCATAGAGCGGGGCCTGGGCTTCGACAAACCGCTGCAGATCGTCATCGCCGGCCATGGTTCCTCCCCGTCGGAAGCCAACGCGCAAGGGACGAAATGGTTGGGCGGTTCCAACTGCGGCGGTGGCCGCCGAAACGACAAAGCCGCCTTGCGGCGGCTTGTCAGAGTGCCAATTCTGGAGCGGGCGAAGGGATTCGAACCCTCGACCCCGACCTTGGCAAGGTCGTGCTCTACCCCTGAGCTACACCCGCATCGCAGAGAATTGGGGGCGCGTCCCCGCGCCGCCGGGCAAACCTATGCCAAAAGCAGCGCGGCAATGCAACAGCCGGACGGCTGCGAATCGCGTTCTATTTTCAGTCCTGCCCTGCCAGGATCGTGTGTTCCCGGGACGGCCCCGAGACCTGGGGCCCGGGTGGTGATTGAAAATTGGGCGCCGGACCGCCATTTATGATCTTGCCGTGCTAGAAACCGGCATCCCCACAGCCTGCAGGCGAGGATCCATTGACGATTATCGATGAAGCCAGCGGAGCGGCCGGCGGAACGCCGTCCGATCTGATCAAGGACACCACGACCCAGACCTTCGTGAAGGACGTGATCGAGGAATCGAAGCGCCAGCCGGTGCTGATCGACTTCTGGGCGCCCTGGTGCGGCCCCTGCAAGCAATTAACCCCGATCATCGAAAAAGCGGTCCGCGCCGCCAAGGGCCGGGTCAAGCTGGTCAAGATGAACATCGACGAGCATCCGGCGATTCCCGGCCAGATGGGCATCCAGTCGATTCCGGCGGTGATCGCCTTCGTCAACGGTCAGCCGGCCGACGGCTTCATGGGCGCGGTGCCGGAGAGCCAGATCAACGCCTTTATCGACAAGATCACCCAGGGCATGCCCGCCGCCGGCGAGACCGCCGACCTGATCGCGGAGGCCGAGGCCCTGCTGACGGAAGGCGATGCTGCCAGCGCCGCCGCGATCTATGCCCAGGCCCTCAGCAACGACAGTGCCAGCCTTCCGGCGATCGCCGGACTCGCCCGCTGCTACGTGGTGGCCGGCGCGCTGGAGCAGGCCAAACAGACGCTGGCGATGGTCCCCGAATCCAAACGCGGCGACGCCGCGGTCTCCGCGGTCCAGAGCATGCTCGATCTTGCCGAGCAGGCCAGCGCAATCGGGCCGATCGAGGAGTTGGAGCAGAAAGTCGCCGCCGATCCGCTCGACCATCAGGCCCGCTTCGATCTTGCCACCGCGCTCAACGCCAAGAACCGGCGCGAAGAAGCCGCTGGCCATCTGCTGGACATCGTCAAGCGCGACCGCAAATGGAATGACGACGGCGCGCGCAAGCAGCTTGTGCAGTTCTTCGAGGCGTGGGGGCCGAACGACGACGCCACCATCGAAGGCCGCAAGCGCCTGTCGACCATCCTGTTTTCCTGACGGCGTTCAACCCGGAGCGCGAAGGAGCAGCGGATGCCGATCAACACCGAATATCGTGGCCCCGCCGATCTTCCGGAGGTGATCCCGGTGTTTCCGCTCGCCGGCGCGCTGCTGCTGCCGCGCGGCCAGATGCCGCTCAACATCTTCGAGCCGCGCTATCTCGAAATGGTGGACGACGCCCTGCGCGACGGCCACCGCATGATCGGCATGATCCAGCCCGACACCGCGCATTCCCAGAGCGAAAATCATCCTGCTTTGTTCCGGGTCGGCTGCGTCGGGCGCATCACCCAGTTCTCCGAAACCGGGGATGGCCGCTACATTCTGGAATTGACGGGCATCGCCCGCTTCAGAGTGATCGAGGAGCTGTCGGTGTTGACGCCCTACCGCCAGTGCAAGGTCGATTTCTTCGCCTTCGTCGACGACTTCATCGCCCGCAAGGGCGAAGAGGCCGTGGATCGCCAGGCGCTGCTCGACACCCTCACCGACTTCCTCGAGGCCAACGAACTGAAGGTGGACTGGGAAGGCATCGACTCTGCGCCGAACGAAGCGCTGGTCAACGCGCTTGCGATGATGTCGCCCTACGGCAGCGCCGAGAAGCAGGCCATGCTGGAAGCGCCCGACCTCAAGACTCGCGCCGAAATCCTGATCGCCATCACCCAGATGGACCTCGCCAGGAAGCAGACCTCGGGCGATCCGCCGGTGCAGTAGAATCCGGTTGCTCGCTCCGCGCCCGCCGCTCTATTTTCATTCTCCGATCTTCACGGGAACCAAAATGACCGATCTGCCTTCGCCCGCGAGCGAACGCTCCGACGCTGTCGATCCGAAGCTGCTCGAAATTCTGGTCTGCCCGCTGACCAAGGGCCGGCTCGAATATGACGCGGCAACGCAGGAGCTGATTTCACGCGCGGCCAAGCTCGCTTATCCGATCCGCGACGGCATTCCGATCATGCTGCCGGAAGAGGCGCGCAAGCTCGGCTGACGTCCCCGTCACGCCGCGCAAGACCGCATGACACGCTACGATCTCGCGATCTTCGATCTCGACGGCACGCTGTCCGACAGTTTTCCGTGGTTCCTGCGCGTGATCAACACGATGGCCGATCGCCACGGCTTCAAACGCATCACCGAACATGAAATCCCGGCCTTTCGCGACATGACCTCTCGTGAGATCGTGACCGCGCTCGCGGTGCCGGCATGGCGGCTGCCGCTGATCGCGCGCGACATGCGTCGGATGAAGACCGCGCATCTTGCCGATATTCCGTTGTTTCCCGGCATTATCACGATGCTCGATACGCTTCGCACCGGCGGCATCCGGCTCGCGATGGTCAGTTCGGATTCGGAAAGCAACGTCCGCCGTGCACTCGGACCGGCGGCGGCGTTTTTCTCCTGCTACGCCTGCGGTGCCTCGCTGTTCGGCAAGGCCGGGAAATTCAGACAGGTGCAGCAACGGCTGGGCATCGACCCGCAACGCATTCTCTGCATCGGCGACGAAGTGCGTGACGGCGAGGCCGCCCGCAAGGCGGGATTCGACTTCGGCGCTGTAAACTGGGGTTATGCAAGCATCACGGCGCTGGCGCGACTCCCGCCGGTGCTGACCTTCACCGATCCGGATGATCTCGTGCGCAAGCTGCTACGCAATGCTCCCGAACCGCGTGCAGCCGAAAGCTAGAGCGCCTCGCCGCGCAACAGCCGTGGCACCTCGCCGGTGAGGCCGGCGGCCTGCCGGATGAAAGCCTTCTTCAGCGGCGGCACCCGATCGACCATTCCAAGACCAATATCGCGCACGCTGCGCAGCAGCGTCGATTCGTTGGAGAACAGTCCGTTCAGCGCATTGGTGGCGACGCCCATCGCCATGGTGTCGAACCGCCGCCAGCGTTGATAGCGCTCCAGCACATCGGCCTGCCCGATATCGATGCCGAGCCGCGCCGCATCGACCACCGCCTCGGCCAGCGCCGCGATGTCCTTGAGGCCGAGATTGAGGCCCTGCCCGGCGATCGGATGAATCACATGCGCGGCGTCGCCGACCAGCGCGAGGCGCTCAGCAATGAAAGACCGCGCTACGAAATAGCCGAGCGGAAACGCGCGCGGCTTGTCGAGCGGCTTCACCTCGCCCAGATGCAGTCCGAACCGCTTCTCCAGTTCGGCTTTGAAGTCTTCGTCAGGCAGCGCAATGATGCGCGCCGCCTCATCGCGCTTTTCCGTCCATACCAGTGACGAACGCCGGCCAGTCAGGGGCAGGATCGCAAACGGCCCGGCCGGCAGGAAATGCTCCTCGGCGCGGCCGCCATGGTCGCGCTCGTGACCGACCGTGACGACAATGCCCGATTGGTCGTAGTCCCAGCCATGGGTGGCGATGCCGGCACGCTGGCGCAACTGCGAGCGCGCGCCATCGGCCGCCACCAGCAGGCTGGCATCGACATGGCCGCCATCGCTGAAGTCGACGCGAATGCCGCCCTCGTTTGTCTCGAAACCGGAAACGCCCAGCGGCCGCAGTTCGACACCCTCGGCTTCCGCACGGCGCACCAGCGCATCGATCAGATGGCGGTTCTCCACCATATGCGCGAACGGCTCGCCCGGATCGACCTCGCCGCTGAACGTCAGAAACACCGGACGCGTCGCGTCCTCGACCTCGCTGTCGGTGATCACCATGTCGAGAATCGGCTGCGCGGTCTCGGCAACCTCATCCCAGACGCCGAGCGCTTCGAACAGCCGGCGGCAGGCAGCGACGATGGCGGAGGCGCGCGGATCGCGGCTCGGCCGCATCGCCAGCGCCGGATCCGCCACGATCACGTGCAGATCGCGGCCGAGGCCCTGACGCAGCGCCAGCGCCAGCGCCAGCCCGGCGAACGCGCCGCCACCGATCACGATTCCGCGTTGTGCCGTCATGGCGATCGACCTGCTCCCTGCTCTTGCCTCGGACCGCCCGTTGTATCAGGGTTTGACGAGCAGCGAAAACCCGCACTGATCCATCCTAGCTGCATGTCTGAGAACACATTGCGCTGGAATGGTGGCATGTCGAGCAGCCTGATCGATCTGATTTCCGTCCTCGACCTTGAACCGCTCGAAGTAAACCTGTTTCGCGGCATCAGTCCGAAAACCGAATGGCAGCGCGTGTTCGGCGGGCAGGTGATCGGCCAGGCCCTGGTGGCCGCCTGCCGCACCGTCGCGGGGCGCATGCCCCATTCGCTGCATTGCTATTTCATCCTGCCGGGCGATCCGCGCGTGCCGATCATCTATCAGGTCGAGCGACTGCGCGATGGCAAGAGCTATTCGACCCGCCGCGTCACCGCGCTCCAGCATGGCAATGCGATCTTCTCCATGATGGTGTCATTTCATGCCGAGGAAGAAAGCATCTTCGATCATCAGGAGCGGATGCCCGAGGTGCCGCCGCCGGACCGCCTCGCTTCCGACGACAGCGAATTGCTGCTCGAGCACATGCCCGATTTCATCCGCCGCTATTACGAATCCGAGCGTCCGATCGAGCTGCGCCCGGTGGAGTTCAAGCGCTATCTCGGCAAGAAACTCCCGGATGGCCGCATGCATATCTGGATCAGGACGGCGGCGCGGCTGCCGGACGATCCGGCGCTGCATCTGTGTGCACTGGCCTACGCTTCGGATTTCTCGCTGCTCGACGCCACCATGGCACGCTATGGCCGCACCGTGTTCGACAAGTCGATTTCGGCGGCCAGCCTCGACCATGCGATGTGGTTTCACCGCCCGTTCCGTGCCGACGAATGGCTGCTCTACAGCCAGGACAGCCCGAGCGCACGGGCCGGACGCGGGCTGTCGCGTGGACTGATCTTCAAGCCGGACGGCACACTGGTCGCTTCCGTCACCCAGGAAGGCTCGATCCGCGAGCGGCGGGAATAGGCTGGAGCAAAGTGGCTACGCCGGTACGTCAAACGACGCCGGACCAGCGGCAGGCGACGGTCGCGTAAAACCTACCGCCTCAATATTAAGCAAAAATATGTCGATTGCCTGTCGCTGATTATTTTGCAGGCAGCGCTGTCGCCCGTTTGAGCGTGACCTGTTGGCCGCTCCCGGCCTGTGGCTTCTCCAACACGAAAACATGAGAACTCACAAGTTCTTAGCCTTTGTGGCGATTTTGGCACGGCATTTGATTCTCCGAACACGGCTGACATCTCGCGAAGTGTCTTCGCGCGGCGGCCTTGAGTCGAAAGCGGCCCGGCATCTCGGGCCGAAGCGGGGAACAACCCATGAAAATCGTTATGGCCATCATCAAGCCCTTCAAGCTGGAAGAGGTCCGCGACGCCCTGACCGCCATCGGCGTTCACGGCCTCACGGTGACGGAGGTAAAGGGCTACGGCCGGCAGAAAGGCCACACCGAAATCTATCGCGGCGCCGAATATGCGGTGAGCTTCCTGCCCAAGATCAAGCTCGAGGTCGCCGTCGCCTCAAGCCAGCTCGATAAAACCATCGAAGCCATCATCGGCGCGGCCAAAACCGGCCAGATCGGCGACGGCAAGATTTTCGTCATCGGCCTCGACCACGCCGTGCGCATCCGCACCGGCGAGACCGACGACGACGCGCTGTGATTTCGCGCTCACCCTCATCCCATCAGGAGTACACCCCATGACGTTCAAGCGTCCCATCGGCGCGGGACTGGCAGCCTTCGCACTCGGCCTGTTGCCCGCAACCGCGGCCTTCGCCGCGCCCAGCATCAACAAAGGCGATAATGCCTGGATGATGACATCGACGGTCCTTGTGCTGTTGATGACAATTCCGGGTCTCGCGCTGTTCTATGGCGGTCTCGTCCGCTCCAAGAACATGCTCTCGGTGCTGGCGCAGGTGTTTTACACCGTCTGCATCGTCTGCATCATCTGGGCGCTGTACGGCTACAGCCTGACCTTCACCGGCGGTTCGGCCTATCTCGGCGGCTTCGCCAAAGCCTTCATGGCCGGCATCACGCCCGACTCGGCGGCTGGCACCTTCTCGGTCGACGTCAACATCTCGGAGCTGGTCTATTTCTGCTTCCAGATGACGTTCGCCGCGATCACGCCGGCGCTGATCGTCGGCGCCTTCGCCGAGCGCATGCGCTTTGCCGCCGTCGCGCTGTTCGTGCCGCTGTGGGTGACGCTGATCTACTTTCCGATCGCGCACATGGTCTGGTACTGGGCCGGCCCCGACGCAATCAGCGATGCGGTGAAAGCGCTCGCGGCCGCAAGCGACGGCGCAGCCAAGACCGCCGCGCAGACCAAGCTTGACGAGGTGATGGCCGATGGCGGCCAGATCTTCCTGTGGGGCGCGCTCGACTTCGCCGGCGGCACCGTGGTGCACATCAATGCGGGCATCGCCGGTCTGGTCGGCGCGATCCTGGTCGGCCGCCGCACCGGCTATGGCCGCGAACTGATGGCGCCGCATTCGCTGACCATGAGCATGATCGGCGCGGCGCTGCTCTGGGTCGGCTGGTTCGGCTTCAACGCCGGCTCGGCGCTGGAAGCTTCAGGTGGCGCGGCGCTGGCGATGGCCAACACCTTCCTCGCCACCGCGGCGGCGGCGCTGTCGTGGATGTTCGCCGAATGGATCGTGCGCGGCCATCCCTCGCTTCTCGGCGCGCTGTCGGGCGCGGTCGCAGGTCTCGTCGCGGTGACGCCGGCGGCGGGCTTCTCCGGTCCGATGGGCGCGATCGTGCTCGGCCTTCTCGCCGGCGTGGTCTGCCTGTTCGCCTGCACCGTGCTCAAAAACGCGCTCGGCTATGACGACAGCCTCGACGTGTTCGGCGTGCATTGTGTCGGCGGCATCCTCGGCGCGCTGGCGACCGGCATCCTGGTCAATCCGGCGCTCGGTGGCAGCGGCGTGATGGACTACGTCACCGGCAAGATCGCCGATTACGACATGGCGACCCAGATGCTGGCGCAGAGCAAGGCGGTGGCGACGACGCTGCTCTATTCGGGCATCGGCTCGGCGGTGCTCTACAAGCTGGTCGATGTCGTCGTCGGGCTGCGCGCCAGCGTCGAAGTCGAGCGCGAGGGTCTCGATCTCACCGAACACACCGAGCGCGCCTACAACATGTGAGGGATGGCGACCGGGCGGAACACCCGGCTCCGGTCCGGTCGTCTGAAAGGCCTGCGGCGCAAGCCGCGGGCCTTTCTCTTTGGCGGCAATCCCGCCTCGCACCCGGCAGGCCAAAAACGGCTTGGTTAATCGGGTCTTAACCTCGCCATACCTATGGTGAACCGATCCCTTTGTCGCGCGATCCACGATCGCACCCTTCTGTTCCAAAGTGCCGACGCCACGCATGGTCACGACCGCTTCCCTCCGCCCGGCACCGTCCGCATCCTCGCGCGGCGAGCGCTCGCCCTTTGCCCGCGTGGCCGATCTGCTGAAGCCCTATCAGCCCGGCAAGCCCTTGATAAATCTGTCACTTGGCGAGCCGCAGCATCCCATCCCGAGCTTCGTCGGCGAGGTGCTGGCCAGATACACCGCCGATTTCGGCCGCTATCCGATGTCGCGCGGCATCGCGCCGTTCCGCGAGGCCGCCGCCGGCTGGATGACGCGGCGCTACAAGCTGCCGCGCGCGCTCGATCCGGAGACCGAAATCCTGGCGCTGAACGGCAGCCGCGAGGGACTGTTCTACGCCGCCATCGCCGCCTCCAATTATGTCGCGCCCCGCGCCGGCACGCCCGCCATCCTGCTGCCGAACCCGTTCTATCCGGCCTATGCCGCCGGCGCCCGCGCGGCGGGCTGCGAGCCGGTGTTCCTGCCGACCGTGCGCGAGCACGGCTTCCTGCCCGATCTCGATTCGCTCGACGATGCGCTGCTGGCGCGCACGGTGGCGTTCTATCTCGCCTCCCCGGCCAACCCGCAGGGCGCGGTGGCCTCGCCGGATTATTTCAGACGCGTCAAAGCGCTTGCCGACCGTTACGGCTTCATCGTGTTCAGCGACGAATGCTATTCGGAGATCTACACGCGCAGCGCGCCCGGCAGCATGCTGGAGAATGCCGGCGCGGATTTCAGCAATGTCGTCGCCTTCCAGTCGCTGTCGAAACGCTCGAACCTGCCGGGCCTGCGCGTCGGTTTCGTTGCCGGCGACAAGAATTTCCTCGCGCATTTTCACGAGCTGCGCAACGTCGCCGCGCCGCAGGTGCCGGTGCCGCTGCAGCATGTCGCGATCGCCGCCTATCACGACGAAGCGCATGTCGACGAGAACCGCCGTCTCTACAAGATCAAGTTCGATCTCGCCGACCAGTTCATCGGCGAGCGCTTCGGCTACAAGCGACCGGCCGGTGGCTTCTGCATGTGGCTCGATGTGTCCGAGCATGGCGGCGATGAAGCCGCGACCGTGAAGCTGTTCAGGGAAGGCGGGGTGCGGGTGCTGCCGGGCAGTTATCTGGCGCGGCCGCAGGCGGACGGCAGCAATCCGGGCGCGGGCTATATCCGCGTCGCGCTGGTGCAGGACGAGGAAACAACGGCGGAAGCGCTGCAGCGCATGGTGCAGGTGCTTGACGGGCAGAGCTTGAACGAGCCGCGGGGCTAGGCGGGACATGGCATCGATCGAACGAGTCATTCCATTGGTCGGGCAGATGTCCGATCCCATTCGCGAGATGCTGATGCGGCGGCTGCGCGAGCTCGCCGGCCTCGGCGTGCTGACGCTGTCCTGCCTCGGCGCCGCGGCGTTGATGACATGGTCGGTGCAGGATCCGAGCCTCAGCCACGCTACGTCGGGGCGAATCAGGAATATCATGGGCTGGCCCGGCGCGATCGGCTCGGATCTGCTGATGCAGATTCTCGGCCTTGGCGCGATCATGGTGATTCTGCCGATCGCGGTGTGGGGCTGGCGCCTTTTGACCCATCGGCATTTCGATCGCGAGGCGATCCGCATCGGCTGCTGGATTCTGTGCGCGGCGATTGCCGCGGGCTTCGCCAGTTGCTGGCCGCACGGCGCGGCCTGGCCGCTGCCGACCGGGCTTGGCGGCGTGGTCGGCGACGCCATCGTGCGCGTGCCCGCCGTGGTGTTCGGCCCGCCCGGCTTTCTTTATCGTCTGGTGCTGGGCCTCGTGCTCGGTCTGGCGATGATCGCGACCTTCATCGTCGCAACCGGCGCAGGCTCGAAGGAAAAAATCGACGAGCGCATGCCGGCTTCGCTCGACGACGAAGACGATGACGTCCGCGACGAGGACGGCAGCGACCCTCGTTCGATTTCGCTGGGCTGGCTGGTGCATGCGGCGTTGAGCCTGAAGGCGCGGCTCGGCCGGATGCTGGTGGGTCTGTTCGCGCTCGCCGTCGGCCGCAGCGACACCGCGCGCGCCCGCTCCTTCGATCGCCTCGAGCCCAATCTCGGGACGCGCGCGAGCCCCTCGCTGGTCCCCGAGACCGACGAGGAGGAAGAGGATTACGAGGACGAGGAAGACGCCGAAGACGAGGAGGAGGAAGAAGAGGAAGAGGTTCGCCCGGCGCCGCGCAAGCGCGCCGCCGCCAAGCCGTCCGTGCGCAAGGGCGCTTTCGTGCTGCCGCCGCTGTCGGTGCTTGCCGCACCGAAAGCCTCGGACCGCATGACCCTGAGCAAGGACGAACTGGAGACCAATTCGCGCGCGCTGGAAGGCGTGCTGCAGGATTTCGGCGTGCGCGGCGAGATCACCGACGCGCATCCCGGCCCGGTCGTCACGCTGTACGAACTCGAGCCCGCGCCCGGCATCAAGTCCTCGCGCGTGATCGGCCTTGCCGACGACATCGCCCGTTCAATGAGCGCGATCTCGGCGCGCGTCGCCGTGGTGCCGGGCCGCAACGCCATCGGCATCGAACTGCCGAACCATCATCGCGAGAAGGTCTATCTGCGCGAACTGCTGGCGTCCAAGGATGCCGCCGAGTCGAACGCCAAGCTGCCGCTGTGCCTCGGCAAGACCATCGGCGGCGTATCCACCATCGTCGATCTCGCCCGCATGCCGCATCTGTTGATCGCCGGCACCACCGGTTCGGGCAAATCGGTCGCCATCAACACCATGATCCTGTCGCTGGTCTACCGGCTGCGTCCGGACCAGTGCCGCCTGATCATGGTCGATCCGAAGATGCTCGAACTCTCGGTCTATGACGGCATTCCGCATCTGCTGACGCCGGTCGTCACCGATCCGAAAAAGGCCGTAGTCGCGCTGAAATGGGCGGTGCGCGAGATGGAGCAGCGCTACAAGAACATGGCCAAGCTCGGCGTGCGCAACATCGACGGCTACAACGCGCGCGTCGCCGAAGCGAAAGCCAAGGGCGAGGAACTGACCCGCACGGTGCATACCGGCTTCGACAAGGACACCGGCAAGGCGATCTACGAGGAAGAGAAACTCGAACTCGAGCCGCTGCCCTATATCGTCATCATCGTCGACGAGATGGCCGATCTGATGATGGTCGCCGGCAAGGACATCGAAGGCGCGGTGCAGCGCCTCGCGCAGATGGCGCGCGCCGCCGGCCTGCATGTCATTCTCGCCACCCAGCGTCCCTCGGTCGACGTCATCACCGGCACCATCAAGGCGAACTTCCCGACCCGCATCTCCTTCCAGGTCACATCGAAGATCGACAGCCGCACCATTCTCGGCGAGATGGGCGCCGAGCAACTGCTCGGCCAGGGCGACATGCTCTACATGGCGGGCGGCGGCCGCATCAGCCGCGTCCACGGCCCGTTCGTCTCCGACGAGGAGGTGGAGAAAATCGTCCGCCATCTCAAGGCGCAAGGCTCCCCCGAATATCTCGAGGCGGTCACCGCCGAAGAGGAGACCGACGAGGACGGCGCAGTGTTCGACGCCACCGGCATGGCCGGGCAGGGCGCGGAGGCGGACCTGTTCGCCCAGGCGGTGGCGATCGTCAAACGCGACCGCAAGGCCTCGACCAGCTACATCCAGCGCCGTCTGCAGATCGGCTACAACCGCGCGGCGACACTGATGGAGCGGATGGAGGAGGAAGGCATTGTCGGCCAGCCGAATCACGCCGGAAAACGCGAAATTCTCGTGCCCGAAGAGGAAGATCGCTTCTGATCCGCCGCCCGATCGAGCGGCCGGCCAGGCCGCGAAATCGCCATAGCTTGCGGCTAACCGAAGCAGCATAATGCAGCCACCGCGCCGGCCCGGACAGCCGGCCTTTCAGAATCGACGCAGCAGGACGGATCGTTGAGCAAAGACCTTCAGATTCAAGCCTCCGGCTCGCGCTCCCTGCCCTTGCCTGATGTGTTCCCGCGGCGCCGCGCCGGACGGTCCGCGCTTCGCGTTGCGGCCGCGGTCGGCGCTGTCATGCTGATGACCTCCGCCGCGCTGGCGGAAACCGTGCCGCTGCCGAAAGCCGCGCCCAAGGCGCGCGGCGACATCGCGACATCCGAAGCGCCGCCGCCGATGCCGCCCGCACCGGTCGCAGCCGCGCCGCGCCGGAACGAGCCTGCGCCGAACCCGCTGATTCCCGATCTGCGCAACCTGTTCGGCGGCAACTCTTCGGCTCCCGCACAGACATTCGACGCCAACCAGCGCATGCTCGCCGGCAAAGTCAGCAGCTATCTGTCGTCGCTGCAGAACGTCTCCGGCAACTTCGTTCAGGTCGGGCCGGACGGCAGCCGCACCACCGGCGATCTGTATCTGCAAAAACCCGGCAAGATCCGTTTTGAATATGACGCGCCGAGCCCGATCGCGATCGTCGCCGACGGCACCAGCGTGATCGTGCGCGACCGCAAGCTCGCCACCCAGGACGTCTACCCGCTGTCGCAGACGCCGCTGCGCTTTCTGCTGTCCGACCGGATCGATCTGCTCAAGGACACCAACGTGGTCGGGATTTCCGCCGACGATCTCTATGTCAGCGTCACCATCGAGGAAAAGCAGCCGATGGTCGGCACCAGCCGCCTGATGCTGATGGTCGGCGCCAAGGACAACAAGCTCAAGCAATGGACCGTAACCGATCCGCAGGGCTATGACACCACCGTCGCGGTCTACAATCTCGATACCTCGAAGAAGCTCGATCCCGGCATGTTCAAGATCGATTACACCAATTACCAGGGCGGCTCCAACTAGCCACCGGACACCGATCTTCAAACTCGACTTGGCCGCGGCCTTCGCGCTACAACGCGCCCGAGTTCATGCACAGGCGACCCAAACCCGCGCCTGTCACGCCTTCGGATCGCAATGCGTTTCTCCGTCTCCACCTGGAACATCAATTCGGTGCGCCTGCGCATCGAGCTTGTCGCCAAATTCCTGAAAAGCGCGCGGCCGGACGTGCTGTGCCTGCAGGAAACCAAGTGCCCCGACGATGCCTTTCCGCTGAAGCGGCTGAAGCGGCTCGGCTATGAGCACATCGCGATCAACGGCCAGAAAGGCTATCACGGCGTCGCCATCGCCTCGAAGCTGCCGTTCGAGTCGAGCGACGTGCGAACCTTCTGCGGCAAGGTGGATTCGCGCCACATCTCGGTGGCGTTCGGCGAGAAGGCGGGACTCGCCGCGCCGCTGGTGCTGCATAATTTCTACGTGCCGGCGGGCGGCGACATTCCCGATCCGGTGGCCAATCCGAAATTCGAGCACAAGCTGTCGTTTCTCGACGAGATGCGGGATTGCGCGCCGCTGCATCCCGGAAACGGCGACCGCCACATCCTGGTCGGCGACCTCAACGTCGCGCCGCTCGAACACGACGTCTGGTCGCACAAGCAGCTTCTCAACGTGGTGTCGCACACGCCGATCGAATGCGAGAAGCTATTGGCTGTAAGAAATTCAGGCGACTGGATCGACATCGCGCGGCACCGGATTCCCGAATCCGAGAAGGTCTACACCTGGTGGAGCTACCGCGCCGCCGACTGGACGGTCGGCAATCGCGGCCGCCGGCTCGATCATATCTGGGCGTCGCAGGCGCTCGGCGGCAAGATCACCGACTTCAAGATTCTGCGCGACGCACGGAGCTGGGAGCGGCCTTCCGACCATGTGCCGGTGACGGCGACGTTCGATCTGTAAGATCGGAAATTCAGCTCAGCTTGGCGGCAAGGCGGGCGATCGCCGCAGTCGCGGCGTTGGTGCGGGCCTCGAGATCGTCGCGCACCCGCCGCGCCGCCTCGGGATGGCTTTCCAGCACGCGCTGATACAGCGTCCGCGATACCCTCACGACGGTTGACGGCTCCAGCGCGACCGCTGTCGCCGGCCGGCGCATCTCGACGATCAGCGCAAGCTCGCCGATCAGTTCGCCCGGACCGGCGATGATCTCGCGCTCGCCCTCGCCCGAGGTGATGCGGAACGAGCCGCGCCGCACCACATAGCCGGCATCGGCGATGTCGCCATAGTGAAACAGCTTGTCGCCATGGCCGAGATCGCGCTGCTCTGCGCCGATGGCGAGCACCTGCAGCGCCGCCATCCCGAGCAGATTCAGCGCCGGGACGCGCGCAAGCAACGTAATATCGTCATCAATCGACATGGTCTGGCGAGACTAGCATGCCGCGCTTAATTTTTCGCGCGGACGGATCATGGGACGAGCTTGTAGCCGCCCGATTCGGTCACCAGGATTTCCGGGCCGGCGGCGTCCTTCTCGATCTTCTGGCGCAGCCGGTAGATATGGGTCTCCAGCGTGTGAGTGGTGACGCCGGAATTGTAGCCCCACACTTCCTGCAGCAGCGTTTCCCGCGTCACCGGCTGCTGGCCGGCGCGATAGAGGAAGCGCAGGATCGCTGTCTCCTTCTCGGTGAGACGGACCTTCTTGGCGTTCGCCCCGGTCAGCATCTTGGAGCCGGGCCGGAAGCTGTAGGGGCCGACCGAGAACACCGCGTCCTCGCTTGCCTCGTGCTGGCGCAGCTGGGCGCGGATTCGCGCCAGCAGCACCGCGAAACGGAATGGCTTGGCGACGTAATCATTGGCGCCGGATTCCAGACCGAGGATGGTGTCCGATTCGGTGTCGTGACCGGTCAGCATGATGATCGGCGCCTTGAAACCGTTCTTGCGCAGGCTGCGCACCGCTTCGCGGCCGTCAGTATCCGGCAGCCCGACATCCATCAGCACCAGATCCGGCGAATGGGTTTTCGCGGCCAGCATTCCCTTGGCGCCGTTTTCGGCAGCCAGCGGTTCGAACTCCTCATGAAGCGACAATTGCTCCATCAGAGCGTCGCGCAGATCGTTGTCGTCGTCCACGATCAGGATCTTGCGAGCGTTGGCCATTACGTCCAATCCTTAATTTCTGCCTGAAATCGAAAGCGTTGCGAAACACTTGTCGAACCGTTGGTGCAGCAAGACAATGGCGAAATAGAGCATTTGGACGAAAAAGCGCAAGCAAGAGTTCCCCCCGCCGATGGCCCCCGCTTCTCCTTCCCGCCCTGACCGGACAACACCTCGTGATCGGCCCCTGTCCGCCATCCTGATCCGCGCCGCCGCCGGCCGGCCGCAGCAGGGCTGGCTGCTCGCCGGGCCTCGGATCATTCCGGTGGCGCTGGGGCGAGGCGGCATCCGGACCGACAAACGCGAAGGCGACGGCGGCACCCCGCGCGGGGTCTTCCATCCGGTGCGGCTGTGGTGGCGGGCGGATCGCCACCCGCGGCCGCGCACCTTCCTGCCGGTGCAGCCGATCCGACCGGACGATGCCTGGTCGGAGGACCCGGCGCAGCGTCACTACAACCAGCCGATCAAACTCGGCGCGGACGCCGCCGGCGACCGGCTGACCCGCGAGGATCATCTCTACGATTTCATCATCGAGATCGACCACAACACCCGCCCGCGGATTCCGGGACGCGGCAGCGCCGTTTTTCTTCATCTGGCGCGCGAGGCGTTCGCGCCGACCGCCGGCTGCGTCGGCATGACCAGAACCGCGATGCTGCGCCTGCTCGAACGCATCGGGCCGGCGACCCGCATCTCGATCGGCTGACCTTCTCGCAAGCCACAACGTCATCGCGCGAAGCAATCCAGAAAGCCTTCGTCCCCGTCCGCAAGCAAGGACTGGATTGCTTCGGAACATGCGCTCCTCGCAATGACGACAGCTGGATCGACGCCATCCTCTTCAGCGATGTCCGAAAATCGCGGAGCCGACGCGGATGTGCGTCGCGCCGAACTGGATGGCGGTGGCGAAGTCCGCGCTCATGCCCATCGACAGCAATTTGAGATCGTTGCGCGCGGCGATCTTCGCGGTCAGGGCAAAATGCGGTCCCGGCGCTTCATCGACCGGCGGAATGCACATCAGTCCGGAAATGGTCAGGCCGTATTCGTCGCGGCATTTTGCCAGAAACGCATCGGCATCCTGCGGCGCGACGCCGGCCTTCTGCGGCTCCTCGCCGGTGTTGACCTGCACAAACAGAAGCGGCGCGCGCTGCTGTGCCTTGATCTCCTTGGCGAGCGCGGCGCACAGGCTCGGCCGGTCGACGGAATGAATCGCATCGAACAGCGCCACCGCCTCCTTCACCTTGTTGGATTGCAACGGCCCGATCAGATGCAGCGTGAGGTCGGCAAACGACGCGCGCAGCGGCAGCCATTTCCCCTTGGCTTCCTGCACCCGGTTCTCGCCGAACTGGCGCTGGCCCGCCGCGATCACCGGCGCGATGGAGGAGGCATGAAACGTCTTCGAGACCGCGATCAGCGTCACCGAGCTGCGCGCGCGGCCCGCCTGCTCGCAGGCCCGCGCAATCTCCTGCTCAACGGCAGCCAGACCGCTTGGTAAACCGGACGTTACCGGAGAGGGCGTTTGCGTCGTCATTGCATGCTCACCGCGGAATACTTGCAGGAAAAATCCAATTTTAGCGAATTCAAGAAAAGGTTCTTGAGCCATTTTTTCTAGTGTCGGCACGGGGCCTAGGGGATTTTTTCATGCCGGCTATCACTTTCGGCTGCAAACCTTTCAAACTCAAGTCGCTTTTCGGAATACGGGCGCGTCTCATCCTGCTCGCGCTGATTCTCGTTTTGCCGCTGATGTTCGATCGCGTGCGCGGGCTCGAGGAAACCCGCACCAGTCAGATCGAGCTCGTCGGCACCGAACTCTCCGGGGTTGCGCAGCATGCCGCGGATGTCCAGCGCGATATCGTGTTGAAGGTGCAGGCCATTCTCAAGTCGTCGGCCTATGTCTACGCCACCGCTCAGGACGCCACCCAGGGCTGCGCCATCCTGCGCGCCACCGCACGGGTGGACCTGCGCTGGATTCGCAGCCTGTCGGTGATCGACACGGACGGCATCGTGCGTTGTTCGACCGCATCCCATGTGATCGGACTCAACCTCGGCGACCGCGACTATTTCCAGCGCGCGCTCTCCACCTCCAGCTTCGTGATCAGCGATTACATTTTCAGCCGAGCGTCGAATCAGCCGACCATAATGGCGGCGTATCCGGCGACGAACCTGACCACCGGCAAGAAAGTCGTGGTGATCGCCGCGATCGATATGAACTGGATGTCGGATCTGCTCAACCGGACGCTCAAGCGTTCGGGCATGTCGGCGGTTTTCGTCGACGGCGACCGCACCGTCCTCGCGGCGAATTCAGAAAACGCCGCGATGATCGGCAAGCCGCTGAAAGACACGGACCTGCTCGAGGCGGTGGCCGCCCGCGAGGCCGAGCTCTCCGGCACATCCGGGACAATGGATTTTACTCCCGCCGGGGGCGAGAAGCAGATCGTTACTTTCGCCAGCGTCGAGGGAACCTCCGGGCGGATGATTGCGAGCATCAACGAAGCCAGAATGCTTGGCGACATCGATCACAGCATCCGCGCCGCCTACGGCAAGTTTGCACTGATCATCGTCTGCGCACTGATCGGCGCATGCGTGGTCGCCGAGCGGCTGATCGTTCACCCGATCAGCGTCATCATCGACATGGCCGAGCGCGTCGGCGCCGGCGACCTGTCGTCGCGCCCCCTGGCCACACCGCTGCCGCACGAATTCAAACCGCTGGCCCGCGCCTTCAACCGCATGGCGGACCAGCTCGCCGAACGCGAGCGCGATCTGCTGGCGACCAACAACCGCCTCACCGTGATGGCCTCGGTCGACGTGATTTCAGGTCTTGCCAACCGCCGCGGCTTCCAGAGCCGGCTCGATTTCGAGTGGATGAAAGCGGTGCAGACCGGCTGCACGATGTCGATCATCATGATCGATGTCGATCGTTTCAAGCTGTTCAACGACACCTACGGTCATCCGGAAGGCGACGCCTGCCTCGGCAAGATCGGCGAAGTCCTGTCCGCCATCGCGATGAGGACCTCGAGTTTCGCCGCGCGCTATGGCGGCGAGGAATTCTGCCTGCTGTTGCCGAATGTCGAGGGCAAAAGGGCGTTCGAGATCGGCGAAATGGTCCGCTCCGAAATCGAAATGCTGGCGCTTCCGCACAGCATGAGCGATTTCCGCTGTGTCACCATCAGCGCCGGTATCGCCTCGATGACGCCGAGCGAGTGCGCCCATCCGGAAACGCTGATCGAAGCCGCCGACGCCGCGCTCTACGCCGCCAAGCACCGCGGCCGCAACACGGTGGTGGCCCACGCCCTGGCCCGGACCGATTCCACGACGCTGTCGCTGGCGAGTTGAGCCCCGCCGCGGCGGCGCCATCGCGGACCCATGACGGGTTCGGGGCGCCTGCCGCGCCCCCAGCGCGACTTTTTCCGTTCCAAGGCGGATCCGCCGGGTCCTTTCCGGCCGGCTTGCGCGCCGGCCCGGCCCTTTCGCATGGTTTCCTCCCGCGCCGAAACCACGTATGAGTTGGCCAACCTTCCAACCAAGCAGACCCCGATTCCATGAGCACCGAACGTTACAACGCCCGCGAATCCGAACCGCGGTGGCAACAGAAATGGGATGAGCAGGGCATCTTCACGACCCGCAACGACGATCCCCGGCCGAAATACTACGTGCTCGAGATGTTCCCCTATCCGTCGGGGCGCATCCACATGGGTCACGTCCGCAACTACACCATGGGCGACGTGATCGCGCGCTACATGCGGGCGAAAGGCTACAACGTGCTGCACCCGATGGGCTGGGACGCCTTCGGCATGCCGGCGGAAAACGCCGCGATGCAGAACAAGACCCATCCGGCGAAATGGACCTACGCCAACATCGCCGCGATGAAGGCGCAGCTCAAATCAATGGGGCTGTCGCTGGACTGGTCACGCGAGATCGCGACCTGCGATCCGTCCTACTACAAGCATCAGCAGCGCATGTTCCTCGACTTCCTCAAGGCGGGCCTCGTCGAGCGCAAGCAGTCCAAGGTGAACTGGGACCCGGTCGATCAGACCGTGCTCGCCAATGAGCAGGTGATCGACGGGCGCGGCTGGCGCTCCGGCGCGCTGGTCGAGCAGCGCGAACTGACGCAATGGTTCTTCAAGATCAGCGACTATGCCGACGATCTGCTGTCGGCGATCGACACGCTGGAGCGCTGGCCCGAGAAGGTGCGGCTGATGCAGCGCAACTGGATCGGCCGCTCCGAGGGCCTGCTGGTCCGCTTCGCGCTCGATGCCACAACCACGCCGGCCGGCGAAAGCGAAGTCGAGATCTTCACCACACGGCCCGACACGCTGTTCGGCGCGAAGTTCGTCGCGCTGTCGGCGGACCATCCGCTGGCCGCCGCCGCCGCCAAGACAAATCCGGCGCTCGCCGCTTTCATCGAGGACTGCCGTCGCAGCGGCACCGCGCTGGCCGATATCGAGACCGCCGAGAAGATGGGGTTCGACACCGGCATCAAGGCGGTGCATCCGCTCGATCCGTCATGGCAATTGCCGGTCTATGTCGCCAATTTCGTGCTGATGGACTACGGCACCGGCGCGATCTTCGGCTGCCCGGCGCATGACCAGCGCGACCTCGATTTCGTCAACAAATACGGCCTCGGCAATATTCCGGTGGTCTGTCCGGAGGGACAGGACCCCGCGAGCTTCGTCATCACCGACACCGCTTATGACGGCGACGGCCGCATGATCAATTCGCGCTTCCTCGACGGCATGACCATCGCGGACGCCAAGGAAGAAGTGGCGAAGCGGCTGGAAGCGGCGACGCTCGGCCATCGCGCCGTCGCCAAACGCCAGGTCAATTTCCGGCTGCGCGACTGGGGCATCTCGCGCCAGCGTTATTGGGGCTGCCCGATTCCGATCATCCACTGCGAGAGCTGCGGCACCGTGCCGGTGCCGATCAAGGACCTGCCGGTGAAGCTGCCGGACGATGTCGAATTCGATCGCCCCGGCAATCCGCTCGACCGTCATCCGACCTGGAAGCAGGTCGCCTGTCCGCAATGCGGCGGCAAGGCGCGGCGCGAGACCGACACCATGGATACCTTCGTGGATTCGTCGTGGTACTTCGCGCGCTTCACCGATCCGTGGAACGAGAACGCGCCGACCACGCGCAAGGTGGTGGATGCGATGATGCCGGTCGATCAGTATATCGGCGGCATCGAGCACGCGATTCTGCATCTTCTGTATTCGCGCTTCTTCACCCGCGCGATGAAGGCCACCGGCCATGTCGGTCTCGACGAGCCGTTCGCCGGCCTGTTCACGCAGGGCATGGTGGTGCACGAGACCTACAAGAAGGCCGACGGAAGCTGGGCCGCGCCGAACGAGATCGCGATCGACGGCATGGGCGACCAGCGCCGCGCCACGCTGCTGGCGAGCGGCGAGGCAATCGAGATCGGCTCGATCGAGAAGATGTCGAAGTCCAAGCGCAACACCGTCGATCCCGACGACATCATCGGCAGCTACGGCGCCGACACCGCGCGCTGGTTCATGCTGTCGGACTCCCCGCCGGATCGCGACGTGATCTGGAGCGAGGAAGGCGTACAGGGCGCCAACCGTTTCGTGCAGCGCATCTGGCGTCTGGTCAATGTCGCGGCGCCGCTGCTGCCGGCGCGCTCCGATATGGTGCTGGACAACACCCATGCCGCGGCGAAGGCGCTGCGCTCGGCGACGCATCGTGCATTGGCCGACGTGTCGGCCGCGATCGAGCGGCTGCGCTTCAACACCGCAATTGCCAAGCTCTACGCTTTTGTCGGCACTCTGGCCGAGACCGTCGATGATTCCGCCAAAACCTTCACCAAGGAACCGGCACTCGCCGGCGCGGTGCGCGAGGCGTTCGACGTCCTGGTGCGGCTGGTCTCGCCGATGATGCCGCACCTCGCCGAGGAATGCTGGAGCGTGCTTGGTGGCGAGGGGCTAGTCTCCGAGGCACGCTGGCCCCAGGTTGAGCCGACCTTGCTGGTCGAGGACAGCATGACCCTGCCGGTCCAGATCAACGGCAAGAAGCGCGGCGATGTCACGGTCGCCCGAAATGCCACGAATCCGGAAATTGAGGCTGCCGTTTTGGCGCTCGATGCGGTAAAAACCGCTCTGGCCGGGGCCACCCCCCGCAAGATTATCGTGGTTCCGCAGAGGATCGTGAATGTCGTGGTTTAAGACCCGCATCGTCGCGCGGCTGGCAGCCGTGGCCGCTTTGGCCGCGCTCACCGCCGGCTGCTTCCAGCCGATGTATGCCGAACGCGGGCTCGATGGCGGACCGGGGCTGCGCGACAAGCTCGCCGCGATCGAATTCCCGCCGGTCGCGGTGCCGAACGGCTCGCGCGAGGCGCGGCTCGGCGTGGCGATCCGCAACGAGCTGATGTTCCGCGCCTATGGCAGCGCCACCGGCGCGCCGCCGACCCACAAGCTGATCCTCACTTTGCGGACCTCGCGTCTGTCGGTGATCGTCGATCCCGCCACCTCGCTGCCCAACATCGAGAACTACGGCATCGACGCGACCTATCGACTCGTCGACATCGCCACCGACAAGACAGTGATGACCGGCTCCTCGACCGCGCGGGTGTCCTACGACATTCCCGGTCAGGAACAGCGTTTCGCGCGCCAGCGCGGCCTGCGTGACGCCGAGGATCGCGCCGCCAAGGTGATCGCCGAGGCGATCTCGACCCGGCTCGCCTCCTTCATGTACGCCGGCACCTGACCGGCGCTCGCGCGGGACACCCGCCATGACAGCGCTGCGCGGCAAGGAGATCGACAGCTTTCTCGCGCGTCCCGATCCGGCGCGGCCAATCATTCTTCTGTATGGACCGGATGCAGGCCTGGTGCGCGAGCGCGCCGACGCGCTGCTTGCCTCCGCGGTCGATGATCCGAACGATCCGTTCTCGATGGTGAAGATGGACGGCGACGATCTTGCCGCCGAGCCCTCGCGCCTGGTCGATGAAGCGATGACGGTGCCGCTGTTCGGCGGCCGCCGCGCCATCCGCATTCGCGCCGGCACCCGCAATTTCGCCAGCGGCATCGACACGCTGGCCGAGATGCCGCCGAAGGATTGCCGCATCGTGATCGAGGCCGGCGAGCTGCGGCCCGACGCACCGCTGCGCAAGGCCTGCGAGCGCGCCAAGAATGCCGTGGCGATCGCCTGCTATGCCGACACCGAGCGCGATCTGGCAAAACTGATCGACGACGAATTGCGCGCCTCGAACCTGCGCATCGCGCCCGATGCCCGCGCCGCTCTCTCAGCTTTGCTCGGCGGCGACCGGCAGGCTTCGCGCAACGAGATCCGCAAGCTCGCGCTTTACGCCCACGGCGCCCGCGAGATCACGCTGGCCGACGTCGCCGCCATCGTCACCGATGCATCGGGCCTCGCGCTCGATCCGATTGTCGATGGCGCGTTTGCCGGCCGCGTCGCCGAGATGGAAACCGCTTTCGCCAAGGCGATGGCCGCCGGCACCTATCCCGGGATGATCATCGCCTCGGCGCAGCGCCAGGCCGCACAATTGCACAAGGCGCGGCTGTCGATGGACGAAGGGCGCAGCGCGATGGAAGCGCTCGACAGCGGCTTTCCGCGCCTGCATTTCTCGCGCAAGACATCGGTGGAAGCGGCCTTGCGCCAGACCGGCACCGAGCGGCTGCTGAAAATCATCGCGCAGCTTGCCGAAGCCGCATTCGACATGCGCAAGCAGCCAGACCTCGCCGTCACCATCGCGCAGCGCGCGCTGCTGTCGATTGCGGTCAACGCGAGACGGCGTGGGTAATCGCTGATTATCTTCGTCATGGCCGGATTTATTCCGGCCATCCACGTCTTGCGCTCATCGCAAAAAATCGTGGATGCCCGGGTCAAGCCCGGGCATGACGGAAACCGAGCAACCCGGACAAAACCTACCGCCCGCCTTCCAGCCGCCGCAGAATTTCGTCGAGCTGTTCGAGATCGCGGTACTTGATCTGCACCATGCCGCCGGGATCGCGGTGATCGACGCTGACCTTGAGGCCGAGCACGTCGCTGATGCGCTTTTCCAGCGCAATCGTGTCGGCATCCTTCGGTGCGCGGCCGGCTTTCGCGCGCGTGGCCTGCGCACGCTGCGGCACGCCTTCCTCATGCGCCAGCGCCTCGACCTGGCGCACGGTGAGACCTTCGGCGATGATGCGCTTCGCCGCCGCAAGCGGATCGGGCACGTTGATCAGCGCGCGCGCATGGCCCGCGGTCAATTTGCCTTCAGAGATCAGCGCCTGCACATCATCGGGCAGTTTCGTCAGCCGCATCATGTTGGCGACATGGCTGCGGCTCTTGCCGACGATCCTGGCGATGTCCTCGGCGTTGCGTTTGTAGTCGTTTGCCAGCGCGTGATAGCCCTGCGCCTCTTCCATCGCGTTGAGATCGGAGCGCTGCACGTTCTCGATGATCGCGATCTCCAGCGCATCCGAATCGCTGACATCGATGGTGACGATCGGCACCTCATGCAGGCCGGCGCGCTGCGAGGCGCGCCAGCGCCGTTCGCCGGCGATGATCTCGTAGCGATCCTGCGCGCCCTTCACCGCGCGCACCACGATCGGCTGGATCACACCGTGCTGCTTGATCGACGCGGAGAGTTCATCGAGCTCTGCGTCGGAAAACGCGCGGCGCGGGTTGTGCGGATTGGCTTTGATAAATTCGATCGGCACCTTGCGCGGCGTGCGCGCGGGACGCTCGACATGCGCGGCCTCGCCGCCGACATCGCCGATCAGACTCGCAAGACCTCGTCCCAGTCGCGAACGCGCTTCGTCGGCCATCGCCGTCTCCCTTGCACTCAACTCACGCACTCCACAGCTTCGAGCGCACCTCATCTTCGGAAGAAATTCGCGTCGTTTTGCGAAGATGAACTGCGTATTAAATCAACATGACCTGTAATGTTCGGGACCGTTCGCGCGGTGTGATGATTAGTGCGTCCGCAACTCGCGCTCGCGCTGGATCACTTCGGTCGCGAGCTTGAGATAGGCCTCGCTGCCGACACACTTCAGATCGTAGACCAGCACCGGCTTGCCGTAGGACGGCGCCTCCGAGACCCGCACGTTGCGCGGGATCATGGTCTCGTAGACCTTGTTGCCCATGAACTCGCGCACATCGGCGACGACCTGGTTCGACAGATTGTTGCGCGAGTCGAACATGGTCAGCACGATGCCGTGGATGGTCAGCGCCGGATTGAGCGTGGTGCGGACCTGCTCCACCGTCTGCAGCAATTGCGACAGACCTTCGAGCGCGAAGAACTCGCATTGCAGCGGCACCAGAATGGCATGCGCCGCCGCCATCGCGTTCACCGTGATCAGGTTGAGCGAGGGCGGACAATCGATCAGCACATAAGTGTAGTCGGTATCGGGCGCGACATTCTTGTTGAGGTCGGCGATGGCGTCGCGCAGCCGGAAGGCGCGGTCGCGCGTGGTGCCGAGCTCGAGCTCGAGGCCGGACAGATCCATGGTGGAGGCGGCGATATGCAGGCGCGGCACCGCGGTCGGCACAATCGCCTCGCGCAATTTGGCCTCGCCGATCAACACGTCATAGGTCGAACAGCTGCGGTTGCGGCGGTCGATGCCAAGGCCAGTGGAGGCGTTACCCTGCGGGTCGAGATCAACGATCAGCACCCGCTCGCCGATCGCGGCCAGCGCGGTGCCGAGATTGATCGCGGTGGTGGTCTTGCCGACCCCGCCCTTCTGGTTGGCGAGCGCCAGAATGCGCGGCTGGCCGGCCTCGTGAACCGTCCCGCTGTCGCCGTTGAAAATCCCGTCAATTCCGTTCATGCGCCTGACCATGTCTGTTGGCGGCGGATGCCGGATCACGCCGCTCGATCCGCTCAACCTCGACCAGCCGGCCGTCGCCGGTGCGGCTGGGATGAAGCCGAGGTTCAATTTTCCAGTATTTAGTGGCTTCCGTCAATTCCAACTCTACATCTTGACCCTTGAGAAAGATCGCTTTGGCACCACCTTGCACCAGGGGTTCCGCGAAGCCGAGCAGCATCTGTAGCGGAGCCAGCGCGCGGGCGGTGACGCAATCCACCGGGCCAGAGAAACTTTCCACGTAATCCCCGATATCCGACAGGTGCACGGTGCCGCGGCCGCCGGTCACCCGCAGCGCCTCGCGCAGAAAGGCGGCCTTCTTGGCGTTGCGCTCGACCAGATGGACCATGGCGTCCTCCGTCTGCGCCAACGCACAGGCCAGCACGACGCCCGGAAAGCCGCCGCCGCTGCCGAAATCGACCCAGATTTTGGCGGTCGGGGCAAGCTCGAGCAGTTGCAGGGAATCCGCGACATGCCGGGTCCACAGATGCGGCAGGGTCGCCGGCGACACCAGGTTGGTCTTGGCCTGCCACTGCAGCAACAGCGCGACATAGGCATCGAGCCGCTGCGCCGTTTCACGTGAAACGGGCGTCAGCGCCAAAGCCCGCGCCCGGTCGGCCGCCAGATCGAGGATGTAGGTTTGCGCCAAGAGCCGCTCCAAGGGCTTCGATTCGCCCGTTCTCATTCTACCACGCCAGGAGGGCGGGTTGTTTCACGTGAAACGATAAGGCTTTATCGCCGTCATTGCGAGCGAAGCGAAGCAATCCAGGTTATGCCCCCACCCCAACCCTCCCCCGCAAGCGGGGGAGGGAAAGGGAGAGTGGACTGGATTGCTTCGTCGCTACGCTCCTCGCAATGACCGGCATGAGACTCGGCCCTCATCCTGAGGAGCGCGCTTTTGCGCGCGTCCCGAAGGATGAGGCCACAATCCTAGGATTCCCATCTCGGCCTCATGGTTCGAGACGTCGCCATAGCGCGTCGGTAGACGCGCGTGAACGCGCTGCTGGCTCCTCCTCACCATGAGGAATTGGATTGTTTCGCTCGCAATGACGAAAGAGGGGCGCCCTGTTTTCGTCACGGCCGAGCATAGCCCATTAAGACGGGCGTAAACGCCTTTCGCCCGGCGATCCACGTTTCTCGGCTGAAAAACCAGAAAGGCGTGGATGCCTGGATCAAGTCTGGGCATGACGACTGAAATAGTCGGCTGGTTTCCAATCTTTTTCGAGCCCTGAGCCTCGCCCTGAGGAGCATCGCGCAGCGATGTGTCTCGAAGGATCGAGGACTTTATCCTTTTAGGCGTGGATCACGGGGTCAAACCCGGTGATGACGACCGAATATGTCGCAGCCGCCTCCCATGCCGAGGAGCCGGCTACGCAGGGCCGCTGATCACGCCGATTCCCGCTAACCCGCCTTTGCCCTGGCCTGCCGGTGCAGATAGGCCGCCAGGATCGCCAGCGCCGCCGGGGTCATGGCCTCGATCCGCGCCGCCTGCCCGATCGTTCGCGGCCGGGCCGTTTCCAGCTTGTGCCGGGCCTCGTTGGACAGGCCGGGCACCTGCGCATAGTCCACATCGGTCAGGATCAGGCTCTCGTCGCGGCGGAAGGCGCTGACATCGGCGGCCTGCCGGGCGAGATAGACGTCATATTTGGCGTCGATCTCCAGATGCGTGGCGATCACCGGATCGATCGCGGCCAGTTCAGGCCAGATCGCCGTCACCTGCGGCCATTCGATCTCCGGATAGGCCAGCAGCTCAAAGGCGGAGCGGCGCTGGCCGTCGCGGTTGAGCGACAGTCCATGCTTCAGCCCCTCATTGGGGGTGATGGCGAGCGATTTCGCCAGTTCTTTCGCCGCCCCCAGCGCCGCCATCTTGGCCTGATGGTGCGCGGCGCGCTCCGGCCCGACGCAGCCGAGCGCGATGCCCCGCGCAGTCAGCCGCTGATCGGCGTTATCCGCCCGCAAAGTCAGGCGATATTCGGCCCGCGAAGTGAACATCCGGTACGGCTCGGAGATGCCGCGGCTCACCAGATCGTCGATCATGACGCCGAGATAGCCATCGGCGCGGTCGAACACGACGCACCCCCCGCCTCCGGCGGCCAAAGCGGCATTGAGACCGGCGACCAGGCCCTGCGCCCCCGCCTCCTCATAACCCGTGGTGCCGTTGATCTGACCAGCCAGAAACAGCCCCGGCACCCGCCTGGTCTCCAGCGTCGGCTCCAGTTCACGCGGATCGACATGGTCGTATTCGATGGCGTAGCCCGGCCGGATGATATGGGCCTGCTCCAGACCCGGAATCGTGGTCAGGATCGCCTGCTGCACCTCTTCCGGCAGCGAGGTCGAGATGCCGTTGGGGTAGACCGTGGTGTCGTCGAGCCCTTCCGGCTCCAGAAAGATCTGGTGGCCGTCGCGGTCGCCGAAGCGGACGATCTTGTCCTCGATCGAGGGGCAATACCGCGGCCCGATGCTGGTGATCTGGCCGGAATACATCGGCGAGCGGTGCACATTGGCCCGGATGATGTCGTGGGTCGCCGGCGTGGTGCGGGTGATGCCGCATTCGATCTGCGGCGTGGTGATTTCGCCGGTCAGCACCGAGAACGGCTCGGCCGGATCGTCGCCGGGCTGCATCTCGACCGCTGCCCAGTCGATGGTCGAGCCGTCGAGCCGCGCCGGGGTGCCGGTTTTCAGCCGGCCGAGGGTAAATCCGGCCCGCTCAAAGGCTTTTGACAGGCCGAGCGCCGGAGCCTCGCCGATCCGCCCGGCCGGCCAGTTCTTTTCGCCAAGATGGATCAGGCCGCGCAGAAAGGTCCCGGTGGTGATGACCACGGCCGGAGTCGAGAAGGTGCGGCCGTCGGCCAGCTTGATTCCGGCGATCCTGCCGCCCTGGAGCAGCAGATCGTCGGCCTCGCCCTCGATCACGGTCAGATTGGCGATCTCGCGGATCGCGGCCTGCATGGCGCGGGCATAAAGCTTGCGGTCGATCTGAGCGCGGGGGCCGCGCACCGCCGGACCCTTGCGCCGGTTCAGCACCCGGAACTGGATGCCGCCGGCATCCGCGATCCGGCCCATCAGGCCGTCCAGCGCGTCGATCTCGCGGACCAGATGTCCCTTGCCGAGCCCGCCGATCGCCGGATTGCAGGACATCGCGCCGATGGTGGCGAAGCGGTGGGTGACGAGGGCCGTCGCGGCGCCCATGCGCGCGGCCGCCGCCGCGGCCTCACAGCCGGCGTGGCCTCCGCCAATCACAATGACATCGAACGATGCACGCATCGCGGCCTTTTATCGCGCGGCGATGAAAGCGGAAAGCTGATTCGCGAGGGCGCAGGACTCCTTCTTCCCCTTGCAGGGAAAGGGTTGGGGCGAGGGAAAAGACGCGCTCCACCGGCGCGCAATCCTCATCCTGAGAAGCGGCCTTTTCCGCGTCTCGAAGGATAAGGCGATAACTTGCAAGGCTATTCGTGGCGTCATGGTTCGAGACGGCACGGAGCCTGTCATCGGGCGGCGCTTTGCGCCGACCCGTTGGCGCCTCCTCACCATGAAGGGAAGTCGCTGCGACACATCCGGTCGTCATCACCGGGCTGGTCCCGGTGATCCACGTCCTTTCTCACGGAACGGCGGGGAAGGCGTAGATGGCCGGGCGAAAGGGCGTTCACGCCCGTCTTCAACGGGCTATGCCCGGCCATGACGGCGCTGACATTCACCCGCTCGACTTTCCACATTCCGTCATTGCGAGGAGCGAAGCGACGAAGCAATCCAGTCTCATGGTGCGGCACTAAAGAACTGGATTGCTTCGCTTCCCTCGCAATGACGAGCCGCCTGTTTCACGTGAAACGAGACCGCCTAAGGTCAAAATCGTTTCATGTGAAACGGAAGCCACCCGTCCATTGGGCCTATTTTCCGTGAAACGACCCAGAGACAATCCGGCTTTCCAAACAGGCCGCTATGCCGTTCTGTTTCACGTGAAATAAATAGAGGTCTCTAAATACCTCTATTCTATTTCCCGATACAGAACTCGCGGAAAATAACGTCAAGGATATCCTCAACATCCACCCGCCCGGTCAGTTGACCCAAGGAATGAATCGCTATTCGTAGTTCCTCGGCCAACAGCTCTTCACCCCGATCCACAGCCGCCTCCGCCCGGTCCAGCGCCTCGACTGTGGTCTGCAATAAATCGCGGTGTCGGGCGCGGCTGACCAGCGCCGCCTCCCCCGCCCCGAAATAATCATGCGCGAACGCGACCAGCGCCGCGATCAGTTCGGGCAGCCCCTCGCCTTGCGCCGCCGAGATCGCAAATCGCGCCGCCCCCTGATTCGCCGCGCCGCGCGCCAGATCGCATTTGTTACGCACGATCCAGACCGGCGCGCCGGTGCTGGTGAGATCGGCCGGTGGCTGATCGTCGCCCTGCTTCGCTGCTTCGCTCAGCCAGAGAACCAGATCGGCATGACGCGCACGTTCGCGCGCACGCCGCACGCCCTCCTGCTCCACCGGATTGTCGGTGTCGCGCATGCCGGCGGTGTCGAGCAGCGTCACCGGATAACCGTCGAGATCGAGATGGACTTCGATCACGTCACGCGTGGTGCCGGCGTGCGGCGAGACGATCGCGACCTCGCGCCGCGCCAGACGATTGAGCAAGGTCGATTTTCCGGCGTTCGGCGGACCGGCGATCGCGACGATCAATCCGTCGCGCAGACGCTCGCCGCGCCCCGCAAATTGAAGGGTTTCCGCGATTTCCGCTTTCAGCGCCGCGATCCTGCGCAGCGCCGGCGCGAGCAACTCCTGCTGCACGTCGCCCTCGTCGGAAAAATCGATGCCGGCTTCGATCAGCGCCGATGCCTCGATGATCTGGCGGCGCCAGTCCTCGGCCTTGGCGCCGAGCAATCCTTTCAGATGACGCAGCGCCTGGCGGCGCTGGCGATCGGTGTCGGCGTGAATGAGATCGTCAAGGCCTTCGGCTTCGGTGAGATCGAGCTTGCCGTTCTCGAAGGCGCGGCGGGTGAATTCGCCGGGCTCGGCCGGGCGCAGGCCCCCGGCCGCCGCCAGCGCGTCAAACACTGCGGCGACCACCGCGCGGCCGCCATGGACCTGGAATTCAGCGACGTCCTCGCCGGTCGCCGAATGCGGGCCGGGAAACCACAGCACCACACTCTCGTCGATCGGCTCGCCACCCGCGGCACGCAGGGTCGCGAGCGTGGCCAGCCGAGGCACCGGCAGCCGCCCGCATAATGTCTCCAGCGCGAGGCCGGCCTGCGGCCCGGACAGCCGGATCACGGCGATCGCCGAAGGCGGGCGGCCGGAGGCCAGGGCGTAGATGGTTTGCGCGGCGGGCAGCATGGTCTATTTGTTCAACAGCATTTGCGCGGACAATCAAAATCGTGCCAGTGGACAGATTCCGGGTTCCATAAGGCGCCTATCTCGTTTTGTGCGCCGCAATATATCGCAACAGGACTGCAACATGACTGATGCTGCATCGCACAAAAACCGGCTGGCGGACGAAACCAGCCCCTATCTCCTGCAGCATCAGCACAATCCGGTGGACTGGTGGGCGTGGGGCCCCAAAGCTTTGGCCGAAGCCCAGCGCACCGGCAAGCCGATCCTGCTCTCGGTCGGCTACGCCGCCTGCCACTGGTGCCATGTCATGGCCCATGAAAGCTTCGAGGACGAGGCCACCGCGGCGGTGATGAACGAGCTGTTCGTCAACATCAAGGTCGACCGCGAGGAGCGGCCCGACATCGACCAGATCTACATGCACGCGCTGCATGCGCTGGGCCAGCAGGGCGGCTGGCCGCTGACCATGTTCCTGACGCCGGAGGGCGGGCCGGTGTGGGGCGGCACCTATTTCCCGAAAGAAGCGCAATACGGCCGCGCCGCCTTCACCGACGTGCTGCGCAATGTCGCGCAGGTGTTCCGCGAGCAGCCGGACAAGATCGCGCAGAACCACGCCGCGATCGTCGAGCGGCTGTCGGAGCGCAACACCGGCAGCCTGACCACGCTCGGCTATACCGAACTCAACACCGCGGCGCAGTCGATCCTGCGCGCCAGCGATCCGGTGAATGGCGGGCTCGAGGGCGCGCCGAAATTTCCGCAATGCGCGATGCTCGAATTCATCTGGCGCGCCGGCGCGCGCACCGATGACGAGCGCTTCTTTGACGGCACCGCGCTGGCGCTGACGCGGATGAGCCAGGGCGGCATCTACGATCATCTCGGCGGCGGCTATGCGCGCTATTCGGTCGACGACAAATGGCTGGTGCCGCATTTCGAGAAGATGCTGTACGACAACGCGCAGATCCTCGACATGCTGGCGCTGGATTACGCGCGCAAGCCCGATCCGCTCTATCGCCAGCGCGCCACCGAAACGGTCGGCTGGCTGCGCCGCGAGATGCGCACCGCGGACGGCGGCTTCGCCTCATCGCTCGATGCCGATTCCGAAGGCGAGGAGGGCAAGTTCTATGTCTGGTCGCAAAGCGAGATCGAGCGCCTGCTCGGCACCGACGACGCGACCTTCTTCGCCGCGAAATACGACGTCACCGCCAACGGCAATTTCGAGGGCCACAACATCCTCAATCGCCTGAACAGCAGCGACGACACGCCGCTCGAGGCCGAACAGCTCGCGGCGCTGCGCAACGTGCTGATGCAGGCGCGCGACAAGCGCGTGCGTCCCGGCCTCGACGACAAGGTGCTGGCCGACTGGAACGGCCTTGCGATCACGGCGCTGGCGCATGCGGCGAATGCGTTCGACGAGCCGGACTGGCTGACGCTGGCCTGCACCACCTTCGGCTTTGTGGCCACCAAGATGACGCGCAACGGCCGGCTCGGCCATTCCTGGCGCGCCGGCAAATTGATGTTGCCCGGCCTTGCCTCCGATTACGCGGCGATGATCCGCGCCGCGCTGGCGCTCTACGAGGCGACCGGCGATGCGCCGTTCCTCAATCAGGCGATCGCCTGGCAGGATATGCTCGACACCCATTACGCCGACAGCCAGCACGGCGGCTATTACCTTACCGCCGACGATGCCGAAGCCCTGATCATTCGGCCGCATTCCACCACCGACGATGCGATTCCCAACCATACCGGGCTGATCGCGCAGAATCTGGTGCGGCTCGCGGCGCTCACCGGCCAGCAGCGCTGGCAACGCAAGATCACCATGCTGTTCGCCTCCACGGTGGCGGAGGCGGCGCAGAACATGTTCGGTCATCTGTCGCTGCTCAACGCGCTCGACCTGTATCTGGTGGGCGCCGAAGTGGTGGTGGTCGGGCAGGGGGCGCCGGCCGACGCGCTGCTCGCCGCCGTGCGCAAATTGCCGCATGCCAACATGATTGTGCTGCACGCAGCGGATGCGGATGCGGTGCCGGAGGATCATCCGGCGCAGGCGCAGCTTGACGCCGCCGGCGGCCGCGCAGCGGCTTTCGTCTGCCGCGGACAAACCTGCTCGCTGCCGGTGACGACTCCGGAGGCGCTGGTCGCGCTGGTCAACAAGAAGGATGGCGAGGAAGAGGGTGGTCTGCTGTCGTGACGCGATAATGCGACGGGCTTAGTTTTCTTCCCTCACCATCAATCGTCATGGCCGGGTATGACGGTCTCGCTTTGGTTTCTCTTCATCCTGAGGAGCATCGCATGGCGATGCGTCTCGAAGGATGAGGCCTCATGGTTTGAGACGGCGCCATAGCGCGTTGGAAGACGCGCGTAAAAGCGCTGCTGGCACCTGCTCACCATGAGGAGCGAAGTAACAGCGCAAATGACGCTGCACCGGCATCCATAAGCGCGAAATAATGACTGATGGTGATGACCGCAAAAACGTAATGGCCGGGACAAAAGGGCGTTCATGCCCGTCTTCGACGGGCTATGCCCGGCCATGACGATCTTTGTTTATGAGGCGCAGCAGCGCGAACGCGCTTAGGTGTTCATCGATTCGAAGAACTCGGCGTTGTTCTTGGTGTTGCGCAGCTTGTCGAGCAGGAAGTCGATCGCATCCATCGTGCCCATCGGGTTGAGGATACGGCGCAGCACGTACATCTTCTTGAGCACTTGCGGATCGGTGATGAGCTCTTCCTTGCGGGTGCCGGAGCGGGCGATGTCGATCGCCGGGAAGGTGCGCTTGTCGGCGACCTTGCGGTCCAGGATCAGCTCGGAGTTGCCGGTGCCCTTGAACTCTTCGAAAATCACTTCGTCCATGCGGCTGCCGGTATCGACCAGCGCGGTGGCGATGATGGTCAGCGACCCGCCTTCCTCGATGTTGCGCGCCGCGCCGAAGAAGCGCTTGGGCCGCTGCAGCGCGTTGGCATCGACGCCGCCGGTCAGCACCTTGCCCGAGGAGGGGACCACGGTGTTGTAGGCGCGGCCGAGGCGGGTGATCGAATCGAGCAGGATCACGACGTCGCGGCCATGCTCGACCAGACGCTTGGCCTTCTCGATCACCATTTCGGCGACCTGAACGTGACGCACCGCCGGCTCGTCGAAAGTGGATGACACCACCTCGCCCTTCACCGAGCGCTGCATGTCGGTGACTTCCTCCGGACGCTCATCGATCAGAAGCACGATCAGATAGCATTCGGGATGATTGGCGGTGATCGAATGCGCGATGTTCTGCATCAGCACGGTCTTGCCGGTGCGCGGCGGCGCGACGATCAGCGCGCGCTGGCCCTTGCCGATCGGCGCGACGATGTCGATCACGCGCGGCGACAGATCCTTGCGGGTCGGATCGTCGATCTCGAGCCGGAAACGCTCGTCCGGGAACAGCGGCGTCAAATTGTCGAAATTGACCTTGTGCTTGGACTTCTCGGGGTCCTCGAAGTTCAGCGTGTTGACCTTGAGCAGCGCGAAATAACGCTCGCCTTCCTTCGGCGAGCGGATATGGCCCTCGATGGTGTCGCCGGTGCGCAGACCGAAGCGACGGATCTGCGAGGGCGAGACGTAGATGTCATCCGGTCCGGGGAGATAGTTCGCATCAGACGAGCGCAGGAAGCCGAAGCCGTCGGGCAGGATCTCGACCACGCCTTCGCCGATGATGTCGGTTTCCTGAATCGCCAGCATTTTGAGAATGGCGAACATCAGCTCCTGCTTGCGCATGGTGCTGGCGTTTTCGACCCCGAGCTCCTCGGCGAACGAGACGAGCTCGGCCGGAGTCTTGGCCTTGAGATCCTGAAGTTTCATTTCCCGCATGGGAGTGTCCTGTAACGAAGTCGGAAAAAGAGAAAGAGGGGTGCGGTCTGCAAAAAACGCGCGGACAAGTAGCTCGTGGTGTGTGCAGGTCTTGAGTGAGGAAGGTGCCGGGAGGCTTTGAACCTGACGTGACGGCCGGTCCGATGGAACCGGGGCTCAACCACATCTGCCTGCGTTCGAGAGGATGACCGAACTATAGAAAATCACCGGTGGCCGCGCAACAAAATCATTGATGAATTTGCCCGCCTAGAACGGCTTGACGATCACAAGAATAACAATCCCGACCATCAGAATCGCAGGTACCTCGTTGATAATACGGTATAATTTCTTCGATCGGGTATTCCGGTCGAGCCGGAAATCGCGCGTCCGGCTGGTCAGCCAGCCGTGCACGCCCGACAGGATCAGCACCAGAACCAGTTTGGCGTGAAACCAGCCCGAAAGGTACCAGCCGCCTTCCCAGACCAGCCAGCCGCCGGCCAGCCAGGCGACGATCATCGCCGGGTTGATGATGAATTTCAGCAGCCGATACTCCATCACCTTGAAGGTCTCGGACTGCGCCGAACCGCGCTCGGCGTCGCAGTGATAGACGAACAGCCGCGGCAGATAGAGCATGCCCGCCATCCACGAGATGACGGCAATCACATGCAGCGCCTTGATCCATTCATACATCGGTACAATCACGGGGATTGGAGAGCGGGAAGCGATCCCGATATCGCCGAAACCGGACCATGCCGCAAGGCGATTCGCTCACATCGTGATGTGGATCAATCGCGATGCCGTCATGCGGAACATCGCGTCAGGATGAAAGTTCATCCCTGCAAGCCTGTCCGGACGTGCCGGATGGCACGATGGTCCGGCTCCACAGCCTTTCTCATAACCTTTTAGATTCTAAGGTTAGAGTTTGCGTAACCGTGAATAGCGCCGGCACAATATCATCCCGCTCTCATCCGGCGTTTGTCCACATCGCGCGGATTTATTCATGACATTCGCGGCCGCTCGGCGCGCGCCGGAAACGATGATGACTTCAACGGTTTGCATGGTGGGGCCGCCGGATTATCCCAAGACAAATCCACATAACCCCGATAGACTCTCGCAAGACGTTCGAACGATCTCCCGCTGACGGCGGTGTGAACAACCCGGCGGGTTATACAATTGGCGCGCTCGTTTCCTGCCGGCCGGCCGATCTTCCCACAGGGATTCACATCGATGCACAGCCGGTCCATGGATCACGGCAGGACGAACAAGCGACGGAGCGAGCGGAGGCAAGGTGCCTGGGAGCGGTAGCGGCAGCTATTTCCATCTTCATATGATCTCGGACTCCACCGGCGAGACCCTGATTACGGTGGCACGCGCGGTCGCCGCGCAATATGCCAACGTCACCCCTGTCGAGCACGTCTATCCTCTGGTGCGCAGCCAGAAGCAGCTTGACCGCGTGCTGGCGGAGATCGAGGAAGCGCCCGGCATCGTGCTGTTCACCCTGCTGGAGAAGGATCTGGTCGAACGGCTGGAGAACAAATGCAGGGAGATCAACATACCGAGCCTGTCGATCATCGGGCCGGTGATGCAGTTGTTTCGCGCCTATCTCGGCCGCGAGACCACCCAGCGGGTCGGCGCCCAGCACACGCTGAACGCGGATTATTTCAAGCGGATCGACGCGCTGAACTACACCATGATGCATGACGACGGCCAGCATGTCGAAGGGCTGGAGGATGCCGACGTGGTGCTGGTCGGGGTATCGCGCACCTCCAAGACGCCGACCTCGATCTATCTCGCCAATCGCGGCGTGCGCACCGCCAACGTGCCGCTGGTGCCGGGAATTCCGATTCCGCCGCAGCTTGAGACGCTGAAAAATCCGCTGGTGGTCAGCCTGCACGCTTCGCCCGAACGGCTGGTGCAGGTGCGGCAGAATCGTCTGATCGGCCTCGGCGCGAATGCGACGGAGGATGCCTACACCGACCGCCAGGCGGTGACCGAGGAGGTGCTGTTCTCCCGCAAGCTCAGCGCCAAATATGACTGGCCGCTGCTCGACGTCACCCGCCGCTCGATCGAGGAGACCGCAGCGGCGGTGATGAAGCTTTACGCCGACCGGCAGCGGCAGCGGAATTGATGCGCGCATGGACGCCATGAACCATCCGTCCGCCGTGATTCTCGCCTCGCAAAGCAGCGCGCGGCAGGCTTTGCTGCGCAACGCAGGCGTCGATTTCGTCGCGCTGGCCGCCGAGCTCGACGAGCGTGCGATCGAGGCTGCGTCCGGTCTGTCGGCGCCGGAGCAGATCGCCGAACTGCTGGCGCGCGAGAAGGCGCTGCACATCGCGCGGCAACAGCCGGACCGCATCGTGATCGGCGCCGACCAGACTTTGGCGCTCGGAGCGCGGCGGTTCTCCAAGCCGGCCGACCGCGCCGCCGCCGCGGCGCAGTTGCGCGCGCTTTCCGGCAACACCCATCATCTCAACTCCGCGGTGGTGGTGGCGCAGGGCGAGGAGGTGCTGTTCGCCCATGTCGCGGTGGCGCGGATGACCATGCGCCCGCTTGGTGACGACGACATCGCGCATTATCTCGACCGCGCCGGGGCGAAGGTGACCGCGAGCGTCGGCGCCTATCAGCTCGAGAGCGTCGGTGTGCATCTGTTCGACGCCATCGAGGGCGATTATTTTACCATCCTCGGCCTGCCGCTGCTGCCGCTGCTCGGCTTTCTGCGCAGCATCGGCCGCACTCCGCTCTAGATCATGACCTCACGCGATCACCACAAGACAGCGATGTTCGTGCTCGGCCTCACCGGCTCGATCGGCATGGGCAAATCCACCACCGCGAAGCTGTTCATGGAGGCCGGCGTGCCGGTCTACGACGCCGACGCCACCGTGCACGCGATCTATGAAAGCGAGGCGGGACCGGCGATCGAGGCGGCGTTTCCCGGCAGCACTGTCGATGGCCGGGTCGACCGGCAGAAACTGTCCGGCCATGTGGTCGGCAACGCGGCGGCGATGCAGCGGCTGGAGGGCATCGTGCATCCGATGCTGCGGGCGCATGAACAGACGTTCCTGCGCGAAGCGGAACAAAGCGGCGCGCCGGTCGCGGTGCTCGACATTCCTTTATTGTACGAGACCGGCGCCGACAGCCGCGTCGATGCGGTGATGGTGGTGACAACCACGCCCGACATTCAGCGCGAACGGATTCTGGCGCGCCAAACCATGACGCCCGACAAGCTGGAAGCGATCCTGGCGCGGCAGATGTCCGACGCCGAGAAGCGCCGCCGCGCCGATTTCGTGGTGGATACCGGGGACGGGCTGGAACCGGTGCGGCAACAGATTGCCGACATCCTCGGCAAAGTCGCTACCATGCCAAAGCGCCGAAGCTGATTCGGCGGCTCGCAACCTGTCTGCAAGATTTTAGATCGCCATGCGTGAAATCGTTCTCGATACCGAAACCACCGGCCTCGATCCTTTGCGCGGCGATCGCCTGGTCGAGATTGGCTGCGTCGAGATGTTCAACCACATGCCGACCGGGCAGAGCTATCACGTCTATCTCAACCCCGAGCGCGACATGCCGGAGGAGGCGTTCGCGGTGCACGGCCTCTCCGCCGAGTTCCTCGCCGACAAGCCGCTGTTCGCCGCGGTGGTGGATGAATTTCTTGGTTTTCTCGGCGATGCGCCGCTGATCATCCACAACGCCTCGTTCGACATCGGCTTCATCAATGCCGAACTCGACCGCATCAAGCGCAAGGCGATCGCCAAGGAGCGGCTGGTCGACACGCTGCTGCTGGCGCGGCGCAAGCATCCGGGCGTGTCCAACCGGCTTGACGATCTGTGCTCGCGTTATGTGATCGACAATTCGAAACGCACCAAGCACGGCGCGCTGCTCGACGCCGAACTGCTCGCCGAGGTCTATATCGACCTGATCGGGGCGCGGCAGTCCTCGCTGATTCTGGCGGAAACCGGCCGCAGCATCCGGGGCGTCGTCGAGGTGGTGCGGCGGGTGCGCGAACAGCCGCTGGCGCCGCGCGGCAGCGATGCGGAACGCGAGGCGCACCGCGCCTTCATCGCCACGCTGGGCGAGAAGGCGATCTGGCGCGACTATCTGGAAAATTAAGCGTTTGGATTGCAGTGCCTGACGCCGGTCTTCATCCTGAGGAGCGATCCGCAGGATCGCGTCTCGAAGGATGAGGGCGATCGTGTCCCGGATGCCGCGCAGCGTGACAAAAGCGCGTAGATCTCATTGCGGTCGTCCCGGCGCAGGCCGGGACCCATAACCACGAATTTCTCGAACTCACCTGAGATGAAGGCGTCGCGCCTGTCATTTCCCAATCATCGACACGGATGATGGGTCCCGGCCTGCGCCGGGACGACAAACAACGTCAAATCAAGCTCAGCTCGGTTTGATCTGCTCGGCCTGGCGCGCCATGTTCTGGCGGTACAGCCCGACGAAATCGACCGGATCGAGCATCAAGGGCGGGAAGCCGCCATTGCGGGTCGCGGTCGAGATGATCTCGCGCGCGAACGGGAACAACAGACGCGGGCATTCGATCATCACCAGCGGGTGCATGTTCTCCTGCGCCACATTCTGGACGCGGAACACGCCGGCATAGACCAGCTCGAAGGCGAACATCACCGAGCCTGCGCCTTCGGCCTTGCCCTCGATGGTCAGCGCCACTTCATAGTCCTGCTCGCCGACATTGCTGGCGCCGACATTGATCTGGATACCGATCGAGGGCTGGGCCTGCTGCGGCGCCAGCGAGGCCGGCGCGTTCGGATTCTCGAACGAGAAGTCCTTGATATACTGCGCGAGGACACTGAGCTGCGGAGGGGCGTCCTGGTCGGTCGGCGCGCCATTGCCATTGGTCATCGGTCTCTCCTGCAGATGTTTCGCGTCAAAAGGCGGTGTCGGGGCGAGTGGCTAACATAGCCCTGCCGCATTCGACAAGGACGATGGTCTTGCGCGGCGTCAAAAGTCGGCCCGCATGGTTGGATCGCCCGCGCGAATGGGGTAGAATCGCCGTAATCGACTGCAATCGAACGATTTTAACCCTGTTTGGTCGGCAGTCTGGTCCCCGGCGGGCGCGTCAAAAGGTTATGTTGGCCTTGCCGGATTTCGTGCCTACATGAATGTCGCGCCCGTTGCGCGCGCAAGGAACGCCGTCGCTGAAACCCGATCTGTCGTCAGTCATTTGGTCTGCCGGCGCTTCGAGATGCCGCAAGCAAGGGACGGGCAGCATGAGCCGGCGACGGCACCGACCAGAAAGTGAATCGACGTGGACATTTACACCATAATTTTCCTGGCGCTGGCCGTTTTCATTTTCCTGCGGCTGCGCAACGTGCTGGGCCAGCGCACCGGTACCGAGCGCCCGCCTTTCGATCGCGCGGCGCGTGACCTCGCGCGCGGCGGTAACGACAATGTGGTGCCGCTGCCCGGCCCCGCCACCATCGACCAGACCGCGCGCGCCCCCGCCGCAGAGCCGGAGGCCGCGCCCGACCGCTGGAAGGGCATCGCCGAGCCGGACAGCGCGCTGGCCACCGGCCTCGATCAGGTCGCCGCGAGCGACGCCTCGTTCAACGCGCAGCATTTCATCTCCGGCGCCAAGAGCGCCTATGAGATGATCGTGCTGGCCTTCGCCAATGGCGACCGCCGCGCGCTGAAGGATCTGTTGTCGTCCGAGGTCTATGACGGCTTCGAGGCTGCGATCCGCGGCCGCGAGCAGCGCGGCGAGAAGGTGGAAACCCGCTTTGCCTCGATCGACAAGGCCGACATCGTCAGCGCCGGTGTGCGCGACCGCATCGCCCATGTTACGGTCCGTTTTGTGTCGCAGATGATTTCGGTGACGCGCAACAAGGACGGCGCGGAGATCGACGGCAATTCGGAAAAGCTGACCGATGTCACAGATGTCTGGACGTTCTCGCGCGACGTCACCTCTCGTGACCCGAACTGGAAGCTGGTTGGCACGGAAAGCGGGCAGTAGCGCGCGGCGCGTCTGGCTCTGGGCCGGCGGCGCTGGCCTCCTTGCGGCGGCCTTGCTGGCCGTCGCGGTTTCGGTCGATGCGCGCTCCCGCCACAAGGCGCCGCCCGAGCCCGCTCCGGTTCGTCATCGCCCATCGCCGCACAGCATCCACTGGCCGCTGGAAATTCCCGGCGTGCAATATCTGCCGCGCGCCTGGAGCGACATCGCCGGCTGGGCCGAGGACGATCAGCTCGCCGCCTTCAAGACCTTCCGCATCAGTTGCGCGCCGATTCTTGCCCGGCGCGCGCCGCCGCCGGACGACAAATTCCTGGGCACCGCGCTGCGCGAGCCATGCCGCGCCGCCAAGGGCGCGAAGGTCACCGACATCGCGGCGGCGCGGGAGTTCTTCGAACATCATTTCGTGCCGGTGGAGATTTCACGGCTCGGCGAGGAGCAGGGCTTCGTCACTGGCTATTATGAGCCGGTGGTCGAAGGTTCGCGCACCCGCACCGATGTCTACACCGTGCCGGTTTATCGGCGACCCTCGAACCTGTTCGTGCGCGGCTTCAATCAGGCCTCGCCGAGCATGCCGAACAAGGGCGAGGTGTTCCGCAAGATCGGCCGCCGCAAGCTGATGCCATATTACGACCGCGCCGCCATTGAAGATGGCGCGATCGCCGGGCGTGGTCTCGAAGTGGTGTGGCTGAAGAGCCAGACCGATCTGTTGTTCATCCAGATCCAGGGTTCGGCGCGGATCAAGCTTGCCGACGGCTCCGTTGTGCGGATCAATTATGATGCGCATAACGGCTATCCCTATACGCCGGTGGGGCGCATCCTGATCGAGCGCAACATCATTCCGCGAGAACAGATGTCGATGCAGCGCATCCGCGAATACATGGAGCAGAATCCGGGCGCGGCCGACGAACTGCGCCGCCAGAACAAGTCCTATGTGTTCTTCCGCGAGGTGTCGCTCGGCGAGAAGGATGAGCCGCTTGGCGCGCAGGGCGTGCCGCTGACGCCGTGGCGCTCGATCGCGGTCGACAAGGGGCTGCATCTTTACGGCACGCCGTTTTTCATCGACGCCACGCTGCCGATCGACGGCGATACGTCCAATACGCCGTTCCGCCGCCTGATGGTGGCGCAGGACACCGGCTCGGCGATCATCGGCCCGGCGCGCGCCGATCTTTATTTCGGCGCGGGTCTGGAGGCGGGCCGCATCGCCGGCCGCATCAAGAATGCCGCGCGCTTTGCGTTGCTGTTGCCGAAATCGCTCGATCCGCTGGCGCATGGCCGCACCGTGCCGCTGCCCGATCCGCGGCCGCAAGAAAAAGCGCCGGCTTCGCGCAAGCGCGGACGCGATTCAAAATGAAACGCGCGCCGCCCGCCGCTGACGCTCCGCCGCTCCGCCGCCGCCGCGGATTGAGCGAGGAAGAGCTGGTGCTGTGGGAAAGCGTCGCCAGAAGCATCAAGCCGCTGCGCAAAAAGCCGCGCGGGCCGAAGGCGGCAGCGGCCGAAGCCGAGCCGGCGGTGGAAAAGGCGCGCGCGAAAGCCAAGCCGGAGAAACATCCGCCGGCGATGGTTGCGCCGAAAGTGGCGAAAGCACCGCCATCTGCGCCACCGCTGGCACCACTTGGGCGCCGTGAGCGCGCCAAGCTCTCGCGCGGCCGCAGCGAGATCGAGGCGCGGCTCGATCTGCACGGCATGACCCAGGCGCGAGCGCATCGCGCGCTGCTGAATTTCCTGCGCAGCGCCAGCGAGGACGGGCTGACCTTCGTGCTAGTGATCACCGGCAAGGGCCGCAGCGGCGCGGCTGACACCGAGCGCGGCGTGCTGCGCCGCCTGGTGCCGGAATGGCTGGCGCTGCCGGAATTCCGCAGCCTCGTGGTCGGCTTCGAGGAAGCGCATATCGGCCATGGCGGCGCCGGCGCGCTCTATGTCCGGGTGCGTCGGGGAAGGTAGTGCGGGTGCTCAATTTCGTCATGCCCGGCCTTGTGCCGGGCATCCACGTCTTAGCGATGAAAAAGAGCGTGGATGGCCGAGGCGAAAGGGCGTTTACGCCCGTCTTCAACGGGCTATGCCCGGCCATGACGAGATTTGTCTTGGATGCAGCGTTATCTTTCCCTCTCCCCTTGTGGGAGAGGGTGCTGAGCGGCGAAGCCGCGAAGCGGGTGAGGGGCTTCTCGCCTATGGTTGCCACGCAGTCGTCCCGGCGCAGGCCGGGACCCATCACCACTGTCCCTAGTAGTTTCTCATCATCGTCGTTTAACGATGATGGATCACGCCTTATCGCTCGATTCAGAGAGTATGAATCCCGGCCTGCGACGGGACGACTCCGTGGGTGCTTTGCTTACAAAATAAACCGGCTGAGATCCGTGTTTCGCGCAAGATCGCCGATGTGCTTCTGCACATAGGCGGCGTCGATGGTGACGGTCTGCCCGTTGATGTCGGGGGCGTGGAACGAGGTCTCGTCCAGTACGCGCTCCATCACCGTCTGCAGCCGGCGCGCGCCGATGTTCTCGACGCTGGCGTTCACCGCCACCGCGATATCGGCCAGCGCGTCGATGGCGTCATCGGTGATGTCGAGGGTGACGCCCTCGGTCTGCAGCAGCGCGACATATTGCTTGATCAGCGACGCTTCCGGCTCGGTGAGAATCCGGCGGAAATCGTCGCGGGTCAGCGCCTGCAGTTCGACGCGGATCGGCAGGCGGCCCTGCAATTCCGGCAGCAGGTCGGACGGCTTGGCGATGTGGAACGCGCCGGAGGCGATGAACAGGATATGGTCGGTCTTGACCTGTCCATGCTTGGTGGACACCGTGGTGCCCTCGATCAGCGGCAGCAGGTCGCGCTGCACGCCCTCGCGCGAGACGTCGCCGGCGCGGGCGCCGTCGCGCACGCAGATTTTGTCGATCTCGTCGAGAAACACGATGCCGTTGTTCTCGACCAGATGAATCGCTTCCTGGGTGAGCTGGTCGTCGTCGAGCAGCTTGTCGGATTCCTCGTTGACCAGCACCTCGTGCGAATCGGCGACGGAGAGCCGCCGCGTCTTGGTGCGTCCGCCCATCTTGCCGAAAATGTCGCCGATCGAAATCGCGCCGACCTGCGCCCCCGGCATGCCGGGAATCTCGAACATCGGTGCGCCGCCGGCGCTCTGGGTTTCGATCTCGATTTCCTTGTCGTTGAGCTCGCCCGCGCGCAGCTTGCGGCGAAAGGAATCCCGCGTCGCCGCGCTGGCATTGGCGCCGACCAGGGCGTCGAGCACGCGCTCCTCGGCGGCAAGCTGCGCCCGCGCTTTCACATCCTTGCGCTTCTTCTCGCGCATCTGGGTGATGCCGACTTCGACGAGGTCGCGCACGATCTGCTCAACATCGCGGCCGACATAGCCGACCTCGGTGAATTTGGTGGCTTCCACCTTGATGAACGGCGCGGCGGCGAGCTTCGCCAGGCGGCGCGCGATCTCGGTCTTGCCGACGCCGGTCGGCCCGATCATCAGGATGTTTTTCGGCAGCACCTCCTCGCGCAGCGATCCGGTGAGCTGCAGCCGCCGCCAGCGGTTGCGCAGCGCGATGGCGACCGCGCGCTTGGCGTCGTTCTGGCCGACGATGAAGCGGTCGAGTTCGGAGACGATTTCGCGGGGAGAAAAGTCGGTCATTGATATTCGGTCTTTCCTGGCCTCATCCTTCGAGACAGCCGCTTCGCGGCTTCCTCAGGAAGAGGGTTATCTCTCGCTGAGAGTTCACTCCTCATGGTGAGGAGGCGTCCTCAGCGCGTTTACGCACGTTTTCCGACGCGCTATGGCGCCGTCTCGAACCATGAGGCTGCGGATTTAGCCCGTCGCCAGCATCTCCAGCGTCAGGTTGCGGTTGGTGTAGACGCAAATGTCGGCGGCGATGTCGAGCGAGCGCCGCACGATGGTCTCGGCGTCGTGTCCCGAATCGGCCAGCGCCCGCGCCGCCGCCAGCGCGTAATTGCCGCCGGAGCCGATCGCCATCACGCCGGCTTCGGGCTCCAGCACGTCGCCGGTGCCGGTCAGCACCAGCGAGACGTCCTTGTCGGCGACGATCATCATCGCCTCCAGCCGCCGCAGATAGCGGTCGGTGCGCCAGTCCTTGGCGAGCTCGACGCAGGCGCGGGTAAGTTGCCCCGGATACTGTTCGAGTTTGGCCTCCAGCCGCTCGAACAGCGTGAAGGCGTCGGCGGTGGCGCCGGCGAAACCGCCGATCACGTCGCCCTTGCCGAGCTTGCGGACCTTGCGGGCGTTGGACTTGATCACGGTCTGGCCGATCGAGACCTGGCCGTCGCCGCCGATCACCACCTTGCCGCCCTTGCGGACGGTGAGAATGGTGGTGCCGTGCCAGATCTCTGGCTGTGAAGCTTGCATGGAGATACCCCTTGATGCCGCCTGATTTAGGGATTGGTGGGCGGGGATGCAAATTGCGGCGGTTTTGCCGCCGATTCTGGTCACCATAGACGCAGGATCGGCCGAATCGGGCCTCTCCCGCAGTAGCGAAGGCGTCACCGGCCTGTTAAAAGGCGGCCGGACATTCTTTGGCGCGTCTTTCCAGCGGCGAACCGCCGCGGTTTCGGGACGACGCGCGAGCTGCGGAGCGAGTTTTGATGCGCACGGCGACGATCAAGCGCAAGACCAAGGAAACCGACATCGCGGTGTCGGTCAATCTCGACGGCACCGGTGCGTCCGATGTCGCGACCGGGATCGGTTTCTTCGACCACATGCTTGATCTTCTGGCCCGGCATTCGCGCATCGATATCACGGTGAAGGCCGACGGCGATTTGCATGTCGATCATCACCACACCACCGAGGATGTCGGCATCGCGCTCGGCCAGGCGGTGAAGCAGGCGCTCGGCGACATGCGCGGCATCACCCGCTATGCCGGCGTGCACATGCCGATGGACGAGACGCTGTCGCGCGTCGTCATCGACATTTCCGGCCGTCCGGTGCTGGTGTTCAAGGTCGATTTCCCGCGCGACAAGGTCGGCGCGTTCGACACCGAGCTGGTGCGCGAGTGGTTCAACGCTTTCGCCATCAATGCCGGCATCACGCTGCATGTCGAGACGCTGTATGGCGAGAACAGCCACCATATCGCCGAATCCTGCTTCAAGGGTCTGGCGCGGGCGCTGCGCGCCGCCGTCGCGATCGATCCGTCGGCCCGGGGCGAGGTGCCCTCGACCAAGGGCCAGCTCGGCGGCTGAAACGGCAGGGCCTTGCGGTCGATCCGCAAAGGCCGCGCCGCATTTTGCGGAGAACACACCATGGCGGTCTACACAGTGCATGCGCCGGCAAGCTATGGCGTCGATGTCCGCACTTCGCCGGACAAGATCGTGTTCGTCCGCGACGGGTTTCATGTCTGGGCGTTCGTTGCCGGCCTGCTGTGGCTGATCTGGCACCGGCTGTGGCTGGCGCTGCTCGGCTATCTCGTGATCTCGGCGGCGCTCGAAGGCGCGCTGTGGATGGTGGGCGCCGGCGCCTCGACCAGGATGTGGGCGATGGCGGTGGTGGCGCTGTTCATGGGCTTCGAGGCGTCGTCGTTGCGGCGCTGGACGCTGTCGCGCCGCAAATGGCGGCAGGTTGGTCTCGTGGTCGCCGACGACGAGGAAGAGGCCGAGCGCAAGTTCTTCGCGCGCTGGGACGGCGCGGTGCATGCGCCGGCGCCTGCGCGTAACAATTCGGCGCTGCATCCGCTGCCGCATTCCTCGCTGGCGGATGACGCCGCCGGATTCTTCCCCGCGCCGGGAGCGTTGCGGTGAGCGTTGCCATCATCGATTACGGCTCGGGCAATCTGCACTCGGCGGCGAAAGCCTTCGAGCGCGCCGCGCGTGCGCTGGAGCAGCCGCAGACCATCACGGTGACGCGCGATCCGGAGATCGTCTATCGCGCCGACCGCATCGTGCTGCCCGGCGTCGGCGCGTTCGCCGATTGCCGCAAGGGCCTCGACGCGCTGGACGGCATGGTCGAGGCGATGACGCAGGCGGTGCGGGACAAGGCGCGGCCGTTCTTCGGCATCTGCGTCGGCATGCAGCTGATGGCGACGCAGGGCAAGGAATACGTGACCACGCCCGGACTCGGCTGGATCGCCGGCGATGTCGAGAAGATCGTGCCGCGCGACGAGAGCCTGAAGATTCCGCATATGGGCTGGAACACGCTCGATCTCGTGCGCGAGCACGCGGTGCTGGCCGGCCTGCCGCTTGGCGAGAACGGCCGGCACGCTTATTTCGTGCACTCCTATCATCTCAACGCCGCCAACGAAAACGACGTGGTGGCGCGCGCCGATTACGGCGGACCGCTGACCGCCATCGTCGCGAAGGACACCGCGATCGGCACCCAGTTTCATCCCGAGAAGAGCCAGCGTTTCGGGCTGGCGCTGATCGCCAATTTTCTCAGGTGGAAACCGTGATTCTCTTTCCCGCCATCGATCTGAAGAACGGCCAGTGCGTCCGCCTCGAGCAGGGCGACATGGCGCGCGCCACCGTGTTCAATCTCGATCCCGCCGCGCAGGCCCGCAGCTTCCAGGATCAGGGCTTCACCTATCTGCATGTGGTCGATCTCGACGGCGCGTTTGCCGGCAAGCCGGTCAATGCGCAGGCGGTGGAAGCGATGCTCAAGACCGTCACCATGCCGGTGCAGCTCGGCGGCGGCATCCGCGATATGGCCACGCTGGAAGCCTGGCTCGGCAAGGGCATCACCCGCGTCATCATCGGCACCGCCGCGGTGCGCGATCCGGCGTTCGTCAAAGAGGCAGCGAAAAAATATCCCGGTCGCGTCGCGGTCGGCCTCGACGCGCGCGACGGCAAGGTTGCGGTCGAAGGCTGGGCCGAGACCTCGACCGTCACCGCGCTCGATATCGCCAAGCGTTTCGAGGATGCCGGCGTCGCCGCTATCATCTTCACCGACATCGCCCGCGACGGCCTGCTCAAGGGCCTCAATCTCGACGCCACCATCGCGCTGGCCGATGCTATCTCGATCCCGGTGATCGCCTCGGGCGGTCTGGCTTCGATCGACGATGTGAAGGCGATGCTCGCGCCACGCGCGAAGCGTCTCGAAGGGGCGATCTCCGGCCGCGCGCTCTATGACGGCCGCATCGATCCGGGCGAGGCGCTGGCACTGATCAAAGCGGCACGGACGGCAGGCTGATGTTCAAGGTTCGCGTCATTCCCTGTCTCGACGTCAAGGACGGCCGCGTGGTCAAGGGCGTCAATTTCGTCGATCTGCGCGACGCCGGCGATCCGGTGGAGGCGGCGATCGCCTATGACGCCGCGGGCGCGGACGAGTTGTGCTTTCTCGACATCACCGCGACGCACGAGAACCGTGGCACCATTCTCGACGTGGTGCGGCGTACGGCGGAAGCCTGCTTCATGCCGCTGACGGTCGGCGGCGGCGTGCGCGAGGTCTCCGACATCCGCACGCTCTTGAACTACGGCGCCGACAAGGTGTCGATCAATTCGGCGGCGGTGAACCGGCGCGAGTTCGTGCGCGAGGCGGCGGAGAAATTCGGCAACCAGTGCATCGTGGTCGCGATCGACGCCAAGCGGGTCAAGCGCTCAGGCGGCGACCGCTGGGAGATCTTCACCCATGGCGGGCGCAAGGAAACCGGCATCGACGCCATCGAATACGCCCAGGAAGTGGTGGCGCTCGGCGCCGGCGAGATTTTGCTGACCTCGATGGACCGCGACGGCACAAGGCAGGGCTTCGACATTCCGCTGACCCGCGCCATCGCCGACAGCATCCACGTGCCGGTGATCGCCTCGGGCGGCGTCGGCAATCTCGACCATCTGGTCGCCGGTATCCGGGAAGGTCATGCCACGGCGGTGCTGGCGGCCTCGATCTTCCATTTCGGGGAATTTTCCGTGCGCCAGGCCAAGGAGCACATGCACCGCGCCGGCCTGCCGATGCGTCTCGATCCGTGATCGTGACGATTTTGTCACCGCCCTCTTATCCCCGATGATAGATTGCCCGCCATGAGCCGTTTCACCATCCACGACCTGGTGTCGATTGTCGAAGCCCGTGCCGCGTCCGGCGGCGAGGCCTCCTACACGCGCAAGCTGCTCGACAAGGGCACCGAGCATTGCGCCAAGAAGTTCGGGGAAGAGGCGGTCGAGACCGTGATCGCGGCGGTCGAGAACGATCGCGACCATCTGATCGCCGAAAGCGCCGATCTGCTGTTTCACCTTCTGGTGTTGCTGAAGTCGCGCGGCGTCGCGCTGGCCGATGTCGAGGAGGCGCTGGAGCGTCGCACCGTGATGTCGGGGCTGGAGGAGAAGGCCGCGCGCAAGCGCGACTGAGTTTGTAAGGCGTATGGCGCCGTTGCAGTCGGGCGTCGGCAGGCGGAGTTTCCGCATGCTGTTCCGGACGGGCCAAAGGAAGGATGCGGGCTCATGGAAATGAGAACCGACCAGAACCAATACGATCCGTACCGGACGTTCTCGCGCGCCGACTGGGCGAAGCTGCGCGATGACACGCCGATGACGCTGACGCCGGACGAAGTGTCCCGCATGCGCTCGATGCACGATCGCCTCGACATGACCGAAGTGGAGGAGATCTACCTCCCGCTGTCGCGGCTGTTGTCGGACTATGTCACGGCGGCGCAGCGCCTGTTCGTGCTGCAGCGGCGCTTCCTCGGCATTCGCGATCGCAAGATGCCCTACATCATCGGCGTGGCCGGCTCGGTCGCGGTCGGCAAGTCCACCACCGCGCGCGTGCTGCAGGCGCTGCTGGCGCGCTGGTCGCCGCGGCCGCGGGTCGATCTCGTCACCACCGACGGCTTTCTCTATCCCAACGCGGTGCTCGAGCGCGAAGGCCTGATGCAGAAGAAAGGCTTTCCCGAAAGCTACGATCTGCGCGCGGTGTTGCAGTTCCTGAGCGAAGTCAAGGCCGGACGCGAGCATGTGCGCGCGCCGGTCTATTCGCATCTGACCTACGATATCGTGCCCGACCAGTGGATCGAGGTGCACCAGCCCGACATCCTGATCGTCGAAGGCTTGAACGTGCTGCAGACCGGGCGGCTGCCGGGCGACGGCAAGGCGGTGCCGTTCGTCTCCGACTTTTTCGACTTCTCGATCTATATCGATGCCGATGAGATGGTGCTGCAGGACTGGTACGTCCAGCGCTTCCTGACCTTGCGCGGCACCGCGTTCGCCGATCCGCGCTCCTATTTCCACCGCTACGCCACGTTGTCGGACGAGGACGCGGTGAAGAAGGCGCTGTCGATCTGGAACACCACCAACGTGGTCAACCTGCGCGAGAACATCCTGCCGACACGGCCGCGCGCCACGCTGATCCTCAAGAAGAGCGGCGACCATGTGGTGGAGACGGTGTCGCTGCGGCGGCTGTAGGCCTCATGCGCCATGTAGCTCTCATGAAAGATGTGCCCTCATCCTGAGGAGCCTCGCATCGTAGCCAAGTTCACGCAGGCTAGGCCTGCTATCGCGAGGCGTCTCGAAGGATGAGGTCGTGAAGTTGGCGCGCCTCATGGTTCGAGACGCGAGGCTTCGCTTCGCTCCTCACCATGAGGTTTAAATCGGGGACAACAGAGCTACGCCGCGTGGCGGCTGGCATCGGCGCCGAAATGCCCGATATAGCGTTCGGAGATCGCCGACACCGGCATCACCACCAGGACATCGGTGGTGCCGAACTGCTGGTCGATCACCGCGCCGTCGCCGATGAAGGCGCCGACCCGTAAGTACCCTTTGATCAGCGGCGGCAGCTCGCGCAGCGCCGCCTTGGCGTCGATCGCGTCCTTCGCCATGCGATTCATCTCGACATAACGCGAGGCGTGGGCGTTGGCGCGCCAGGCCTGCGGCGCGCGGGCGAAGTGATGCAGGAACGACAGTTGCAGCGCGAGGCGGTCCGGATCGGTGCCTTGCAGGCTGGCGCAGCCGATCATCACATCCATGCGGTGCCGCCGCACATAGCTCCAGATGCCGTGCCAGAGCAGCTCCATGGTGCGCTTGGTGCGATAGGGCGGCAGCACGCAGGAGCGGCCGAGTTCGAGAAAACGCAGACCCGCGTGCCGCTCGGTCAGCGCCGCGATATCGAATTCGTTCTCGCTGTAGAAGCCGCCATGCGCCTCGGCGATATCCTGCCGCAGCAGCCGATAGGTGCCGACCACCGGCTGCTTGCCGCTCATCGAAGGCTTCGCCGCATGATCGACCACCAGAAGATGATCGCAGACTTTGTCGAACCCGTCCTTGTCGCGGCGCGCCAGCAGCGTCGCGGCATCGGCGATCGCGTGGCCGTCGCGATAGAACACCTTGTAGCGCAGCTTCTGCGCGCGCTTGATGTCGGAGGGTTTGCCGGCAAGCCGCACTTCCAGCGAGCCGATGCGGCCGAGCGAAAGCTCCGGCGTGATGATCCGGTGCCGCGGCCTGAACGGCAAACCCGTGTCCGGTGCCAGCCGCAGCGCCTGCGGCGTCAGCCATTGCTGCATCCGTCCCGGCTTGAAGCCGGATGGTCCGTCGCCGCGCATGACACCCCTGCGGCCGCTGTCTTCAAAACGAATCGAAGCGGCTTCCGGGTCTCACTAAGCACGGGCGTCATACGGTTTTATGACACCCGGCGCGAAGCTGCGTGATCTGTCAGGCGGCGACGCCGGAGGCGGGGACCAGACCGTCGAGCGCTTCGATCAGCTTGTCGCGATCGAGCGGCTTGATCAGGAAGCCGTCCATGCCGGCCGCGAAGCAGGCATAGCGGTCTTCCACCAGCGTGTTGGCGGTGAGCGCGAGAATCTTCGTATGCGGCAGGCCGCGCTCGGTCTCGCGGGCGCGGATCAGCCGGGTCGCTTCGATGCCGTCGAGCTCGGGCATCTGCACGTCCATCAGCACGACGTCATAGGGCGTGCCGGCGGTTTCCGCCGCCAGCCATGATTCGAACGCCTCGCGGCCGTTGACCGAGATCACCGGGCGATGGCCGAGTCGCGTCAGCAGCGAGCGCATCAGCAGCGCGTTGATCTCGTTGTCCTCGGCCACCAGAATCGACAGGCCCGTCGTGGCTCTGGCCGGCGCCGCGCTCGCGCTGCCGTCGTCTTCCACATCCGGCACCAGCGGCGCGGTGTCGGCGGTCAGCCGCGCGGCGAGCGAGGCGGCGCGCAAGGGTTTCACCAGATAGCCGTTGAAGGCGTTCATCGCCGCGGGTTCGAGCTCGTGCCGCTCCGCCGGAGTGAACATCGCGATGCGATGCACGGCATGATGCTGCGCGGCTTCGCCGAACGCCTGCACCTCGCCGGCGCCGAACGCATGATCGATGATCACCGCGTGCCAGTTGCGCTCCGGCAGCAGCACGCGCGCCACGGACGGGTCGGCGACCGTGCAGGTCGGCGCGCCCCAGCGCTCCAGCCGCCGCGCCACCAGCGAGGCTTCGATGGTCTGCGGCGCCACCAGCATCACCGGCTTGCCGGTCATGTCCGGCGCGGCGAGCACCGGCATGACGGTGTCGGAGGATTTCAGCGGGATCGAGACCTCGAAGGTCGCGCCTTCGCCCGGCGCGCTCTGCAAGGCGATGCGGCCGCCCATCCGGCGCACCAGACGCTCGCTGATCGACAGGCCGAGGCCGGTGCCGCCGTAATTCCTGGCGATACGCTCGTCGGCCTGCTCGAATTCGCGGAAGATGCGTTCCTGCGCCTCGGGCGCGATGCCGATGCCGGTGTCGCGCACCAGAAAGCTGATCTCGCCCGGCCAGATGCCCGGCTCGACGATCAGCGCGACGCCGCCGACCGAAGTGAACTTGATGGCGTTGCCGGCGAGGTTGAGCAGCACCTGGCGCAGCCTTGCGGCGTCGCCCACCACCTCGCGCGGCAGCCGCTCGTCGATATAGCAGGCGATCTCGATCCGGCGCGCCTGCGCGCGCGGCGCCAGCAGTTCGGTGATCTCCTCGATCAGCGGCGCAAGCTCGAAGGCGCGTTGCTCCAGATCGATCTTGCCGGCCTCGATCTTGGAGAAGTCGAGCAGTTCCTCGATCAGCGACAGCAACGACTCGCCGGAGGTCTTCACCGCCTTGGCGTAGGTCACCTGCTCGGGCGTCAACGGCGTGTCGAGCAGCAGCCCGCTCATGCCGATGATGCCGTTCAGCGGCGTGCGGATTTCATGCGAGGCCATCGCCAGGAAGCGCGACTTGGCGCGGTTGGCGGCGTTGGCGTGATCGCGGGCGTCGCCGAGCGCGCGCTCGGTCTCGGTGCGGTCGGTGACGTCGCGGCCGACGCATTGCAGTTCGGCGGGACGGTCCGCGTCGGGACGCACCAGGCTTTCGCGCCAGGCGATCCAGCGCGGACCCGTCGCGCTCTCGACGCGCTGGTCGTGGACGCGGGTGCCGTTCGCCTCGGTCGCGGCATCGCCCTGCTCGATCACCGCCAGCGTGAAGGGGGAGCCGAACAGTTCGGCGCGCGACTTGCGGGTGAAAGCGCAGAACGCCTCGTTGGCATAGGTGATGCGGCCCTGCGAATCGCGCAGCACGATCAGGTCGCTCTGCGATTCGAACAGGCTGCGGGCGCGCTCCTCGGCTTCCTTCAATTCCCAGTTGCGGTCGATCAGCGCTTCGTTGTGCGCGGCGATCTTGCGCATCTTGTGGCGCAGCCAGCGCATGCGCATG
>JAFKKO010000080.1 GCA_017305455.1 Hyphomicrobiales bacterium | reverse complement strand
GGATTCGGCGTCGCATTTTCCACAACCAATCTTCTGCTCTGCCTGACCGGCGCGCTGGTCGGCACGCTGGTCGGCGTGCTGCCGGGCGTCGGCACCATCGCCACGGTGGCGATGCTGCTGCCGATCACCTTCGGACTGCCGCCGGTCGGCGCGCTGATCATGCTCGCCGGCATTTATTATGGCGCGCAATATGGCGGATCGACCACCTCGATCCTGGTCAACATTCCGGGCGAAGCGGGATCGGTCGTCACCGCGCTGGACGGCTTCCAGATGGCCAAGAAGGGCAGGGCCGGTCCGGCGCTTGCCATCGCCGCCATCGGCTCGTTCTTCGCCGGCTGCGTCGCCACCTTCCTGATCGCGCTGCTCGGTGCGCCGCTCACCTCGCTGGCGCTGGCGTTCGGGCCTGCCGAATATTTCTCGCTGATGGTGCTCGGCCTGGTGTTCGCGGTGGTCCTTGCCAAGGGATCGCTGCTCAAGGCGCTCGCCATGATTGTGTTCGGCGTGCTGCTGTCGATGGTCGGTTCGGACATCGAGACCGGCGCCTCGCGCATGGCGTTCGATATTCCCGAGCTTGCCGACGGCCTTGGCTTCGCCACCGTGGCGATGGGCGTGTTCGGCTTCGCCGAGATCATCCGCAACCTCGACCATGGCGCGTCGATGGACCGCGAACTGGTGCAGCAGAAGATCTCCGGCCTGATGCCGACCAAAAAGGACATCAAGGAATCGGCCCCGGCGATCCTGCGCGGCACCGTGCTCGGCTCGATCCTCGGCATTCTGCCGGGCGGCGGCGCGGTGATCGCCTCGTTCGCGGCCTATACGTTCGAGAAGAAGATATCGAAGACGCCGCAGATGTTCGGCCGCGGCGCGATCGTCGGCGTGGCGGCGCCGGAGAGCGCCAACAACGCGGCGGCGCAGACCTCGTTCATTCCGCTACTCACGCTCGGCATTCCGCCGAACGCGGTGATGGCGCTGATGGTCGGCGCGATGACCATTCACGGCATCGTGCCAGGTCCGCAGGTGATGCAGAAGCAGCCCGAACTGGTCTGGGGCATGATCGCCTCGATGTGGATCGGCAACCTGATGCTGCTGATCATCAACCTGCCGCTGGTGGGCATCTGGGTGCGTCTGCTGCGGGTGCCGTACCGGCTGCTGTTCCCCTCGATCGTGATCTTCTGCGCGATCGGCATCTATTCGGTGAACAATGCGCCGACCGATGTGGTGCTGGCCGGCGTGTTCGGGCTGGTCGGCTACTGGCTGGTGAAGCACGATTTCGAGCCGGCGCCGCTGCTGCTCGGCATGGTGCTCGGCCCGCTGATGGAGGAGAACCTGCGCCGCGCGCTGCTGATCTCGCGCGGCGACTGGTCGGTGTTCGTCACGCGGCCGCTGTCGGCGGTGCTGATGGGCATTGCCGTCGCCTTGCTGGTGCTGGCGCTGCTGCCCGCCCTGCGCAAAAAACGCGACGAGGTCTTCGTCGAGTCGGAGAACTAGGCTCAGGACCCATTAAAATCTGTGCGGGAAGGTTAGCGGATTGATTCCATGGCGATGTCGCGAGGCGTCGCCATGGATGATCTGTGACTGCTGTCGGAGGCGCAGATGCGCCGGATCGAGCCTTATTTCCCATTGCGCATGGAGTTGTGGGAGTTGACGACCGGCGGGTCATCAGCGGCATCATCTTTCTCATCAAAAACCGCTTGCGCTGGCACGGTGTGCCGCCCGGCTATGCTCCGCACAAGACAATTTACGGCCGGTTTGTGCGCTGGAAACGCCGCGGCAGGATTAAGAATTTGCGGCGCATCCACGCCCGCTACGACCGATGGGTCCACACCGTCATGCGCCATCAGCATCGCAGCCAGCGTTACCTTCTGGCTCTGATCAATGAGTTCCGAGCCTAGGGATGCGGCGTAGCGTCGCGGCTGGGAGGCCGCGTGCTCAGACTGTCGTTCTATGGACTTGCGCCACAGGATGATGTTGCCTGTGTTGCGGCCACAAAAAACGGTACCGGATAGCCGGCGCCAATAAGGGGCTCTGGGAGAATAAAGATTATGAAACTTTTGAAACGCTTGCTCGCGACCTGCGGGCTTTCGGTCCTTGCTGTTGCCGGCGCCATGGTAGGGCCGACGCAGGCGCAGGATTATCCGACCCGCAATATCACGATGATCGTGCCGTTCGCGGCGGGCGGCCCGACCGACGTCATCGCGCGCATCATCACCTCGCACATGCAGCAGACGCTGGGCCAGACCTTCATCATCGAGAACGTGGTCGGCGCTGGCGGCACCACCGGCTCGACCCGCGCCATGCGCGCCTCGCCGGACGGCTACACCGTGGTGATGGGCCACATGGGCACGCACGCCGCGTCCGTCGCGCTCTATCCGAACCTGGCCTACAAGCCGGATGTCGATTTCGCGCCGATCGGCCTCGTGGCCGGCACGCCGATCATCATCCTGGCGCGCAAGGACTTCCCGCCGAAGGACCTCAAGGAATTCGTCACCTACATCAAGGCGAACAACGACAAGCTCAACGTCGCGCATGCCGGCGTCGGATCGGTCGCGCATTCCTCGTTCTCGCTGCTGAGCTCGGTGCTCGACATCAAGCCGACCGGCGTTCCGTTCAACGGCACCGGTCCGGCGATGAACGCGCTGGTGGGCGGTCAGGTCGATTACATGTGCGACCAGATCGTCAATGCCGTGCCGCAGGTGAAGGCGGGCACCATCAAGGCCTATGCCGTCGCAACTCCTGAGCGCAATCCGTCGCTGCCGGACGTGCCGACCACCACGGAAGCCGGTCTGCCGGCCTTCCAGGTGCAGGCCTGGAACGCGATTTTCGCGCCCAAGGATACGCCTGCGCCGATCGTCGCCAAGCTCAACGCGGCGCTGGTCAAGGCTCTCGACGATGAAGGCGTGCGCAAGCGCCTGCTCGAACTCGGCAGCGTGATTCCGAAGCCGGCCGAGCGGACGCCCGAGGCGCTGACCGCTCTGGTCAAGAGCGAGATCGCACGCTGGACCCCGGTCCTCAAGGCGTCGGCGAAGAACTGATCCACCGGAACACGGTGATAACGGGGGCGGGATGCAAATCCCGCCCTTGTTGTTTTGGGCCGCCGGAGCCATTTTTCGCCCTGTGGACGGACCCGCGGCCCCTTGAGTCGCCGGGCAAAGCAACTTGGCAAGCCGATGCATCAATACCGGGATCTGTTAGAGCGCATTCTCAGCGACGGCGTTGAAAAGCACGACCGCACCGGCACCGGCACGCTGTCCGTGTTCGGCCATCAGATGCGGTTCAACCTCGCGGCCGGCTTTCCGATGCTGACCACCAAGCGGCTGCCGCTCAAGGCCATCGTCCATGAGCTGTTGTGGTTTCTCGCCGGCGATACCAACATCAAATATCTGAAGGACAACAACGTCACGATCTGGGACGAATGGGCCGACGCCAATGGCGATCTCGGCCCGGTCTACGGCGTGCAATGGCGCTCATGGCGCGCGCCGGACGGGCGGAGCATCGACCAGATCGCGCAACTGGTGCGGATGATCCGCACCAATCCGGACTCGCGGCGTCTGATCGTCAGCGCCTGGAATCCGGCGGATGTCGATCACATGGCGCTGCCGCCCTGTCACTGCCTGTTCCAGTTCTATGTCGCGAACGGCAAGCTGTCCTGCCAGCTCTATCAGCGCTCGGCAGACGTGTTTCTCGGCGTGCCGTTCAACATCGCCTCCTACGCGCTTTTGACCCTGATGATCGCGCAGGTGACGGACCTGCAGCCCGGCGAATTCGTGCATACGTTCGGCGACGCCCATCTTTATTCCAACCACCTCGATCAGGCGCGTCTGCAATTGACCCGGCTGCCGCGTCCGCTGCCGACCATGCGGCTCAATCCGCAGGTCAGGGATATTTTCGGTTTCCGCTTCGAGGATTTCACGCTCGAGAATTACGATCCGCATCCGCACATCAAGGCCGAGGTCGCGGTGTGAGCGTCTCGCGCGCGTCCGATCCCGAGATCGTCTTCGTGGTCGCGGTGGCCGAGAACCATGCGATCGGCCGCGACAATGCCATGCCTTGGCACCTGGGCTCCGACCTGAAGCGCTTCAAGGCGATGACGCTGAACCGGCCGGTGGTGATGGGCCGCAAGACCTTTGTGTCGATCGGTCGTCCGCTGCCCGGCCGCACCAATATCGTCGTCACCCGCGACGTCGATTTTCGCGCCGCCGGCATCGTGGTGGCGCGCTCGCTGGAGGCGGCCCATGACATTGCTGTGGGCGATGCCCTGCGACGATCTGTCACTGAAATCATGGTGATCGGCGGCGCCGATATCTTCGCGCAATGGCTGTCGCGGGCCGATCGGCTGGAAATCACCGAGGTGCATGACCGGCCCGAGGCCGACACGTTTCTCGCGCCGATTGATCCTGAGCAGTGGACCGCGACGGCGCGCGTCCGTCATGATCGTACCGGCCGCGACACGGCCGATTTCTCCTATGTGACATATCGGCGCCGGATGCCGTGTTAACCGCGTCGGGCGATGTTTGCATTGACAATTTCCGCTCGCAGCTTAGCTGCTTAAGGTCCTGCGACGCGCGTTGTAAGGACGGGGGCTGTCCCATATAAAGCCGTGCGGAACTCGCGAGGCCATCGCACCCCGCGCGAAGGAGACTATTAGATGCCGTGGAAGAATCAGGGCGGTAGCCCATGGGGTCCGGGTCCGAAGGGTCCCTGGGGTTCGGGTCCGCAATCGTCCGGTCCCAATCCGTCCGATCTGGAGGATTTGCTGCGCCGTGGTCAGGACAGGCTGCAGCAACTGCTCCCCGGTGGGCACTTCAGCGGCATGGGCATCGCGCTGGCGCTGGTCGCGGCGCTCGCGATCTGGGGGTTGTCCGGCTTCTTCCGCGTGCAGTCCGAAGAACTCGGCGTGGTGCTGCGCTTCGGCAAGCATGTCCGCACCGTGCAGCCCGGCCTGAACTATCATCTGCCGTATCCGATCGAGACTGTGATGCTGCCGAAGGCGCTGCGCGTCTCGACGCTGAACATCGGCATGACGCTGATTGACGATCCGGCGCGCCGCGGCCGCACCATGCGTGACGTGCCGGAAGAGAGTCTGATGCTGACCGGCGACGAGAACATCGTCGATGTCGATTTCACCGTGCTCTGGCGCATCAAGCCCGACGGCGTGGGCGACTTCCTGTTCAACATCCAGAATCCGGAAGGCACCGTGAAGGCGGTGGCCGAAAGCGCGATGCGCGAGGTGATCGGCCGCTCCAACATCCAGCCGATCCTGACCGGCGCGCGCAACACAACCGAGGCCGCCGTGCATGAACTGATGCAGAAGACGCTCGATAGCTATGGCGCCGGCATCCTGATCCAGCAGGTGCAGATGCAGAAGGTCGACCCGCCGCAGCAGGTGATCGATTCCTTCCGCGACGTTCAGGCGGCGCGTGCCGACCTCGAGCGCCTGCAGAACGAAGCGCAGACCTACGCCAACCGCGTGGTGCCCGACGCCAAGGGCCGCGCCTCGCAGATTCTGCAGGGCGCGGAAGGCTACAAGGAGCAGGCCGTGGCCGAAGCCAAGGGCCAGACCGCGCGCTTTCTGAAGGTCTATGACGAATACAAGAAGGCGCCGGATGTCACCCGCGAGCGCATCTATCTGGAGACGATGGAGCGGGTGCTCGGCAATGCCGACAAGCTGGTGCTCGATCAGGGGGCTTCGTCGTCCTCACCGGGCGTGGTGCCGTATTTGCCTCTGAACGAACTTGGCCGTCGCACGCCGCCTGCGACTCAACAACAGGGCGGAGCAAGCCGATGAAATCCGGAATCTCAGGCGTTGTCGCGCTGGTCGTCGTGCTGCTCGCGGTCGTGATCGGCTACAGCTCGCTCTTTACCGTCCGGCAAACCGAGCAGGCTCTCGTGGTGCGCCTCGGCGAGCCGATCCGTGTCGTCACCGAACCCGGCCTCAACTTCAAGTGGCCATTCGTCGACACCGTGATCAGCATCGACAAGCGAATCCTCGACCTCGAAAATCCGTCGCAGGAAGTGATCGCGTCGGACCAGAAGCGGCTCGTGGTGGATGCCTTCGCGCGCTACCGCATCAAGAACGCGCTGCGCTTCTATCAGAGCGTCGGCACCGTGCCCGCCGCCAACGTCCAGCTGACCGCGCTGCTCAACGCCGCGCTGCGCCGCGTGCTCGGCGAGGCCACTTTCATCGAGGTGGTGCGCGACCAGCGCGAGGTCCTGATGGGTCGCATCCGCGAACAGCTCGACAAGCAGGCCGATGCCTACGGTATCGCCGTGGTGGACGTTCGTATCCGCCGCGCCGATCTGCCGGAACAGAACAGCCAGGCGGTGTATCAGCGCATGCAGACCGAGCGTCAGCGCGAGGCCGCCGAGTTCCGCGCCCAGGGCGGCCAGAAGGCGCAGGAGATCCGTTCCAAGGCGGATCGCGAGGTGACCGTCATCATCGCCGAGGCGAACTCGCAGGCCGAGCAGGTCCGCGGTGAGGGCGACGGCGAGCGCAACCGGATTTTCGCCGAGAGCTACTCGAAGGATCCGCAGTTTTTCGCGTTCTATCGCGCGATGAGCGCTTACGAGACCAGCCTGAAGAGCAACGACACCCGCTTCCTGCTAAGTCCGGATTCGGAGTTTTTCCGCTTTTTCGCCAATCCGGCCGGCAAGCTGGCGGCGGCTCCGCAGCGCTAAGCCGAATTCTCCCGAACGTCTCGGAAGGGCAAGCAGATGGCAATCCGGGATTTCCTGGTCGGGATCGGAATGGTGTTCGTGATCGAGGGGCTGCTGTTCGCGGCGTTCCCCGGCATGATGCGGAACGCCATGAAGAACGTGCTGGAGTCCCCCGAAACGCTGCTGCGGACCCTCGGGCTGGCGATGGCGGTCCTCGGCCTGATTCTCGTCGGGGCGATTCGGTACGGAAGCTAGGGACGCCTCGGGCACCTTGCTGATGCCGCAATCGTGCGGTGGCTGGGCGGCGGGAATGCTTGCGCGCGGACGGTCTTCCGGCGCAGTCTGCGTCTCAAACCGTCAGCTCTTTTCAGGAGACTTTTTCGTGATGTCCGATGCGATTTCGCAACTGAGCCGAAGCATGCGTTCCGCCGCGCTGGTCGCCGGACTGATGCTCGGAACCGCGGGCGTTCTGTCGCCGGCCCCTGCCCAGGCGCGCGGGCCCGACGGCATCGCCGATGTGGCGGAAAAGGTGATCGACGCGGTGGTCAACATCTCGACGTCGCAGACGGTCGAGGGCCGCAATGGCGAGCAGAAGGGCGAGGGGCGCGGCGGCAATCGCGAGGCCCGGCCGCAACTGCCGCCGGATTCCCCGTTCAACGAACTCTTCGACGAGTTCTTCAAGAACCGCCGGGGCGGCGAACAGAAGCAGCCGCGCAAGGTGAACTCGCTCGGCTCCGGCTTCATCATCGATGCCGCTGGCATCGTCGTGACCAATAATCATGTGATCTCCGATGCCGACGAGATCAACGTGATCCTCAATGACGGCACCAAGATCCGGGCCGAACTCGTCGGCAAGGACAAGCGGACCGATCTGGCCGTGCTGAAATTCACGCCGCCGGAGAAGAAGCTGACCGCGGTGAAGTTCGGCGATTCCGACAGACTGCGGCTCGGCGAATGGGTGATCGCGATCGGCAATCCATTCAGTCTCGGCGGCACGGTGACAGCCGGCATCGTCTCGGCGCGCAACCGCGACATCAATTCGGGCCCCTACGACAACTACATTCAGACAGACGCCGCGATCAACCGCGGCAATTCGGGTGGCCCGCTGTTCAACCTCGACGGCGAGGTTGTCGGCGTGAACACCGCGATCATCTCGCCTTCGGGCGGCTCGATCGGCATCGGCTTTGCCGTGCCGTCCAAGACGGTCACGGCGGTGGTCGATCAACTCCGCCAGTACAAGGAAGTGCGCCGTGGCTGGCTCGGCGTCCGTATCCAGCAGGTCACCGACGAGATCGCCGAGAGCCTGAGCATCAAGCCTGCGCGCGGCGCACTGATCGCCGGCGTTGACGACAAGGGTCCGGCCAAGCCCGCTGGTATCGAGCCCGGTGACGTCATCGTCACCTTCGACGGCAAGTCGATCAAGGAGATGAAGGACCTGCCGCGCGCGGTGGCCGATAGCGCCGTGGGCAAGGCCGTCGATGTGGTGATCGTGCGCAAGGGCAAGGAAGAGACGCGGAAGGTGACCCTCGGCCGTCTCGACGATGGCGAGAAGCCGGTCGAGGCTTCGGTGAAATCATCGACGCCCGACACCAACGACAAGCTGGTGACGCAGAAGGCGCTCGGTCTCGATCTTGCCGCGTTGACCAAGGATCTGCGCACGCGCTTCAAGATCAAGGACAAGGTCAAGGGCGTGGTGATCGTCAACGTTGATGGCAACTCCGATGCGGCCGAGAAGCGGCTCAGCGCCGGCGACGTCATCGTCGAAGTGGCGCAGGAGAGCGTCGCCAACGCCACGGACGTCAAGAATCGCGTCGATCAGCTCAAGAAGGACGGCAAGAAGTCGATCCTGTTGCTGGTCTCGAACGGCGCCGGCGAATTGCGGTTCGTCGCGCTCGGCGTGAATTGATCAGTCGAAACATCTGACTTGCGCGATGGCCGGACCTGCTCCGGCCATTGTCGTTTCCAATCCCTTCGTCATTGCGGGCGGAGCGAAGCAATCCAGAGCATCCTTTCTTTCCCTCTCCGCTTGCGGGGGAGGGAAAGAGAGGGGGTTATTGTTTCGGAGCTTACGCTCCTCGCAATGACGGTGATTATTTCATGCCACTTTCGTCCAGCAGATCCTTCACCAGATCGGCGGGGCGGCACAGCCGCACGCCCTTGGCGGTGACGACCAGCGGCCGCTCGATCAGGATCGGATGCGCCGCCATGGCGTCGAGCAGGGCGTCGTCGGTTGTCGCCGGATCGTCGAGCTTGAGGTCGCGGTAGAGGCTTTCCTTGGCGCGGATGGCATCGCGCGGCCGCAATCCGGCACGCTTCAGCAGATCGGCCAGTTCGGCACGCGTCGGTGGAGTCTTCAGATACTCCACGATGCGCGGCTCGATCCCGGCATCGCGGATCAACCCGAGCGTGGTGCGCGAGGTGCCGCAATGGGGATTGTGAAAGATCGTGACGTCGCTCATCGGAGCTTCCGGAAAATCAGGCGCTGACGAATTCGCGCCGCGCGTAGCCCTGCGCAAACAGCAGTGCGGTAAGATCGCCATGGTCGATCCGCGCTGTCGCCGCCGCGGCGACCGCCGGTTTGGCGTGATAGGCGACGCCGAGGCCGGCCTGTTCGATCATGGCGAGATCGTTAGCGCCGTCGCCGACCACCAGCGTGTCGATGGTGTCGAAATCGAAAGATTCGCGCAGGTCGATCAGGGTCGCGAGCTTGGCGCTGCGCCCGAGGATCGGCTCGCCGACCCGGCCGGTGAACTTGCCGTCCTCGATCAGCAATTCGTTGCCGCGGTTTTCCTCGAAGCCGATCATCTGGGCGACGCGGCTGGTGAACAGCGTGAAGCCGCCGGAGACGAGGCAGGTATAGGCGCCGTTCGCGCGCATGGTCCGCACCAGCATCTCGCCGCCGGGCGTGAGCGTGATGTGCTTGGCGAGCACGTCGTCGACGATGCTGACCGGCAGGTCCTTGAGCAGGGCGACGCGCTCGCGCAGCGCCGGCTCGAATTCGATCTCGCCGCGCATCGCCCGTTCGGTGATCGCGGCGACGTGTGGCTTCAGCCCGGCATAGCCGGCGAGCTCGTCGATGCATTCCTGCCCGATCATGGTGGAATCCATGTCGGCAAGGAACAGCTTCTTGCGGCGGCCGAGCTGCGGCTGCACCACCACGTCGACGGGCAGGGCCTGCAGCGCGTCGCGCAGCCGGTCGGCGAGGGCGCGGGGATGCTCGTCGCTGGTGAATGTGATATCGGCGGCGATACCTTCGTCGAGCCACATGGCCGCCGAGGGCGAGGGCAGCACCGCCTGCGCGGCGTCGACCACGGTGCTGCTTAGCGACGGCAGCGCGGGGTTGCAGATCAGCGTGGCGACCAGAGACATGAGCGGGGATGTGAGCCAGGGCCAGGACAATGCGAAGGCTGTGCTTATCGCAGGGCCGACCGCCAGCGGCAAGTCGGCGCTGGCCCTCGCCTTGGCCGAGGCGACCGG
>JAFKKO010000115.1 GCA_017305455.1 Hyphomicrobiales bacterium | reverse complement strand
CGCAAGCTCGGCATCCAGGTCGCCTTCGCGCTGATGTTCACGGTGATCGCGCTGACGGTGCTGATGTCGGCGGTGCTGATCGGCCTCAATTTCTCCAACTGGCTGGTGGCGCCGATCCGCCGCCTGATCGGCGCGGCCGATCAGGTCTCCACGGGTAATCTGCATGTGCAGGTGCCAGTGCTGCGCTCCGAAGGCGACCTCGCCAATCTCGGCGAGACCTTCAACAAGATGACGCAGGAATTGCGCACCCAGCGCGACGAACTGGTCAACGCCAGCGAACTGATCGACAGCCGCCGCCGCTTCATCGAGGCGGTGCTGTCGTCGGCCAGCGCTGGCATCATCGGCGTCGACGGGGAGGGCACCATCGCGGTGCTGAATCGCTCCGCCGAGAAGCTGATCGGCCTGCCGGAATCCGAGGCGCTCGGCCATCCGCTGTCCGAGATTATTCCCGAACTGAACGAACTGATGGCGTCGGCGCGCGGCAGCTCCTCGCGCCTGGTGCAGGGGCAGATCGAGGTTAACCGCGGCGGCGTGGAACGCAACCTGTCGGTGCGCGTTAGCGCCGAACTGTCGGCGCAGGCCAGGGAAAGCTACATTATCACCCTCGACGACATCACCGAACTGGTCTCGGCGCAGCGCACCTCCGCCTGGGCCGACGTCGCCCGCCGGATCGCCCATGAGATCAAGAACCCGCTGACGCCGATCCAGTTGTCGGCCGAGCGTATTCGCCGCAAGTTCGGCAAGACCATCACCGAGGATCGCGCGATCTTCGACCAGTGCACCGACACCATCGTGCGCCAGGTCGATGACATCCGCCGCATGGTCGATGAGTTCTCCAAATTCGCGCGGATGCCCAAGCCCGTGATCGAAGGCGAGGACGTCGCCGACACCGTGCGGCAGGCGGTGTTCCTGATGCGCGTCGGTCATCCCGATATCGAGATCACCGCCGATATCCGGCAGGATCCGATGCGGGCGAAGTTCGACCGCCGCCTGATCTCGCAGGCGCTGACGAACATCATCAAGAACGCGACCGAGGCGATCGGCGCGGTGCCGCCCGAGGAACTGGGCGGTGGACGCATCGACGTCATCGCCGCCTGCGAGGACGAGGACATCGTCATCGACGTGATCGACAACGGCATCGGTCTGCCGAAGGAGAGCCGCGCCCGGCTGCTCGAGCCTTACGTGACGACGCGCGAGAAGGGCACCGGCCTTGGCCTTGCGATTGTCGGCCGCGTGCTCGAGGAGCATGGCGGGCGGATCGAACTGAACGACGCGGCGGCCATCCGGCCCGGCGCGCGCGGCGCCTGGGTGCGCCTGCGCTTTGCCGTGTCGGGCCAGCCGAAAGACGCCGGCGACAAGCCCGCGCAGGACATGACATCAACAAGCGTTGAAAAAGCGGACGTACTCCATGGCGAATGACATTCTGATCGTCGATGACGAAGCCGATATCCGTGATCTGGTCGCGGGCATTCTCGACGATGAGGGGTTCAAGACCCGCACGGCGCGGGACAGCGATTCCGCGCTGGCTGAAGTCTCCAGCCGTCGTCCGAGCCTGATCTTCCTCGATATCTGGCTGCAGGGCAGCAAGCTCGACGGGTTGCAACTGCTCGAACAGATCAAGAAGGACTACCCCGACGTTCCGGTGGTGATGATCTCCGGCCACGGCAACATCGAGACCGCGGTCGCTGCGATCAAGCGCGGCGCGTATGATTTCATCGAGAAGCCGTTCAAGGCGGACCGCCTCGTGCTAGTGGCCGAGCGCGCGCTGGAGACCTCGCGTCTCAAGCGCGAGGTGCGCGAGCTCAAGCACCTTGCGCCGTCCGCCGGCAACCTGATCGGCCGCTCGCCCTGCGTCAACCAGCTTCGCCAGACCATCGACCGCGCCGCCAAGGCCAACAGCCGCATCCTGATCGTCGGCCCTTCGGGCAGCGGCAAGGAATTGACCGCGCGTACGCTGCACAATCTGTCGAACCGTGCCGCAGGTCCGTTCGTCGTCATCAACGCCGCGGCGATCACACCGGAGCGCATGGAGGTCGAGTTGTTCGGCGTCGAACTGTCGGACGGCGAGAGCCAGCGCAAGGCGGGCGCGCTGGAGGAGGCGCATGGCGGCACCCTGTTCATCGACGAAATCGCCGACATGCCGCGCGAGACCCAGAACAAGATTTTGCGCGTGCTGGTCGATCAGACCTTCCAGCGCGCCGGCGGCACCACCAAGGTCAGTGTCGATGTGCGCATCATCTCCTCGACTTCGCGCAATCTGGAAACCGAGATTGCCGAAGGACGCTTCCGCGAGGACCTCTACCATCGCCTGTCGGTGGTGCCAATCCGGGTGCCGCCGCTGTCGGAGCGCCGCGAGGACATTCCCGAACTGGTCGATTATTTCATGGAGCAGATTTCCGCCTCGACCGGCCTGCCGAAACGCAAGATCGGCGACGACGCCATGGCGGTGCTGCAGTCGCATGTCTGGCCGGGCAACATCCGCCAGCTTCGCAACAACGTCGAGCGCGTCATGATCCTGGCCGGCGGCGAGCCGGAGGCCATCATCACCGCCGACATGCTGCCGCAGGATGTCGGCTCGATGATCCCGGCGATGCCGACCGGCGTCAACGGCGAGCACATCATGGGGCTGCCGCTGCGCGAAGCCCGCGAGGTGTTCGAGCGCGATTATCTGATCGCGCAGATCAGCCGCTTTTCCGGCAACATCTCGCGCACCGCCGAATTCGTCGGCATGGAGCGCTCGGCACTTCACCGCAAACTCAAGGCGCTCGGCGTCGGGTAGGGCGTAATCAATTGAGCTTCTGTTTTTTCGTCATTGCGAGCGAAGCGAAGCAATCCGGATTCGCTCCTCGCAATGAGGGCGATATAACCTGACTTAATCACACGCGAGTCGATCGGAATCCCATGTCACGCATCGCCTATGTCAACGGCCAGTATCGTCCCATGCGCGATGCGGTCGTGAATATCGAAGACCGCGGCTATCAGTTCTCCGACGGCATCTATGAAGTCTGCGAAATCCGCGGCGGCAGGATCGTGGATATGCCGCGCCACCTGGCCCGCCTGCAACGTTCGCTCGCCGAACTGCGGATCGCGATGCCGATGCCGCTGGCCGCGCTCGAAGTCGTGATCCACGAGGTGGTGCGGCGCAACCGCGTCGGCTACGGCATCGTCTATCTGCAGATCAGCCGCGGCGTCGCCCGGCGCGATCATGCCTTTCCGCTCCAGCCGGTCCGGCCCAGCGTGGTCGTCACTGCCCGCAACCTCAATCTCGAAAAGAACGAGGCCACCGCCGCGCACGGCATCAAGGTGATCACCACGCCGGAAAACCGCTGGCCGCGTGTCGATATCAAGTCGATCAGCCTGCTGCCCAACGTGCTGGCCAAGCAGCAGGCGCGCGAGCAGGGCGCCTATGAGGCCTGGTTCGTGGACCGCGACGGCTTCGTCACCGAGGGCGCATCCAGCAACGCCTGGATCATCACCCGCGACGGTATCGTGGTAACGCGGTCCGCCGATGCCGGCATTCTTCCCGGCATCACCCGCGCGGTTTTGACCGAGGTCATGGCGGCATTGCAGATCAGGCTGGAGGTGCGGCCGTTCACGCCCCAGGAAGCTTATGACGCGGCCGAAGCCTTCGTCACCGCCTGTAGCCAGATCGTGATGCCGGTGGTCGCCATCGACGGAAAGCCGGTCGGCGACGGTAAACCCGGGCCGATCGCCCTGAAGCTGCGGCAGCATTTTCACCAGTTTTCGGCATTTTCCTGATTTTTCAGGTGTTTTCCGACAACTGCGGCATGGCGTGACCTTGCCTATCCACAGGACCTGCCGTTTAATTGCAGTGCAGCGCCCGGAGGGGGATCTCGGGGTGGCCGGCAGCCAGGACCGCCCAAGCAAAAGGGCGAGGCTGGCCCAATAAGAAAAGCATTGAAAAACTGCGGGACAACAATAATGGCGGCAGACCGCGCACAAAATCTACAAGACACCTTTCTCAATCACGTTCGCAAGGCGAAGACGCCATTGACGATCTTTCTGGTCAACGGAGTAAAGCTGCAGGGCATTGTCACCTGGTTCGACAATTTCTGTCTGCTGCTGCGCCGCGACGGTCACTCGCAGCTTGTATACAAGCACGCGATCTCGACCATCATGCCCGGCGCGCCGATCCAGATGTTTGAAGGCGGCGAGGAAACGTCAGCTTGAGAATCGACTGAGTTGGAACCCCGGGCTTTCGATGGGGATGCCGACCGTCCGCGGTCGGAGAGGGGCGAGACGACAGGGCGGGTGCTGGTCATCGGCCCGTACCGGCGCGCGCGTCGTGGCGATCCCGACGCGCCGGCGGGTGTTATTGCCGTTCGCGATCCGCAGGCGCGGCTGGAAGAGGCGGCGGGTCTGGCCCGCGCCATCGACCTCGTGGTGGCCGATGCCATCCTGGTGCCACTCACCGACATCCGCCCCGCGACCTATCTCGGCAAGGGCAAGGTCGAAGAGATCATCGGCCTGATCAAGGCGCATGACGTCGATCTGGTGGTGATGGATTGCGCGCTGTCGCCGATCCAGCAACGCAATCTCGAAAAAGAATGGGGCGCCAAGGTGCTGGACCGCACCGGCCTGATTCTCGAAATCTTCGGCCGCCGCGCCAAGACCAAGGAAGGCTCGCTGCAGGTCGAGCTGGCGCATCTGAATTATCAGCGCAGCCGTCTGGTGCGATCGTGGACCCATCTGGAGCGCCAGCGCGGCGGCTTCGGGTTCATGGGTGGCCCCGGCGAAACCCAGATCGAAGCCGACCGCCGCATGATCGGCGAGCGCATCACGAAACTCGAAAACGAATTGAAGAAAGTGCAGGCGACGCGGCGGCTGCATCGCGCCGGGCGCCAGCGCGTGCCGTATCGCGTGGTCGCGCTGGTCGGCTACACCAACGCCGGCAAATCGACGCTGTTCAACCGCCTGACCCGTGCCGAGGTGCAGGCGGCCGACATGCTGTTCGCGACCCTCGATCCGACCTTGCGCGCGCTGACGCTGCCCCATGGCGGCAAGGCGATGCTGTCCGACACCGTGGGCTTCATCTCCGATCTTCCGACCATGCTGGTCGCGGCGTTCCGCGCCACGCTGGAAGAGGTGATCGAGGCCGATGTGATTCTCCATGTCCGCGACATCTCGCACGAGGATGCCGAGGCGCAGGAGCGCGACGTCGATCATGTGCTGCGCCAGCTCAGCATTGATCCGGAGCAGGGCCATCGCATCATCGAGGTCTGGAACAAGATCGACCGCTTCAGCCCGGAGGAGCGCGAGAACCTCGCGCGCATTGCCGCGCGGCGGCCGCCCGACCAGCCAGCGCTGCTGGTCTCGGCGGAGACCGGCGAGGGTGTCGATGCGCTGCTCGCCGCGATCGAGGATCGCCTCGCGGCGACTCGCATCACGCTCGATCTGTCGATCGATGCCGGCGACGGCTCCGGCATCAGTTGGCTGCACCGCAATTCCGAGGTTCTGGACAAGCAGCTCGAGAACGGCCGCTACCGGATGACGGTGCGGGTGGACGAGACCAAGCGCGACATCGCCATCGAGCGCTTCGGCGCCGTGCCGCGCGCGCCGTAGAGTTTAAGCAAGCCAAAAGTTACGCCCCTTCCGCAATGACGTCACGGCTGGGCTCGACCCGGCCATCCACGCCTTTCTTTTCCGATCTTTCATAAAGACGTGGATGCTCGCGACAAGCGCGGGCATGACGAGAAATAGAATCTATCCTCGCTGTCATTGCGAGGAGCGTCAGCGACGAGGCAATCCAGTTCTGAACTCGATCCTCATCCTTCGCGACGCATCGCTGTGCGATGCTCCTCGGGATGAGGACCAATCACGTCCTCTCCGCCCGCTTCGCCTCGTTCCACAGCGCGTCCATTTCCTCGAGCGTGGAGTCGCCGAGCGCGACGCCGCGCTTTTCCAGCGCCTGCTCGATATAGCCGAAGCGCCGCTCGAACTTCACGTTGGCCGCGCGCAGCGACATCTCCGGATCGGCGCCGGCATGGCGGGCGAGATTGACCACGGCGAACAGAAGATCGCCGGTCTCGGACGCGATCTCGCGGACGTCCTTGCGATCGAGCGCCGCCTCGATCTCGTCGGCTTCCTCGCGGATCTTGCTCAGCACCGCGCGCGGATCGTTCCAGTCGAAACCGACCGTGGACGCTACGCGCTGCAGATCGAGCGCATGCGCCAGCGCCGGTTGGCCAGCCTTGACCTTGGCCAGCAGCGAGGAGGGCGTGGGCTGCGGATGACGCGCGGCGCGTTCGGCCTTCTCCTCGGCCTTGATCCGCTGCCACGACTGCTTCACCTCCTCGGGCGACATGTGACCGGCCTTGTCGCCGAACACATGCGGATGCCGCCGGATCATCTTGGTCACGATCGCATCCACCACATCGCCGAACGCGAACGCGCCTTGTTCCTCCGCCATGCGGGCGTGGAACACCACCTGCAGCAACAGGTCGCCGAGTTCTTCCCGCAGATCCGCCATGTCGTCCCGCGCGATGGCGTCCGCCACCTCGTAGGCTTCCTCGATGGTGTAGGGCGCAATCGTCGCGAAATTCTGCTCCAGATCCCACGGACAGCCGCGGCCGGGCGTGCGCAGCGCCGCCATGATGTCGAGAAGACGCGAAATATCGCGGGAGGACGTGGTCATGCGGGCACCCGGCCGGTTGAAAGCAAGTTTGTCTCTCTATGCCGCAAGCGCGCGCCGCCAGACAGCCCTAACCCGCGTCCATCCCCCGGAATGCCGCGGATTTGCCGGTTGGCCGCGGCTTTGTGCGGTGCTACATGCGCGGCCATGAGCGATCAGATCAACATTCGGAGCCAAAGCGGCGAGGCCGCACTGGTGCTGTTTTCCGGCGGCCAGGATTCCGCAACCTGTCTTGCCTGGGCGCTGTCGGAGTTCGACCGCGTCGAGACCCTGGGTTTTTCCTACGGCCAGCGCCATCTGGTCGAACTCGACTGCCGCGACCGGCTGATCGACGGCATGAAGGACATGCAGCCGGGTTGGCGCGACAAGATCGGCGAGCGTCACACGCTCGACATCCCGACGCTCGGCGAACTGTCCGACACCGCGCTGACGCGCGAAGTGGCGATCGAGATGGGAGAGGGCGGCCTGCCCAACACCTTCGTGCCCGGCCGCAACCTGCTGTTCCTCACCTTCGCCGCAGCGCTGGCGTACCGGCGCGGCATCCGCCACATTGTCGGCGGCATGTGCGAGACCGACTATTCAGGTTACCCGGACTGCCGCGACGTCACCATCAAGGCGCTTAACGTCGCGCTCAATCTCGGCATCGCGCGCAACTACGAACTGCACACGCCGCTGATGTGGCGCGACAAGGCCGCGACCTGGCAACTTGCCGAACAGCTCGGCGGCGGAGCGCTGGTCGATCTGATCGTCGAGCAGTCGCACACCTGCTACCTCGGCGAGCGCGGCCAACGTCACGCCTGGGGCTTCGGCTGCGGCGAATGCCCGGCCTGTCAGTTGCGCGCCAAAGGGTGGACTGAGTATGCTCACCGCAAAGGAAAACCGGCGCAAGCGTGATCAGCCATCGCTGTTCGCCGTGCGCAAGGCGCAGGCCGAACGGACACCGCGGATGATCAGCAACGGGGCGTTACGACAGCGGAGGCGGGCGCGCATCGCGTTCGTCGTAACGCTTGCCTGCGCAGCAATGCTCCCAATGACGGCCTCCATCGCCGCCGACAAGGATGAAGAGGCGGCCGGCAACCCGCCGAACATTTATCTCGATCTGTCGACCACCTACGCCAAGGTGCCGGCCAACACGTTGCTGCTCGGCTTTCGCAGCTTTGCGTCGCTGTCGCTCGTGGCCAGCCAGAACGTGACATTCAATGCGCCAGTGACCGTGGACGTGAATGATAAACTGTCGCTCTACGCCGGCGTCAGCGGCAGCACGTATGCCACAACACTAACCGACTGGAGCGCGGTGACGCTGGATAGCTGGAACGCCGGCTTCACCGCCGATGTGCTGGAGCAGACGGATACCACGCCTGCGGTGACGGTGCAGTCGATTATCTCGCGCACCTTCAACGGCGCCGCGCTCGGTCTGTCCGCCACCACCACATCGAACCTCGTCGAACTGAAATACGCTTTCGACGAGGACGAGACGCGCGGCGTGCTGGGTGGCGTCAAATTCACCAAGGTATTTGTGAATTCGGATCTGGCGATTCCCGGAAACATCGCGCCATCGGTGATCGGGTATGCCGGCGCGTTCTATCAATGGCCAAATAACTGGAAGCTGACCGGCCGCCTCGGCGTCCAGTCGTTCGGCGGCGCTCATGTCGGCAATCTGATCCAGCTGCCGTCCTTCACCCAGCCGATCCTCAAGGTCGATCTCGACCGCATGGACGACAATGACAACCGCCTGTTCGGGGTCTCGCTCGAGGCGGCGTGGACGCCGGCGCCCGTGATCCAGTTCACGCTGCGCACGCCGATCTATGCGGTGCGCAACTGAAAGCCGCAGGTCCGCATCACTTCAGCAGATCGAGGGTTTCCTGCCGCGGATGCTGCTTGCGCCATTCGCGCGGCTCCATGAAGGTGCCGCGCCAGATGCCGCGCTTGGCCCGCCGCGCCTCATTTTCTTCGGTCTGATAGACCTGCGCCCGGTTCGCCATCACGGCCCAGCCCTGAAGCACCAGCCAGCCGTTGATGTTGGAACCATCGGGCAGGGAGCAGGTGGCCAGCGCCCGTTGGTAGTAATCGCGGCCGTGCGGCTGGCAGGTCACGATATGGCCGCGCAGATGCTTGTGCAGTTCGGCGCTGGCCGCCTCGCCGCAGGCCCATGATTTGCCCTGCGCGTCCTCGCAGGTTTGATCAAGCTCCGGCGCGTCGATATCGAGCAGCCGAATTCGGGTGTTGAAGATGCGGATGGTGTCGCCATCGGCAACGCTGGCAAGGCCGCTAATCGGCGCATCCGGCGGCCGGAACAGGCGATCATAGGCAAAGTACGACAGCGAGCCGATCAGGGCGAACAGCAACGCAATCCAGCGGGCGGTATCCGATCCGCGTCCGAGCGGCCGTTTCTGTCGTCTGGGGTTCACCGGGAGTCCTGTCGAGGCCGTTGTGGATGCGCAAAGATGGTCATGCCCAGTTCTATCGTCATTGCGGGCGAAGCAAAGTAATCCGGACAACTTTGAACAGGTAAGGAACCGGGGATGCCTCGTTGCTGGCGGCTCCTCGCAATGATGGCAGAGGCCGCGGAAGCGGCCGAGGCGAGCCCGGCCGGGCACCCGGATCTGTGCCCGGCTTCGCCAATCCATAATTCGCATAAGGTATATTATGGAATATAATTAGATAGTATTTATCAGGTGCTTGCAGCAAGATATCGCCATATCACATCATCTTTTGACCATCCCAGCATGCTCATGGCCGCCCGATTATTCCATATGATGTCGCCCAGGCGCTGGATTGTTGCGGCATGATTCCACTAGAGTTTTGTCATGACCCATCCGCTGGAAAAAGCCATGAACACCGCGCCAGGACCTTACGATATCGGCCTCGACAAGACGCCCGCCAACTTCGTCCCGCTGTCGCCTGTCAGCTTCCTGGCGCGCTCGGCCGGCGTCTATCCGGACCGCCTCAGCACTGTCTATGAGGACCGGGCCTTCACCTGGGCCCAGACCTATGAGCGTTGCCGGCGCTTCGCGTCCTGGCTGGCGCAGCACGGCATCGGCCGTGGCGACACCGTCGCGGCGATGCTGCCGAACGTGCCGGCGATGAACGAACTGCATTTCGCCGTGCCGATGACCGGCGGCGTCATCAACGCGCTCAACATCCGGCTCGACGCGACCGCGCTGGCATTCATGCTGGAGCATGGCGGCGCCAAGGTGCTGCTGGTCGATCCGGAGTTCAGCGCCGTGATTACCGAGGCGCTGCGGCTGATGAAGACACCAAAACCGATCGTGGTTGATGTCGACGACGCATGGTTTTCCGGCGGCAGCCAGATCGGCGAGATCGAATACGAGGAGGCGGTCGCAGCGGGCGATCCGGATTTCGCCTGGGCGCTGCCGGCCGACGAATGGGACGCCATCGCGCTGAGCTACACCTCCGGGACCACGGGCGATCCCAAGGGCGTGGTGACGCACCATCGCGGCGCCTACATCAACGCGGTGAGCAATGCCCTCGCCGCCAATCTCGGCCTGCATCCGATCTATCTGTGGACGCTGCCGATGTTTCATTGCAACGGCTGGTGCTTCATCTGGACCATGGCCGCGACCGCCGGCGTCAACGTCTGCCTGCGCAAGGTTGATCCGGCGAAGATTTTCCCGCTGTTCGAGCGCCATCAGGTCACCCACATGAGCGGCGCGCCGATCGTCTACAACATGCTGATGAACGCGCCCGAGGCGCGCGTCGCCAGATCGGGCGGCCATGTCGTGGGCCTGATCGCGGGCGCCGCGCCGCCGGTCGCGATCCTGGCCGGTGCGGAAAAGATCGGCATCCGTCTCACCCATGTCTATGGGCTCACCGAGACCTACGGCCCCGCCTCGTTCTGCGCCGAGCAGGACGGCTGGAGCGCCTTGCCGATCGAGGACCGCGCCCAACTGACGCGGCGGCAAGGCGTCAGCTATCCGCTGCAGGAATCGATCACCGTGATCGACCCCGAGACGATGCAGATGGTGCCGCATGACGGCGAGACCATCGGCGAGGTGATGTTCCGCGGCAACATCGTGATGAAGGGCTATCTGAAGAATCCGGAGGCCACGCGCAAGGCGTTCGCCGGAGGCTGGTTTCACACCGGCGACCTCGGCGTGATCGATCAGGATGGCTATGTCATCATCAAGGACCGGTCCAAGGACATCATCATTTCCGGCGGCGAGAACATCTCCTCGCTGGAGATCGAGGACGTACTCTACAAGCATCCGGCCGTGCTGTTCGCCGCCGTGGTGGCGAAGCCCGATGACAAATGGGGCGAAGTGCCCTGCGCGTTCATCGAACTGAAAGCCGTCGCAATCGCGAGCGAAAGCGAGATTCTGGCCTATTGCCGCGAGCACCTGCCGGGCTTCAAGGCGCCCAAGTCCGTGGTGTTCGGCACCATCCCCAAGACCTCGACCGGCAAGATCCAGAAATTCGTGCTGCGCGAGCAGATGCAGTCGGCCAAGGCGATTTCGGCGTGAGCGCTTTCTCCTCATCCTGAGGAGCATCGCATAGCGATGCGTCTCGAAGGATGAGGTCGAGTTGCGCCCTGGGCGCGATGCAACACATCCCGGCCTCATGGTTCGAGACGGCGCTTCGCGCCTCCTCACCATGAGGAACCATGAGGAATGAAGCGCAGCGATCAGTCGTCCGTCAGCGGCAACCGCATGCCGTCAAACGCCGGCACCACATTCGCCGGCAGCTTCTGCCGCAGCACATCGTAATCGAGATCGGCGTGCATGTTGGTGATCACCGCCCGCTTCGGTTTGAAGCGTTCGATCCAGCGAAGCGCGTCATCGACGCTGAAATGGCTGGGATGCGGCGCATAGCGCAGGCCGTCGATAATCCACAGATCGAGCCCTTCGAGCGCCGGCCAGCTCTCGGCCGGAATATCGTTGACGTCGGGCGTGTAGGCGGCGTTGCCGATGCGATAGCCGAGCGCCGGGATATTGCCATGCTGCAGCCAGAACGCGGTGAGGGAGAGTGGACCACCCTTCCCCTCGATCACCCTGGTGTCGCCCGCCTCCACATCGCACCTGTCCAGGATCGGCGGGTAGCCGCTGCCCGGCGGCGATGTGAAGCAATAGCCGAAGCGGGCGATGATGTCCGTCGCCGTCGATTGATTGAGATAGACCGGCACGCGGTGGCGCTGGTGCATCACCACGGAGCGCAAATCGTCGATGCCGTGTGTCTGGTCGGCGTGCTCATGAGTGAGGAACACCGCATCGATGTGATCGACGTCGGCGTCGATCAACTGCTCGCGCAGATCCGGCGAAGTGTCGATGATCACGCGCGTGATGCCGTCCGCCGATTGCCGCTCGGCCATCAGCGAGCAGCGGCGGCGGCGATTCTTCGGGTTGGCCGGATCGCAGGCGCCCCAGCCGAGCGCCGGACGCGGCACGCCTGCGGATGAACCGCAGCCGAGAATGGTGAGAGTGACGCTCATGCCGCTGCCGGACCTCGCGGCACCTTGTCGAAGAAGCGATAGAAATTATCGGTGGTCTGGCGCGCGATCTCTTCGAACGACACGCCGCGCACATCGGCCAGCACTTTCGCGGTTTCGACCACGAAAGCGGGCTCGTTACGCTTGCCGCGGAATTTACCCGGCGCAAGGAACGGCGCATCGGTCTCCACCATGATGCGGTCGGCCGGCAGCTCGGCGGCGATATCGCGGATCGCCTGCGAGTTCTTGAAGGTGAGAATCCCGGTGAAGGAGATCGACAGTCCGTGTGCGATCGCTTTCATCGCCAGGTCGCGGCCGCCGGTGTAACAATGCAGCACGGCGCGGAAGGGCCCCTTCGCCATTTCCTGATCGAGAATCCGGCCGCAATCCTCGTCCGCCTCGCGGGTGTGGATCACCAGCGGCAATCCGGTCGCGCGCGCCGCCGCGATGTGGGCGCGGAAGCCTCGCTCCTGCGCCGCGCGTGACGAGTTGTCGTAGAAATAATCCAGCCCCGCCTCGCCCAGCGCCACGGTTTTCGAATGCTGCGTCAGCGCGATCAACTCATCGGCAGTGATGCCGTCTTCTTCATCGGCCTGATGCGGATGGGTGCCGACCGAGCAATAGACGTTGGCAAAGCGCTCGGCGATCGCCTGCAGCGCAGCGATCCGCCGCACCCGCGTCGAGATCGTGACGATGCGCTCCACCCCCGCCGCCTCGGCCCGCGCGACAATGCCGTCGAGATCGTCGGCGAAGTCCGGAAAATCGAGGTGGCAGTGGCTGTCGACAAGCATCAGGATTTCGCCGCGGACGGATCGAGCGGCTCGACATAGCGCGGGAACACCGGCGAGGTCGGCGGAAGCTGCATGCCGGCCTTGATGCGGGTAGCGAGCGCCGCGAAGTCGCGCGCGTCCGCCGGAATAGCGAGGATGTCGAGCATCTTGCTCATCGCTTCCGGCATCGCCGGCTGCGCGAGAATGGCGATCTGGCGCACCACTTCGGCGGTGACGTAGAGCACCGTCTTCTGCCGCGCCGGATCGGTCTTCGCCAGCACCCACGGCGCCTCGCCCGCGAAATAGCGGTTGGCTTCCGCCACCACGGCCCAGATGGCGTTCAGCGCCTGATGGATCTGCTGCGTTGCCATCGCCTCGCGCGCCTGCGCCAGCATGGCGTCGGCCTGTGCCAGAATCGCTTTGTCGGTGTCGCTGAATTCGCCCGGCTCCGGCAGCACGCCGGCATGCTGCTTGCCGATCATCGACAGCGAGCGCTGCGCCAGATTGCCAAGATCGTTGGCGAGATCGGCGTTGGTGCGCGCGACGATAGCCTCGTGATTGTAGTTGCCGTCCTGCCCGAACGGCACCTCACGCAGCAGGAAGTAGCGAAGCTGATCGACGCCGTACTGATCCGCCAGATTGAACGGATCGACCACATTGCCGACCGACTTCGACATCTTCTCGCCGCGGTTGAACAGGAAGCCATGCGCGAACACGCGCTTCGGCAGCGGAATCCCCGCCGACATCAGGAACGCCGGCCAGTACACCGCGTGAAAGCGAATGATGTCCTTGCCGATGATGTGAATGTCCGCCGGCCAGTAATGCCAGTTGGCGTCGTTTTCGTCGGGGAAGCCGACGCCGGTGATGTAGTTGGTCAGCGCATCGACCCAGACATACATCACATGCTCGGGATCGTTCGGCACCTTCACGCCCCAGTCGAAGGTGGTGCGCGAGATCGACAGATCCTTCAGCCCGCCCTTGACGAAGGACACGACCTCGTTCTTGCGCACGTCGGGTCCGATGAAGTCCGCCTGCTCCTCGTAGAGCGCCAGCAGCTTGTCCTGATAGGCGGAGAGCCTGAAGAAATAGCTCTTTTCCTCCACCCACTCGACCGGCGAGCCTTGCGGGCCGCGCCGCACGCCATCCTCACCGACGTTGGTCTCGTCCTCGGCGTAATAGGCTTCGTCGCGCACCGAGTACCAGCCGGCATAGCTGTCGGGATAGATGTCGCCGTTCTCCAGCATCCGCCGCCAGATTTCCTGCGTCGAGGCGTGGTGCTGAGCCTCGGAGGTGCGGATGAAACGGTCATAGGACACGTTGAGACGCTGATCCATCTCCTTGAACCGCGCGGCGTTACGCGCGGCGAGGTCGGCCGGCGTCATGTTCTCCTTCTGCGCGGTCTGGATCATCTTCAGGCCGTGCTCGTCGGTGCCGGTGAGGAAGAACACGTCCTTGCCGTCGAGGCGCTGGAAACGCGCCAGCGCGTCGGTCGCGATCGCCTCATAGGCGTGACCGATATGCGGCGCGCCGTTCGGATAGGCGATCGCGGTGGTGATGTAGAAGGCATTGCGCGCCGGGGCGGCAGCGGCCTGCACCGGCTTTGCCGCGGCTTTCGGCTGCGCCGGCTTGCGCGGCGCTTTCACCGGCGCGGGCTTGGCCTTTACTGCCGCGACCGGAGCAGACTTCGGCTTCGGTGCTGCCGTCTTCTTTGCCTGGGAAGGTTTCTTCACTTGAGAAGGCTTCTTCACTCGAGAAGACTTGGATTTCGCAACCTTGCCCTTAACGGTGGACCTGGCTTTGGCGGCAGGCTTGCGCTTCGCAGCGCCCTTTGTCGCGCGCTTCTTGGCAGCGGCTTTCTTGGCGCCCGTCTTCTTGCTCTTCGCTGCTACCTTCCGCACGGTTTTCCTGGCGATCTTCTTCGGCGTCTTTTTGGTTTTCTTCGCCTTCTTCGCCTTGCGACCAGACGCCTTCGATGCCGCCGTGGCGCGCTTTGCCGCGCGCGCCTTCTTCACTGGTGTCTTTTTCGATTTGGCTGCCTTCTTGGCCATCGCGCGTCCTTCAGGTTTCGCAACAATGCCGGCGGAATCGCGATCGCGGGGCGCGCTCCGGGCCGGCGGTAAGTGTATCAAGCTCGCGACGGAGGCTTCGCGGTGGCTTCGGCCAGCATGCTGAAGACCGAAAACACCAGCGGCTTGCGCTCCAGATTGAATGCTTCGGTCTCGCGCGCGGACTGATTGATCTTTTCCCATACCTCCGCAAGGCGCGCAAGGCGCGGCAGGTTCGCCTGCAGATCCGGCGCGCGCAGATGCGACGTCAGCCAGCGATCCACCGTGTCGATGAACGTGCGCAAGGCGACGCGGTCGCTCAGCGGCAGCGCATCGCCGAGTGCATGCAACGCGCGCGGCTCGACATGCGGCAGGGCGTCGAGCAGCGCCGCAACACGGTGATGCAGCCCGAGCGTATCGCCATCCAGCAGCGCCAGCGTCCGCGCCACGCTGCCCTCGCCCGCCTCCGCCGCCTCGCGCAGGGCTGCGTCCTGCGGGCCGCGCTCCGCCGCCTGCGCGGCAGCGAGGATCACATCGCTTGCCGCCAGCGGCCGCAGCATCAATTTCCGGCAGCGCGACTGGATGGTGGCGAGCACGCGCGAAGGTGCGTGGCTGACCAGAAGAAACAGCGAGCGCGCCGGCGGCTCCTCCAAAATCTTCAACAGCGCGTTGGACGCATTGGCGTTGAGTTCGTCCACGGTGTCGACAATGCAGACCCGCCAGCCGGCGACGGCGGCGGTCGAGCCGAAGAACGAGATGGTCTCGCGCGATTCATCGACGGTGATCACGCTGCGCATCACGCCCTTGTCGTTGGCGGTGCGCTCCAGCGTCAAGAGGCCGCCATGGCTGCCCGCCACCACCTGCCGCGCCACCGGATGATCGGGATCGAGGTCGAGGCTGGTCGCGCGCTGAACCGCGGGCATGGACGGCTCGGGATTAGCGAGCACGAACTTCGCCATGCGATAGGCCAGCGTCGCCTTGCCGATGCCCTGCGCGCCGCCGATCAGCCAGGCGTGCGGAATCTGACCGCTCTTGTAAGCATTGAGCAGCGTCGCTTCGGCCGCCGCATGGCCGTAGAGCCGCGCAGTCTGGCGCGGCAGCGGCGCCATCGTTTCGCTCTCGGCCTCGCGCGGGCTCATGCGCGCACCGTCTGGCTGGCGTCGCTCTTGAGCAGGCGCTCCTGCACCACTGCCCATACCCGTGCCGCGACGGTGTCGGCATCGGCGTTGGCGTCGATCAGCACACAGCGTTGCGGCTCGTCGGTCGCAAGCTGCTGATAGGCCGCGCGCAGCTTCTCGTGAAAGCCGAGGCTCTCCTGTTCGAAGCGATCGGCGACCGCCTTGCCGCGGCGCTTGATGGCGCGGCGCAGCCCGACCGCGACCGGCACGTCGAGAATCAGCGTCAGGTCCGGCTTCAGATCCCCGATGGTGACGCGCTCCAGCGCCCCAATCAGCGCGGGGTCGACCTTGCCGAGCTTGCCCTGATAGACCTGCGTCGAGTCAGTGAAGCGGTCGCACAGCACCCAGATGCCGCGCTCCAGCGCCGGTTTGATCACCTGATGCACATGATCGTCGCGCGCCGCCGCGAACAGCAGCGTTTCCGCATCGCTGCCGAACGCCTTGCCGACGCCGGAGAGCAGCACATGACGAATGATCTCCGCGCCGGGCGAGCCGCCCGGCTCGCGCGTCACGATGGTGCGGAAAGCGGTGTTGTTGAGACGGTCAGCCAGAATCTGGATTTGCGTCGATTTGCCGGAGCCCTCGCCGCCCTCGAAGGTGATGAAGCAGCCCGGCGCGGCCGCCGTGGACGAATCCTTGCCGGTCATCGTCACAGCTTCTCCACGCCGGCGCGGAACAGGCCGATCGCAAGTTCGCTCGCGCCATCGATCGCGCGCTGCGTGATCGAGCCGCGGCCGACCTCTTCCGCGGCATGGAGTGGCATCTCCAGCGCGAGGTTCTGGCCGCGCCAGACCTTGAGCACGCCAACCGGCTGACCGCTTGCGACCGGCGCACGGACCGGCCCCTTGTAGATGATGCGGGCGGTGAGCTTGTCGTTGCCGTTCCGCTGCACCATCACCTTGACCGGCTCGCCGGCGCTCAATTTTACAGAACCGGCCTCGCCGCCGAACACCTTGGCGTAGCCGACGGTGTGTCCTTCCGCGAACAGCGTGCGGGATTCGAAATTGCGGAAACCCCACTCCAAGAGACGCTTGGCGTCAGCCGCGCGATCGGCGGCGTCCTCAAGGCCGTTGACCGCCACGATCAGCCGCAAGCCGCTCTGCAGCGCCGAGCCGACCATGCCGTAGCCGCCCTCCTTGGTGTAGCCGGTCTTGAGGCCGTCGGCGCCGTCAAGCGAGGTCAGCAGCGGATTGCGGTTCTGCTGGCGGATCTTGTTCCAGGTGAACTCGCGCTCGCCGAACAATTTGTAGAAGTCCGGATAGGTCAGGATGAGATGCCGTGACAGCATCGCCAGCTCGCGCACCGACATCTTGTTATCCGGATTGGGCAGGCCGTTGGTGTTGCCGAAGGTCGAGTGCGTCAGGCCCAGTTCGCGCGCGCGCTTGGTCATCCGCGCGACGAACTCGGTCTCGTTGCCGGACATGCCTTCGGCAAGGGCAATGCAGGAATCGTTGCCGCTCTGAATGATCGCGCCATGCAGCAGGTCATCGACGCTGACGCGGCTGTTGAGCGCGGCGAACATGGTCGAGCTGCCGGATGGCGCACCGCCGCGCCGCCACGCATTCTCGCTGATCTTGTATTCGTCGGTGAGCTTGACCTCGCCCTTGGCGATGGCGTCGAACACCACCTCCACGGTCATCAGCTTCATCATGCTGGAAGGCGCCAGCAACTGGTCGGCGTTCTTCTCGAACAGGATGCTGCCGGTCTTCGCCTCGATCAGGATCGCGGTCGGCGCGTCGATGTCGAGGCCGCCCTCTTCCTTCTTGGCGCCCTGCACGCTGTTGTTGGCGGCATACGCCACCCCACCGGCGGCGAGAGCGAGCATCACGAAGGCGGCCAGCAGCGTCCGCCACCACGGCATGGCGGGGCACCTCGACGTCACATAGCCTGATGAGATCGCTGCCATTCCTCGATTCCTGAGAGTGGCGTTGTAACAGTTGCAACAGGCCCGAACAACGCAAGGCTGGCTTTGTTCGGCAGGCGGCAACGAGGCCGAAATCGATTGGATTTCGAATGTCATGCCGGCGCAGGCCGGGACGACGAGCGGAATCAGTAAAGTCCGCGTGACAGCGGGTTGCCGATGGTTTCCGCGGCGACCGGGTGATAGGCGCTCACCGAGCCGATGTCATCACCCGTCGGGGCGGCGGATGCGGAGCGATAGCCGCCCTGGCGCACGGCGCGGCGGGCCGAAACCTCGCTGGCGCCCATTCCGGCCATGTCGGCCTGCGTGGTCCCGAGGCTGTAGGGCCGGTCCGCCGGCAGCGGAACATCGGCACGGGCAACGCCCCTGCTCTCCGACACCTCCGGCACGAACGGCGTTGCCGAAGCGATCCGGACCGCAGACGGAGCCGGGGCCGGCTCGCCGGTGCGCAGCGTGGCGACAAGCTGACGGTCGTCGGAGCCTTCCAGCGGCGCGCGGCCGACATATTCCACCCGGACGCGGGCGGTGCCGTTCTTGTAGAAATCGAGCAGCGTGGCGGCGCGGTGCGAGACGTCGATGACGCGATTGCCGTGATACGGCCCGCGATCGTTGACGCGCACGATCAGCGATTTGCCGTTGCTCGTATTGGTGACGCGGACATAGCTCGGCATCGGCAAAGTCGGATGCGCGGCAGTCAGCGAGGTCATGTCGAAGACCTCGCCATTCGCGGTCAGGCGGCCGTGGAAATTATCGCCATACCAGGAGGCGAGACCCTCGGCGCGGTAGTTGTAATTCTCCTGCGGCACGTAAGTGCGGCCGGCGACCGTATAGGGCTTGCCGATCCGGTAAGTGCCGCCGCCCCTGGGAACCGGCTGGTCGAAATCGACCACGCGAGGGCTGGAGGAAACGCCATATTTGGGATCGACACGCGAGAACTTGCCGGAGCCAGAGCAATTGGCCAGCAGCAGGCAGGCGCAGGCCAGACCCGCGAATTGCTGGCTGCGACGCACGGCCGCTTGATTGATCAACCCCATTCGATCCCGACGCAAAATTGCCGCCGGCCGAAGCGGCCGCGGTCCCCAAACAGAAGCGGATCATAAACCATAACCGTCCGTGGCGAAATGGAGGACAGCCAAGTTGGTAAACCAGAGGTTCCCAAGCAGGCTTTGAGGGTATCCCTATCCCCCGGCTCGGCCATCTTCGGCTCCCGGCGCGGCGAATCGGGAGGCTGATTCATATTGAAGCCCGCACTCGGAAGAGTCATTCTTGTTACATGTTTCCCTGACCGCAGGATGATCGAGATGACCGCCACTCCAGCGCCCATCGGCACCGTGATCGGACCGGACAGTTTCGCAATCCAGCATCTGTTCGCCGCCAAGGTGGCCGAATGGCGCGACGCCGGGCTGAATGTCGTCGGCCTGATCGGCGAGGCTCATGCCCTGCCCGACCGCAGTTGCACCGCGGGCATTCTTCGCGACATCGTCACCGGCAAGAGCTTCCTGATGTACCTGGAGACGCCGCCGGCGAACACCTCCTGCCATCTCGACGGCGAAGGCGTGGAAAGCGCCTGCGCCACGCTGCTGGATCAGATCGCGCACAGCGATCTCGTGGTGCTGAGCAAGTTCGGCAAGCTGGAGGCTCAGGGTGGCGGCCTTGCCGCGGCGTTCCAGGCGGCCATTGCCGCCGGCGTGCCGGTACTGACCACGGTGTCCGAGAAGCACCACGAGGCCTGGTGGAAGGTCGCCCCGGACGCGGTCAGGATGAAGGCGGACGAGCAGGCCATCGAGGAGTGGTGGCAGGCGGCGCACTCAGCCGAGCACCCGGCACACTGACACGCATTTCAGGTCCATCCGCTCCGATCGATCCGCCTCCCCGCCCGGCGCATGTCGTCCCGCCTGGGCCGGTTTTGATGCCCTCCGGCTCCCGAGCCCGCCGGGCATTTGGGGCTCGCGCGCGTTGACGCTCCCGCGGAGGATTGCAATAACGTGCCCGCGTCAGCGAACCGGATGGGTGGCCGAGTGGTTTAAGGCAGCGGTCTTGAAAACCGCCGTGGGTGCAAGCCCACCGTGAGTTCGAATCTCACCCCATCCGCCAGTAAGATCTCCCAATTGCTTGATTTAAAAACATTTTTTCTCCATGATCGTCTTCCTGCCCCATCAATAGTCCTATCAAGTCATTAGCCTGCGGAGAATTGCATGAGCGAGAACAAGAAAAAGCAAGACAGCGACGAGCAATTTACGACCCTACACCACATGACCACTCTGCACCTCGAAGGAGCACTTGTGCAGAGACACATGACGACGGTGCATCTCGAACAGGCATTGAACTCGCCCCCTTCTCAACCTTCAGGCTCGACAGCGTCTCCGCCTGTGCAGTCATCAATTCCGGGGGCCGGAGTTCCTCCTTCTAGCGAAAAAACAAGAAAGTAATCTGCTTTCTAAAGAGGTGACAGAATTGATCGAGTTGCTCGCCGCAATCGCAACGATCGTGGCGCTTCCTTTTGCAATCTTTGCGATCCTGTATGCAGCGCGCCAACTTTCTTTAGCGCGAAGAGCAGGATCTGCCGGATCAGTAATAGCTTTGAACGATTCTCTTCGAGATTGTTGGAAGCATTTTACCAACTCATCCGATTCTATTCAGCGCACCTATGCATTCGCCGATCTTGCGAATGCGCTAGAGCTTGCGTGCGCCGCATACCACGACGAAGTTTTCTTCGGACGAACTGCAGATATTTTGGAAAATTATCTACTGAGAGTTTTTCGTCTCATCGAAAAAAATGACGATGCCCGAAAAATGATGGCAGAGCTAATCCAAACCAATACCACTTTTCGCAACACAGTAGATTTCTTAGCCAATCATCGCGACCATGATTGAACTGCAAGGGCAGCGCCATCGACAGAACGAGCCGTAGCCAAATCCCTACAGCATCGTGAAAGCAAGCGCGCAGTCTCGATAATTCTTTCTACGTCAGTTGCCGTCCAAGGACGGTCAGGCCCCATAATAGTAACAGCTTTTGCCTACGTACCGACCGAGAAAAGTGATTTATTCTAACTGCTTAATAAACGAATGAGAGAGTATGAAAACCCAATCAAAGACGTTTAAATTTCAAGACTATGGCTCCACGCTTGGTTTGAGCTGTCCACGCTGTGGCTCGGACTATCTCCATCATACCGGGGCGGAATTTTTCGAACGCGATGAAGATGGACCATCAGAAATCAAAATTACTGTAGAAGGCGGGACGGTAAGAACTTCTGTGATTCCATCGACGAACTCTGGAAATCCAAGCACGCGGCGTCACGGCATGAAGGTCATATTCTTTTGTGAAAACTGCAAAGGCGAGAATGGCGATGCTATCGAAATGAACATCGCTCAGCATAAAGGCATGACAGAATTGAGCTGGACGTTTAGCCCCCCCCAAAAAAACTCAACCTGATTTTGACGACGATCTTTCCTAGCATAAAGGGTTACCCCTCATTATGTCTTCTCACTGCCGCAGGTCTTATTGGGTATAGTCACCTGCACCAATTCATAACGCGATCTTTATCTTGCACTCTTCTACTGCGATTTAGCTCGACATTGCCGAGGCGGCGGAACTTGCGCGCTGTCATTTCATTGACTTGAGTGGACCAATGGAGGGCATATGTCGAATTACAATCAAAAAGGCCAAGGCAAGCCCAATCAAAAACAACAGGGCAACAAACTCGGCGCGGGTCAGAACCCACCCCCCAAACCCGGTCAGCAGGCCGATCTGCCCGACCAAAGCAACCAGAAAAGCCAGGCGCCAGACAAACAAAGCAAGGAGGACGCTCTCAGCATGGAGAAAGGCCTCATACATCAGCTTCCGGGTGGCGAAGGCGGTTAACGCGAGGCCTCGGCCTTCGACCTCTACATCCCCATCGCGATGGCGATCATCGCAGGCGGAACAACGCGCTGTTGAGTTCGTTAAACCCGCTCACAGCAGCGGTGCGCGATGAAAAGCAAGCTCCTCCATGAATCCGCCGGCCAGCGCACCTATGCGATTGTGCTGGCGGCAGGCGACGATGTCATCTCCAGCCTGAAGCAGTTTGCGACAGACGCCGGCCTCTCCGCCGCAAGCATCACGGCCATCGGCGCATTCCGGCGGGCCGAACTCGGCTACTTCGACTGGGAAACGAAAGAGTATCGTCCGATCCCGGTCAATGAGCAGGTCGAGGTCGCTTCTCTGATCGGCGATATCGCTATTGGACCGGACGGCAAATCGGCGCTTCATATTCATGTCGTGCTGGGCAAGCGCGATGGCAGCGCGGTCGCCGGCCATCTGGTCAAGGCCGAGGTGCGTCCGACTCTCGAAGTCATTCTGACCGAATCGCCGCAGCATCTTCGCAAGCGCCACGATCCGGAGAGCGGGCTGGCCTTGATCGCGCTCGATTCAGCGAGTTAACACACGCTTCGATTCGCGCGCCGCATTCTCGCCACACGAAACATCTCTGGTGTTTCGCGTTAAATTTGAACGATCGCAGCAACAGAAAGGATCGGTATGAACTTCACCAAATTGGCACTTGCCGCAGCGGCTTCGCTTTTTGTCATTAGCTCTGCCTCGGCAGCTCCTCTTGTGACGTCACAACCGAATGTCGACAACTCGTTGATCCAGGTCCAGCACCGTCGGCACGCCGCTCCGCCGCACCGCCACCATGGACACCGGTATGTCCCGGGCCGCCGCTATTCGACGGCTCCACGTGGCTGGCGCCGCTATGGCGCGCGTCCCGGCGACTGGCGCACACGCGGTTGCGTGATGGCCGGCCCGGTCTGGTTCTGCCCATAAACTGAACTGAATGAAAAACCCGGCAGCGATGCCGGGTTTTTTATTTTCGCCCTGTCACCGCACGAATGGGCGCATGCTGCTCCCCGGATCGCGCTACGAGGATTTCGCTGTCGCACCTGCCGAATTGCGATCCGGCGACAGCAATTCCAGATCGCCGCGCCTGAATTCCGAGCCGCCGGCCGCAGCGATCTGTGCCTGACCGCGCGCGATCTCGTCAGCCGACTGACCGCTCATCCAGAACACCGGGCCGCCTTCGTGTTTCGGAAAACCATAGCCGTTGACCAGAACGAGATCGATGTCCGAAGGACGCTGGCACACGCCCTGCTCGATCGTCAGCGCGGCTTCGTTCAGGATGGCCGCAAGACAGCGACGCACGATGTCTTGCGCCTCGATCGGCCTGCGAACGCGGCCGGTCTTCGCGACCTCCTCGTCGATGATCGTGCGGACGAGCGGGTCCGGTGCTTTTCTGCCGTCCTCGCGATAGACGTACCAGCCGGCTCCCGACTTCCTGCCCAGCCGCCCGAGTTCGACAAGCCGGTCGGCGATGGTCACATAGCGCTCGGTCGCGAGGCGCGTCGCATCCTGGCTGCGCCGCATGCGCCAGGCGATATCCAGACCCGACAGATCGGAGACGGCGAAAGGCCCCATGGCAAAGCCGAACTCTTCAAGCGCCGCATCGACTTCTTCGGGCGCGGCACCCTCCTCGACCAGAAATTCGGCCTGACGGCGATAGGCCGCATAAATCCGGTTGCCGATAAAGCCGAATGAATCGCTGGCCTGGATCGGAAGCTTGCCCAGCCTGCGCGCGAACGCCGTGACGGCGGCAAGATCGGCGTGATCCGCTTTATCGTGATGCACGACTTCGACGAGCTTCATGATTTCGGCCGGGCTGAAGAAATGCAGGCCCAGCACATGCTCGGGGTGAGGCGATGCTTCGGCGATCGCGGCGATCGAAAGATAAGACGTATTGGTCGCGATAATCGACTGCGGGTGCACGCTCGCCGCAAGCTTGCGTACAAGATCGCGTTTGACATCGAGATCCTCGAACACCGCCTCGATCACGATGTCGCAATCCTCAAGCGCCTCTAATGAATCGGACACCGTCAGCGCGCCACGGCGCACCGCCGCGGTGTCGGCCGAGACACGACCATTGGCGACATTCTTTTTATAGTAGGCCGCAACGCGCTTGCCGGCGCGCTCGATCGCCGCCGCATCCGGATCGACAAGCCTGACCGGCAGGCCCGCCTCCAGCATCGCAATCGCGATGCCGGTCCCCATAGTGCCGGCTCCGATCACCGCAGGGCGATCGAGCCGGCGCGGCTTCCCTTCAATGGCGAAAGCCGGCTGCTGCGCCACCCGCTCCGCGAAGAAAAGGTGGCGCAAGGCAAACGCCTCGCGACCGACACGAAGACGCTGGAACGTGGCGCGCTCCTGCGCCAGTGCCTCCGCTGGCGGCAGGTGCGCCGAAGCCTTGATCGCCGCGATGGCCTCGACAACATGCGGCCGGTGCTTGCCGGCCTTGAGCGCCGCTTTCGCCGCCGCCTCGACCGCATCGGGATCTGTCGCGGGCGGCATCGTCTCCATGATCCGGCGCCGGCCCTGTCCGGCCTGCGCGCGAACCGCCGCCACAGCCGTTTCAAGAAGATCCGTTTCAGTGACCGCATCGATCATGCCGAGCGCGCGCGCCTCGCGCGCCTCGACCCGCCGTCCACTGCAGATCAGCGCAATCGCCTGCGGCAATCCGGTCAGACGCGGCAAACGCTGCGTGCCGCCCGCGCCGGGAATGAGGCCGAGCGTGACTTCGGGCAGACCCACGATCGTGCCGGGCGCCGCGATGCGCTGGTCGCATCCGAGCGCCAACTCATAGCCGCCGCCGAGCGCGGCGCCATGAAGCGCCGCGATGACAGGCTTGGAGCCCTGCTCGATCGCGGAAATCACGGCGGGAAGCTGCGGCTCCTCGATCGGCTTGTTGAATTCCCGCAAGTCCGAGCCGGTGATGAACGTCTTTCCCGCCCCGATCAGCACCGCACCGATCAAGGCGGCGTCGGCCTCGACCTCGGCCAGACATGCGAGCAGACCGCGACGCACCGCATGCGACCCCGCATTGATCGGCGGATTGTCGATGGTGATGACAGCGACGTCGTCCTGCCGGAACAGCCGCACCTGTGCTTTCGCGACATCCTGCTCCGCCATCAGACGCGCTCGATCAAAACGGCGATGCCCTGACCGACACCGATGCACATCGTGGCAATGGCGCGCCTGCGGCCCAGCGTTTCAAGCGCGCGCATGGCGGTCCCCGCAATCCGTGCGCCGGACATGCCGAGCGGATGTCCAAGCGCGATGGCCCCGCCGTGCGGATTCACCTGCGCGGCGTCATCCGGCAAACCGAGGTCGCGCATCACCGCAAGACCCTGGCTTGCGAACGCTTCGTTGAGCTCGATCACGTCGATATCCTTGATCGCCAGACCCGTGCGCTCCAGAAGGCGTTTGACCGCAGGAGCCGGACCCATTCCCATGACGCGCGGCGGCACGCCCGCCGTCGCCATCGCGACGACACGCGCTCGCGGGGTCAGGCCATGGCGGCGCGCGCCGTCTTCCGAGCACAGCAGCAAGGCCGCCGCCCCATCGTTGACGCCGGAGGCATTGCCGGCGGTCACGGTGCCGCCGGCGCGGAACGGCGCCTTCAAGGACGCGAGCCCTTCCAATGTGGTCTCGGGACGCGGGTGCTCGTCGGTCGAAACAATGGTCTCGCTCTTGCGCCCCTTGATGGTGACCGGCGTGATCTCATTCGCAAAATAGCCGGCCTCGATCGCCACCTTGGTCTTTTGCTGGCTGCGCCAGGCGAACAGATCCTGATCGGCACGGGAAATGGCAAAATCCTCGGCGACGTTCTCGGCGGTGTCCGGCATCGAGTCGACGCCATAGGCGGCAACCATCGCCGGATTGACGAAGCGCCAGCCGATGGTGGTGTCCTCGAGCTTCGCGCTGCGCGACCAGGCCGATTCCGCCTTGCCCATCACGAACGGCGCCCGCGTCATGCTTTCGACGCCGCCGGCCAGCATCAGATCGGCATCGCCCGCGCGGATCGCGCGCGCCGCGGTGCCCACCGCATCGAGACCCGATCCGCAGAGGCGATTGATGGTGCTGCCTCCGACGCCGACCGGAAGGCTCGCCAGCAGCGCCGCAATGCGCGCGACATTGCGGTTGTCCTCGCCGGCCTGATTGGCGCAACCGAGATAGACGTCATCGAGAGCCTGCCAGTCCACATGTGCATGGCGCTCCTTCAGCACTCGCAGCGGGATCGCCGCAAGATCATCCGGGCGGACATCCTTCAACGCGCCGGCGTAGCGTCCGATCGGCGTGCGGACATAGTCGCAGATATAGGCCTGTGTCATTTATGGCCGCTCCTGTTCCGCGTCCGGCGTCAGCCGGACCAGCACGTCGACGGCGCGAACGCCCTGCCCCGCAGGCAGCACGAGCAGAGGATTGATCTCGAATTCCACGACCGGCGCGCCGCTCGCTGCCAGCCGGGACACCGCGACCAGCGTGTCCGCCAGGGCTTCGAGATCGCCGGCCGGGCGTCCGCGGAATCCTCTGAACGCCGCGATGATCTTTACCTCGTCGAGCATTTCGTATGCACTCGCACGATCGATCGGCGCGACGCGAAGCGAGCGATCGCGATAGATCTCGGTCATCACGCCGCCCGCCGCCAGCAGCACCATGCCGCCAACCTGCGGATCGACGCGATATCCGACCAGCACCTCTCCCAGCGCTCCGGCCGTCATTTCCTGAACCAGCAGCCGCTCAACGGCCAGATCGGGTTTGTTCTCGCCGACCGAACGGACGATCTGCCGCGCGGCGTCGGCGAATTCCTGATCCGACCGGATGTTGAGCACGACGCCTCCGACATCGGATTTATGAGGGATTTGCGCATGAAGAACCTTGACCGCGACCGGCCAGGCCAGACCCTTGTCGGAGACGACCTGCGTCTCGCAGCCCACGGTGATGGCGCGGGCATGAGAGACCCCGAGCATATCAAGAAGACCGTAGCCCTCCATTTCATCGAGCACCGGCCCGCCCAGCCGGTTGGCAGGCGTGGCCGGCACCTCACCGCGCGCCGGCCGCCGCCTGAACGCCGCGGCGACCACATCGCCAAGCGCCTCCGGCGAGCGGAACGCGGGAATTCCCGCCTCGCCAAGCATCTTCAGCGCTTGCGGCGCCTCCGGCACCATGAAGGCCGCGAGCGGCGTATCCTTGTCCGCAACGTCGATGATCGGGCGAACCGCAAGTTCGGGCTGAAACCGCGACGACGAGCCGACAACCGCGATCACCAGATCGTATTTTCGCGATGCCAGCAGGGCTTCCAGCGCCCCTTTCATGATCTCGTACCGCACACCGGCAAGAGTGAGATCGACAATACGCGCGGCCGCCACGTCAATGCCGGTGGCTCTGATCGCGGCCAGCGTCACGTCGTCGGGCGGCTCGACGGCGACGCCACGAATGCCGAGCTGATCCACCACCATCGCCGCACCGCCGCCGGTCGTGGTGACAACGGCGACACGAGGCTTGGCGGAGCCGGCGCTTCGAGCCGGCATGCGCGCCAGCAATGGTGCAGCCTCGATCAGACCATCGAGCGTTTCGACTCGGGCGATGCCGCAATCGGCAAGGAAGGCATCGGCGACATCGTCCTCGCCGGACAAAGCGCCGGTATGAGAAACCGCGAGTTCAGCCGCAGCCGCCGAACGGCCGAGCTTCAACGCCGCCACCGGCTTGCCTGCCGCCGCGGCCTTGGCCGCAAAGCGCCGCAGCGCCGCTGCGTTCCGCAGATTTTCCAGAAACAGCATGAAGCCGGTGACGTTGGGATCTTCAAGGCCGGCCTCGCACAGATCGCCGATGCCGAGATCCAGTTCGCCGCCGACCGACACCAGCGAGGCAAACCCGATGCCACGCTCCTTGCCGCGCGAGAGCAGCGCGCCGATCATGCTGCCGGACTGCGAGGCGCAGAATATCCCGCCGCGCATCAGGCCGGATTCAGCAAAGGCCGCATTGGCCGTGAGCACCATGGAATGATGCAGATTGACGATACCGAGGCTGGAGGGTCCGATCAGGCGGACACCATGCGCGCGCGCGGCGTCCCTCAAACGCGCTTCGCGATCCTGCCCTTCCCGTCCGGATTCCGAAAATCCCGATGCCAGAATTGTCGCCACCCTGACGCCGTGGCGGCCGCATTGCACGACAGCATCGATCGCCGCCTCCGCCGGCAGCAGAATAAAGGCATGATCCGGAATCTCCGGAACGTCCTCGACCGAGGCAAAAGCACGCTCGCCGAGCACGGTCTGCGATCTTGGATTGACCGGATAGATCGTTCCGGCAAATCCGTTGTTGCGCAGATATTGCAGCGGCCGCGATGTCGTCTTGGACGGATCGTCCGATGCGCCGATGATCGCGACACTGCGCGGCGCAAACAACATCCTGGCAAGGCTGGCATCCATCGATCTATTCCATCGGGCCGGCGCTTGGCGCGGGGCGCTGATCAAAACGGCGTTCGAACACATGTTCGGCGATGCGGTTCTTCAGGATTTCGATCGAGCCGCCCGCGATCATCCAGCCGCGCGTGCGCCGCATGCAGTATTCAGTGAGACTTTCCTGACTGTAGCCCATCCCTCCCATGATCTGCACCGCTTCATTGGCCACCTCGAAGCCCGCCAGATTGCAGACCATCTTGGCGATCGCGGAATCATAGGCGGACGGCACCCCGTTGTCCGCATTCACGGCCGCGCGATAGAGCAGCAGTTGAGCGCTCTCAAGCTGGGCCGACATCTCCGCGAACTTCCATTGCAGTCCCTGGAATTCGCACAGCGCGCGGCCGAACTGGCGCCGCTCGGTGGCATAAGCCTTGGCGAGATTGAAGGCGTGACGGCCGATCGCGATGGAGCGCGCGGCATTGCCGATGCGCTCCACATTGAAAGTGGTGATCTGCTTCTTGAAGCCGCCGGGCCCGAGCAGCAGATTTTCCGCCGGCACGCGCGCGTCCTCGAAATAAAGCTGGCACCACTCCTCCCCGCTCATGAACGGCGAGGGCTGGCCGATGCGGAAGCCCGGCGTGCCCCGCTCGATGATCAGAGAACCGATGCCATCGAGGCCCGGACCAAAGCGGACATACACAAGATAAATACCCGCTTCCGGACTATGAGTGCCGAACACTTTGGAGCCGTTGACAATATAGTGGCCGTCTTCAAGCCGTGCGCTGGTGCGCAGCTCTGTCGTCGCGGAGCCGGCATCGGGCTCCGTCATGCCGAGGCTGATCAGCATCTCGCCGCGCAGCAGCTTCGGCAACCACTTCGCCTTCTGGGCAGGTGTCGCATATTCCGCGAAGGTGCGGATCGGCCCGAAATTGCCGGCCTGAACAATGTCCGCGCTCTTGGGGCAGACCAGCGCCGTCTCCTGGATCGCGATCACCGCATCCATCAGCGAGCCGCCGAGCCCGCCATCCTCCGGCTTCAAGGTGATGCCAAGCAGCCCGGCCTGCGCAATCTTCTTGGCCACATCCCACGAATTGCCGGCGGTATGCGCGCGCTCCAACGCTCCATCGGCCAACTCCGTGCGCGCGAAACGGCGAACGGATTCGGCGAACATCTGCTGTTCTTCGGTGAAGTCGAAATTCATACCGTCATCCTCGTCGTCAATTCCGGCACACGTTCAAAAGTCCGTCTTGTGGCTGACCAGCTTCGCGGTCGTATAGCAAAGCAGGCCCTCGGTGCCTCCCTCGCGCCCGTAACCGCTGTCCTTGACGCCGCCGAACGGCGTCTCCGCGAAGGATGCCGTCAGATGATTGATGGCGAGATTGCCGCACTCGATCTTGTCGGAGATCAGCGCGACATGACGGGCCGATTCCGTGAACGCATAGGCGGCGAGCGCAAACGGCAAGGCGTTCGACCTGCGGATGGCTTCGTCCACCGACTTGACCCGCACGATCAGCGCCAGCGGCCCGAATGGTTCTTCCGACATCGCGCGCGCCGTATCGGGCACGTCGGCGAGCACCGTCAGCGGATAGAAATAGCCTTTGTTGCCGCCCCGTGCGCCGCCGGCCGTGAGGCGCGCGCCCTGCCGCGTCGCGTCGATCACCAGCTCGTCGATCGTATCGAGCCTGCGCCGATTAATCAGAGGTCCCATGTCGGATGCCGGGTCCAGCCCGTCGCCCAGCCTGATCCGTTTCGCCCGTTCGGTGAAAGCCGCGACGAACCTGTCATAGACGGCGTCATGCACGAAAAAACGGGTCGGCGCGACGCAGACCTGACCGGCGTTGCGCGACTTGGTGACCGCGCACAGCACCGCGACTTTTTCCGGATCGACATCCTCGCAGACGATGACAGGTCCATGCCCGCCCAATTCCATGATCGCAGGCTTCATGTGCTGGCCGGCAAGCGCCGCAAGATGCTTGCCCACCGGAATGGATCCCGTGAAGGTCACAAGCCGCACGGAAGGGTGCGCAATCAGGAAACTGGAAATCGCGGCGGGATCGCCGAAGATCAGGTTCAGCACGCCGGGCGGCAGGCCCGCATCCTGAAACGCTTTCCCCAGCAGCATCGCGCTTGCCGGCGTCTCCTCCGAGGCCTTGAGAATGATGGCGCAGCCCGCGGCCAGCGCGCCGCCGACCTTGCGCGCCGGCGCGCTGATCGGGAAATTCCACGGCGAAAACGCCGCGACGATACCGACCGGCTCGCGCACCACGGTCAGTTTCATGCCGCTTTCGGCGGGGATCACCCGGCCATACAGGCGGCGGCCTTCGGTCGCGTCCCATTCGATCATGTCGGCCGCGCGCTGCACCTCGATGCGCGATTGCGCGATCGGCTTGCCCTGCTCCAGCGTCATGACATGCGCGATCGGCTCGGTCCGCTCTCTCAGGAGACGCACCGCATCCAGCATGATGTCCTGGCGCCGCGCTGGCGACATCGCGCGCCAGACCGCAAACCCCTGCTCGGCGGCGGTCACCGCATCTGCAAGATCCTCCGGCGCCGCATGCGGAACCTGGCCGATCACGGCCTCGTTGGCCGGATTGATGACCGGCGAGCCCTGGCGGGAACGCCACGTGCCGCCGATCAGCAATTCGATCTTGGGATAGCCGCTCATCTCTCCCGTTTCGCTGGCCTGTGAGGAAGCCGGCATCGTTCATGCAACCTAGAAATGCGTGGCGGTCTCGTAACGCGACTTCCAGAAATCGCTCGGATACGGGTACCAGACGTTGCGATATCCGGCCTTGGTCGCATCGATATCGACATCGACGACGTAAGGCTCGCCGGAATCGACCGCCTTGCGCACCGCCGGCACGAGGTCTTCGGGACTTTCGACACGCACCGATTGCGCACCCATGGCCCGGCCGATCTGGGAATAGTCGGGTCCCCACGGCGTGTTGTTCTTCATCCGCTTGTAATCGACGAAGGCGCTTCGCCCGTACTTCTTCTCCATCAGTTCACGCTCGATCAGCAGCGAGCGGTTGTTCATGATGATGGAGACCACCGGCTGGTCGTATTCGTAAGCGGTGGCAAGCGTGGCGTTCGAGAACAGGAAGGAGCCATCGCCGATCAGCGCAATCGCGGGCTGGTCGGGGCGCGCGAACTTGGCGCCGAGCGCGGCGGGCAGGCTCCAGCCCATGCAGTGGAAGAAGCCGCAATGGTGGAAGTTCGGCCGCAGCGTCTTGAAGAACGGCGGCGAGAACGAAAGCAGGTGGCCCGTGTCGACGCAGACCGAGGCCTCCGGATAGCTTTCATTGATGAGGCCGCTGACCTGATCGCAGACATAGCCATAGCTCAGCGGCGCCGAGGCGGCGATCAGATCGGCCACCGTCTTGGTCCACTCCGTGCGCATCTTGTCGATCTGCGCGCGCCACGGCGCGAACCGCGCCGGATCGACGCCGACCGACTTCATCGCCTCGATCAATTCCAGAATCGCCAGCTTGGGATCGGAATGCAGTCCGATCTCGGTCGGATAGTTTCTCGCGATCTCCGAGGCATCGATGTCGATATGGATCAGCTTGGTCTTCTCGGGAATGTTGAAGACGGTCCAGCCGCCGGTATCGACATCGGAGAAATGCGTGCCGATCGCGACCAGCACGTCGCACTGGCCGGCGGCCTGATTGGCGTGCCCCGCGCCGGAGCGTCCGACGACGCCGACCGACAGCGGCTTGTTCTCCGGATAGGCCCCCTTGCCCATGGTGGTGGTCGCAATCGGCAGGCCGAACGACTCCACCAGGGCCGCCAGCTCGGCGAAGGCCGCGGAGTTATGAATTCCGGACGAGACGAACACCATCGGGCGCTCGGCTTTGGCGATCAGCTTCGCCGCTTCCCTGATTCCGGCCGCATCGGGGCCCGGCGGGCAGAGCTCGACCATCTTCTTGGCGCGGCCGAGGTCGTCCATGAAGGTCTCGGAGTGCTGAATGTCGAACGGGATCTGGACGACCACCGGCCCCGGCCGGCCGGTCACAGCGGTCTTGTAGGCGCGCAGGATCATGTCCACCGCGGTGTCCGGCCGGGTGATCATGACCGACTTCTTGGTGTAGGCCTTGACCGTCTGGGTCCATTCGTCCGGCGCGTAGCGGTAGTATTCCTCGATGCCGCCGCGGTCGAGCCAGTGCGTCGATCCGCCGCCGGCCAGCACCAGCATGGCCGACGATTCAAAAAAGGCGTTCGACAGCGCCGAGGCGATGTTCATGTTGCCCGGACCGACCGAGGTGCTGACGATCGGAATGGCCTTGTTGTGCCGCGCGCGATAATAGCCGTCCGCCATGTGGACAGCCTGATGCTCGCCGCGCGTTGCGACGCATTTGACGTTGCTCTCATACTCGAACGAGTCGAGCAGCGCCCAGTTGCCGTGCCCGTTATAACCAAACACGACATCCGTGCCGATCGCCTCGAGGGTCTTGACGATCGCGGTCGCGCAACGAACTTTTGTCATTCTGTTACCCTGAGATTGGAAGTGATGACGGATTGGAGGTCACCATGGCTGTCATGGGGAGAACGTGAAACGCAGCGCGGATTGCGGCAAGTTCCGATCCATCATCGCGCCATGCAGTTTCATCATCCGCGGCGGCGGCACTGTGTGCGAGGACATGTGCCGACTTGAGTTAATATCATGCACCAATGACCGGAAGGTAGTGGAAGAAATATCCGCCATGCCTAGTATTTCTTTCCGCGTGCCATGACAAAAACCGGCAGACCGGCGAGCTCGCCCTGCTTGCGCGCCGCCAACACGATTTGATTTGAATCACCCGGAAGGACCGAGAATGAAGATCTGGTATCAAAGCATGACGCGCCTGGACACGTGGGGAGAGTATGCACGCGTCCTTCCCACCATCCTCAACAAGGTCAAGGACCCCGATACGGAAATCGAGCTGCACGGCATCACCAAGGTCGGTGGCATCGGCGACCAGTTTCGCTATCTCGAATTCATGGAGACCGCCGAGGTCCTCGAGAACGTCCAGATCGCCATGGAGCGCGGCTTCGACGCCTTTCTGATCGGCAACACCGGCGAGCCGGGCCTTCGCGAGGCGCGCGAAATCGCCAATATCCCTGTGCTCGGCCTGCTGGAGACGGCCTCCCTCACCGCCTGCATGATGGGCTCTTCCTTTTCCTTCGTGACCATCAACGAGAAGTATAAGCCGCGCATCATCGAGATGGTGCGGCGGCACGGTCTGCAGGATCGCCTGGCCGGCGCTCACCGCATGGATCTCGACCGCATTCTCGATCTCGACGAGGGGTTCGAGAACCCCGAGGCGCGCAAGCGCATCCTCGACCAGTTCATGAAAGCGGCGCGCCGCAATGTCGATGACGGCGCCGAGGTGGTCATTGCCGCCGGCGGCGTGGTCGTGGCGCTCTTGGCGCACTGGGACGTCTATCAGACCGACGACGGCACGCCGATCCTGAACGGCATCACCAACCTCGTGAAGATGGGCGAGGCCGCGGTGAAGATTCAGCGGCTGACCGGCAGCTTCCACAGCAAGAAGGCGACCTACGCAACGCCGACGCCGGACCAGATCGTCGAACTCAGGAAATATTACGGAGACCAGATCTATCCGACCGTCAAGGCGCCGAAATAGAGCGTCCGCACAAAAGCACACAACTGCGGCCAACGCAGTGAATCTGACAGGGAGAATTAAATGCTTTCACGCCGTCATTTCATTGCAGGCTCGGCCCTGAGCATCGCAACACCCAGCATCGTCAGAGCTCAGGGCTGGCAGGGCAAGACCATCACGCTGATCGTCCCGTTCGCCGCGGGCGGCGGCACCGACTCGATCGGCCGTATCATCGCCGAGGACATCACCAACACGCTCGGGCGTCAGGTGGTCGTCGAAAACCGGCCGGGCGCCGGCTCCAATATCGGCATCGAGTCCGCCTCGCGGGCGGAGCCGGATGGCAACACCATCCTGATCGCCTCGATCGGATTTGCGATCAATCGCTTTCTCTATCGCAATCCGGGCTGGGACCCGATCAACGACTTCGATCCGATCTCCTTCATCGGCTTCGTGCCGAACGTCATGGCAGTGCCGAACTCCTCTCCGGCCAAATCCGTGGCCGAGTTCATCGCCTACGCCAAATCCCAGCCCGGCAAGCTGACCTATGCCTCGGCCGGCGTTGGCTCCTCGCTGCATCTGTGCGCCGAGTTGTTTCAGCGGGTGGCGAAAATCGAAATGGTGCATGTCCCCTATCGCGGCAGCGCGCCCGCGCTTCAGGACGTGATGGCGGGCCGGGTCGATTGCATTTTCGACGTGCTGACCGCGATCAATCCGCAGGTCCAGGGCGGCACGCTGCGCGGTCTCGCAGTCACCAGCGCGAAGCGTATCAAGGCGTCGGGCGATTTGCCGACGGTCGCCGAAAGCGGCCTGCCGGATTTCGATTTCGCGACCTGGTTCGGCATGTTCGCGCCGAAAAAGACTCCGAAGGATGTGATCAACACCATCAGCCAGGCGGTGCAGAAAGCGACCAAGACCGCCACGGTCAAGGAGAAGCTCGAAAAGATCGGCGTCGATGTGGTCGGCAGCGATCCCGACGCGCTGTCCGCCCATGTGAAGAAAGAACTGGCGCGCTGGGAGCCGATCATTCGCGGCGCCAATATCCAGCCGCAATAAGCCCAATAAAAAAATGGCCGGGGAGCAATATCGAAGCTCCCCGGCCTTCTCTCCCCCAAGGACGCCGCGATTTCAATCGCGGCCGTAGCCCCCATCGACAACGATCACCGAGCCGTGGGTATAGCTTGACGCCGGCGAGGCGACGAACAGGATCGTGCTCGCGATCTCATCGATCGTGCACCAGCGTTTGCCGGGCAGCGTAATCCGCGCACCCCACTCCTCCTGAATCTCCGACGAGGTTCGCGACCCGCCGCCCATCGAATTGCGCCAGCGCTCGAAGCGCTCCGGCGCCACCACGAAATTCGGCACGATGCAGTTGACGCGAATGCCGAAGGGGCCGACCTCCGCCGCCAGCGCCTTGGTGAAGCGGATTTCCGCCGCCTTGGCAGGCCCGGTGCAGGTGGACAGGAACGGCGGATCGAGCACCATCAGGCCGGAGCAGCCGGAAATATTGACGATCGAGCCGCTCTGCGCCTTCTGCATGATCGGAACGAAGCGCTGCGCAACGCGAAACTGCGCGAAAAAGTTGAGCTGCATGCCGCCGATCAGATCGTCCTCGGTGACGTCGAGGAAGGGCTTGTAGATGCCCGTGCCGGCATTGTTGATCAGAATATCCACCCGGCCATGAAGGCGCAGAACCTCGTCGCGCAGCCGGTCAACCTCGGCGGGCTGGGTGACATCGATCGACAGGCCGGCGATGGTTTTGCCGGTGCGCTCGGCAACCTGCCGGACGGCATCCTTCAGGACATCTTCCCGGCGCGCGCAGATCACCACCTCGGCGCCCTCGGCGGCCATGCGCTCGGCGACGCCAAGGCCGATCCCGCTGCTGCCGCCGGTGATGACCACAACCTTTCCTGACAAACCAAGATCCATCGTGCGTCATACCTTTCAAACCGCCACGCCAGGCGTGTGGAAGATGGAGAAAGCGAATAAGTGAAGCGGCAGGAAGCCAATCACAAAAGAAACCGTCTCATTTGGGCCAGGTGCTCGGATCGCCCGGCTTGAAGCCCTTCTGGATCAGTTCGGTGATCGTGCCGCCGACGGCCGTGGTGTCGATATAGGCCGAACCCGGAGGAGCGCCGTGCTTGATCAGGATCACCGGAAACCCGGCCGCCTCGAACGCGCGGATCGAGGCCTGAATATCGTCCACCTCGTAGCCGAAATGCTCGATGCCCTCGCCGCGCTCGCGCAGGAAACGGGCGTGGACTTCGTTCTCGCCGCCGGATGTTTCGATGATCTCCAGATTAACATCGTTGCTGAGACCGATGAGGGCAATGCTCAGGGTGTACGACGTCACGCGCCCGTAGATTTTCGAGGTGCTGTTGAACTCGAATCGGCGCACCGGGCCGGGCAGGATCGGCGCCAGGTACTGCACGGTCTTCTCACGGTCGTGAACCGCCATCGCGAAATGATCGAGCCTGGCTCCAGTCAGCAATTGTGCAATGCGGTCATTCATCGCTGTGTCATCCCGTTCGGAAGCGTTGTTTAAGCCTTATTCTAATGGGGATGCGATGATGCGTCACTTCGCGAAGCTCAATGCGTTATGAGCTTTTATCATCCCGGGAAGGCGTGTACCATTTAACGGTTGGTATCGTAGACATCATCGACGAGCGCGGCCGCCGAACAGTGGGCGGCGTCATGCAGGAGCCCCGAAAGACATGTCGAACGCCTTCCCTCCTCTGAATCCCCTCCGTGTCTTTGAGGTGGCGGCAAGGACGGGAAGTTTTACGGCCGCGGCCGAGGAAATGCGCGTGACGCAATCGGCCGTCAGCCGCCAGATCGCGACGCTGGAGGGCTATCTCGGTCTGCGCCTGTTCGAGCGTGGCCGTGGCAGCGTCAGTCTGACGGCCACCGGAGAAAGCTATCGCCGGCAGATCGCGCCCGCCTTCGAGCTGATCGGATCGGCCACGCAGCAGCTCGTGACCCAGGGCCGGGTCGAGCCCCTGCGGATCCGGGTTTATACCATCTTCGCCGCCAAATGGCTGATCCGGCGTCTGCCGCGGTTTCGCGCGCAGTATCCCAAGATCAAAGTGCATCTCGACAACGCGGTGGCGCCGGTCGATTTCTCGAAAGACCGGGTCGATATCGCCATTCCCCTCGGCGACGGCAACTGGCCCGGAACGGAAGCCGAGCTTCTGTTCAAGGACGTGATTCAGCCGGTCTGCAGTCCGCAACTGCTGAAGGGGGACAAGAGCCTCAAGACCATCGACGACCTGTCACGGTTTCAGTTGCTGCACTCCCGCTACCGCAGGAAAGACTGGCCGCATTGGCTGGAAGCGATGGGCAAGAGCGAGGTCATGAAGGAAACCATGACGTTCCCGACCTCCGTCCTCACCTACCAGGCGGCGATGGAAGGCATCGGCGTCGCCATCGGTCAGGTCAACCTGCTCGGCGAGGATTTTGCTTCCGGAACTCTGGTGCCGTTGTTCGGCCCGCCGATCGAAAGCGGCCTCGGCTACTACGCGGTCTGGCCGAACGACCGGCCGGTCAGCCAGAAGCTGCGCTCGTTCCTGAGCTGGCTGCGCAAGGAAGCCGCCGCCGCCGCTGTCAAGCCGACCTGACCCGTTCCGGATTCGTCGCGGCCCTCGATGATCGCTCTCAATGATTAAAGTGCATGGCGTGATGCGGGATAGGAACTGGCCTCGCCCCCCGCATATGCTCATCTAAAGCTGGACGATAGTCAGCGGCCTGCATCGGGCGAGAGCATCCTATGAATTTTCAGTTCACCGCCGAACAGCGCCTCTTTCAGGAATCGGTCGGAAAATTCGCCCAGAAGTTTCTTGCAGACGGCGCGGTCGAGCGATCCAACAGCCGCGAGTATCCATGGGATGTCTCGCGCCAGCTTGCGGAACAGGGATTGCTCGGTCTTACCATTCCGGTCGAGAGCGGCGGCCACGGCGGCAGCCTGATCGATGCCGTGATCGCCATCGAGCAGGTCACCCTCGCCTGCCCGAAAAGCGGCGACGTGGTTCAGGCCGGCAATTTCGGTGCGATCCGCACCTTTGCCGAATATGCGTCGAAAGATCAGAAGGCGCGTTTCCTTCCCGACCTGATCAACGGCAAGAAAGTCATTTCGGTCGCCATGACCGAACCCGGCGCAGGATCGGCCACGACCGAACTGACGACATCGGCCAAGGCGGACGGCAAAGGCTTTCGCATCAACGGCTCGAAGATCTTCACGACCAACAGTCCGCACGCCGAACTGTTTCTGCTCTACGTCCGGTTCGGGCCGGGCGTCGGCGGCATCGGTTCGGTGCTGGTCGAACGCAATGCGCCCGGTTTCACGCTGGGCGAGATCTCGACGTTCATGAACGGCGAGACATGGCAGCAGCTCTATTTCGAGGACTGCTACATCCCCGCCGAGAATGTCCTGCTGCCGGCCGGCGGGTTCAAGAAGCAGATCAGCGGCTTCAACGTCGAGCGCCTCGGCAACGCCACCCGCTCGCTGGCCGTCGGGCAACTGGCGTTCAACATCGCCACGCGCTACGTCGATGACCGCAAGCAATTCGGCCGCAGGCTGTCCGACTTCCAGGGCATGCAATGGAAATTCGCCGAGATGGCGCTGAAGCTGGAGAGCGCGCGGCTGCTGCTCTATCGCGCCGCCATCAATGCCAGCACCGGGCTGCCCTCGGCCTACGAGACCGCGATCGCCAAGCTCGCCTGCAACCGAACCGGCTACGAGGTCGCCAACGAGGCGATGCAGGCCATGGGTGGCCTCGGTTTCTCGGAGGATTGTCTGGTGCAATACTGCATGCGCCGCGCGCGCGGCTGGATGATCGCCGGCGGCTCGTCGGAAATCCTGCTCAACCGGATCGCCGAGAGCGTCTTCAACCGCCCTCTGCCGCAGCGGCAGGCCAGTCTCGAGGCCGCGCAGTAACAAAGACTGGGCGCCGTGGCTTGATCCGCCTGTCTTCAACGCCGGTTCGAGCAGAAAGCATGACGCGGAATTCCGATGACACCGGAACAGGCAGAGTATGATCTGATCGTCGTCGGCTCCGGAGCCGCCGGGCTGACGGCCGCGCTCGTCGCCTCGATCAAGGGGCTAGACGTGCTGCTGCTCGAGCGGGCGGACGTTCTGGGCGGCACCACCGCGATTTCCGCAGGCTCGGCCTGGGTGCCGAACTCGCACTACGACACCAGCGGCAAGGATTCCAAGGCCAACGCCCGGCGTTATCTCGACGCGACCGTCGGCGGACATGCGCCGGACGACCTCAAGGATGCGTTTCTGGCCGCCGCGCCGGCGATGGCACGCCTGCTGGCGGATCATTCGGAAGTTCGCTTCCGCCCCTATCCGTACCTTCCCGACTATTATTCCGAGCGGGACGGCGCCACCTTGTCCGGGCGGGTTCTCGAAACGCTGCCGTTCGACGGGCGCAGGCTCCGCCGCCACTTCGCGCTGATCAGGCCGCCGCTGCCGGAATTCACGATCCTTGGCGGCATGATGGTCAGCCGCTCCGATATCACCCATCTGCTGAACGCATTCCGCACCATCCCGTCTTTCATCGCGACGGTCCGCATGCTGCTCCGGCATGCGAAAGACCGGATCAGTCATCCGCGAGGGACGCGCCTCGTAATGGGAAACGCGCTGGTGGCGCGCTTCCTTTATTCTCTGCTCGAACGCAGCGTCACCATCAAGACGGCCGCACGGGCGCGGGCGCTGATCATCGAGGACGGAGCGGTTCGCGGCGTTCTCGCTTCCATCGCCGGCAAGCCCGAGGAATTTCGCGCGCGGCGCGGCGTGGTGCTGGCCGCGGGAGGTTTCACGCATCATCCCCGCCTGCGCACGCAGTTGCTTCCCGCGCCCGTTGCGGAATTTTCCCCCGTGCCGTCCGAAAATGAAGGCGACGGCGTGGATCTTGGCCTGCAAGCCGGCGGCGCCATCGGCCGGGCCCATGCCAACAACGCGTTCTGGGCGCCGGTCTCGGTTCGCCCTCGCCGCGACGGCACGATGGCGGTCTTTCCGCACTTCGCGCTCGACCGCGGCAAGCCGGGCCTGATCGCGGTAAACGGAAGTGGCCGGCGCTTCGTCAACGAGGCGACGTCGTATCAGAGGTTCGTCGAGGCGATCTACGCCGAACAGGCGCGCACGCCAAGCATCCCGTGTTTCTTCATCTGCGATCATGCCTTCCTGAAGAGATACGGGCTCGGCATGATCCGCCCCGGACAGACGAGTCTGCGCGCTTTCATCAAGGATGGCTATCTGGCGAGCGGACAGACCATCGCGCAGCTGGCGAATGCCCTGCGTCTCGATCCCACGGCGCTGGGCGAGAGCGTCGAGCGCTACAACGGCTTTGCCTGGACCGGCAAGGACATCGACTTCCACAAGGGCGAAAGCGCCTATAGCCGCAATATCGGCGATCCCGCCGTTCAGCCCAATCCCAATCTCGGACCGATCGCAACGCCGCCGTTCTATGCGATCAGGATCTATCCCGGCGATATCGGCACCAGCGCCGGGCTGATCACCAACACATCGGCACAGGTCCTCAATGCCGAGGGCGAACCCATCAAGGGACTTTACGCCGTGGGCAACGACATGAATTCCGTCATGGGCGGGGTCTATGCGGGGCCCGGCTGCACCATCGGCACCGGCATGACGTTCGGATACGTCGCCGCGATGCATGCGGCGGGCTGAAAAAGTGCGAGCGGGGATCGACCGTCCCGCTCCGCTCGTTTAACCATCACAAAGTCTAGAGTGCTTTCGTTTCAAGTTGAATCGCGTCTGTCGCAGCGGAGTCCTTTACCTCTCCCGTGGGAGAGGTCGACTTCGCGAAAGCGAAGTCGGGTGAGGCGTAGAATCTATCGATAAATCTAGCGCCCCTTACCCCGACCCTCTCCCCGCTGGGGAGAGGGAGCCGCACCGCTCCTAGCAAAAGCGGAACGCTCTAGCCGTCGCGCAGCGCGGGAACATTGTAGGCCGCGCCCATCTTCTTCACGAGTTCCTTCGGCGGCGATTCATAAAGCAGATGCCGGCTGACGCAGACCCCGGTCAGCTTGTGCATGCTGGCCATCATCTCGGCGCTCTTGGCCAGCAGCGTGTAGGTATCCAGCAAGGGCACGCCATCGATCGCGAAATGTCCGCGCTGCGCCATCATGGTGCCCGGAGGCCCGGCGCAGAACACCACTTCGGCGCCCTTGGCGACCGCGCGCCGTGTCGCTGCGATGACCTGCTTCTCCATGGCGTCGGCGACAGCCTCGCTGGTGAAGATGTCCTCCTGGCTGCGCACGTCATCGAACTCGATCGGCTCGACGGCGGCCAGGCGATCGCGCAGACCATAGCCGATCGGCATTTCGCGATAGCGCGCGATCATCTTCCGGTTCGGCACGATGACGCCGAACCGCTCGCCCATGGTGCAGGCGGTGAAGCAGTTCACCTCCATGAACGACAAGACCGGAATATCCATGACCTCGCGCAGCTCGACCAGACCCGGATCGAGCGAGTTGGCGAGCACGAACGCATCGTAGCCGCCCTCCTGACGAATCCGCAGCGCGTTGTCGAGCACCTCCCGGCTGTCATAGTGCCAGAACAGCCGGTACTGATCGCCCAGCACGCCCTTGGTCGTGCCCCGGACCTCGACCTTGGTGCCTGGTAACATTGCGCGATCGACATGTTTTTGTGTCGCCGCGATGAAATGCTTCATCCCGGTCTCGGATGAGAGCAACTGAAACCATATCCGCATCGAAACCTCTTTCCATACTTGCCGTCACAACCGGACGATTTCAGCCTTCGCGTAGCGCGTCGACGTTATAGGCCTGCCCGACCTTCTGAACGAGATCATGGGGCGGCGCTTCATAAAGCAGATGACGGCTGACGCAGATGCCGGTGAGCTTGTGCATCGAAGCCATCAGTTCGCCGGTCTTGGCCAGCAGCGTGTACGCATCCAGAATCGGCACGCCGTCGATCTCGAAGCGGCCGCGTGCCGCCATCATGGTCGCCGGAGGTCCAGCGCAGAACACCACCTCCGCCCCCTTGGCGACCGCCCGGCGTATCGCCGCGATGACCTGATATTCCATCGCTTCGGCGACCTTCTCGTCCTTGAAGATTTCCTCCATCGAACGGACGTCGTCGAACTCGATCGGCTCGACCGCGGCCAGGCGATCGCGCAGGCCGTAGGACAGCACGATTTCCCGGTAGCGCGCGACGAACTTCCGGTTCGGCACGATGACGCCGAACCGTTCGCCCATGGTGCAGGCGGTGAAGCAGTTCACCTCCATGAACGACAGCACGGGAATGTTCATGATCTCGCGCAATTCGACCAGACCCGGGTCGAGCGAATTGGCGATCACGAACGCATCGTAATTGCCATCCTTGCGAATCCGCAGCGCATTATCGAGCACTTCGCGCGTGTCATAGTGCCAGAACAATCGATACTGATCGCCGAGCACGCCCTGGGTCGTGCCGCGAACCTCGACGGCGGAGCCGGGAGACAGGCCTCGATCGACAAGCTTCTGGGTTGCCGCGATGAACCGCTTCAGACCGGTCTCCGACGACAATAACTGGAACCAAATTCTCACCTTCACCCTCCGTATCGATCAACCGGAAACCGGCCGGTCCGGAATGCCTATTCCTTGTAGTTTCGCGCCTGCTGGCGAACGGCCTCGTGATCGAAATCGTTGATCTCCTTGAGCAGGCTCGGGTCCCAGAATTTATCGAGCGGCAGGGGCTCCTTGAGGATGCCGCCCGACACCATCAGATTCATGTAGCCCTTGATCTGCTCGGGCGTCGAATTGCCGCACAGGCCGTCGATGATGTCGATGTTCTTCAGGCGTGCGTTGAGGTTCATCAGGCCGTGGCGCATCGCCTCCTTGTCATCGACACCGCGCCGCTTGGTGGCCGGAAACACCTTCCAGTGAATCCGCACCGCGGCTTCCGGATTGGCCTTCGCAAACTCGACGCCCTTGGCGACACCACGCGCGAGCTTGATGACATCCGCCCGGTTCTCCTTCAGATAGTCCGCGCGGGCCCACAGGGCAGCGTTGAAACCAAGCTTGCTGCGATCCAGCGCGTCGCTCGTCAGTTCGCGCAGCGGCACGCCGGAAGCTTCGATCGAGGCATGCAGGCCGTCGAACAGCGCGATGGCGTCAACGCGTTTCTCGCTCAGCGCATGGGCCGCCTCGGGCCCCTCGCCCACGGCGGTGAACTTGATCGCCGCCGGATCGCCGCCGGCCATCTTCATCAGCGCCCGAACGACAGGAAGCTGGCTGTTGGCGAGACTTTGCAGGCCGACATTCTTGCCTTCAAGATCTCGGATGGTCTTGAGCGGGCTGTCCTTCAACACCACCGGCGTCGCATTAAACGCCGTCGTGTGGGTAAAGAACGCCTTGATCTGCGCGTCGGGGACCTTCTGGTACATCGAGAACAGCGCGGAATTGGTGCCCGGAACAAAATCGACCGTTCCAGCCATCAACGCCTGCAGCGCGGCATTGGCGCCGGCGAGGCCCACATACTCGACATCGAGGCCGTCCTGCTTCCAGTACAACTCCATCGGGATCGAGCTGTAGGTGCAGCCAAGCGGCGTAGTGGTGACCGTTGCCGAGCCGAGAACGATCTTCTTGCGGGTCTGGGCTTGGGCGAAGGTGGCCTGGCCGAATATCGTGGCGCCCAGAGACATCAACAAGGCGTGTCGCCTCGATATACCGTTTGTGCTCATGTCTTGTTCCTCCGTGGTTTAACGTTGGATCATCCGTTGGCTTGCGTGATGTCGTTGGCCCAGAACGCGACGCGGGTTTCAATCTGGACCATGACGAAATGGAGCAGCATGCCCAGCAGCATCAGAATGAAGAGACAGGCATAGACCGCCGGCGTGTCGAAGGTCGCCTTCGCCTGCAGCATCAGATAGCCGACGCCGGTATTGCTTCCGACAAATTCGGCGACGACGGTTCCGATCAGCGCGAAGATCACGCCGATATGCAGGCCGGCGAAGATGTAGGGCACGGCATGCGGCAAGCGGAGCCGGTAGAACATCTGCCAGCGCGTGGCGCCGAGCGATTTGAACAGCTCGTAGTGATCGCGGTCGCGCACCTTCAGGCCGTGCAGCGCATTGATCAGGATCGGAAAGAAGCAGACCGTCAGGACGATCACGATCTTCGACACATCGCCAAAACCGAACCAGATGATGATGAGAGGCGCGATCGCGACTTTCGGCATGCTCTGGAATGCAACGATGAAGGGCGTGATCACCTTCTCGAGGAACGGCAGGCTTGACAGAATTCCGGCCAGCACCACGGCAACGACGGCGCCCAGCACAAATCCCACCACCACGGACCACAGCGTCGAGAGGGTGTTCTCAACATAGATGCCGGATGCAAAGCCGTCGGTCAGCGCGGCCCAGATCTGGCTCGGCGCCGGCAGCACCAGCGGCGTGACCCAGTTGTTGCGTGCGGCGATTTCGGCGGCGACGACCAGCGCCACGGCGATGAGAGCCGACAGCGACAGTTCAAGCGGAAAACGCAAGAATGCAGGCGATGAATTGCCCCGCGGCGCGGATGCCCTGGAATCCGGAGCGGTCATGGCAGCGTCTCTTCACGATTGAGCAGCGCGCGGATCCGCGCGACCGCCTGAGCGAATTCGGGACTTGCTTTCACCGACAGCGATCGCGGGCGCGGCAGAGTGATATCGATGGTCTCGACCAGCCGCCCCGGCCCCGCCGATAGCGCGAACACGCGATCCGACAGCAGAACGGCTTCCTCGATATCGTGTGTGACGAACAGCACCGTCTTGTGCTGCTTCTGCGAAATCCGCTGCAACTCCATGTTGAGATCCTCGCGCGTCATCGCATCGAGCGCGCCGAACGGCTCGTCCATGAACAGAATGTCCGGATCGTGCAGCAGAGCTCGCGCAATGGCGGCGCGTTGCTGCATGCCGCCCGACAATTCTCTCGGATATTTTTCTTCCACGCCGGCGAGGCGCACGGTGGCCAAAAGAGCGCGGGCGCGCTCCGTCGCGGCAGCCTTGTCCAGCCCCAGGATATCGGCCGGCAACGCGACGTTGGACAGTATCGTGCGCCATGGCAGCAAAGCCGGCGCCTGGAAAACAAAACCGAACTCGCCGGGGGCAATGCTCTTGCCGGTCTCACCGAAGGTGATGTTGCCGGCGCTCGGCGCAATCAGGCCCGCGCACATCTTCAGCAGCGTGGTCTTGCCGCAGCCGCTGGGGCCGACAAGGCTGACGAACTCTCCGGCGCGGATGTCCGACGTGACCGGAAGCAGCGCCGTACAGGATCCGGACAGCGAGGCGTAAGTCTTCGCCGCCCCCTGAATACGCAGGACGATATTGCCGTTCCGTGATGCTCCGTCAGCCTGCGCGGACTGCAGCATACGTCCTCCCCTCGCAGATTCTACGACCGCGTTTCTTCCTTTCAGTGTTCCCCGCGACGCACAGCGTTAACAGTGTCTATTGCTCATCGGACCATGCCCTTTGCTCATTGAGGCCTGCGGACACCTCACTGGCGTCGCGGCTCGTGCTCCGGCATGCTTGGACCATCCAAGCTGAGGTCACTCCCGCCACTTTCCGGTTTCAATCCCCATGCCATTCGCGCTTCTTTCGCAACGCGATACGACCTCGCCACGGACACGCCGATGGCGGCACTGTCCGGCGATTTTCGGGGCCGCCGAATGTCCCTGATGATTCTCGACGCCGCCTTTTATGCGCTCGCCATCCCTGCCGTCATTGCGCTCGGGCTTTCAAAGGGAGGCTTCAGCGGGCTCGGCGCGATCGCGACGCCGCTGGTGGCGCTCTATCTGCCGCCGCTCTCGGCCGCCGCGCTGCTGCTGCCGATCATGATATGCCAGGACCTGATCTCGCTTTACGTCTATCGCAAGGACTGGAGTCCGCGAAATCTGAGAGCCCTGCTGCCGGGCGCCTTGGTTGGCGTCGGTCTCGGATACCTGTTTGCGGCCTATATCTCGGACGCCGGGGTGCGGATCGTGGCCGGAGGAATCGGCCTCGCTTTCGCAGTCACCGCCTGGGTCCGACGCGGCAGCATCGCCTCCTACAACGCAACCGCTGCGCGCGGCGCATTCTGGGGCACTGTCTCGGGGTTCACGTCATTCGTCGTGCAGGGCGGCGGCCCGGCCTTTCAGGCCTATGTCCTGCCCCAGCGGCTGCCGAAAATGACATTCGTCGGGACCTCGACGATCTTCTTCTTTATCGTCAATGCACTGAAAGTCCTGCCCTACTTTCTTCTCGGACAATTCAGTCCGCACAATCTGACAACATCGCTCGCGCTGCTGCCGCTGGCCATCGCATCGAACTTTATCGGCTTCTGGCTGGTCAGGCACACCTCGACCACATGGTTCTACCGCATTGCCTATACCCTGCTGGTCCTGATCTCTCTCGGTCTGCTCTGGCAGGGCGTCAGCGACCTGTTGCAAGCGTAGAGCGCGCCATGCGCGCTCCACGCGCTCAGGACAACCTGAGTTATTTGACGATCGAGAACGACGTCGGCTGCAGGAATTGATTTCGGATGTTCTGGATCAACTGCCCGTCGCGTTCGGTTTCGACGCGCGCGGCGAGCCAGGCTGGATCGTTTTGAAATGCCGTCCACTTGCGCTCGCGCTCGGCCATCGATTCCCATGCCAGCAGATAGGTGAGTTCCTGATTGGACTCGCCGATGACCGTGGTGAAGAAACCCGCCTGACGGATTTGATGCTTCTCCCATAGTCCCAATGTCACGCTCTCGAAACGCTTCAGGACATTCGGCAAACGGCCCGGCAAACAGGAATAGACGCGCAGTTCATAGATCACGACAGCTTCCTCCGATCACATGCGACATCGCTCCCATAGAGTGACCGGCATGGTTCGGCAAGAACCATCCCGCGATGGCCGCGTCCTGATTTCGGCATTTTCAGACCCGCGATCCCCGGTTATCATCCAAACCGTCGCTTCCTTGCGGACACTCTGCGATGCTGAAATTGATCCTTGTTCTCGCGTCTTTGGTCGGCGGCGCCTCGTACACCGACAGCGAAATGGTGGACGTCGCCGCGCGCGGACTGGTCGATCTGAAGCCGTTCGCCTGTCAGGACATCACGCGCAGCAGCGTGATCGACCGAGTCTGTTACGACAAGGCAAAACGATACCTCCTGATCCGGCATCGCATGACCTATGATCAGTTCTGCGAAATCCCGGACCACACGGTCGCGGATCTGCTGGACGCACCATCCATGGGCCAGTTCTTTCGGCACAATATCGAAGAGCCTGTCCGCGGCGCGGCCTATGACTGCCGGCCGCATCTCATGCCGGCTCACTGAACGGACACTCGCGCGAAGGAGATCGTCATGAAGAAGGCCGGCTTAGCCGTGTTCGCCGCAATCCTCGTTGCAATCTCGTCGGCCGCCTATGCCGCCGGGACGCAGGAGCAGCGCCGCGCCTGCCGGTCCGACGCCATGAAGTTCTGCCGCCAGTATGTGCCGAACGTCAAAAAGATCACGGCCTGCATGGAGCACAACATCAAGCGGCTCTCCCCGGCCTGCCGCGCCCAGTTCCGTTAACCGGAGCAAGTTTAGCCAATAGCTTCCGGTGCAACCGGAACTCCGTGGCTGCCATGGCGTTTGAACCGGCGATGCCATGACAGAACGGAGACGGCGTGAGCGATCAGGAGCCAGGCTTCAAGACACAGGACAAGCGGATCGCCGAGAACGAGGCGGCCCATGTGGTCCGCCATCAGGCGCGGGTCTCGACCTGGGCGATCATGCTGGTCGGCTTGATTGGCCTGTTCGTCGTGCTTTATGCCGTCAGATAGGTGAGCAGAAGCGACGCCGTCTTCGAACGGCTATGCCCGCGCATGACGATTCCGAGTAAATCTAAAACGCTCTAATGGTCGAATTGCATATCGACACATTGCAGCACGTTGTCGCCGATCCCGGTGGCCAGATCGATGCAGCCTCTCACTTTCCGCGCCGTGGTGTCGCTCACCCAGATCGCCATCCCGCCCGCGCCGAAAAACGCATTGGTGTTCGGCGGTTCGGTTTCCGTCGCGTCGAACGCATAGGTCGAGTCCGTCGAAAACATGCGTCCCCGCGACACGCAGCGTCCGCTGGAGCTGGTGTTCTTGAGCTCGCGGCTGTCGCGCGTGATCTCGACCACAACCTCGCAACGATAGAACTCCGACGTCGCCGTGTTCATGACATAAGCATACGAGCGGCAGCCGATGGTCTGCATCTTGCCCGGCGCCAGCGCCCGGCTGCAAGCGATGCGATGATTGTCGCTAAGTTTGTAGGTCTCCGCGCCCTGCGCGGCGGCGGCGCTGCGAACAGCAGCACCACACCGGCCGCAAGCGCGATGGGTCCGGTCAGTTGGCGCGCCCGCCGTGATCGGCTCATGGTCGATATCCCGTCTGCTCACTGGAGATGAATCGGTCGCAGGCCGGGCAATCTAGTGGAGCGCGGCGGCCGGCGCTACCGTTGCGCCGTCCGCGATAATCAGCGCGATCTCCCCCCGCAGATCATCGAGCGAAGGATTGTCGCGCGCAACCCGGTGCGCGCGACGAACGGCGGCCCCAAGGTTTGGAATCGCTACCGCACCATCGCAAATCGGCTTGATCAGGGTATCGACGATGCAATTCCATTTCATCAGGCCGACCTTGCAGGGCATGCCGTAGCCTTCGACCAGATCGGCGGTCTCGACAATCGCGGCGGCGGCGGCCGGGTCTTTGGCCATGCCGCGGTCGATCATGTGCAGCCAGCGCTCCACCCACATCCGCTCCTGCGCAAAACGCAGGGAGTAAGGCCGCGCCTGCCGCACCGCGCTCCAGAATCGCAACCACCGCAGATCGCCCGGCGTCGCCGCGCTGAAGCGCAACTCCTTGATCTTGTCCGACCAGCGCAGCCGGTCGAGCATCCTGATCAGTGATGTTGCTGTCTCCGCCGGCAGGATCGCCGCAAGCTCCGCCCAGCGGAAGGTCCGGACTGTGGCGCCGAGCGAGGGATCGGGCCGCGCCGCCTCTCCGCCCGCGCGTATCAAAAGATCGTGGGCAATGGCCGGCGGGTCTTCATAAAGCATCCGCGCCCGCATGCGGCGGGCAAGGTCCGCGAAGATCACCGGATCGAGCCGGCCGCCGGCATAGCGCCCGATGCGATCGAGATAAAGCAGCGCGTGATCGGCGTCCTGATAGGCCATCAAGGCCGGGACGGCGTCACTGACGATCGCCGCCACCTCGGGCGGCAGGCGCGCGATGAGACCTGCGAGCTTGTTGCGCGCGACCCACGGATTGCGCGAGGCCTCGCCGAAATAGCGCTCCTTCAAGAGCCGGAGCGGGACCGGCAGCTTGGTCGGCAGCGACAGCCTCACGGCGCGGCCTGCCCGGCCTTGAGCACGGCAACCTCGCCTTCCAGCTTCTCGAGGTTCTGAAACAATCGTGCGCTGACGAGGCGCAGGAAGTAGAATCCGAATTCCGGATTCTGCACGTAAAGCTCCTCCACCTTCTGATAGGTCACGCTGAGGATCATGCCGTCAGCAAGACACTCCAGCGTCTGGGTACGCTTGTTGTCCGGCGAGAGCATGCCGAGTTCGCCGACGATCGCGCCGACCGGCAGTTCGATGCCGGATTCGACGAGATGAAAGCGGCCGCTGACGATGTAGAACATCTCCTTGGCGCTCTCGTGCTTGTAGAACAGCACCTCGCCAGCCTTGCACTTGCGCTCCGTCATGAACGGCTTCAGCCAGGCCATCGACAGATTGCCCTTGACCGATTTCTTGACGTTGCGGACCAGCAGCAGCATCTCGTGCAAACGATAGACATTCAGCGGCAGCAGCAAGACATGCAGCGCCACGATCGGATAGTTGCGATGATGCAGGCCATAGACGATCAGAAGAAGGTTGGTGAGGATTCCAAACACGCGCAGCGGAATCATGGTCCGCATGGTGTAGCCGGCAACGACGAACGCGGTTGCCAACAATCCGCCGGCGCCTGAAGCCAATCCAGAGATGTCCATGGAAGCCAACCCGAATACGATGAAATGTGATCAAGACAGCGGCGCGCCGAGCCGCGACGGTGACGACAATCAAAATGGATGGCCGCCGCGATTCCGGAGACGGATTGAACCGGTTTTTATTCCTTGTGTCACCTGCCCACGCGCCCTTTCGGCGCGAGAACGGCGGGACTTCTCGAACGCGACGGGAAAGCCACCTGAATGACAGGTAATGTGACTTTAATACTGAGTTCATGAAGCCAAATCGATGGATCCTGACCGGCCAACACCACGCCGGTCCTTCCCCTCCGCTGTTGCCGGGCGGCCTAGATAGTCAACGACATCCCTTCCTTCGCCACCAGCGTTCCGGGTCGGGCCCTCGAAGCATCCGCCGCGATCCGGTCCATCACTGCGTCGCTGTGATCCGGGTCATGGTGAAACAAGCATAGTGCTTTGACGCCGGCCGCGTCCGCGAACCGCACCGCCTGCTGCCAGCTCGAATGACCCCAGCCGACATGATCGGGCAGCTCCGCGTCGGTGTAGGTCGCATCGATGATCACGAGTTGCGCGCCTTTGGCCAGCGACAGCAATGCCGGATCGATCGGCCCCGGCCCAAGATCGTTATCGGTGATGTAGCAGATCGCCTTGCCGGCATGGTCGATCCGATATCCGGTCGCGCCGCCCGGATGATTCAGTGTCGCGGTCCGGACCACAATACTGTTGCGCGGCGTCAACACCTCGCCGCGCTCGAAGTCATGAAAACTCACGCCGTCCTGCGCAGCATCGACGCCGATCGGAAACAACGGAAACCGCATCAAGGCGCTGATCGCGTTTTTGACTCCGCCCGTTGCGGCAAGGCCGCCGGCCCAGATCCGCAGCCGCCGTCCCTTCTCCATCAACGGAGAAAAGAACGGCAGGCCGATCATGTGATCGACATGTCCATGACTGAGAAACAGATCGATCTCGGTATCATTCGCAGTAAGCGCGGCGCCCAGCGCGCGCAATCCGGAGCCGGCATCGAAAATCAGCAGATGCTCGCCACAACGCACCTCCACGCAAGAGGTGTTGCCGCCATAACGCACGGTGTCCGGACCGGGACAGGGAATACTGCCGCGAACGCCCCAGAACCGTACGGATATTGAATCAGTCATCAGAAAGTCCGGTGAAATATCGAAGTCAAATTCAAGCCCGGCAACGAGAATGGCATGTGTACGAGATCGTCGCTACATCGGAAAATCCTTTGGCGCGGCAAGACGGCTCTTGCGCCAGCTCACAACTTTTCAATTGGCCGCGTCATTTGGCCGTCGCGGCAAATACTCCGTCCCAGCCTTCCGGCGGCGGCGAATCGCGAAAGGCACGGATACGCGCCGCATAAAGATCATGAAGCTGACCGAACTGTTCCGCGCCCCTTGTTGCGCGTCCCTTCTCAAGCGCAAGCACTGCTCCAGTCCAATCCCGGTTGCGATAACAAGCCAGCATTTCGATGAAGAGATTGCGCAACCGTTGGAAATCCGGCGAATTGGCGACGTCCTGCCGGCCCGCAATCGCGTAAATGACTTCCGGCTCGCTCTTGCCTTTCACCGCGATGAAATCGAGTTCGAAAATCGCAAACTTCTCCTTTACGGCCAGCGCGGTGCGCGAACCGGCGATCACCGGAACGCCATAGGATTTTGATTGCCCCTCGAGACGTGAGGCCAGATTTACACTGTCGCCGAGGACCGAATAATCGAACCGCAGATTCGATCCCATATTGCCGACCACGCAGGACCCGGTATTCAAGCCGATCCCGACGCTGAGCGGAATGAATGGTCTGCCATTCTCCCGCGCCTCGCGCTCGCGCTCGGCGTTCAGGACGGCGACCTTGTCAAGCATGTCGAGCGCCGCTTCACAGGCGTTGATCTCGTGGGCTGCATCATCGAGCGGCGCGTTCCAGAACGCCATGATCGCGTCGCCCATGTATTTGTCGATGGTGCCCTTGCGATCGAGAATGGCGTTGGTAAGCGGCGTCAACAGACGGTTCATCAGCGAGGTCAGACCTTGCGGATCGCGCTTGAAAGTCTCCGACAGCGCGGTGAAGCCGCGCATGTCGCTGAACATGACGGTCATGTCGCGTTCTTCGCCGCCGAGCTTGAGCTTGTCGGGCGATTGCGCAAGCTGCTCGACCAGAGCCGGCGACAGATACTGACCGAACGCCGAGCGGATGCGGCGGCGCTGTTTCTGCTCGCGGGCGTAGCTGGAGAACACCAGAGCAAGATAGATCGCCGCGCAGGTGAGCAACGGGAAGGTGAAGTCGATCAGCAGTTTTTCCTGCACGAAGAAATACCACGACGTGCCGATCAGCAGGGCGACCACGCCCAATCCAACCACCAGCAGCATCAGCGGGCCGAGCACCGGCGCGAGCCAGATGATCGCAAGAGCGAACATAATGGCGGCGAGCACTTCGGCGCCGATCGCATAGTTCGGTTGCGAGAGCACCGAACCGGACAGCGCCGCCTCCAGCACCTGCGCATGCACTTCGACACCGGGCATCACCGGCTCGAGCGGCGTGGTCTTGGTGTCGAGCAAGCCGGTCGCCGATGTGCCGATCAGCACCAGTTTCCGCGAAACGGCATCCGAACCGATTTTTCCGTCAAGAACATCAGTGGCGGAAACGAACCGCGCGGAATCATGTTTGGCGAAGTGCACCCAGATCTGGCCATTGCGGTCCGTCGGAATTTCAAAGCCCGGAATACCGACGCTCTTGACGCCGGCTTCGTCGGATTTGATCAGGATGGTGCTTGCTTGCGTCACAACACGGAGCATCTCGAAGGTGAGAGACGGCATCAACTGACCCTGCGCCAGCATCACCATAGGCACACGCCGCACGATGCCGTCGCGCTCGGTGTGAATGGTGAACAGCCCCCGCCCCGGCGCCGCCTCTTCCAGAACCGGCACATTGCGAAGCAGGCCCGGAAAGTTCAGCAGGAAGGGCGCGGGATCGCCGCCGAGCGTCGCCAGACCCGTGAGCGGCAGCTTGATATCGGGCTGCGGCATGACCATCGGCAATCCGGACTCGCCGAGCACGACCGGCGCCTTGCGCAAAACCGCGGCGAGCATGTCGTCATTGCTCGGCAGACCGCGCAGCTTTTCGCGCGTCACCTCATCAAGATCGCGAAAACCTTCGACCGCCAGATGCGGCGAAAGCCGATCCGGCTCGGCGAATATCACGTCGAAGGCGATCGCCGCCGCGCCAAGATCGGTCAGGCGCTGCACCAGATCGGCGATCCGGGTGCGCGGCCACGGCCACTGCCCGAGCTTGGCCAAACTCTTCTCGTCGATATCGACAATGACGACCGGCCGCTCAGTGACCACGCGCGGGCTGATCAACTGATAGACATCGAAGGTGCGCAGGCGAAGCTCCTTGAGCGGCGCCGGATCGGCAATCCGCAGGCCGACCAGCCCCGCGAGAAGCACAAGGGAAAGAATACGGGCATACCCGAACCGCCGCGCGGCTCTGTCGAGTTGCGTGATGCGAGACTTTCCCCAGCCCATGGAACCGCTTGCGATTTCCCGAATGCCTGCCGCCGATAATTCCGAAAGCTAACATGCCGTTCGCGAGAGATCGAACGGGTTCCGACAACCGTCCGGGGTGGGCAACCGGATGCCGGAGGGCAAGGCTCGGATCGCCCGAAGCCGCCGCTTGAAGCGACTAAGCCACGGAAACCACATCGTATTCGGCCATCAACCGGCACGCCGGGACATCAGGGGACGGCTGGCCCCTTCCGGCTGAGTCTTGCGGCGGAGGGCCGGTCAGGCCTTCGCCATCGTGCGCACCATCTCGATCAGGATCGCGACTCCGGCCGCGATCAGGATCCAGCTCGGATGTTCGCACAAGACCGCGCCCTGCTGGCAAAGCTCGTGAGACCAGAACCAGCCGGAATACTGAGTGACGCTCGCCAGGAAAAACACACCCGCTGCGCCGAGCAAAACCAGAATGAGGACAAGCATGGCGATCCTCCATGTTTCTGGCGAAAAGTCTCGACCGCAATCCGTAAATCAATGCTTGCGCCGACCTGCAAAACCCCGGCGTTTCCCACAAAATTGTCGCGCCTGACCAGGTTCCATCATCTGGCCCGCCTTAGGGTTGCCCGGCTTTGTGACTACCCCTGCATGATGGAAATGATTGCGACCCATTTCTTCCTTAGAGGAGATTGCGACGATGGCGACACGTGCGCAAAGACTGGCCGAATTCAACGATGCCGGTGCTCCGCCGCCGGCCGAACCCGTAGAACTCCTGTGCGAGGACAAGAGCGGGACATATCAGTTACCCTTCGCATGCCAATGGATCGACGGCGCCTGGATCAATTGCGATTCAGGCCGCATCGTCGAAGCGACGGTTGTCGGCTGGCGCCGCCCGCGGGATTGAAATTGGAGCCGGGTAAACAACGCGCCTATTTCGGCTGCCTGCTTTTCCACTCCGCGTAGCGCGCCTTGGTTTCGGCGTTCATCGGATATAGCCCCGGAAGCGACGCGCCGTTGTTCACCTCATTGACGATCCAGCCTTCCATTCGCTCCTGCTCCTCACCCTCTTCAAGGATGACCGGCAGGAACGCTTGCGGAATAACAACCGCGCCGTCCTGATCGGCGACGATGATGTCGTCCGGAAACACCGCGACGCCGCCACAGCCGATCGGCTCGCCCCAATTGACGAAAGTCAGACCCGCGACGGACGGCGGCGCGGCCGCCCCGTCGCACCAGACCGGCAGACCGGTGGCGAGCGCGCCCTCGACATCTCGCAGCACGCCGTCGGTCACCAGAGCGGTGACGCCGCGCTTGAACATCCGCGCGCACAGGATATCGCCGAAAATTCCGGCATCGGTGACACCCATCGCATCCACCACGGCGATGCAGCCGGCCGGCATCGCTTCGATGGCGGTTCGGGTCGAGATCGGTTTCGACCATGATTCCGGCGTGGCGAGATCCTCGCGCGCCGGCACGAAACGCAGCGTGAAGGCCGCTCCGACAAGCCGCGGCTGGCCCGGCCGCAGCGGACGGGTGCCGCGCATCCAGACATTGCGCAGCCCCTTCTTCAGCAGCACGGTGGTGATGGTGGCCGTGGAGATGCGCTTAAGGGTCTCGACGGTTCGGGACGGCAATGTCATTGATCGACTCCGGGCTGGCCTCAAGCGGCGAGGCATCATGCGAATGATGGAGGGCGCGTCAAGCCGCGCCGGTATCATGATTTTGCAGAGCGCTCCCCTTCATCGGCATCGCGTGAAAAGGCTGGACGCTTCCCGCGTCTGACTGCATCGTCCGGCCATGACCGAGATTCAGTCCCCCCGCCTGCTGCCCAGCGGCGACGCCGCGCTGACGGTGGAGTTCGGCCACACCATCGATACGGCCGCCAACCGCCGCGTGCTGGCCCTCGACCGCGCGGTGGCGGCGGCGCACATTGTGGGGGTCGCGGAGACCGTACCGACCTATCGCTCGCTGCTGATCCACTACGATCCGGTGCGGATCGGCTTTGCCGCGCTGTCGCAAAAAATCCTGACGCTGATCCCGCCGGAAGCCCCTCGATCCGTGACAACCCGGCGCTGGCGGATTCCGGTTGCCTATGGCGGCCCATACGGAATCGATCTCGATGACGTCGCGCGCACCCACGATATATCCGCCGCGGAGCTGATCGCGCGTCATGCCGGGGGCGACTATCGCGTCGCCATGATCGGATTTACGCCGGGCTTCGCCTATCTGAGCGGCCTTGATCCCTCGATCGCCACGCCCCGGCGCGCCAGTCCGCGCACGCATACGCCAACGGGTACGATCTCCATCGGAGGCACCCAGGCCGGCATCCAGTGCCTTGCCGCGCCGAGCGGCTGGCACCTGCTCGGCCGCACGCCGGTGCGCACCTTCCATCCGCATCGCGATCCGGCCTTCCTGCTGGAGCCCGGCGACGCCGTTACCTTCGAGGCGATCGAGCCCGCGCAATTCGACCGGCTCGACCGTGCCGCCGAACGCGGCGAGCCGATCGCCGAATTGATCGCGCCATGAGCGCGCTGGAAATCATCTCCGCCGGAATCGCGACATCGATTCAGGACGCGGGACGTTTCGGCATGCAGCGCTATGGCCTTGCGCCCAGCGGAGCGTTGGATCGGTTGTCCCTCGCCGCCGCTAATTGTCTGGTGGGGAATTCCGCTTTCGCACCGGCCATGGAGATCGGGCCGCAAGGCATCGTGGTGGCCGCCCATGATGGGCCGCTCCGCGTCGCCGTCACCGGCGCACTGCGGGCGCTGGATATCGACGGCCACGGCAAACGCCTGGGACAAACGATCACGCTGGCGAATGGCAAGCGGCTGACGCTTGGCATGGCGCGCGACGGCGTTTTTGGCTATCTCGCCATTGAGGGCGGCATCGCGGCGACGCCTGTGTTCGGGAGCTGTTCGGTCAACGCCTATGCCGGCCTCGGCAGTCCCTATCCGCGCGCCTTGCAGAACGGCGATCGCCTCACCGCACAAATCTGTGCCGCATGGCCGCATGAACGGGCGATCGACTTGCCTCCGCAGACGGCTGATGCCTTCGGCGTGGTGATGGGACCGCAGGCGGACGAATTCGGCGATGCCTGCGAATTGTTCCTGAATTCGCAATGGCGCGTCTCCGCCAGCAGCAACCGGATGGGCTACCGGCTCGAAGGCCCCGAACTCAAACATCGGCATGGCCACAACATCGTTTCCGACGGCACCGTGGACGGCAGCATTCAGGTTGCCGGCAACGGCCAGCCCATCGTGCTGATGAAAGATCGCGGCACCACTGGCGGATATCCCAAGATCGCGACCGTGATCAGCGCCGATCTCGGGCGTCTGGCGCAAACGCGCTTCGGTCGCACCATCCGGTTTGAGGCCTTGAGCGTCGAGGAAGCGCAGGCGCGCGCCCGCGCCTTTCATGATTTGATCGGGTCATTGCCGGGCCGCATTCGCAGCGCCGCCAAACCCGCTCCGGCGGCATCGCAATAGACCGGCTCGGCCGATCTCAGAACAAGCGCGTGAAGGCCGTGCCGAACACAACGGCCGCGATCAATGCAAGCGCGCCATAGATGGCGAGCCATTCCGCGCCATCGCGATAACGCGACGGATTGCGGAGCGTTTCTGCTCGCGAGGAATTGTCATAACGGCGCTGCATTCGCGATCTCCGGCGGATCATCGCGCACCATATGAGCGATCATCGATCGCTGCCGCAAGACGGAAGCCAAAAAGATGATATTCTTTCTCTCCGCAACAAACGCCGAGAGAAATCATCCCTCCGTGCCGGGTTTGTCATGCGATTCGTCATCACGCGCGCATCGTCCATCATCCGCGGCTGATCCCCGCGCAAGCTGCCCCGCACGTCAGATCTTCCCGCACCGCCATGGCGGCCGCGCCGTCGATCAGCCCGGAAAAACGAAGCCTCGCCTGGCCAGGGCCCCGTCACAGCCGACCAAAAAGCTCTCCAGGACGTCGCCGAAACGCTCTTAAGACCTTGTATTTGCGAAAGAACAGGGATAGTCCCTGCGTTTTGCCAAGCAGGATCGAATGGATCAGTCGGCCGCCCCGAAAGTCAGCTTCGTGTCCCTGGGTTGTCCCAAGGCTCTGGTGGATTCCGAGCGCATCATCACACGGTTGCGCGCCGAAGGATACGAACTCGCGCGCAAGCACGACGGCGCCGATCTCGTCATCGTCAACACCTGCGGCTTTCTCGACAGCGCCAAGCAGGAGTCGCTCGGCGCCATCGGCGAGGCGATGGCCGAGAACGGCAAGGTGATCGTCACCGGCTGCATGGGCGCAGAGCCCGAGCAGATCGAAAAAGCCTATCCCAACGTGCTGTCGATCACCGGCCCGCAGCAATATGAGAGCGTATTGGAAGCGGTGCATCGCGCGGTGCCGCCGACGCACAACCCGCATCTCGATCTGTTGCCGCCGCAGGGCATCAAGCTGACGCCGCGGCACTACGCCTATCTGAAGATTTCCGAAGGCTGCAACAATCGTTGCACCTTCTGCATCATCCCGAAGCTGCGCGGCGATCTGGTCTCGCGACAGGCGAATGACGTGCTGCGCGAAGCGGAGCGGCTGGTTGCGGCCGGCGTCAAGGAATTGCTGGTGGTGTCGCAGGATACGTCCGCCTACGGCATCGACCTGAAATACGCCACCAGCCCGTGGAAGGATCGCGAGGTTCGCGCCAGATTCTACGACCTCGCCAGGGAGCTGGGCGAACTCGGCGCCTGGGTCCGCCTGCAATACGTTTACCCCTACCCCCATGTCGATGAGGTCATCGGCCTGATGAGTGAGGGCAAGGTGCTGCCCTATCTCGACATCCCGTTCCAGCATGCGAGCCCTGACGTGCTCAAGCAGATGCGCCGGCCCGCCGCCCAGGACAAGACGCTGGCGCGGATCAAGTCATGGCGCGAGCAATGTCCCGACCTCACACTGCGTTCGACCTTCATCGTCGGATTCCCCGGCGAGACCGATTCCGATTTCCAGTATCTGCTCGACTGGCTGGATGAGGCGCAGATCGACCGGCTCGGCTGCTTCAAGTACGAGCCGGTGGCGGGTGCGACCTCAAACGGCCTTGAGGGTACCGTGCCCGAAGAGATCAAAACCGCGCGCTGGAATGCGTTGATGGCACGGCAAAAGAGAATCTCGGCGCAACGCCTCAAGCGCAAGGTCGGCACGCGGCAGCAGGTGATCATCGACGAGGTCGGCCCGAGCGTCGCCAAGGGCCGCTCCAAGGCGGATGCGCCGCAGATCGACGGCTCGGTCTATGTCGCAAGCCGCCGGCCGCTCAAGGTCGGCGAGATCGTGACTGCGAAGATCGAACGCGCCGACGAATATGACCTGCACGGAACGGTCGCAGGATTTTAAGCACCATCTCGTCCTCGTCATTGCGGGGAGCAAAGCGACGAAGCAATCCAGCTCTTCATAGGATTCTGGATTGCTTCGCGGAGCCCGTCATCGGGCCGGTGAAAGCCGGGCCCGTTGGCTCGCAATGATGAGAGAATTGAGGTTACGGCTTCAGCACCGAGGCACCGGTGGTGATGCGGCTTTCCAGATCGGTGTGCGCCTTGGCGGCGTCCTTGAGCGCATAGGCGCGATTGATCGGAATATGCAGCGTACCGCTGATCACCGCGGCGAACAGCGCGTCGGCGCCTTCGATCAGTTCGGCGCGCGTCACGATATGATCGGCCAGCTTGGGCCGCGTCGCGAACAGCGAGCCGTGGGTATTGAGCTCGGCGAGATTGAACGGCGGCACCGGACCCGACGCATTGCCGAAGCTGACGAACAGTCCGCGCCGCTTCAGCGATTTCAGCGATCCCTGGAAGGTGTCCTTGCCGACGCCGTCATAGACGACATCGCACAGCTCGCCGCGACTGATCTGCTTGACCCGTGCCGCGACATCCTCTTCGCGGTAGAGAATGACGTGATCGCAGCCGTTGGCGAGCGCAAGATCCGCTTTCTCGCGCGAACCCGCGGTGCCGATCACTGTCGCGCCGAGCGCCTTCGCCCACTGACAGGCGAGCGAGCCGACACCGCCCGCGGCGGCATGAATCAGGATCCGATGTCCCGGCCCGACCGCGAAGGTCTTGTGCAGCAGGTAGAACGTCGTCAGTCCTTTGAGCATCAGGACGGCGGCCTGCTCGTAGGTGATGAAGTCCGGCAGCTTCACCAGCCGGTCCGCCGGTGCGTTACGCTCGGTGGTGTAGGCACCGAGGTTCAGATAATAGGCGACGCGATCACCGGGATGAAAACCGGTGACACCAGATCCTACCGCCACCACTTCGCCTGCCCCTTCGTGACCGACGATGAACGGCAGCGCCGGAGCCTTGTAGAGACCGGTCCGGAAATAGCAGTCGGTGAAGTTCAGACCGATGGCATGATTGCGGATCCGCACCTCGCCGGGGCCCGGCTCGGCAAGCTCGACATCTTCGTAAGTCAGCACCTCCGGTCCACCGAGTTTGTGAACCCGCACCGCCTTGACCATGCCTTCCATCCTGCAAATCCGGTTGTTGTTGCCGCACAACGGACCCCATCAGACCGGACTTGTCAACGCATCTACCCGGTCGATGGCTATGCGGCCTTCTTCTTTTTGCGGCTGCGTTTGGCGAGGATGTTGAACGCTTCGACCGCGGCGGAAAACGTGATCGCGGTGTAGATGTAGGCACGCGGAATGTGAAACTGGAATCCGTCCGCGACCAGCGCCACGCCGATCAGCACAAGGAAGGCCAGCGCCAGCATCTTGGTGGTCGGGTGCTCGGCCACGAATCGCGCGACCGGACTCGATGAGGCATACATCACGCCGCAGGCGATGATCACCGCCGCGACCATGATCCTGATATCCTCCGCCATGCCGATTGCCGTGATAATCGAATCGAGGGAAAAGATCAGGTCGATCACCACGATCTGCATGATGACCCAGAAAAAGGCGTTGGCCGCATGGCCTTTACCCTCTTCGCCCGCGCCGCCTTCGACCTCGGCGTGAATCTCGTGTGTCGCCTTCCCGATCAGGAACAGCCCGCCGCCGATCAGAATAATATCGCGCCACGACAGCGCCGTGTTGGCGACCGTGATCACAGGCTGGGTCAGACCGATCAGCCAGACCAGGATGCTGAGCAGCAGGATGCGAAATAGCAGCGCCAGCCCGAGCCCGATCTGACGCGCGCGTTTGGCCTGCTCCGGCGGAAGCCGGGCCACCAGCACGGAGATGAAGATCACGTTGTCGATACCAAGAATAATTTCAAGAGCAGTCAACGTCAGCAAGGCGGCCCATGCTTCGGGGCTCGTCAATATCTCGATCATGAAAATCTCCGGATCAACGTGCGTAGTATCAGGTCACTGAAAAGAATGTGGAGTGCAATGCCGCAGAGTACGATTTTCGCAATCGCGGGCACGTCAAAATTCGCGACTACGGCAAAAATGCACAGAGCTGCCCAGACCGCCATCAATACAAGGTTGAAAGGCCGAAACCGCATCGTGCGAACCGGATGGATGACATGGACCGGCGCGAAGGAGAGCACGACAAGCAGCGCCAGCGCGGCACTGCCGATCGCAGCCGGCGGCTTCAACAAGAACAGATAGAACGCCGTTATGTTCCACAGCGCCGGAAAACCACGAAAATGATTGTCGTCGGTCTTCATCCGCCGGTCGGCAAAATACAACGCGCCGGAAACCACGATGGCGAATCCTAGCAATGGCGCCGCCAGCGGAATCAGCAAACCGCTTGCGGTAATTGCGTAGGCTGGCACAAAGACATAGGTGACGAAATCAACCACGAGGTCGAGCGTCTCGCCGGACCAGTTCGGCAATCGCCTGCCGACATCGAGACGGCGCGCCAGCGGTCCGTCGATCGCATCGATCAGCAATGCGAGGCCGAGCCAGCCGAACATCGCAGCCCAATGCTCGCGCACCGCCTCGAGCATCGCGATCAGCGCGAGGCCGGTGCCGGATGCGGTCAGAAGATGAACGCTGAAGGCGCGGATCGACGCCGGGGATCGAGGGGATTTCTGGCCGGTCAAATCGCTCACCCCGACAGCATTAACTCAGTATGACATCAACATGAACTGTCATGAACCCGCGGCCCGTCCGGCCGTTGAGATGCGTGGCGGCGATGCCGCCATGCTTTCGGTCGAAATGGAGTTTGACACGAATTCGCAGTGTGGGAAAAGACGGCAGCACAAGCAGGATATAAATACCCATGGACCTGTCATCGGACCAGTCATCGGGCCTTTTCTCGAAATTCGACGCCATCGTTGTCGGCGGCGGTCCCGCCGGACTCGCCACAGCGATCGCGCTGGCGCAAGACGGCGTCGCCACTGCTCTTGTCGCGCGCAAGACTCCGTATAGCGACAACCGCACCACCGCCTTGCTCGGCGCGTCGATCGACTTTCTGACCCGGATCAACGTCTGGCCGCATTGCCAGTCGCAAGCCGCCGCGCTGCGCGTGATGCGCCTCGTCGACGACACCGGACGTCTGATCCGCGCGCCTGAAGTGCGCTTCTCCAGCGAGGAGATTAGCGCGGACACTTTCGGCTACAACATCGAGAACCGACTGCTGATGGAGGCAATGGAGCGGCGCGCGGCGGAACTGGCGCATCTTACGCGATATGACGACACCGCAGCTTCGATCGAACCCGATGACTCCGCCGTCACCGTGACGACCGGCAATGGCGATGTGCTGACGGCATCGCTGGTCGCAGGCGCGGATGGCCGACAGTCGCCATGCCGGCAGGCCGCCGGCATCACAGTGAAGCGGCGCGCGCTCGATCAGTCGGCGCTGACCTTCAACGTCGGTCACACCCGGCCGCACCACAACACGTCCACCGAATTCCATACGCCGCACGGCCCCTGCGTATTCGTGCCGCTGCCGGGCGAGCGCGCGAGCGTGGTCTGGGTCTCGACTCCCGATGAAGCGGCGCGGCTCGCGCAATTGAATAACGAGGATCTGGGACTCGCCGCCGAGCGGCAATCGCACTCGATCCTCGGCCGCATGGTCGCGGAAGACGGTCGCCACGTCTTCCCGCTGGCGATCGAGACGCCAAGCGCGTTCGCCGCGCGACGGATCGCGCTTGTCGGCGAAGCGGCGCATGTGTTGCCGCCGATCGGCGCGCAGGGCCTCAACATGGGCCTGCGCGACGGCGCCGATCTTGCCGAGATCGTCAGCCGCGCCCGCGCGCATGGCGAGGACCTTGGCGCGGACCATGTTCTGTCGCGCTATGCCGCAGCCCGCCGCGCCGACGTGTTCAGCCGGACCATGGCGATCGACGCCGCCAATCGCTCGCTGCTCAGCGATTTCCTGCCGGCGCAATCGATCCGTGCGCTCGGCCTGCATTTGATCGGCTCGGTCGGACCGCTGCGCCGCTTTGCGATGCGCGAGGGTCTCGCGCCCTGGTGGCGGCGCGCCGGCTGAGGCTGTTACGGAAACACGATCGTTCCGTTGCGGATCAGCAGCATCACGCCGGTCAGCGTCACCACCGATGCGAACGTGCCGAGCAGCACGACGGCTGAACTCGCCTCCACCCAGGTGTCATATTGTCGCGCCAGCACGAACACGTTGAGCGCGGGCGGCAGCGAGCCGAGCAGCAGCGCGGTTGCCGCCCATTCCGGCGGGAATGGACCGAGCGCCAGCAGCAGCCCGAACAGAATGAGCGGGTGCAGTACGAGTTTCACCGCGATCAGTCCCGGCACCTCCCACGGCATCCGCGTGAACGGGCGCAGGGCCACCGTGACGCCGAGCACGAACAACGCGACCGGCGCCGCCGCGCTCTGCAGGAACAACAGCATGGTATCGATCGCCACCGGCGGCTCGACATGAAACCCGGCGGCCAGTGCGCCGCAACAGGACGCGATGATGAGCGGATGCAGCAGGATATGCCTGATGATCAGGCCGATGGTCGGCAGCAGCGGACGCTTGTCGCCATCCGTGACCACCATCAGCAGCGGCGTCACGGAAAACAGAAAGATGGTGTCGAAGCAGAACACTAGCGCCACCGGCACGTTGGCCTGCGAGCCGAACATGGCAAGCGCCAGACCCGGGCCCATGTAGCCGATGTTGCCGTATCCGCCGCCCAGCGCGGCCATCGATGACTCCCGCCATGACAGATGGGCGAACAGCCGCGTGCTGAGCAGCGAGATCGTGAAAGCGAAGATCGTGCCAAGCGTTGTCGCCAGGATGAACGGCAGATTGTTCAATTCCTCGAACGGCGTCTTGGCGAGGATGCGGAAAAACAGCGCAGGCAGCGAGATGTAGAGCAGAAAGAAATTCATCCACGAAAGGCCGGATTCCGGCAGGGATTTCAACTTTCCGCAGGCAAGGCCGATGAAAATCAACCCGAAATAGGGCAAAGCCAGATTTAAGACATCAATCATCAGCAACTGCCCGGTTCACCGGGCTCCGTTCCGGCATCCGCCGAATGACGGATTGGTGACTTCCTCGAATGCCCTCTAGCATCGGCCACAATCCTGGTCTATTCGACGATGATGATTAAAGCGCGGACAGCCAAGTTTCAGATCGGGCAGATCGTGCGCCATCGGGTGTTCTCATTCCGGGGCGTGATCTACGACATCGATCCGGAGTTCAACAACACCGAAGAATGGTGGCTGTCGATCCCCGAAGAGATGCGGCCGCACAAGGATCAGCCGTTCTATCATCTGCTGGCCGAGAATTCGGAGTCGGAGTACGTCGCCTACGTGTCCGAACAGAATCTGCTGCCCGACGAATCCGGCGAGCCGATCCGGCACTCGCAGGTGTCCGAGATTTTCGTCAAAGACAAGTCCGGCGGCTACCGCCAGCGCAATCCCTCGCTCAACTGACGCCGCTGACGTCAGCCGGGCCGCCGCCGGCCGGCCCTACCGACCAGACAACAAAAAAGCGCGCATCGCTGCGCGCTTTTTTGTTGGAGGCCGAAAAAGATCATTTCGGCGCGGCGCTCTGGCTTTCCAGCTTCTGGCGGGCCTCGGCGGCGCGCTTCTGCAGTTCTTCCTGCAGCTTCTTCTGGTTTTCCTCGAACACCTTCGGGTCGGTCGGCGGGCCGTCATAGGCCTTGGCGAACTCGGCGAGCGGCAGCGGCAGCGTCAGCGGCGCGCCGTTCGAGTTGATGGCCTGCACCACCAGGTTCTGGCCCTTCTTCATGTTGGCCAGCAGTTCCGGAGTGACTTCGTAATCGGACATGCAGCCGTTGGCGAAGCAGATCACATAGGGGCTCTGGGCCGGGGCGTTGCTGTCAACGATGATGCGGGTGCCGTAGCCGAGCTGCATGCCGAGCGGCAGGGTGACGCGCAGTACCTTCTTGGTCTCGCCTTCCGGCTCGATGATGACGGCAGCGATCACGGTCTGGCCGGACTCGATGCGGCCGTCCTTGCCGGTGAAGCAGACCTGCTTGGCGTTGGCGTCCTGCCCCTTGAGACAGAACTTGGTCCACGGACCGTAGATCAACTGGACCTGCTGTTCCGCCGGCTGCTGGGCCGCGGGAGCCTGTTGCTGGGCCTGGGCGGGAGCCTTCGGCGCTGCCTTGGGAGCGGCGGCCTTCGGCGCGGCTTTCGGAGCGGGTGCGGCCTTCGGTGCCGGCTGCTGCGCCTGCGCGTTGGCGGCGACGATCGAGGCGGCGGTCAGCGCGGTCGCGGTCAGGAGCGTTGCAAATCCCCGCCCGCGCGGCAGGGCCTGCGCGGCCAGCTTTCGAAAATCCATCAGGAAAACCCCTTCTCTCAACTGCGCGTTCGCCACCGCAAAGGGGCGCACCCGCCGGCTTGCTGGCGGCTGTCTCGGAGCCAAATAAGGCAGATACGTGACAGACCGCGCAACCTGATCCGAATTGCCCGCCTTCAATACAGCGGCGAGCGAAAAGATCAATGCCGACAGCGATATTTGGGCGTTCCTTCGCGGGGGATAGCTTGCAACCGTGGTAAATTACAGCCGCTTAAACCGCCGAATCGACGAGGTTGACGGGAATGGGCTGGCTTCGGCTTGGCAGGGAGCTTGGCAAGGCTTTGGCGGCGGCAGGCGGCGCGGTTCTCCTCGCTCTGCTCCCCGCTGCCGGCCCCGCCGCCGGCGAGCCCGCTCCGGCCATCGCGATGCACGGCCAGCCTGCCCTGCCGGCCGGCTTTCGCCACCAGCCCTATGCCAACCCGGACGCGCCAAAGGGCGGCCGGATGGTCCAGGGCCTGATCGGTACCTTCGACAGCCTCAACCCCTTCATCGTTAAAGGTATTTCAGTACAGCAGGTACGCGGCTACGTGGTCGAGAGCCTGATGGCGCGCGGCAATGACGAGCCCTTCACGCTGTACGGTCTGCTCGCCGAGAGCGTCGAGACCGACGACGCCCGCAGCTACGTCACCTTCCATCTCGATCCCGACGCCCGGTTCTCCGATGGCCGGCCGGTGCGAGCCGAGGACGTGCTGTTCTCCTGGGCGCTGATGCGCGACAAGGGCCGGCCCAACCACCGGCTCTATTACGCCAAGGTCGCCAAAGCCGACGCGCTGGACGAGCGCACCGTGCGGTTCGATTTCGGCGGCGCGCCGGATCGCGAACTGCCGCTGATCCTCGGGCTGATGCCGATCTTCGCCAGGCACGCCGTCGATGTCGCGACCTTCGAGGAAACCTCGATGACCGCCCCGCTCGGCTCCGGCCCCTATCGCGTCACCGCGGTCAAACCGGGCACCAGCGTCACCCTGACCCGCAACCCGGATTACTGGGGCAAGGACCGCCCGGCCAATCGCGGGCTGTGGAATTTCGACGAACTGCGGATCGACTATTACCGCGAGGCCAACGGCGCGTTCGAGGCGTTCAAGCGCGGGCTGTACGACTTCCGCGTCGAGAACGAGCCGCTGCGCTGGCACGAGGGCTATAATTTTCCCGCCGCGCGCAACGGCGAGGTGATCCGCGACGAGATCAGGACCGGCATGCCGCAGCCGTCCGAATTCCTGGTGTTCAACACCCGCCGTCCGGTGTTCGCCGACATCCGGGTGCGGCAGGCGCTGAGTTTGCTGTTCGATTTCGAATGGATCAACCGCAACTATTTCTTCGGCCTTTACGGCCGCTCGCCGAGCTTCTTCGCCGGCTCGGACTTGTCGGCCGCCGGGCGCCCGGCCGATGAGCGCGAAAAGCGTCTGCTGGCTCCGTTCGCCGCGGAAATCCATCCGGACATTCTAAGCGGCAGCTATCGCCTGCCGGTGACCGATGCCAGCGGCCGGGATCGTGCGACCCTGCGCGCGGCGCTGGCCTTGCTCAAGCAGGCCGGCTTCGAGCTTGAGGGCACGGTGCTGCGGCGGCGCGGCAGCCATGAGCCGCTGAGCTTCGAGATCCTCGCCACCACCCGCGACCAGGAGCGTATCGCGCTGGCCTATGGCCGCGACCTCAAGCGCGCCGGCATCGCCGTGTCGGTGCGCGTGGTCGATGCCGTGCAGTTCGACCAGCGCCGCCTCGCCTTTGATTTCGACATGATCCAGAACCGCTGGGATCAGTCGCTCTCCCCCGGCAACGAACAGGCGTTCTACTGGGGCAGCGCCGCCGCCGACATTCAGGGCACCCGCAACTACATGGGCGCGAAAAGCCCGGCGATCGACGCCATGATCGCCGCGCTGCTGCAGGCCCGCGAGCGGCCGCAATTCGTCAGCGCGGTGCGGGCGCTCGACCGCGCCTTGATGTCCGACAGCTACGCCATTCCGGTCTACAATCCACAGCGGCAATGGATTGCGCGCTGGAATCGGATAGAACGGCCCAAAGCCACCGCACTGACGGGCTATCTGCCCGAGACGTGGTGGGCCAAACCGCGGAAGCAGGCGCCGTGACGAACGACGACTCCCAGACGGCCAATGTCGCGCCCGGCGTCTCGCCGACGCTGTGCGATCTGTTCGCCCGCACGCTGGCGCGCACGCCCGATGCGCTGGCGCTGAGCGATCCGCGCAACAAGCCGCGCATCACCGGCCAGGAAGCGGTGCAACTGACCTATGCGCAGGCCGACCGCGCCATCGCCGCGCTGGCCGCGCAGCTCACCGGCGCGGGCCTTCCGGTCGGCTCGGTGATCGCGCTGCAACTGCCCAACACCGTCGAATTCGTGCTGACCGCGCTGGCGGCCTGGCGCGCCGGCCTCGTGGTCGCGCCGCTGCCGCAGCTCTGGCGGCAGGCCGAACTCAGCGAGGCGCTCAACCGGGTCGGCGCCCGCGCCATTGTCAGCGCGAGCCGGATCGAGATCATCGATCATGCCGATCTTGCGATGAACGCCGCGGTGGAGGCGTTCTCCATCCGCCATGTGTTCGGCTTCGGCGACAACCTGCCCGACGGCATGATCCCGCTCGACTGGGCGGTGGACGGTGACATTGCGCCGCTCGCGCAAGGCGGCTCGGTCGATGCGCGCCGCGCGGCGCTCGTCTCTTTCGACATGACGCCGGACGGGCTGCTCGCGGTGCCGCGCAGCCATGTCAACCTAATCGCCGGCGGGCTCGCCGTCACCATCGACGCCAATGTCGCGCAGGGCGCGCGGCTGATGTCGTCGATCCTACCGTCGTCGTTCGGCGGGCTGGTGTCGTCGGTGGTGACCTGGCTGCTCAGCGGCGGCGCGCTGTCGTTGCATCATCCGTTCGACCTGCAGCTGCTGGAAGAACAAATCCGCGACGAGGACTGCGACACGCTGATCGTGCCCGGACCGCTCGCGCTGCGTCTGGCCGAGGCCGGCGCAATCGATGCGCTGCCGAACCTGCGCCAGGTGCTCGGCCTGTGGCGGACGCCCGAGCGTGTCGCCTCCAGCAACGACTGGCCAGCCCGGCAGGCGAGCCTCGCCGACATCTATCTGTTCGGCGAAATCGGCCTTGTCGCCGCGCCGCGCCTCAACGACGGCGCACCGGCGGATCTGTTCGCCGGCGGTGTGTCGCCCGAGGCGCGCGGAAAGACCAGCGAACTGATGCTGACCCCGCACGGCACGCTCGCCATGCGCGGCGCGATGGTGGCGATGGCGGCGTATCGTCCGCCGCCGAAAGGCAGTTCCGCGCTGCTGACCAGCGTGCCGGCGGACTATGCCGACACCGGTTATGCCGCCAAGCGCAACAAGACGACCGGCGCGATCAGCATCACCGCCCCGCCGTCCGGTATCGTCGGCGTCGGCGGCTATCGCTTCCGCGAGCAGGATCTCGACCGCTGGGCGAGCCGGCTTGCCTCCGGCGCGATGCTGACCGCGCTGCCGGACCAGCTCAACGGCTTCCGCCTCGCCGGGCGCACCAGCGACAACGCGCGGGCGCGCGAGGCGCTGATGGAGCTCGGTCTCAATCCGCTGATGACCGAAGCATTCCGCGAGCGCGGCACCGCGCGGTAGACACGGAACCATGAGGGCGTGCGCCGCGCCCGATATCGTTGACGCCGCGTTAACAACGCCGACCTAGGATGACGCGCTCTGGTCCCGATCCGTGTCGAGCGCGTCATGTCCCAGCAAGGTCCGATCATTGTCGTCTCCGGCGGCGAAAGCGCGCTGCCCACCGCAGCGCTCCGCGAGACTCAAATTTTTCCGCTGGTGGATGCGACGTGGAGCGATGCGGCCGAGACGGTGGCCCGCCTGCAACCCGCCGCGGTGATGGCGACTCACGACAACCCCGCTGCATTGACCGCGCTGGCGCGGCAGATCGAGGCGCACCAGCCCTATGCGCCGCTGATCGTGCTCGACCCGGCCGAGCCGCTGCCGCATAACGCACTGCCCTTCACCGGCCTGAGCGGCAATGCGGCGCGTCTTGCCGCCCGGCTCAAGGCCGCGCTGCGCGTACGTGCGCTGCACGCCACGGTGCTGTGCCGTCTCGGTCCCACGCACGCCTCATCGGCCCATCTGCCGCCAACCGATCCGTTGCAGGATGCGACCGTATTGCTGATCGGCCGCGGCGCGTCGTATCCGGCGCTGTCGGTGGCATTCGGCGAGCGCGCCGGCGTGGTCGGCGCGCTCAGCATCGAAGCGGCGGCCAAGCATCTCAACTCCCGCGATCTCGACGGCGTGGTGATCGGCGACGGCTTCAGCTCGCGTGTGGTCGAGGCTTTCGTGCAGGTGCTGTCGGAGGATTCCCGGTTCCGCCATCTGCCGGTGATCCTGACCGGCGACACCACCGCCATGCAAAACCACGATCTGCCCAACCTGGAGCCTGCGTCCGGAACCGCCGCCGAGATCGTGACCCGCGCGGTTCCGCTGATCCGGCAGAACGCATTCGCGCTGCGGCTGCATCGCGCCATGCAATCGCTCGATGCCGGCGGCCTGCTCGATCCGCGCACCGGGCTTTTGACGCAGGATGCGTTCGCGCGCGATTTCGCCAACGCGGTGATCGCCGCGCAAACGCGCGGCGCGGCGCTGTCCGCCGTCCGGCTCGGCCTGTCGTCGAGTGCTCCGCGCGCCCGACTCGACGCGGCGCGCATCCTTAGCCGCCTGATGCGGCGGATGGACTTCGCGACCCTGCACAATGACGCATCCATCGTGATTGCGTTCCCTGAGACCGATCAGCGCACCACGCGCACAATCGCGCGCCGACTGGCGAGCGTGCTGAAGCAGACCATCATCAGCAGCAGAAAGGACGGCAGGTTCGATCCGGAGGTGACATTCGCGACATTGCAGCCCGGCGACAATATGGAAACCATCATCAAACGGCTGCGAAGTTCCGATCATCGCGCGGCATCCTGACCAAGGTGCAATCGATCAGGAACAAGCACAAGATTTGCGCATTGGCCTAGCCTCAACACCAACGTGAGGATGACCAATGAAGAAATCGATGATGATCGGCCTGTCGCTGGCGATGCTCGCAGCCCCCGCTTTCGCGCAATCGACGATGACGCCGTCCGGCAGCACCGCCGCCCCCGCGCCGACGGTCGGCAGCGCGCCGGCGACGCCGCGCTTTGCGACCGTCTCCCATGACGAGATGTTCTCCTCGAAGCTGAAAGGCCTCAACGTCTACAACGAGAAGAACGAGTCGATCGGCGAGATTTCCGATCTTGCCATCAGCAAGAACGATCAGGTTCAGGCGCTGATCCTGTCGGTCGGCGGCTTCTTGGGCATGGGCGAGCGTTATGTCGCGGTGGCGCCTTCAGCGGTGAACGTGACCTATGACGCGCCGAACAAGAAGTGGCGCGCCACCATGAACACCACCAAGGAAGAGCTGAAGTCGGCGCCCGAATTCAAGTATCCGCAGTAAGAGCATGATCCCCGAAAAGTGGGCACCGGTTTTCGGATAGGATCATGCTCAAACAAAAGACCAGGTGACGGGCCATCCGATTCCATTTCGGATAAGCCCGCTCACAAGGCTCGTATTGAATTCGTCATTTGCCTCTGCATCGGGTCGCCGGATTATCCGGCGGCCCGATGCGTCGTGCATTGAAGCATAGGATCGATCATGCCGCCTTGCGGCCCTCGGCGAGTTCGGCCAACTGACGCAGGATGTCCGCCGTCCCCTCCATGCGCTGATCCGGCGTCTCCCACTCCTGGAAGAACACCACCTTCATGTCGGGCCGCACCTTGGCGGCCTTGCCGTGCTGACGGATGAAGAACACCAGTCGATCCGGATGCGCGAAGCTGTTGTCGCGGAACGAGATCACCGCGCCCTTCGGCCCGGCATCGACCTTGTCGACATTGGCACGGCGGCAGTCGTTCTTGATCGAGGCAAGCTTGAACAGATAGCGCACCTCGTCGGGCAGCGGACCGAAGCGGTCGCGCAGCTCCGCACCGAAATTCGCAATCTCGTCCTCGGTGTCAAGATCGGCCAGACGCCGGTACAGCGACAAGCGCACCGACAGGTCGGCGACGTAGTCCTCGGGGATCAGCACCGGCATGCCGAGCGTGATCTGCGGCGACCAGCGATCCGCAACCGGCTCGGAGATGCCGGCCTTGAGGCTGGTGATCGCCTCCTCCAGCATCGACTGGTAAAGCTCGAAACCGACTTCCTTGATGTGGCCGGACTGCTCCTCGCCGAGCAGATTTCCGGCGCCGCGGATATCGAGATCGTGCGAGGCAAGCTGAAATCCTGCCCCGAGGTTCTCCAGCGACTGCAGCACCTTCAGGCGGCGCTCGGCCTGCGCGGTGATCTTGCGCTGCGCCGGCAGCGTGAACAGCGCATAGGCGCGCAGCTTCGAGCGTCCGACACGGCCACGCAACTGATAGAGCTGCGCGAGGCCGAACATGTCGGCGCGGTGCACGATCAGCGTGTTGGCGGCGGGAATGTCGAGACCGGATTCGACGATGGTGGTCGATAGCAGGATGTCGTATTTGCCCTCGTAGAAGGCGGACATGATGTCCTCGATCACGGTCGGCGGCATCTGGCCATGCGCCACCGCGACCTTCATCTCCGGCACGTTCTTGTCGAGGAAGTCCTTGGCCTCGGCCAGATCCTCGATGCGCGGGCAGACATAGAACGCCTGCCCTCCCCGGTATCGTTCGCGCAGCAACGCCTCGCGCACCATCAGCGAATCGAACGGCGCGACGAAGGTGCGCACCGCAAGCCGATCGACCGGCGGCGAAGCGATGATCGACAGATCGCGCACACCGGTCAGCGCCAGTTGCAACGTGCGCGGGATCGGTGTCGCCGACAGCGTCAGCACATGCACCTCGGCGCGAAGCTGCTTGAGCCGCTCCTTGTGGCTGACGCCGAAATGCTGCTCCTCGTCCACCACGATCAAACCGAGATTCTTGAACTTGATGCTCTTGCCGAGCAGCGCGTGGGTCCCGATGACGATATCGATGCTACCGTCAGCGATCCCCTTCTTGACCTGCGACAGCTCCTTGGCGCTGACAAGGCGCGAGGCCTGCGCGACGTTGACTGGAAAGCCGCGAAAGCGCTCGGTGAAATTCTTGGCGTGCTGACGCGCCAGGAGCGTGGTCGGCACCACGACCGCGACTTGCTTGCCGTCAAGTGCCACGGCGAAGGCCGCGCGCAGCGCCACCTCGGTCTTGCCGAAGCCGACATCGCCGCAGATCAGGCGATCCATCGGGCGGCCAGAGTCCAGATCATGCAACGAGGATTCGATGGCGGTGAGCTGATCCTCGGTCTCGTCATAAGGGAAACGCGCGCAGAATTCGTCGTAGGTGCCCTGATGCACCGGGAAACGCTCGGCCTCGCGAAGCTGACGTTCGGCGGCGATCTTGATCAGATCGCCCGCGATCTCGCGGATGCGGTTCTTCAGCTTGGCCTTGCGCGCCTGCCAGCCGCCACCGCCGAGCCGGTCGAGTTCGACGCCGGCGGTGTCGGAGCCGTAGCGCGACAGCAGCTCGATATTCTCCACCGGCAGATAGAGCTTGGTGTCGCCCGCGTAATGCAGTTCGAGGCAATCATGCGGCGCGCCGGATACGTCCAGCGTCTGCAATCCGACGAAGCGGCCGATGCCGTGCTCGACATGGACCACGAGATCGCCGGTGGCGAGACTGGTGACTTCGGAGATGAAGTTCTCCAGCTTGCGGCTGGATTTGCGCGCCCGCACCAGACGGTCGCCGAGAATGTCCTGCTCGGTGATCAGCACAACGGCGTCGGTCTCGAAACCGGACTCCAGTCCGAGCACCGCGAGCATGGTCTCGTTGCGCGGCGTCGCCTGCACCATGCGCCAGGTGTTGACGTTGGTGAGATTGAGCAGCCGGTGATCGGTCAGCATGCTCGCCATGCGCTCGCGCGAGCCTTCGCTCCACAGCGCGATGACGACCTTCTTGCGCTCGCTTTGCAGCTTGCCGACATGCGCCACCACGGACTCGAACACGTTGACGGCGGCATCGGCCCGCTCCGGCGCGAAATTGCGCCCGGCCCTCGCGCCGATATCGACCACATCGGCGCCTTCCGGCACGGCGAAGGACGACAGCCGCGCCAGCGCGCTTTTCTCCAGATGCTCGCGCCATTCGGTCTCGGTCAGATAAAGCCGGTCCGGCGGCAGCGGCTTGTAGATCGCCCCGCCGCCCGGATGCTGCATCGCCTCGCGCCGCGCCTCGTAATAGTCGGCGATCTGCTGGAAGCGTTCGCGCGCGGCGTCCTCGGCCTGCGGCTCGACCGCGATCGGCGTATCGTCGAGATAGTCGAACAGCGTGTCCATCCGCTCGACGAACAGCGGCAACCAATGCTCCATGCCGGGATGGCGGCGGCCTTCGCTGACCGCCTCGTAGAGCATGTCGTCGCGGTCCGGCGCGCCGAACTGTGCCGTATAGCCCATGCGAAAACGCTTGATGGTCTCGGTGACAAGCTGGAATTCGGACACCGGCACGAGATCGAGCGCGCGCATGTCGAGCAGCGTGCGCTGGGTCTCGGCATCGAAGGTGCGGATCGATTCCAGCGTGTCGCCGAAGAAGTCGAACCGCACCGGCTGCTCCAGACCGGCGGGAAACAGATCGAGGATACCGCCGCGCACGGCGTATTCGCCGGGCTCGCGCACCGTCGAGGTACGGCTGTAGCCGTTGTGCTCGAGCCAGGCGACGATGGAATCCATCGGCACGCGGTGGCCGGGCGCGACCGACAGCGCCTGCGCCGCGACCATGTCGCGCGCGGGCACGCGCTGCACGATGGCGTTGACCGTGGTCAGCACGATCAGCGGCTTGTCGCCACCTTTGAGCCGTGACAGCCGCGCCAGCGTGGTCAGGCGCTGGGCGAGAACGCCGCCATGCGGCGAGACGCGATCATAAGGCTGGCAGTCCCAGGCCGGAAACTGCATCACCCCGATATCGGGCGCGAAAAAATCGAGCGCACGGGCAAGCTGCGCCATGCGCGGACCATCGCGGCAGACCACGGCGAGACTGACCGCCGGCGGATTCTGCCGCGCGGCGACCGCGCGCGCGAGGTCCGAGACGATCAGGCCCTCGGCGCCCTCCGCGACGTTGGCGAGCGTGATCGCGCGGCGCGGCTGCAGCAGATTGGCCGGAGAGCGGGGCGAACTCATACGGCCCACCCCGCAATGCCGAAGGCCCTGATGCGCTGGAAGATGCCGTCCGCGACGCCGGGCGGCAGCGGCGCCTTGTCGCTGAAGGCGGCGTAGAGATCGGGGTCCGGCAACTCGATCAGGTGTTCGAGTTCAGCAAGTTCGGCCTCGGTGAAGTCGGCGATATGAGCGTCGGCGAAGCGCCCGAGCAAGAGGTCCATCTCGCGGGTGCCGCGATGCCAGCACCGGAACAACAGCTTCTTGCGCCGCGGCTCCAGGCCCTCGCTCGAACGTGACGATCCTGTCATGGGCAAAATTCTCCGAACGCCAAAAGCCCGGACGTGCCGGGCGGGGTTGATATAACTGTCGCCACCCGCAATGTCAGTATGTTCCTCGTTGGTACAGTCATACGTCAGCGTCATGGCCGGGCTTGTCCCGGCCATCCACGTTTATGATCAAGCGAAGAAAAGACGTGGATGCCCGGCATAAAGCCGGGCATGACGGATAAAACAGCCATAGATTCGCACCATGCGCCCACCCCTGCTCAACCCGTTGTTCGCGCCGATCACCAGCCTTGCCGGCGTCGGGCCGAAGCAGGACAGACTGTTCCGCTATCTGCTGGACCGCGATGAAACGCCGCGTCTGGTCGATCTGCTGCTGCATCTGCCGGCCAGCGTGATCGACCGCCGGGCACGGCCGACAATCCGCGACGCGGTGCCGGGCACGGTGGTCACGCTGGAAGTGACGGTGGACCGCCATCGTCCCGCGCCGCCGGGCCGCTCGCGCGCGCCGCATCTGGTCTACGCCAGTGATGACACCGGCACCGTGATCCTGACCTATTTCCGCGCCCAGCCGGGCTATATCGAGAAACTGCTGCCGCTCAGTGAGACCCGCTTTGTCTCCGGCACCGCGCAGATGTTCGACGGCATGCTGCAGATCGTCCACCCCGACCGCGCGGTGGACGCAGAGGCCTTCGCCAAGCTGCCGTCGATCGATCCGGTCTATCCACTCACTGAAGGCCTTGCCATCGGCTCGGTGCGCCGCGCGATGACGCAGGCGCTCGCGAAGCTGCCGGACCTGCCGGAATGGATCAGCCCCGAGGTGCTGCGGCGCTGCTCGTTTCCGTCCGTCGCCGAGGCACTGAACCGGGTACACAATCCGGTCGAACTGACCGACATCCTGCCGGACGGCCCGTACTGGTCGCGGCTTGCGTTCGACGAACTGCTCGCGGGCCAGCTCGCGCTCGCGCTGGTACGCGCTCAGTTGCGCCGGCCGGCAGGCGTGCGCAACGCCGGCGACGGCCATCTGCGCCGCAAGATCATCGACGCGTTGCCCTATGCGCTGACCGCGTCGCAGCAGGACGCGGCGAAAGCGATTGCCAATGATCTCAACCAGCCGGTGCGGATGCTGCGGCTGCTGCAGGGCGATGTCGGCTCCGGCAAGACCGTGGTGGCGCTGCTCGCGGCGGCCGCCGCAGCGGAAGCCGGCAAGCAATCGGCGCTGATGGCGCCGACCGAAATCCTCGCGCGCCAGCACATCAAGACCATCGCGCCGCTGGCCGAACAGGCCGGGATGCAGGTTGCGATCCTCACCGGCCGCGAGAAAGGCAAGGAGCGCCGCGATATCCTCGCGCGCCTTGCCAGCGGCGAGATCGACCTTCTGGTCGGCACCCATGCGCTGATTCAGGACGATGTGATTTTCAAGGCACTGGCGCTGGCGATCGTGGACGAGCAGCACCGGTTCGGCGTGCGCGAGCGCCTGACGCTGACCGGCAAGGGCGACGCGGTGGACGTGCTGGTGCTGAGCGCGACGCCGATCCCGCGCACGCTGGTTCTCACTTATTTCGGCGACATGGACGTGTCCGAACTGCGCGAGAAGCCGGCCGGACGGCAGGCGATCGACACCCGCGCGGTGCCGGATTCGCGACTCGGCGAGATCATCGAGGCGGTCGGGCGCGCGCTGCAATCGGACAAGCTGGTCTACTGGATCTGCCCGCTGGTCGAGGAATCGGAGACCGTCAGCCATCTCACCAATGCCGAGCAGCGCTTCGAGACTCTGCGCAAACGCTTCGGCGAGCGGGTCGGCCTCGTTCATGGCCGTATGAAAGGCAGCGAGAAAGATCGCGTGATGGCCTCGTTCGCCGCCGGGGAAATTCAGGTGCTGGTCGCGACCACGGTGGTGGAAGTCGGCGTCGATGTCCCCGCCGCCACCATCATGGTGATCGAGAACGCCGAACGCTTCGGGCTTTCGCAACTGCATCAGTTGCGCGGCCGGATCGGGCGCGGTACGGAAGCCTCGACCTGCCTGCTGCTCTATCACGAACCGCTCGGCGAGATCGCAAGCGCCCGGCTGCGCGTCATCCGCGAGACCACGGACGGTTTCCGGATTGCGGAAGAGGATCTGCGGCTGCGCGGCGAAGGCGACATTCTCGGCATCCGCCAGAGCGGTCTGCCGGGCTACCGGATCGCGCGCTCCGAAGTGCACGGCCAACTTATCGCGCAGGCCCACGACGAGGCGCTACGCATCATGAAGGACAATCCGAAGCTGCAGGGCGAGCGCGGCGAGGCGCTGCGCTGCCTGCTCTATCTTTACGAGCGCGACGAAGCGATCCCGCTGATCGGCGCGGGATGATTTCAACCTGTCGTTCCACTCATTTGTCAGGCATGTCTCCGAACATCTGTCGGGGACGCCTTCGGGCTTTGATATCAAGCCCGGCTATGACGGATGAAAATATTTCCATCAACGTAAAACGCTTTAGCGGGCTAACGCTGGGCTTACGCCCACCTCGCCAGCAAGACGCGCCCCGCGGTCCAGAGCGCGCTCGGAATGGTCGGCGAGCCGATCAGCGTCATGGTCAGAACGCTCAGTCCGACATTGCCGATCCACCATGGCCGCTCGGGCGTGCGGAATCCGAGGCCGGAACATGCGATGTTGATGAAGAACGCGGCGTAAGCCACGATCGCCGACAGCAGCACACCGCCATGGCCCGCGATCCGCAGTTCGGTCACCGCCGTCACGGCGATGCTGATCAGCACAACCGTCCAGACCAGCGATCGCGTGGTGAAGCTGCCCATATCGTCGCGACCGCCTATTCGCTAACCCCGTGATCGACGAAATAGCGCAAACTATTCCACCTTCGCCGGCTGACGCTCGGCGGCCTCGCCATTGGCGATGTTTGCAGCCTGCGCCATCGCCGCGAGCGCGGCGACTTTCTTCTGCGGATCGCTCCCCGGCTGCACCACGCCCGCCGACATGATGAGGGTGGCGGCGTCCTCGGCCTTCATATCGATCTCGATGATCTTGCTCTTGGGCACATAGAAGAAGAAGCCGGTAGTCGGGTTCGGCGAGCACGGCAGGAAGACGGAGATATGCTCCTCCTCGCCCGGCAGGCCGACGACGACTTCCTTGCTCGGCGGCTGCGAGATCAGCACGATCGACCACATCCCCGGCGATGGAAACTCCACCAGCCCGACCTTGCGGAAGCTCGACCCGTTGCTGGAGAACAGCGTCTCGAACACCTGCTTGAGCCCGCGATAGATCGCGCGCACCACCGGCATATGCCCCAGCAGCGCGTCGCCGAACTCCACCAGCTTGCGGCCGATCAGGTTGGCGGCGAGGAAGCCGAGGAAGGTCAGCGCGAACACCGCGACGATCAGGCCCGAGCCCGGCAGGCCGAACGGCAGATAGGTTTCAGGCCGATAGGCCACCGGCACGAACGGCTGCACCAGAGCATCGACCCAGGTGACGAACGACCAGGTCAGATAAAAAGTGATCGCGATCGGGCCCGCGACGATCAAACCGGTCAGGAAGTAGTTGCGCAGCCGCGCCATCGCGCCGGGCGGCGCTTCCGGCGGGTCCGCCGACAGGATGGGGGGCACTTTATGTGGATCTTCAGTCATCATTCAGCCGATCTGCAATGGCCTCTCCTAGCGGATCGGGACCATCATCACCATAGCGGGACCGTATCAGAATTTTGCCTTTCCGGGCGAACTCGCCGGGTCCGGCTGCGGCAGTTTGTCGTGCCGCCGTGCGCGGACTCACCAGCGGTTCCCGTTGCGCGTTTGAAAAGTCCTCATCCTGAGGAGACGTCAACAGCGCGTTCACGCGCGTCTTCCGGCGCGCTATGGCGCCGTCTCGAAAATCGAGGACTTTGATCCTTGAAAACCTCGCCCTTCGAGACGCCGTTTCTGACGAAACGGCTCCTCAGGATGATGTTTTCAAAGTTTTCAAACAGTCTCTTATTCCACCGTGACGGATTTCGCCAGATTGCGCGGCTGATCAACGTCGGTGCCCATCACCACAGCGGTGTGATAGGCCAGCAGTTGCACCGGAATGGCATAGACAATCGGCGTGACGCTCGCCGGCATGTCCGGCAGCGTGATCGTGACCAGCGACTGCACGGTGGCCTCGCGCGCGCCTTGCGGATCGGTCATCAGGATGATCCTGCCGCCCCGCGCAGCGACCTCCTGCATGTTGGAGACGGTCTTCTCGAACACCTGGTCGTGCGGCGCGATCACCACCACCGGCATCGTCTCGTCAATCAGCGCGATCGGGCCGTGTTTGAGTTCGCCCGCGGCATAGCCCTCGGCGTGGATATAGGAGATTTCCTTGAGCTTGAGCGCGCCTTCCAGCGCCAGCGGATAGCTGGTGCCGCGACCAAGATAGAGCACGTCCCGAGACTTGGCGATATCGCGCGCCAGTTTCTCGATCTGCGGCTCCAGCGCCAGCGCCGCCGTCATCAGGCGCGGCACCTCGACCAGGCCATGGACCAAACGAACTTCGTCTTCGGCCGACAGTTCGCCCCTCGCCTTGCCTGCCGCGATCGCCAGCGCCATCAACGCCATCAACTGGCAGGTGAACGCCTTGGTGGAGGCGACGCCGATCTCGGGGCCGGCCAGCGTGGGCAGCACGGTCTCGCTCTCGCGCGCGATGGTCGAACTGGTGACGTTGACCACGGAGATGGTGTGCAGCCCCTGCGACTTGGCATAGCGCAGCGCCGCCAGCGTGTCGGCGGTCTCGCCCGATTGCGAAATGAAGATCGCAAGATCGCCCTTGCGCAGCGGGGCCTCGCGGTAACGGAATTCCGACGCCACATCGAGTTCGACCGGCAGGCGGGCGAACCGCTCGAACCAGTATTTGGCGACAAAGCCCGCATAGCTCGCGGTGCCGCAGGCGGTGATCGAGATGCGCTGGATGTCGGCGAAATTGAATTTCAATCCGACCGGCAGCGCGACCTGCTCGGTCGCCATATCGACATAGCGCGCCAGCGTGTGGCCGACCACTTCCGGCTGCTCGTGGATTTCCTTCGCCATGAAGTGACGATAATTGGCCTTGTCGACCAGGAAGGTCGCCGCGCCCGATTTCAGCACCTCGCGCTGCACCCGCACGTTGGTCTGATCGTAGATCTCGGCGCCGCCGTGTCGGAGCACCACCCAGTCGCCGTCCTCCAGATAGCTGATGTCGTCGGTGAACGGCGCCAGCGCGATGGCGTCGGAGCCCAGATACATCTCGCCATCGCCGTAACCGATCGCGAGCGGCGAGCCCTTGCGCGCGCCGATCATCAGGTCGTCCTCGCCCTCGAAGATGAAGGCGAGCGCGAACGCGCCGCGAAGTTGCGGCAGCGTCTCCCTGACCGCTTCGGCCGGCGAAAGTCCCTTGGCGAGATAGGAGTTGGTCAGATGCGCCACCGCCTCGGTGTCGGTGTCGCTGGTGAAGGATGCGCCCTCGGCTTCGAGCTTTGCGCGCAGGTCACGGAAATTCTCGATGATGCCGTTATGGACCACCGCGACGCGATCGGTCGCGTGGGGATGGGCGTTGTTCTCGGTCGGCTTGCCGTGCGTCGCCCAGCGGGTGTGACCGATGCCGACACGGCCGAGCAGAGGCAACGCCTTGAGGCGCGCTTCCAGATTCTTCAGCTTGCCTTCGGCGCGGCGGCGTTCGAGATGCACGCCTTCCAGCGTCGCAACACCGGCGGAATCATAGCCGCGATATTCAAGCCGCTTGAGGGAATCCACCAACTGGTCCGCAACCGGACCACGCCCCAGAATGCCAACGATGCCGCACATGCGGATTCAGGTCTCCCAATCGCGGAACAACTTGCGTGTCTCAATAACCATTATAGCACGCCGGCGGACTCAATAATTGTTGCCGATTGCGACAGGGTTAAGCCTTTAACCCTCAGTCCTTGTCCGGCTTCGGCTTGCGGTTCTGCTGCTTGTGCGCGCGGAAACGCTCCGCCCAACCCGGCCGCACCACCTGCTCGCTGCGTTCGACCACCAGCGCATTCTCCGGCACCTCGCGGGTGATCACCGAACCCGAGCCAATATAGGAGCCGGCGCCGACCTTCACCGGCGCCACCAGCGACGAATTGGAGCCGACAAAGGCGCCGGGGCCGACTTCGGTGCGATGCTTGTCGAAACCGTCGTAATTGCACACGATGGTGCCGGCGCCGATATTGGCTTTCTCGCCGACATGGGCGTCGCCGACATAGGACAGATGATTGACCTTGACGCCTTGCTCCAGCACCGCGGCCTTGGTCTCGACGAAATTGCCGATCTTCACGCCGTCGCCGAGCGAGGTTCCGGGACGCAGGCGCGCGTAAGGTCCGAGCGAAACATTTTTGCCGATCGACGCCTGCACCATGTGCGAGAACGAGTGGATCACCGCGCCGTCGGCGATGCTGACGCCGGGGCCGATCACCACGAACGGCTCGATGGTGACGTCGCGGCCGAAGGTAGTGTCCCTGGAGAGAAACACGGTCTCCGGCGCGATCATGGTGACGCCGGCGTCCATCGCCGCGCGGCGAAGCTGCGTCTGCAGCACCGCTTCGGCTTCGGCGAGTTGCGCCTTGGTGTTGATGCCTCGCACCTCGTCCTCGTCGGTTTCGATCACGGCGGCGCGCAGCCCAAGCTCGCGCACGATACCGACCGCGTCGGTGAGATAATATTCGCTTTTGGCGTTGGCGTTGCCGATGCGCTCGAGAATCTTAAGCGCGGCGCGCCCGTCGAACGCCATCATGCCGGCGTTGCACAGCGTGACCTTACGCTCGTCTTCACTGGCATCGGCCTGCTCGCGGATCGCGACGAGATCGCCGTTCTTAACCAGCAGCCGGCCATAGCCGGTCGGATCGGCGGCGCGGAACCCGAGCACCGCGAGCGCCGCGCCATCGGCCAGCGCGGCGCGCAGCCGCGCGAACGTCTCCGCCGTCACCAGCGGAGTATCGCCGAAAGCGATGACGAGATCGTCCGCGCCCTTCGCGATCGCCTCGCGTGCCGCCAGCACGGCATGCGCGGTGCCGTTGCGCTCGCGCTGCACGAAGGTCGCCGCATCCGGACGCAGCCGCCGGACCTCGTCGATCACCGCCTGATGATCCGGCCCGACCACCACCGCCAGCGAATCGTCCCTGCCGTGCGGCGCGGCGGCCAGCACATGACCAAGCAGCGACTGTCCGGCGACCTGATGCAACACCTTCGGCAGGCTGGAGCGCATCCGCGTGCCCTCGCCGGCCGCTAGCACGATGGTCAGGCTGGTTCTGCCGCTCATGGTCGTCCTTCGCGCGAATGCTCGCGCCCCTTCGTTCGATCAGGCCGCTCCGCGCGGCGAATGCGCCGTCATAAGGCCTTTTGTCGCCTGATGGAATTCCCCACCACGCAATGTCCGGCGCACCGTGGGCCGGTTCCTGTTAATATTTCAGTCGTGATTCGCGGGGGAATCGCTGGGGACTGCTGATACGGGATGGCGAAGGACCGTAAAGAGCTCGACACGGGTTTTGCGGACGACGATGCCTCGGGCTGGATTGCGCGTTTCCTGGCCGAAGAGGACGAGTTCGACCGCCGCCTGATGTGGCGAGTCGGGTCATGGGCGGCTGCCTCGGTCGCCGCGCTGGTGGTCGCGATTCTCGCCAGCCAGCAGTCGAGCGGCCTGCGGCGCGAGCGCGCCGCTTTCGCCGAACTCGCCAGGCAATCGCAGCAGGTGCAGCGGATCGCCAAGGAAAGCCAGGGCGAAGCGCGGCGTCTGGCGGCGGCGATCGACACCCTGAACGGCGATCGCGACCGGCTTTATTCGCGCGTCACCACGCTGGAGCAGGGTCTCGATTCGGTCACCGGCTCGGTGGCGCGGGTCGGCGCCGCGGCGATCCCGGCCCAATGGCCGTTGTCCCTGCCCGCACCCGTGGTGGCCGCGACCGGCACCGCGCCGGCTCAGTTCACATCCGTCAGCGGCCTGATGGAGATCGCCAGAGCAGCGGACGGCCACGCCGCCGGCAGCCAACCGCCCCCGCCCACCGTCGCCGGCGCGCTGCCACCGGTGCCAAGCGGCAAATTCACCGACGCGAAGGCGCACGCCAAAGGCGGTTCCGATCATTCCGGCCTTGAAGCCAAAGCCGAAGCCAGACCGGCGGAGGGCAAGCCGGCGGCGAAGGCCGAGCCTGCAAAATCCGACGACTCTCCGGCGACCACTGCTGCGATCAGCGCAACGCCGGAAACCAATGAGACGATTGCGCCCCGGCCAGCGCAGCGCACCGAATTCGGCGTCGATCTCGGCGGCGCCGCCTCGGTCGACGGCCTGAGGGCGCTGTGGCGCGGCGCCCTGAAGTCGCACGACACATTGCTCACGCCGTTGCAGCCGATCATCGTGATCCGCGAGCGGCATGACGGCCTCGGCCTGCAACTTCGTCTGGTGGCGGGGCCGTTCGCCGATGCGGCCGCGACGGCGAAGATCTGCGCGCAGCTTGCCGAGAGCAAGCGCGGCTGCGAGACCACCATCTATGACGGCCAGCGACTGGCAATGACCGCGGAAAAACCGGCGCCGGCCCGCCATGTCAGACGCAAGCCGCGCCGGGCGACTGCCGAACCGGCTCCCGCCGCCCCGGAACCGCCGAAATCGCGCGGCCTTACCTCGTTCCTCAGCCGCTAGCGCGTTTTCAAACGGAGCAAGCGCTGTTTGCGTGAACGAAGCGCGTCAAGATTCCGGCCCTCGCCGTTGCCCGGGAACGATCGAGCAAGCACCGATTTCGCTGTCGATCGCGGTCCGCGGGCGGTTGTCTCTGCCGCCGATCCGAACCATATTCGCTCCGTCATGAAGAAAGATCCGTTCCGACCGACCCCGTATCAGGTGCAGTGGCTGCTGATCGTCGGCTTCCTCGCCGTCGGCTACGCGCTGTATGTGCGCTATTTCGCCATCGAATATTCGCCGGTGGCGCTGGCCTGCGACAACGGCCTGCCGACCTTGCTGTGCAAGACACGGGCGCTGGCGACCTATCTGTTCAAGCATTCGGTGTTCGGCACGGCCGCTCTCGTGATCGCGGTGCTGAACTTCATCCGCCCCTCGATCGTCACCTTGACCGCTGGCCTTGTCGCCGCGGGCTTCGGCATCGTGCTCTACAATATCGGACTGTCGGGCGCCGCTATCGGGCTGCTGGTTCTCGGCTTTGCGCGACCCGCGCCAAAGACAGCGTAAGAGCGAGCAGCAGATACATCCCGCAGGTCCAGAGCGACTGCCAGTTGTTCTGACCCTCGTTGAACAGGATGTAGATCGCGCAGATCGCGAACAAGCCGGCGAACGTCATCTCCGCCACCGGCCGCGTCCCCTGCTGCGGTTTGTTGAACAGCATCAGCGCGAAGAACGGCACCACCGCCATGGTCAAGGCGGCGAACGGGAAATCGCGATAGCGCGGATCGAACACGAAGCCCAGCGCGGTCTCGGCAGCGATGATGACCAGCACGATCAATATGAGGCCGACAAAGCGCTGCGAGCGCGACGTGGTCCGGATGTCGAGCGGGCCGACGATCTCCACGAAGGTCGGCAGATGGCGGCCGGACATAAAGGCGATCGCGGTCAGGAGCGGCGCGCCGAACGCGGCGATCAGCAGCATGGTGCCGCGCACCCACCCGGCGATGCCGAAGCTCTCGACCATCGCCTTCTCGACCGCCATACCGGCCAGCGTGCCGCCGACGGTCGCGCAAAGCGCCACCACGAACCATGAACTGAGCCGAGGCGACCATGGCCGGCGCCGCAGCGTGATCAGCGCCGCGCCGAAAATCACCAGACAGAACGCGATGCCGCCGGCCATCTGCTCGCGCCATGCCGGATAATCGGTGATCGGCTGGCCCGGCGGATATTTCAGCGCCCGCGCCTTCGAATCATACAATCCCCAGTAACCGCCGACAGTGCCCTCGAGCGCCTCTTTCCACGGCTGGTCGTAGGCCTCGATCAGATTGACATGAAACTTCTCGCGCCGGGCCAGATCGAGAATCTCGGACACCACCCGCGCCTGATTGGCGCGGGATGGCAGCGCGCCGGCTCGCATCCGTCCGGCACTCGGCCAGCCGGTCTCGCCGATCAGGATTTCCTTGTTGGGGAACGCCACCGCCATCCGCTTGCGGATGGAATCGACATGGGTCGCAGCGTATTTGGCGCGGACCGGGAAGTCCTCCCAGTACGGCAGAATATGGATGGTGACGAAATCGACCGCGTCGTAGACGTCGCGATAGCGCAGCCAGAATTCCCAGACATCGGCATAGGTCACCGGAACGTTGCCGGCTTTCGATTTCACCAGCCGGATCGCGGCGACCAGGTCGGCCGAGGTCATCTCGCCGCGCAGCAGCACCTCGTTGCCGACCACCAGCGACTCGATGGTGTCGGGATGGGCCTTGGCGAGCGCGGCGGCGGTTTCGATCTGCCGGGCATTCTTGAAGCGGTCGCTGCCGAGCCAGATGCCCTGAATCACCTTGAGGCCGAACTTGGCGGCCTGGGCCGGCACCTGGTCGAGCCCGACATCGACCGAATAGGTGCGGATGCAGCGCGTGATCTTGGCAAGCTGCTCCAGATCATGGGCGATCTGATCGGCGGAGACATAAAGCGACGGATCGAGCGGGGTCTGGTCGCCCCGGAACGGGGTGTAGGAGACGCATTCGAGCTTCGCCGCCGGATCGATCGGCGCGCGCGTCAGCGCTACCGGCCTGGCCAGCCAAAGCCAGATTCCGGCGATGATGCCCAACGAAACAAGGAGCAGCGCGAGCGGGGTGCGAAGCGAAATGGGTTCCGTCCTCCTGAAGGCCGTTCGATTAACCCTTCGGCGCTACGCTGCCAAGGCCCGACACACCGTAACCCACGGCGATGGACGCGGGCATCACCAAAAACATCTCCAAGTTCCCAATTGCTGGACAAAAATGCAAATGTCCGTCATGGGATTCAGTGTGCCGCCTTGCGAGAGTCTCGCCGCAATGGAGACCCATTTGGGCGGCATCAAAATAATGTCCTGCGGCTGCAGGCTCGGTTAAACTCGGGGACCACATGAGCGTCTTTCTATCTGGCTATCGATACGTGGCGTCGCGCGGGCTGGCGGTCTCCACGGCGCTTTTGCTTGGCATCACTGCCGCCGCCGCCCAGAGCGGCGACCAACAGCGCCCGCCGCAGGATCAGTCGAAGCAGGCCCAGCAGCCCGCCGCGGCCGCCGAAGCCGCCGCCAAGGAAGGCCAGCGCAAGGCGGACGAATTCGTCGAAGCGTCCAAGGCGATCAACGGCCCTGCCGGCAATCCGGAATGTGTCTGGCTCGGCCGCCGTGTGGTCAGCCTGATGTGGCGCGACGATCTCGACACCGCCTTCCGCCATCTTGATCTTTACGACCGTTTCGGCTGCCCCGGCGGCCACGTCCAGGCGACGTTCCGCTGTCTGGTCCGGTTCGGCGGCCAGATCGACAACAAGGTCGCCGAGACGCTGAACAGCCGCGTCCACGCCTGCTGGATCAACCCGTCGGCGCAGCCGGCCGGTGCTGCCGCAGCGCCGCCCCCTGCTCCGGCGAACCCGGCTCCCGCCTCGCCCGCGCCCGCGCCGGCCAAGTAAGCCGTCCGCGCGGGACATTCGCGCAAAGTTTTTCGAAATGTCCCGCGAAACGGCCCTTAAAACGCCATCGCATCATACGAGATGTTAAAGCGCATGGCGTAAAGGAGCGAGCTTGGCTAAGCTTTGAGCGCCGCCCTGGTCGAGCCTTGGGGACAGGCCCGTCACACTTCCACGTTGGTCCCGGTATGGTTTTGTTGCGATGCGCGCTGTCGTCGCCGTTCTGCTTTGTGTAACCGCCCTTCACGCCGCCCTGTGGGGTGTGTTGCGGGACCAACAGCAAGCTCCGGACTTCAAGGGTATCCTTCCCAGCGTCTCTTATGCGCCGTTTGAAGGCAGCGGCCATCCCGATGTCGACAACATTCCGACCATCGAGAAAATTCGCGCCGACTTAAAGACGCTCTCCGCCATGACCAAGGCGATCCGTCTGTATTCGTCGACGGGCGGCGTCGAACTCGTCCCGCCGATTGCCGCCGAATTCGGCCTCAAGGTCACGGTCGGCGCCTGGATCGACAAGAATTCGGACCGCAACGAGCGCGAGATCCAGGCCGCAGTCGAACTCGCCCGCCGCAACAGCAACGTCATCGGCGTCGTGGTCGGCAACGAGACCATCTACCGCGGCGAGCAGAAGGTCGAGGACCTGATCGCGCTGATCCAGCGCGTCAAGAAGCAGGTCAATGTCCCTGTCACCACGGGTGAAATCTGGAATATCTGGCGCGACAATCCGCAACTGTCGTCGGCGGTCGATTTCATCGCTGCGCACATCCTGCCGTACTGGGAAAACTTCACCGACAAGCAGGCCGTCGATCAGGCGATGTACCTCTACAACCTGCTGCGCAACACCTTCCCCGGCAAGCGCATCGTCATCGCCGAATTCGGCTGGCCGAGCGCCGGCTACAACCTGAAAAACGCCAATCCGGGTCCTTTCGAGCAGGCCCAGGTGCTGCGCAATTTCGTCACCCGCGCCGATGCGATCGGCATGGACTACAACATCGTCGAAGCGATCGATCAGCCCTGGAAATTCTTCGAAGGCGGCGTCGGTCCCTACTGGGGCATTCTCAACGCCGACCGGCAGCCGAAATTTTCCTGGACCGGTCCGATCGTCAATCAGGATTACTGGAAGCTCGCTCTCATCGCGCTGCTCGTCGGCGTGTTGCTGTCGCTGCCGATCCTGCGCCTGATCCGCCCGACCGCGATGCAGGCTTTCGTGCTCGCGGTGGCGGCGAATGCCGCCGGCGCCTGGGCCGCAGCGGTCTTCGCCTACTGGAACGGCCATTACTTCGTGTTCGGCTCCGCCTTCGCCCTCACCCTCGGCGTCATCCTACTGGTGCCGCTGGTGGCGATCGCGATGGCCCGGATCGAGGAAATCGCCACCGTGGCGTTCGGCCGTAAGCCGGTCCGGCTGATCGCCGAACCGCTGCCGCCGCCGGCGGACGGCAAGTTTCCGAAGGTCTCGATCCACATCCCCGCCTATTACGAGCCGCCGGAGATGCTCAAGCAGACGCTGGATGCGGTGGCCCGGCTCGATTATCCGAACTTCGAGTGCGTGGTGATCATCAACAACACGCCCGATCCGACCTTCTGGCAGCCGATTCAGGATCACTGCCGCACCCTCGGCGAGCGCTTCATCTTCATCAATGCCGAGAAGGTGCAGGGCTTCAAGGCCGGCGCGCTGCGGATCGCCATGGCGCGCACCGCCGCGGACGCCGAGATCATCGGCATCATCGACGCCGACTATGTGGTGACGCCGGACTGGCTCAAGGACCTCGTCCCGGCCTTCGCCGATCCGCATGTCGGCCTGGTGCAGGCGCCGCAGGACCATCGCGACGGCGACCGTTCGCTGATGCACTACATCATGAACGGTGAATACGCCGGCTTCTTCGACATCGGCATGGTTCAGCGCAACGAGATGAACGCCATCATCGTGCACGGCACCATGTGCCTGATCCGCCGCGCCGCGATGGACATGGCCGGCGGCTGGGCCGGCGATACCATCTGCGAGGACACCGACCTTGGCCTCGCCATCATCGAGCAGGGCTGGACCACGCATTACACCAACCGCCGCTACGGCCACGGCCTGCTGCCCGACACGTATGAAGCCTTCAAAAAGCAGCGCCACCGCTGGGCTTACGGCGGCTTCCAGATCGTCAAGAAGCACTGGCGGCGCTTCCTGCCCGGCGCGAGCCGGCTGACGCCCGACCAGAAGCGCGAATTCGCGCTCGGCTGGCTGAACTGGCTCGGCGCGGAAAGCCTCGGCGTCGTGGTCGCGATCCTCAATCTGATCTGGGTGCCGGTGGTCTCGTTCGCCGACATCGCCATCCCCGACAAGATCCTGACGCTGCCGATCATCGCAGCGTTCGTGGTGTCGCTCGCTCACTTCCTGACGCTCTATCGCCTGCGCGTGCCGATCAAGATCGGGCAGATGCTCGGCGCCATGGTCGCCGCGATGTCGGTGCAATGGACGGTTTCGCGCGCGGTGGCCAACGGCCTGATCACCGAACATCTGCCGTTCGCCCGCACTTCCAAGGGCGGCCTGTCGATGATGTCGGTCGAATTCCAGGCGTTCTGGGAAGCGGTGATCGGCGCCTTGCTGCTGATCGGCGCGGTGGTGCTGGTCGCCTTCAACCAGAAGGAAGTCCGCGAGATCTACATCTTCGCCGGCGTGCTGGTGCTGCAGAGCCTGCCGTTCCTCTCGGCGGTGGCCATCGCCATCCTCGAGAACTCGCGCATCAACTCGTTCTCGTTCTGGCGCAACTCCGCCATTCGCACCGCCGAACTGATCGGGCTGCGCCGGGCGACACTACCGACCGTTCAGCAGCCGGTGGCCTCCGACGTGCGAACCGACGCGCGGTGAGGCCCCGGATCGCGGATGGAATTGTCATGCGGTATCAAGATACTGCATTTGCGACAGCGTGCTTGCGACCAAAGCGCGCTTCAGCGCTCCCGCCATTTCCAACACGGATGAATATGTAGTCGTATCAGGCTGATATCTGGTTATATTTCTGCTTTGCACAAAGGACGCCAACAATTCTCACACTTTGCGCCGTTACGTTGCCTTCTGGTATTTAGTATACCAGATTCACCCTACAGGACTGGGGCCGGACCGACGCCAGCCCCTCACGGGAGAAAAAATTGACGGATTCAGAGGCGTCTCGGCTTCCGGCCGAGGGGCAAGGCGGATTTCGCTGGCTTCAGCTCGCCATGGGCATCGGCTGCATGGCGATGGTCGCCAACCTGCAATACGGATGGACCCTGTTCGTCGATCCGATCGACCAGAAATACCACTGGGGCCGCGCCGCCATCCAGTTGGCCTTCACCTTGTTCGTTGTCACGGAGACCTGGCTCGTCCCGGTGGAAGCCTGGTTCGTCGACCGCTACGGGCCCCGCATCGTGGTGCTGTTCGGCGGCGTCATGGTCGCGCTGGGCTGGGTGCTGAACTCCTACGCAAGCTCGGTGGCCGTGCTCTATGTCGCGGCCGTAATCGGCGGCATCGGCGCCGGTGCGGTCTACGGCACCTGTGTCGGCAACGCGCTGAAATGGTTTCCGGACCGCCGCGGCCTCGCGGCCGGCGCAACCGCGGCCGGATTCGGCGCGGGCGCGGCACTGACCGTGCTGCCGATCGCCCAGATGATCGACTCAAGCGGCTATGAGGCGGCGTTTTTCTATTACGGCATCGGCCAGGGCGTCATCATCTGCCTGCTCGGCTTTTTCCTGCGCCAGCCGGCCTTCAACCTGCCGGTCAAGGAAAAGAAGCTCAATCTGCCGCAGACGACGGCCGATTTCACGCCCTCGCAGACCCTGCGCACGCCGATCTTCTGGGTGCTGTACGCCACCTTCGTGCTGGTCGCATCCGGCGGACTGATCGTGGCCGCGCAGATCGCGCCGATCGCACAGGATTTCAAGATCGCCAATGAGCCGGTCAATCTGATGGGCATCCAGATGGCGGCGCTGACCATGGCGATCTCGCTCGACCGCATCTTCGACGGCTTCGGACGTCCGCTCTTCGGCTACGTGTCCGACATCATCGGCCGCGAGTACACCATGCTATTCACGTTCTGCACAGGGGCGGTGATGCTGCTGACGCTGGCGAACTACGGCCACATCCCGATGGTGTTCGTGCTGGCGACGGCGGTCTATTTCGGCGTGTTCGGCGAAATCTACAGCCTGTTCCCGGCGATCAGCGGCGACACGTTCGGCGCGAAGTACGCCACCACCAACAACGGCATGCTCTACACCGCCAAGGGCGTGGCGGCCTTGCTGGTGCCGCTCGGCAGTATCCTCGCCCAGCAATATGGCTGGAACGCCGTGTTCGTGATGGCGGTGGCGGCCAATATCATCGCGGCCATGCTGGCGGTCTTCGTGATCAGGCCGATGCGCCGCAACTTCATCGACAAGAGCAACGAACGCGCGCCCGGCGGAGCGGGCTCCGCATCGGCCCGTCAAACCGGCATGGCTTAAGACGACCGTTCAGATAGGGGGAAACAACAGCTCCCCCTATCTGCGCCGCTAGATCACTTCATAAGCGAAGAACACCGCGACCACGGCAATGCTGACAAGCCCGACCAGGAAAGTCTGGTCGGCAAGCAGTTCGCAGCGCGCGCTGAGTTTTGCGTTCCGCTCATGCCGCATCGAGATATAGGACGCGATGGCACTGACCAGGAACGGCAGCGTGGTCAACGCGGCAAATTCATCGACATGACTGGGACCGATCCGCGCTTCCGCGATCTTGACCAGACCGATCAGGGTCGCGGCGACGCCGATCATGGTGCCTGAGGCAGGAAGAATATGGCTGGAGAGCCAGCCTCTCTCGCGCGATCTTGGCCCGGACTCGGTCACCTCAAGCCTGTAGGCGGCGCCGCCGGAATGCCCGCCGTCCTGTCCGGCGTATCGTCGCGCGCCTGTTGCCGCCGCCGCAGCTCATTCGCCACCAGCATCACGAAGGTCGCGATCCAGACCATGCGCGCGCCGTAGCGGTCGTGCGGCCCCGAGATCACCCCGCAGACGAAGGCATTGCCAAGCAGCGCCAGCGCCACCGTACTGGCCAGCAGCGTCAGGTCGTCGAGCCTGCGCCGCCGGATCGCCGCGCCGATCAGCGCGAGCGTCAGCAGCATCGACAACAGCGCAACCGGGACGTGGACCCAGTTGAGCGGATTGAAATTGATATCCCAATGCTGCTGGCGCGCAGCGCGCATGGCGCCGATCTGCTGCGGATAATAGCGTTCGATGATGCCGTAGGTGTGCGGAATCCAGCCATGGGTGCCCTCGCCCGTCGCCACATGCACGAGCTGCTCGGCCGTCGCGACCAGCGCCGCGCGCGCCTGCCACAGCGGATATTCGGCGAGCGAATGCAGCGCGATGTAGCTCATCTCCCGATCCATGCCCTCGAAGCGGCCCAGCGTGTTGAACATGCTGTTGCCCCAGAGGAAGTCGTCGGCGGTCGGCGGCAATGCGTTGCGATACGGGCAGAGCTTGAAGGCGATCTTGCCGCAATGGTCGTTGAGATAGCGCGCCACGATGCCATCCTGCAGCATGCGGCCGAAGGCGACGCCGTAGCCGCCGGGCGTCCACGCCAGCTTGCCGGACAGCGCGAAATTGGCGGACAGCAGCATCAAGGCGCCGACAACGATGGTCAGGCTGCCCTGCATCAATCCTGCGACCCTGATCCTGTCGCGCAGGAACGGCCGCGCCATCCAGCCGACGCAGCACAGGCCGATCAGCACCGCGAGGGTCGCGCTGTGGGTCGCGCCGGCAAAGGCGAGAAACGCGAACAATGCGACCTTCTCGACCTGCGAGGTCTTGTCGCCGTGCAGCACCAGCACATAAAGCGCCAGCACCGCGAGACCGGCGAAGATGTCGGTCAGCAGCATGCTGGCCAGCCAGGGCAGCGCGGTGGCGAGCGTCAGCACAAGCCCGATCGACAGCAGCCGGCCCGGCCGCGTGATGCCGAACACCCGCAGCGTCAGTTGCAGGATCCAGAACGTCGCCAACGCCTGCGCCGCGAGATTGATCCAGAAGAACGAACCGCGGCCGAAATAGAGGTAAAGCCCGAACACCGTCGAACGGCTTGGCACCAGGTAGCCCTCGTACCAGCGCGCCAGATAGCCGCCGGTATCGTATTGCAGCAGCGGATAGCCGTTCCAGATCGCCGGCGCGAGCAACAGAAATGGCAGGACGACAGCCGCGATCCAGACCAGAGCGGAGCCGGTCCGGCGGGTGCGGTCGAGGGTTTGCGTGCTAATGGATGTGGGTCCCCGTGGCGCCGGGAACCATGCTCAAAATTGGATCAGCGCGCAAATGGATACGTCGCTGCGCCGCAACCGAATAGCGTGACCGACCTCGGTTGATTTTGCGGCGCAGCATAGACCCCGTCGGCAGGACAAGTCGTCACACCAGCCGAAGTGTCACATGGGAACCCGAGAGATTCAGCATTAGTTTTCAAGCACGGGTTTTGTCAGCGGTCACTTGGCCACCACTTTCCCGTCGACGAAAGTCGTTTCATCCCAGACTTACCGCGTCGTCTCTCCACGGGCGGCGCGGTTTTTCATGGGGCCGCTGTACCCAGGGCCCGCGCGAAAAAAGCGAAGGCACGGCAAGAACTCTCAAACTGTCGCCGGAGAAAAGCGGCGCGCCGGACTTGTCCTCCTGCGCTTCTAACCTGCGCTTGAATGCTTTGACGCTCTCATTTCCAGCGCTTTCAGGACAGCGCCTGACCGGGCCGCCGGCACCAGAAGCAGGCTCCGCGCTTTCCGGTCTTCACAGCGAAGCGCAAACGCCAGCGTCCGCGCCTGCAATCATGATGTCCAAAAGTTAATCGTGGCTGCTGGAACGCTGTTCCCGCCGGCGGGTTGCTCGAAAAGATTTCAATCCATAACTGCTGGCATCCCGCAGAAGCCGGTGAAAGCTGACCTCGTGAGCGCCTTGCCCGCAGGGGAGTACTCACCATGTCAACTTCAACGATTTTTGAAAACCCTGTCGCGCGCCCAAGCGCCAACCGCTGGTGGCAGCTTGTCTTCGGCATCATCTGCATGGCCAGCGTCGCCAACCTGCAATACGGCTGGACGTTGTTTGTGCTGCCGATTCAACATCAGTGGGGATGGAGCAAGGCGGAGATTCAGGTCGCGTTCTCCATCTTCATCCTGCTCGAGACCTGGCTGGTGCCGTTCGAGGGCGCCATCGTCGACCGCATCGGACCGCGCTGGATGGTGCTCGCCGGCGGCATTTGCACCTTCCTCGCATGGTTCATTAATTCGCGCGCATCGTCGCTCGGGATGCTGTATCTCGGCGGTGCGATCGCCGGCATCGCCGGCGGCGCGGTCTACGGCACCTGCGTCGGCAACGCGCTGAAATGGTTTCCCGACAAGCGCGGTTTGTGCGGCGGCCTGACGGCGGCAGGCTTCGGCGCCGGCGCGGCGATCACCATCGCGCCGATCCGCGCGATGATTGAAAGCAGCGGCTATCAGCACACGTTCCTGGTGTTCGCGATCATCTACGGTGTCATCATCGTGGTGATCTCGAACTTCATCAAGGCGCCGCTCGCGAGCGACGCGGTGCCGGTGGCGAAGATCAAGGTGCCGCAGGGCGCCGACGACGTGCCGCCCTCGCAGGCGCTGCGCTCGCCGATCTTCTGGGTCATGTATCTGATGTTCTTCCTGGTCGCAGCCGGCGGCCTGATGTCGACGGCGCAACTGGCTCCGATCGCCAAGGAACGCGGCATCGCCGATGCCATGGTCGTGATCTTCGGCATGAGCACGCCCGCGATCGTCGCCGCCCTCACCGCGCACAACATCACCAATGGCGTGGGCAGGCCGTTGAACGGCTGGATTTCCGATCATATCGGGCGCGCCAACATGATGGGAATCTCGTTCGGGATCGAGGCGCTGTGCCTCGCCGCGTTCGGATTCTTCGGCACCACGGCGATCTCGTTCATCATCACCGATGCGCTGGTGTTCCTGTTCTGGGGCGACATCTTCAGCCTGTTCGCCGCCACCGTTGGCGATGCGTTCGGCCGTAAATATGTCACCGCGAATTACGGCATCATGTACACCGCCAAAGGTGCAGCCTCGCTGCTGGTTCCGCTAGGCAATCTGCTGACCCAGACAACCGGCAACTGGCACATCGTCTACGCATTGGGCTGCGGCATGAACGTCGTCGCGGCGCTGCTCGGCTTCTTCGTGTTGAAGCCGATCATCAACCAGCGCCTGAGGAAACCGGTCGCGGATGCAGCCCATGGCGCGCATGCCGTTCCGGCGGCGTGAAGCATCATGACGGCATCGTCAAAACGGTCAACGCGGAGGGACTCGAACCTTGGCCCCTCCGCCAGATTGCGCAGCCCGAATTCACGGCGCGTGATATCTTTAAGATCGAGGATAAGGCTGCTTTCGAAGTCGCGCGAGAGTTCGGGTTCGCAAATCTTCCGATGGGAATACTTGGCGGTTTGTCGCTGGCCGCCCTCTGTTTCCGGCGAGCGGGTTGGAAGATCTATTACGCGCTCACCGGCATAGGCCATATTCCGCACAAGGAAATTCAAGAACGCAATTGCGTGCTCGCGCTCATGGCCTGGAGGGCGGCTGAACCCCTCAAATAAAAAGCCCCGCCGAAGCGGGGCTCATTAATTCGCGTGAAGCGGTGCAGCTTAAAATGGACCGAAGCGATAGTTGAGACCGACCTTCACAAGATGAAAATGGGTGGTCGCATCGCGGAAAAGCGTAGCCGGCCCCGTTGCTCCCCCGAAGTAGGCAACATTACGAGAAACAGAGTCGGTACCAAAGTCCACATAGTTGTATTCAACCTTCGTGGACCAGTTGCTTGCAAAATTCCATTCAACGCCGCCACCAACCGTCCAGCCCGTGCGCGTTTCGCTGCCCGCTGACGTGGAAACGAGGCTGTTGCCTGTCAGCGGGTTGACGGTAACCCCGCCACCCTTCACGCCGCCGAAGGCCGCACCACCCTTTACGTAAAGAAGCGCAGGACCAGCGACATAGCCGAGGCGGCCAGTGACCATTGCGAGCCAGTTCAGCTCCAGGTTAGTCGTTTGAAAACGGTTCGCTGCGACCGTGCTGAGGGCGGAATTCTGACCTTTGATGTTGGTCCAGGAACCGTCAGCCTCAACGCCGACCAGCCAGCTTGGAGCAAACTGATAATTATACCCTACTTGCCCGCCAGCCAGCACGCCGTCCACATCGGTTGACGTAACAGCTCCCGCTGGGAACGGGGTAGTTCCGTTGATATTCAGGCTGTCGTTATTTCCCCAACCGTAGCCTGCATGAACGCCGGCGTAGAAACCAGACCAGTTGTACATGGGGGCAGCGATCGGAGCCTTGGTATAGGTGCGGGCCGGCAAGTCCGCAGCCGAAGCAATTGAGGTTCCGGCCAGAAGGGCCACCGCTATGAGTTTAAGATGCATCTGAGTTAGCCTCTGAAATCGATAAATTCGATGATTAATGATGGACCATTGCCCCGGGCGAACTTCAAGAAAAATGGCTAAATCTTGATAAGGATCCGGTGGAATGTGTTTTTTCCGCAACAAGCGCAGAGATTTTGCGGTAGCCCGGTCTGGCCATTACTACTCCCAGCAGACCTCCGCAGAGCGGATTACCTTCTTCGTTCTTCTTACCTGAATGCGGTTGAGGCTGCGGGTTAGGCTTTTTCGTCCGTCTTCTTGCGCCTGCTACCTTGCAGAAACGAGCCCGACAATGGCGGCAACTCAGCACGGCCAAACGCTCGCGCCGCAAGTTTTCCAGTGTTCGTGAATTGGGACTACGGGGTCCCCAAGCAGTTATAGCCGCATTCGCGGGACACGGTTTTTCCATGACGTTATTGGTGAGCGCGGAGGGACTCGAACCCTCGACCCCATGATTAAAAGTCACGTGCTCTACCACCTGAGCTACGCGCTCACTCGTCGCGGTGTGTAGGGGCCGGGTCCGGTCGGGTCAAGTCCGCCGGACCCCACGCCGCGCAAGTCGGCGTTTTCCTCAACGGCTTCTTTTCTCAACGACTTGAACAGAAATCGTCACACCGCCGCACAGGGATGAAAACGGGTTTGACACAAGAACAAAAAGAGAACATGATAGTTCATCACATGATCGGGACGATCATCATGGCGGACATCACTTACTACGTAGCGCTCTCCTTCACCCAGGACGACAGCGGCGAGACCGTGGCCGGCGACGGCGAGGAATTTCAGAGTGCGGGCGCGGCGATCCGGCGCGCCGAATCGCTGTCGCGGATGGCGGGAATGCTCGGCGCCCTCGCCTTCAGCCGCACCGGCGACCCGCTCGCCGGCGAATTCAGGGACGCCCAGATCCTGCGCAGCTTCGGTAGCGTGCCCTCGGATCTGAGCGGGCTGTAACAGAGCAGCACCGCGCGCGCACGCCGCTGCCGCTATCATCGCGCGACCGCTCTCGCACGCCAGCGCTCGGATACGGGTCCGGTACGCGGCCCGGCGGGACTTTCTTTCCTAGCAGCGGACGACGCGCGGCCGACCCTGTCCCGCGGCCCCGCCTGATGCGGCCCGCTTATTCGTCGAGCTTGCCGGCCGCCTTGCGCAGCGCCGCATTGATGCGGTCCTGCCAGCCCGGCCCGCCCTCCTGAAAATGCTCCAGCACGTCCTGATCAATCCGCAGCGAGACAAGCTCCTTCACGCCGGGCACCGCCGCCGGCGTCTTTGGCAAAGGCGGCGCGCTCTTGGTGGTGATCGCCTTGAACGCGGCCTCGGCCGCGGTCTTGGCGTCGCTCAAGGTGCGCGGCCGGCGGGGCGGTTGCTGGGCCATCAGATGCCCTCGAACAGCGCGGTCGACAGATAGCGTTCGGCGAATGAGGGCACGATCGCAAGGATGGTTTTGTTGGCGTTTTCCGGACGTTTGCCGATCTGCAGCGCGGCGGCGATGGCCGCGCCCGAGGAGATGCCGCCGGGAATACCCTCCAGCCGCGCCAGTTCCCGCGAAGTCTCGAGCGCGGTCGCGCTGTTCACCGTCGCCACCTCGTCGATCACCGAACGATCCAGCACCGCCGGTACGAAGCCCGCGCCGAGGCCCTGAATCTTGTGCGGCGAATGCTGGCCGCCGGAGAGGATCGCGCTCTCCTCCGGCTCCACGGCGACGACGCGCAGCGAGGGCTTGCGCGGCTTCAGCACCTGGCCGACGCCGGTGATGGTGCCGCCGGTGCCGACGCCGGCGATGAAAATATCGAGATTGCCCTTGGTGTCATTCCAGATTTCTTCCGCGGTGGTGCGGCGGTGCACGTCCGGGTTGGCCACGTTCTCGAACTGCCGGACCATCACCGCCTTCGGCGTCGTGCGCACGATATCCTCGGCGGCGGCGATCGCGCCCTTCATGCCCTGCCCCGGCGGCGTCAGCACGATCTCGGCGCCGAGAAAGGCCAGCATCTTGCGGCGCTCGATCGACATCGATTCCGGCATTACCAGCTTGAGACGGTAGCCGCGCGAGGCCGCGACATAAGCGAGGGCGATGCCGGTGTTGCCCGAGGTGGCTTCGACCAGCACGGTGTCCTTATCCACCACCCCGGCTTGCTCCATCGCGGTAATCATCGCCGAACCGATCCTGTCTTTCACGCTGGCCGCGGGATTGAAATATTCCAGCTTGGCAAGAATGGTCGCGTTGACACCGTGCAGCTTCGGCAGCCGCTGTAACTTGACGACCGGCGTATCGCCGAACGCATCCACGATGCTGTCATAGACGCGGCCGCGGCCGGCGGAACGGGCAGTGGTGTCGGATTGAGCAGGAGCGGCCATCGGAATCTCCGGTGAAGGCATTGGGTTGCGAATGAAAGCGTCATGTGTACGCGCGGCGACGCAGACGCAAGAGATAACCTGATCGTGAAAGTCACTGCATTGCAACAAAATGATTTATCGCAAAAGGAACGTATTTGTGTTGCGACATCTTCAAACTTCGCGGTGTATGCTTTCGAAACAGCCGAGATACCCAGGGGGTCACGATGACAGCACTTGCTGAAGTCCAGTCGCCCACGCCGCGTAGGCCTTTTGCCCCGCCCCGCTCGACCGATCGCCTTGTTTGTTCGATCTGCGCGGACTCGATGATCGCCGCCGAAGCCTCGGCTCTGGTGAGCGATGACGAGATCAGCTACCTGTGGACATGCGAGACCTGCGGCCACGGCTTCGTAACCAGGCACAAGATCAGGAAACTCGCGGCCAGCTGAAATATGCCGGCGCGACGGCATTCAAGAGAACCGTCACAGCGCTTCAGGCGACTTTCGCAGCATGATCTTTCGGGCAAACCGCGGCGCGCGTTTCCGGTAGATTCTAGCGCGGCGGCAGATCGCCCAGCGCCCAGCCGGCGCGCGTCGCCTCGCGGAATGCGCTGAACCTGCCGGCGGCGACCGCTTCGCGGATGCCGCCCATCAGGCTCTGGAAATAGGCCACGTTGATTTCCGACAGCAGCATCGCGCCGAGCGCCTCGCCCGATTTGATCAGATGATGCAGATAGGCGCGCGAATAGCTGTTGGCCCCCGGCCACGAGCTGTCCTCGTCAAGCGGGCGCGGGTCGTCGGCATGGCGCGCATTGCGCAGGTTGACCACACCGCGCCGGGTGAAGGCGTGACCGTGGCGGCCGTTGCGGGTCGGCAGCACGCAGTCGAACATGTCGATGCCACGCGCCACGGATTCCAGAATATCCTCCGGCGTGCCGACGCCCATCAGATAACGCGGCCGGTCCTGCGGCAGCAGCGGCACGACCTCCTCGATCATCGCCAGCATCACCGCCTGCGGCTCGCCGACCGCAAGGCCGCCGATGGCGTAACCGTGAAAGCCGAGATCGACCAGCGCGCGCGCGCTGTCACGGCGCAGCGCCGGCACGTCGCCGCCCTGCGCGATGCCGAACAGCATGTAGCCATCCGGCGCGCTCTCGAACGCGCGCTTGCAGCGCTCCGCCCAGCGGATCGACAAACGCATCGCGCGCTCGATGTCGTCGCGCTCGGCGGGCAGCCGCACGCATTCGTCAAGCTGCATCGCGATGTCGGAGCCGAACAGCCGCTGCACCTCAATGGCGCGTTCCGGCGTCAGGTCAAAGCTCGAGCCGTCGATATGCGAGCGAAACTTGACGCCCTGCTCCGTCACCTTGCGCAATTGCGCGAGCGACATCACCTGAAAGCCGCCGGAATCCGTTAGCATCGGCCCGTTCCAGGTGGTGAAGGCCTGCAGGCCCCCGAGCGCGGCGATACGCTCCGCGCCGGGCCGCAGCATCAAATGATAGGTGTTGCCGAGTACGATATCGGCGCCGGTGTCGCGGATGTCGCGCCAGTGGATGCCCTTCATCGCGCCGGCGGTGCCGACCGGCATGAAAGCCGGGGTGCGCACCGTGCCGTGCGGCGTGGTCAGAAGCCCGCGGCGCGCTTCGCCGTCACGATCCAGAAGCTGAAAATGATTGGGCACGCTCACGCGGACGCACCCTCGCGAAACAGCAGGCAGGCGTCGCCATAAGAATAGAAGCGGTAGCCGCCGGCGATGGCATGCGCATAGGCCTGCTGCATGGTCTCGCGGCCGCAGAACGCCGACACCAGCATGAACAGCGTCGAGCGCGGCAGATGAAAGTTGGTCATCATGATATCGACGGCGCGGAAACGATAGCCCGGCGTGATGAAGATCGCGGTCTCGTCGGCGAAGGCAGCGAGTGTGCCGTCCTCGCGCGCCGCGCTCTCCAAAAGCCGCAGCGAGGTCGAGCCGACCGCGACGATGCGCCCGCCTTTGGCGCGCGCGGCGTTGAGCGCATCGGCGGTTTGCTGCGAAATGGTGCCCCACTCCGCATGCATGCGGTGGTCCTCGATATCGTCGGTCTTGACCGGAAGAAACGTGCCGGCACCGACATGCAGCGTGACGCGATGCAGGCCGATGCCGCGCGCCGTCAACGCCGCCTCAAGCGCGGGCGTGAAATGCAGGCCCGCGGTCGGCGCGGCCACTGCGCCTTCATTCCTCGCGAACATGGTCTGATAATCGCCGGCATCGCGATCGTCCGGCTCGCGGCGCGAGGCGATGTAAGGCGGCAGCGGCGTCACGCCGAGATCGGCGATCGCCTGATCGAGCACCGGGCCGTGGAAGGCGAACGAAAGCGTGATCTCGCCGCCCTCGCCCTTGGCTTCGACCTCGGCGTCGAGATTGCCAAGCAGACAGACGCGGCCTTCGTTGCCGAAGCGGACGGCATCGCCGGGGCTGAGCTTGCGCGCGGGCTTGACCAGCGCCTGCCAGCGCGAGCCGTCGATGCGCTTGATTAGTGTCGCCTCGATGCGCGGCTCGGTGGCGCCGCCGAGCCGGCGTCCGGTCAGTTGGGCCGCGATGACGCGGGTGTCGTTGACCACAAGCTGATCGCCGGGCGCGAGCAGGTCCGGCAGTTCGCGCACGAAGCGATCTTGCAGCGCCTGTCCGGGCCGCACCACCAGCATGCGGGCGGAATCGCGCGGGCTCGCTGGCCGCAGTGCAATGCTTTCGGGGGGAAGGTCGAAATCGAACAGGTCGGTGCGCATGACGAACCCGTTATGACCGGCCTGCAGCGCCCGGGCAACGGCAATGTTGAGAGCCAGAACGACCATGCCCGGCACGAGGCCGGGCATGGGACGCGGAAAGCTTAAAAGAGACGCAGGCCTTACTCTGCGTCGAGCGCCATGCGCGCCTTGACGATCTTGTCCGGATCCTGCACCGGCTCGCCGCGCTTGATCTTGTCGACGTTCTCCATGCCCGACGTCACCTTGCCCCAGACCGTGTACTGGCGGTCGAGGAAGGTGGCGTCGTCGAAGCAGATGAAGAACTGGCTATCGGCGGAATCGGGGTTCTGCGCGCGCGCCATCGAGGCGGTGCCGCGGACATGCGGCTCGTTGTTGAATTCGGCCTTCAGCTTCTGGCCCGAGCCGCCGGTGCCGGTGCCGTGCGGGCAGCCGGTCTGCGCCATGAAGCCTTCGATGACGCGGTGAAACACGATGCCATCGTAAAAGCCCTCGCGCACCAGTTCCTTGATGCGGGCGACATGGCCGGGGGCGAGGTCCGGGCGCATTTCGATGGTGACCGGTCCCTGCGTGGTTTCGAGGATCAAAGTGTTTTCAGTGTCTGCCATGTTCTCTTCTCTGTTGTGAATTCAGGTTGATCGGGTTCGTCGGTCGTCAAATCTGATCCGGAACGGGCGACCCGCGAGGGCATTTCCCAGTCCGTTGGTCAATGGCAACGGCGTGCAGCGTTGCAAGGTTTCCGCCACCGCGATCCGGTACATCAGGCGTTCGTCGTCGGTGGCGTATTTCGATTCATAGGTGATCTTCGGCTCGCCGAGGATGTCGCCGCCGCGGGTGAACGTCACCAGCACCGTGATTTCGATTCCGGGCTTGCCGCGTTCCTGCGCCGGGGATTTCCAGCAACTCTTCAGCCGCGCGAAAAGTTGCTGCAGATTGTCGATCTTCGGCTGGTCAGCCGCATGCGCGCCCTGATCCGAAGCAACCGCGAGTGCCATCAGCACCGCGGCTGTCCCGGCAACGCGCGCCGTGCGGCTCATTTGATGTCGGAAGCGACTTGCACCTTCACCATCTTGTCGGGGTCCTGCACCGGCTCGCCGCGCTTAATCTTGTCGACCACATCCATGCCTGACACCACGTCGCCGACCACGGTGTACTTGCCGTTGAGGAACGAGGCATCGCCGAAGCAGATAAAGAACTGCGAGTTGGCCGAATTCGGATCGCCGGCGCGCGCCATGCCGACGGTGCCGCGCTTGAACGGCACATTCGAGAACTCGGCAGGAAGGTTCGGATACTTCGATCCGCCGGTGCCGTTGAAGCGCTGGCCGTCGCCGGTCTGCGCCATGAAGCCCTCGATCACGCGGTGGAACGGCACATTGTTGTAATAGCCGTCGCGCGCGAGCTGCTTGATGCGCTCGGCGTGCTTGGGCGCGATGTCGGTGCGCAGCTTGATCACCACACGGCCCTTGGTGGTGTCGATCACGATGGCGTTCGACTTGTCGAGGCCGGCGGGAAGCGCCTGCGCGAACGCCGGGGTGGCGAACACGAAGGCGGCAAGAACAGCAAGAATTCTGATCATGGAAACTCCGGTTTTGAAAAAGCGTGCGATCGAATGCCGGTGTAACGAAGCGCGGCGCGTCAATTGTTGCGCTAGGCCGAACCGCCAAATCTGGCTTTCAGCCGCGCGGCCACCGACTTCGGCACGAAAGCCGAGACGTCGCCGCCCATGCTGGCGATTTGACGCACGAGTGTGGCGGTGATCGGGCGCACCAACGGCGAGGCCGGCAGAAACACGGTCTGGACCGTGGGCGCCATGGCCTGGTTCATCCCAGCGATCTGCATCTCATAGTCGAGGTCGGTGCCGTCGCGCAGGCCGCGGATCAGCAGGCTCGCCCCCACCTTCTGCGCCGCCGTCACCGTGAGATCATCGAAGGTGGTGCAATCGATCTTGCATCCGGTCTCGGCGGCGATCGGCGCGAACACCTCGCGCGTCATCTCGAGCCGCTGCTCGGTCGGAAACAAGGGCGTCTTGCCGGGGTGCACGCCAATGGCCACGATCAGGCGATCCGCCAGACCGCAGGCCTGCCGCACCACATCCAGATGTCCATTGGTGACGGGATCGAACGACCCCGCATACAGCGCGACCCGAGACATGTCTTTCTCCTAACCCGCCGCGCTGTCAGCCGCAAGCAAGCCGGTTCCACGAAAACCGGCCGATCCGGCGACTTTTAATTTGCTGGTGACTCGAACCTTTTCGCCCGCTCGGGCGTCGTGTTGGGACGAGGCTGATGAGCCGCAAGGCAACGGCAGACGGGAGCGGGACATGACGGTTCAGACCCAGGACACCACGATCAAGGCCCTGTCGGCGCTGGCCATCGCGGCCTTTATAGCGCTCGCCATCACCGTCCTGCCGGGCTTCGCCCCCAACGTCGAGGCGGGCGTTCCCGTCGCGCTGGCGAAAAGCGACCGGCTGTCGGTCGCCAGCGGCATCTGCGCCGAGGCGTCCTGGCCGAACGTGCCGGCGGCCTGTCTGCGGGGCACCGGACCCCAGCCGGTGAGCACGAATGTCCGTCTCGTGACCACCGACCGCCGTTAATGCGATTATTCAAGAAATGGCCTTAACCGCCGTTTCCATTGTCGGTTTCCTCGGTGATGTGTTCCACCGAGACGACCTTCTCGTCGTCCGCGGTGTTGAACACGATCACGCCCTGGGTCGATCGTCCGGCGATACGGATGTCCTCCACCGGGCAGCGGATCAGCTGGCCGTTATCAGTCACCAGCATGATCTGATCGCTGTCCTCGACCGGCAGCGACGCCACCAGCTTGCCGTTACGATCATTGACCGACATCGCGACGATGCCTTTGCCGCCGCGTCCGGTGGTGCGGTACTCGTAGGACGACGAGCGCTTGCCGTAGCCGTTCTCGCTGATGGTCAGCACGAACTGCTCGCTTGCCGACATCTCGACATAGCGCTGCTCGCCGAGTTCGATCGCGCCGGTCGCCTCCTCGCTGTCGGTGCCCGCCTCGTCCTCGACCCCGCCACGGCGCACCGCGTTGGCGCGGCGCAGATAGGCCGCGCGCTCGTCGGCGCTCGCATCCATGTGGCGCAGGATCGTGAGCGAGATCACCCGGTCGTCTCCGCCGAGCGCGATGCCGCGCACGCCCATCGAGGTGCGGCCCTGGAACACGCGCACGTCCTTGGCCGGGAAGCGGATGCACTGTCCGCCGGCGGCGGTCAGCAGCACGTCGTCATTCTCGGTGCAGATCTGCACGTTGACGATGGCCTCGCCTTCGTCGAGCTTCATGGCGATGATGCCCGAGCGGCGGACATCGACGAAGTCCGACAGCTTGTTGCGGCGGACGTTGCCGCCGGTGGTGGCGAACATCACATCGAGTTCGCTCCATGAGGACTCGTCCTCCGGCAGCGGCATGATGGTGGTGATGCGCTCGCCCTGCTCCATCGGCAGGATGTTGATCAGCGCCTTGCCGCGTGCGTTCGGCGCCGCCATCGGCAGCCGCCAGACCTTCTCCTTGTAGACCTGACCGCGTGAGGAGAAGAACAACACCGGCGTATGGGTCGAGGCCACGAACAGGCGGGAGACGAAATCCTCCTCGCGCGTCTGCATGCCGGAACGGCCCTTGCCGCCGCGCTTTTGCGCACGATAGGTCGAGAGCGGCACGCGCTTGACGTAGCCCGCGTGCGACACGGTGACGACCATGTCCTCGCGCTGGATCAGATCCTCGTCCTCGACCTCGCCTTCCTGATCGATGATCACGGTGCGGCGCGGGGTGGCGAACTCGGCCTTCACATCCCGAAGCTCGGTCTTGACGATGTCCTGGATGCGGGCGCGCGAGCGCAGGATGTCGAGATAGTCGGCGATCTCGATCGCGAGCTTGTCGAGTTCCTCGGAAATCTCCTCGCGGCCGAGCGCGGTGAGGCGCTGCAGGCGCAGATCGAGGATGGCCTTGGCCTGCTCCATCGACAGCCGCGCGGTGCCGTCTTCGGCGAGGCGATGGCGCGGATCGTCGATCAGCGTGATCATCGCCGCCACGTCGCGCGCCGGCCAGTCACGCGACATCAGGGTGTCGCGCGCGGTGGCGGGATCCGGCGAGGTGCGGATCACGCGGATGATCTCGTCGATATTGGCGACCGCGATGGCAAGACCGACCAGGATATGAGCGCGGTCGCGCGCCTTGTTGAGCAGGAATTTCGTCCGCCGCGAGACCACGTTCTCGCGGAAGGCGACGAATACCGAGAGCAGGTCCTTCAGATTCATCACCTGCGGACGACCGCCGTCCAGCGCCACCATGTTGGCGCCGAAATTGGTCTGCAGCGGCGTGAACTTGTAGAGCTGGTTCAGCACCACGTCGGGCACGGCGTCGCGCTTGAGTTCCACGACCACGCGATAGCCGTCGCGGTCGGATTCGTCGCGCAGGTCGGAGACGCCCTCGATCTTCTTGTCGCGCACCAGTTCGGCGATGCGCTCGACCATGGTGGCCTTGTTCACCTGATAGGGAATCTCGGTGACGATGATCGCCTCGCGATCCTTGCGGATGGTGTCGATCGTGACCTTGCCGCGCATCACGATCGAGCCACGGCCGAGGTGATAGGCCGAGCGGATGCCCTGCCGGCCAAGAATAATGCCGCCGGTCGGGAAATCCGGTCCGGGCACGATGTTGATGAGGTCGTCGATGCTCAAGCCGGGATCGTCGATCAGCGCGATACAGGCGTCGATCACTTCGCCGAGATTGTGCGGCGGGATGTTGGTCGCCATGCCGACCGCGATGCCGCCGGCGCCGTTGACCAGAAGATTGGGAAACTTCGCCGGCAGAACCTTGGGCTCCCGCTCGGAGCTGTCGTAGTTCGGCTGGAAATCGACGGTGTCCTTGTCGATGTCGTCGAGCAGCGAATGCGCGATCTTCTGCAGACGGGATTCGGTGTAGCGCATCGCCGCCGGCATATCGCCGTCGACCGAACCGAAATTGCCCTGACCGTCGATCAGCGGCACGCGCATGGAAAAGTCCTGCGCCATGCGCACCAACGCGTCGTAGACCGACTGATCGCCGTGCGGATGATACTTACCGATGACGTCGCCGACCGTGCGCGCCGACTTGCGGTACGGCTTGTTCCACTCGAACCCGTTCTCGTACATGCCGTAGAGAATGCGCCGATGCACCGGCTTGAGGCCGTCGCGCGCATCGGGCAGCGCTCGCGACACGAT
>JAFKKO010000114.1 GCA_017305455.1 Hyphomicrobiales bacterium | reverse complement strand
CTCCTCCAGGAATTCCACCGCCTTGCCGATGGTGACGCCCGGCATCGCGACGGCCTGGAAGGTCGCCGAGTTGAGCTGGTTGTAATGCGTCAGCGCGTTCGGATCGGTGCCGGTCTGGATCGACACGACGGTCGAGAGCGGCACCTGACGGCCGGTCGTCGTCGCGACATAGAAATTGTCGAGCGAGTCCGGCGTCAGACGCAGCTCGCGCGGCACCTGCGGGATCACCTGATAGGAGCGGCCCTCGAGGTTGAAGCGGTTGACGTAGTTGCCGCCGAGCGCGGTGGCGAGCGTGTTGCCGACCGCCGCCATGGTGATGCCAAGCTCATTGGCCTTGCTGCGATCGATCCGCACCCGCACGATCGGCTGGTTGAAATCGAGGTCGCTGTCGACGGCGATGAACAGGCCGCTCTTGCGCGCGGCGTCCTTCAGCTTCGCCATCTCCTGATAGACCTGACGAAAGTCGTTGGTGGAGTTGATCACCATCTGGATCGGCAGACCGCCGGGTCCGCCCGGCAGCGGCGGCAGGTTGAAGACAAACGCCTGCGTGCCCTCGATCTTGCTGACCTCGTTCTGCACCTCCTGCTTCATCGCGGTGGAGGAGCGCTTGCGCTCGTCCCACGGCTTGAGGATCATGCCGGCGATGCCCATGTTCGGACTGGGAATGCCGTTGAGGATGAAGCGCAGATCGGTCTCGGGAAACTTGGCGAACGCCTTGTCGAGCTTGTCGCCATAATAATTGGCGTAGTCGATGTTGGCGTATTTCGGCGCCTTGGTCATCGAGAACAGGATGCCCTGATCTTCTTCCGGCGCCAGCTCCTTGCTGGTGTTGATGTAAAGGAAGCCGACAAGGCCGAGGATCACCACGGCGAACAGCGCGGTGACCGGCCGGTAGTCCAGCGAGCGGTCCAAGAGCCGGCCGTAGCCGCGGGTGACCGAGCGGAAGATGTCCTCGACCTTCTGCGCAAAGCGGCTCTGGTCGGTATGACGCAGCAGCACCGAACACATCATCGGCGACAGCGTCAGCGCGATGACGCCCGACACGATCACCGATCCCGCCAGCGTGAAGGCGAATTCGCGGAACAGCGACCCGGTGACGCCGCCGAGGAAGCCGATCGGCGCATACACCGCCGCGAGCGTGATGGTCATGGAGATGACCGGGCCGACGATCTCGCGCGCGCCAATCAGCGAGGCCTGCACCGGCGACTTGCCCTCCTCCAGATGGCGGTGGATGTTCTCCACCACCACGATGGCGTCGTCGACCACGAGGCCGATGGCGAGCACCATCGCCAGCAGCGTCAACAGATTGAGGCTGAAGCCCATGACCAGCATCAGCGAGCAGACGCCGATCAGCGACAGCGGAATGGTGACCACCGGAATGATCACCGAGCGGAACGAGGCGAGGAACAGGAAGATCACCACGATCACGATGACCACGGCCTCGATCAGCGTCTTCTGCACCTCGTCGATCGACGACTGGATGAACTTGGTGGAGTCGTAGGCTACCGTCATCTTCAGCGACGGCGGCAGGTTGCGTTCGATCTCCGGGAACAGCGCGCGCACGCCCTTGACGATGTTGAGCGGGTTGCCCTCCGGCGTCGCCTGCACGCCGATGAAGATCGCATGCTGGCCGTTCAGCGCCACGCTGGCGTCGGCGCTCTGCGCCGCGAGTTCGACCGTCGCGATGTCTTCCATGCGGATCAGCGCGCCGTCCTTGGCCTTGACGGTCATGCGCTTGAACTGCTCGACATTGTTGAGGTCGGAGTTCGTGGTGACGTTGGAGACGACGTAGTAGCCTTTGGACTGACCGGCTGCGGCCTGATAGTTGTTGGCCTGGATCGCGGCGACCACGTCGCCGGCGGAGACCCCGCGGCCCGACATGCGGGCGGGATCGAGCCACAGCCGCATCGCGAAGGTCTGGCCGCCGAGAATGTCGGCCGACGCCACGCCGTCCACCGTCGAGAGGATCGGCTGCACCACGCGCGTCAGATAGTCGGAGATCGCAGAGCCGCCGAGCTCGTCGCTGGCGAAGCCGATATACATCACCGCCGTGGTCTGGCCGGTGGATTTGAGGATCACCGGGTCGTTGGCTTCCTTCGGAATCAGGTATTTGACCGAGTTCACCTTGGCCAGCACTTCGGTCAGCGCCTGGTTCGGGTTGAAGTTGAGCTTGACGTAGACCTGGATCGTGCTGGTGCCCTGCACCGACGACGAGGTGATGTAGTCGACGCCTTCGGCGGAAGCCACCGCCTGCTCGATCGGCGTGGTGATGAAGCCCTGCATCAGATCCGGAGACGCGCCGGGATACACCGTGGTGATGGTCACCACGGTGTTCGACAGCTTCGGATACTGACGGATCGGCAGACTCGTCGCCGCCTTGAAGCCGATCAGCAGGATCAGCAGGCTGACCACCAGCGACAGCACCGGCCGCTTGATGAAAATGTCGGTGAACGCCATTTGCTCTGAACTCCGTGCCGGTCTTCAGTAGCGCGGCGGCTTTGCCGGGATCGGCGGCGGCGGATCGGACGAGATCGTTACCGCGGCGCCCGACTGCAATTTCAACTGGCCGACCGCGACAACGCGGTCGCCGGGATTGACGCCGGACAGGATCACGACCTTGCCCTCGAAGCGCTTGCCGGTCTTCACCGCCGAGCGTTCCGCGGTGAACGACGATTTGCCGTCGTCACCCTTCTTCTCCTTGATGACGAAAACCGAGTCGCCATACAGCGTGTAGTCGACCGCGGTTTCCGGCAGCGTCACCTGCGCGGGCTCCGGCGGCAGCAGCACCGAGGTGGTGGCAAACATGCCGGGCTTGAGGATGCCCTCGGGATTGTCGATGGTTCCCTGCACGCGGATGTTGCGGGTATCAGAGCTGATCTGCGGCTCGATCGTGGTGATCTTGCCCTCGAAGGCGCGGCCCGGATAGGCATCGACCACCACCTTGACGGTCTGCCCCACCTTGAGGATGGCGCTGTCCTTCTCCGTCACGGTGAAGTTCAGGAACACCTTGGAAAGGTCGGTGAGCGACACGATCTGGGTGCCCGCGCTGAGATATTGTCCGACCTCGACACGGCGCACGCCGAGCTCGCCCGCGAACGGCGCGCGCACCAGCTTCTGCGAAATCACTGCCTCGGTCTTGGCAATCGCGGCGTTGGCCTGATCGTAGGCGGCCTGCGCCTGATCGACGGTGGCCTGGGTGCCCGCCTGTTTGGTCAGCAGCGCCTTGGCACGATCGAGCGCAAGCTCGGCGGCGAGGGTCTGCGCCTTGTAGCTGGCAAGGTCGGCGCGCTCGGGTGCATCGAACAACTGGACCAGCGGATCCCCCGCCTTCACGCGCGCGCCCGCGGTGAACTTGATTTCGGTGACGCGACCCGGCACGTCGGACGACACATCGACCTGATGCACGGCGGCGAGATCGCCGATCGCGGTCAGGATGTTCGGGGCCACCTCGTTCTTCGCCTCCGCCACGCTGACATTGACCGGCGGCGGTTTGTTGTTGGCGAAGAACTGCGCGATCATGTGACTGCGAAAGGCGTTGAAGCCCCAAAAGCCGCCCACGACCACAAGCAGGATCAATCCGACGATGATGAACCAGCGCCGCGTGCGCACGCGATGCGGCGGCAGCGGCGCTGCGCGTCCGGTTTTGTCGGCCGTCCTCGGGGCAATATTGGCGTCGGTCGAAACGGTCATGTCAGGCGCTCTCTGCAATCCGATGTTGCGTGGCGTTCGTCGAGGTCGTGGAATCAAGATGGGCGGCGATGGCCGGCCCGGTTAGCCCAATTCCGCGCAGAATGAAATCGCACAAGTCGCGTTCAAGGTCTTCATCCTTCGGATAGTTCAGCGCCGGAGACGCCGGTAGCCGTGTCAGGGCGACCATTTGAATGAGATGATGCCCGTACCAGAACAGGTTGAGCGGAGCGCCCTGAACCGGTGTCGCTTCACCGGCCGCGACCGCCCGTTCGAGTGACGCCACGAAAACCGGAGCCACCAGATGCCCCACCTTCTCAAACAGCAGCCGGGCGAACTCGCCATCGTCGAGATGGCTGGAAACGATCAGCCGCAGGCGTTGCGTTTCCTCGCGGTCCGCTTTCGCCCGCATGGCAAGAAAATGCCGCACCATGCGGCGCACGAACTCCACCAGAGTCGCGGTCGAGGGCTCAAGCTCCAGAAGGCGGTTGAGTTCCGGCTCGGCCTCGCAGGATTCAGCGAGAATCTCGGCATAAAGCGTCGCCTTGGTGGCGAAGTGCTTGAACAGCAGCCCTTCGGAGATGCCCGCCGCCGCGGCCAGACTTTTGGTGGTCGTTCCGGCAAAACCATGGCGCGCAAAGCACCCTTTGGCGGCTTCGAGAATTTGCCGGCGTCGCGAGTCGCTTGTCATACGTGCTGCCATTGCGGCAAGTAAGCACTCACTTTGCGAAAGGTCAATTTCTTTTCTTTTGCGACGCAAAAAATGATGAACCGGCCCCGTCTCCGGCTAAGTTTATGAAAAGACTAAAAATTAACCCGCAGCCGGGGGGACCAGGCTGCGGGTCGAGGCGGGACAATAAATCGGTTCAGACGCCGATTTTGGTTCAGGCACCTGCCTTGGCCGGCCGCCGAAGCTGGCCCAGCCCGGCGATCGCCTTGTCGATCAACGGCCAGAACAGCAGCAGGATGGCGAGCGTGGTGATCGAGCCGACCAGCCAGTTCGACCAGAACACCCCGACCGAGCCGCCGGAGCCGATCATCGACAGGCGGAAGGCGTCCTCGGCGCGGTTGCCGAGCACGAGGGCCAGCGTCAGCGGGGCAAGCGGAATGCCGATCTTCTTGAATACGTAGCCGATGAAGCCGAACAGCAGCATCAGCCAGATGTCGAACATCGCGTTCTGGATCGCGAAGGCGCCGATCGCGCAGGACACCACAATCATCGGCGCGATCGCCGAGAATGGCACCCGCAGCACGGCCGCGAACAGCGGCACGGTCGCCAGCACGATGACGAGGCCGACCACGTTGCCCAGATACATCGAGGCGATCAGGCCCCAGACGAAGTCCTTGTGCTCCACGAACAGCAGCGGACCGGGGTTGAGGCCCCACACCATCAGGCCGCCGAGCAGGATCGCCGCGGTGCCGGAGCCCGGAATGCCGAGCGCCAGCATCGGCAGCAGCGCCGAGGTGCCGGAAGCATGCGCGGCGGTTTCCGGCGCGAACACGCCCTCGATGCGGCCGGTGCCGAAGCTCTCCGGCTCCTTCGAAAAGCGCTTGGCGAGGTTGTAGCCCATGAACGAGGCGGCGATCGCCCCGCCCGGCGTGATGCCGAGCCAGCAGCCGATCGCCGAGGAGCGCAGCAGCGTCACCCAGTAACGCGGCATCTCCATCCACACCTTGAGGATCACCCGCAGGCTGATGCCGGCAGCATGCCCCCTGAGCGCAAGCTGCTCCTCCATGGTGAGCAGGATTTCGCTGATGCCGAACAGACCGATCACCGCGACCAGGAAGTTGACGCCGCGGAGCAGATCGCTGGAGCCGAACGTCATCCGCAGCGTGCCCGACACCGTGTCCATGCCGACGCCGGTGAGCAGCAGGCCGAGCGCCATCGAAATGACGGTCTTGTGCTTGGCCTCGCGGCCGAGACCGACGAACGAGCAGAAGGTGAGCAGATAGACCGCGAAGAATTCCGGCGGGCCGAACCGCAGCGCGAAGGATGCGATGCCCGGCGCGAGGAAGGTGATCAGCATCACCGCGCAGAGCGAGCCGATGAAGGAGGACGTGAACGCGGCGGTCAGCGCCTCGGCCGCCTGTCCTTTCTGCGCCATCGGATAGCCGTCGAAGGTGGTGGCCACCGACCACGCCTCGCCCGGAATGTTGAACAGGATCGAGGTGATGGCGCCGCCGAACAGCGCGCCCCAGTAGATGCAGGACAGCATCACGATGGCCGAAGTCGGGTCCATCGAGAAGGTGATCGGCAGCAGAATGGCGACGCCGTTCGGACCGCCGAGACCGGGCAGCACGCCGACGAACACGCCGAGCACCAGCCCGACCACCATCAACGAAAGGATCTTCCAGGTCAGCAGGACGGAAAATCCGTGAAGCAAAAGCGAGAGCGCTTCCATCGGGGTGGCTCCTCAGTAACCCAGCAGGGCTTCAAGCGGCCCCTTCGGCATGATGACGTCGAACTTGATCTCGAACAGCCAGAACGCCGCCGCCGAGAAAATGAAGGCGGTGAGCAGCGACTTCCACGCCGACAGCTTGCCGATGAAGATCATGAAACCGGAGATCAGAAGGAAACTCGCGACATAAAGGCCGAGCCACTGGGTCGCGATGCAGAACGCCAGCGTCGGCAGGAACACCAGCAGCACGCGGCGCAACTGGTCGCGGGTGACGAAAGCCCCGCCATCGCTGCGCGCAACGAGCTTTTCCACCACACCATAGGCCGCGGCGAGACACAGGATCACCGACAAATAAAACGGAAAATAGCCGGGCTCCGGCCCATCGGAAGCCCAGGCGATGCCGGTGTGCCAGTTGTCATAGGCCATCAGCGCCGCGAACCCCATCAGCACCAGCATCGTTGCGATGTCGGCGCTGCGCAGACTGGTTACGGCAGGCGAGTCTTCCGCCGGTGCGGTCGGATCGTCGACGACGATTTCAATGTCGGATTTTGCCATCGTTTCTTTCGCTGGGCTCGATTCATCGTGCGGATGCGGCGGAAAAACCCGTGCGGCGGGCGAGACCGGGCGTGCCGCCGGCAACCGGCAGCAGCACCCAACCTCAAAAGCGTCGAACGGTCGTTAGCGAACGGTCGTCAGAAGGCGACGGCGGGGAGCTTACTTCGCGACGAAGCCGGCTTCCGTCATCAGCTCCTTGTTGACCGCATCATCCTTCTCGAGGAACTTGACCATGTCCTGGCCCGTGATGAAGGCCGGCTTGAGCGCCTGCTTCTCCATATATTCCTTATATTCGGCGGTCTGCGAGACCTTCTTGAACAGGTCCTCGTAAAACGCCTTCTCCTCCGGCTTCACCTTGCCGGGCAGGAACATCGCGCGCAGCATCAGATACTGCATGTCGAGTCCCTCTTCCTTGCAGGTCGGGATGTCGTTCCACGACTGGGTGTCGGTCACCTTGACCTTGTAGGAAATGCGCTCGCTGTCGAACACGCACAGCGCGCGAACCTGGCCGGCGCGCCAGACTTCGAGGTTCTCCGAGGGGTTGTTGACGTTGGCTTCGGTGTGCTTGCCGACGAGCTGGGTCGCCGCCTCGCCGCCCGACTTGTAGGGCAGATAGGAGAACTTCGCGCCGGTCTTCTTCTCCATGAACACGGTGAGGACATGATCCTCGCGCTTGGAGCCGGTGCCGCCCATCTTGAACGGCGCGCTCGCGGCCTTGGCGGCGGCGATGAAGTCCTTCACGGTCTTCGGGCCTTCGGTGTTGTCCCACAGCACGAACTGGTCGAACGCCATGATCGAGACCGGGGTGAGATCGCGCCAGTTGAACGGAATCTTGGCGGACAGCGGCAGCATGTAGATCAGCGAATAGGCGATCAGCACCTTGTTCGGGTCGCCATCGCTGCCCTTCATGTAGATCAGGGCTTCAGCGCCCGACGCACCGCCCTTGAGCGAAACGACAACCGGCTGCTTCATCAGATTGTTCTTCTGGATCGCGGCCTGCATCATGCGCGCCATCTGATCGGAAGCGCCGCCGGCGCCCGCCGCGACGACGATTTCAACCGGCTTGGTCGGCTCCCATGCGCTGGCGGCGGTGACGCCGTACATCGACAGTGCCGCCACCGCGGCAGCAGCCTTCATGACATTTCGCATTCACTCTCTCCCTGGTTGGTGGACCGGTTGGCCCGGCTTATTGTTGTTCGCGTTTGTCAGTCGGTTATTTTGTCAGTCGGTTATTTATGCCACCGCCGAACGCTGCAGCGGCACGTCCTCCTTCGCCTTCAACACCTCCATCGCCGCCAGAACGCCGCCGCTCTTGTGCGGGACCCTGGCGAGATCCAGTCCCATCTCGACGCCGGCGAGCGTGCCCATCAGCATCAGATCGTTGAAATAGCCGAGATGACCGATGCGGAAGGCGCGGCCCTTGAGCCGGCCGAGGCCGGTGCCGAGCGACATGTTGAAATTCTCGAGCGTGATCTTGCGGAAGTCGTCGGCGTCATGCCCTTCCGGCACCATCACCGCGGTGGTGACCGGCGAATATTCCAGCGGATCGACGCAGACGGGCTCAAGCCCCCAGGCGCGAACCGCGGCGCGGGTCGCAGCACCGTGGCGGATGTGGCGGGCGAAGACATTCTCCAGCCCCTCCTCATGCAGCATCGCGATCGCTTCCTTCAGCGCGTAAAGCAGATTGGTCGCCGGCGTATAGGGCCACGAGCCGCTCTTGTTCGCCTTGATGGCTTCATTCCAGTCCCAGTAGGAGCGCGGCATCTGGCTGGTCTTGGTGGCTTCGAGCGCCTTGTCGGAGATGGCGTTGAAGCTGAGGCCGGGCGGCATCATCAGGCCCTTCTGCGAGCCGCTCACCGTGACATCGACGCCCCACGCGTCGTGCTCATAGGCGATCGAACCCGCCGAAGACACCGTATCGACGAACAGCAGCGCCGGATGCCTGGCGCGATCCATCGCCTTGCGGATTTCGGCGACGCGGGTGGTGACGCCGGTCGAGGTTTCGTTGTGCACCACCATCACGCCCTTGATGGCGTGCTGCTTGTCGGCGAGCAGACGCGCCTCGATCTCGTCGGCCTTGGCGCCGCGCCGCCAGTCGCCCGCAATGGTTTCGACCTCGATCTTGAAACGCGCGGCAAGCTGGCGCCACAGCACCGAGAACTGTCCGGTCTCCGGCATCAGCACCTTGTCGCCCGGCGAGAGCGTGTTGACGATCGCAGCTTCCCACGCACCGGTGCCGGAGGACGGGAAGATCAGCACCGGATTCTTGGTGCGGAAAACGGTCTTGCAATCCTCCATGAGCTGGAAGGCCATCGCCGCGAATTCGGGACCGCGATGGTCAATGGTAGGCATGTCCATTGCGCGCAATACCCGGTCCGGCACATTGCTCGGCCCCGGAATCTGTAGGAAATGCCTTCCCGTATGAACCACCATCGTCACGACCTCAAATTTATGTGGGGATGCAAATCTTTCTTTTAAAAGACGATTTGCCGGCCGGACTGTATCCACAAACGCCCCCGGCGCAAACATAAACTTGTGACGATTCTGCAGGGCAGGCCGCATTTTAAGGGATTTCCTATGCTGCCGCCTTGTTTCGATTGGCCTGAAGTCTTGTATCGACAAGGTTGACGATGGCGTCGAGAACGGGGTGACTCATGCCCTTCTGCCGCGCCACCAGTTGCACCAGTTTGTCGGCCCGCTCGATATTGGGCGCGCCGTTGTTGAGCGCCCGCGCCGCGGAGGCCGGACGGGTGAGGCTTTCGGCCGCAGCGGCGTATTTCTCGAACGGCACCATTTCGTTGCGCGAAGCGCCGAACTGTACGCAGACCTCGACGACGAAATCGTAGATCGAGCGGGATTCGGCGAGGTTGGAATGCACCGCCTCCTGCGCGGTGCGCATGCCGTCTTTGGTGATGCAGCGGTAATTGCCGGCCATCAGCATCGCCCATTTCGCCAGCGGCACGAACAGCGAGTCATGGAAGCGCAGCTTCACCGGCAGTTCGATCGGCCCTTCCGGCGCGGGAAAGCGGACCGCATCGATGTCGCGCTCGAGCTGCAGCAGGATGCTGTTGCTGGCCTCGCTGTCGAAACGCGCCACCTTGAAGTTGGTCGGCAGCGTCACCTGCAGCACGTTGACCTTCTCCTCCGGCGGGCGCACCGCCTGCGGGTCGGGGCTGCACAGCGTCAGCGTGCCCGGATCGAAATTGTCCCACACCTCCGGCGCGGTATAAGCGGGTCTCAGCGCCTCGGCGTCGAGGCCGGGGATACGCCGCATATAGGCCAGCGGCGGCATGTTCATGATCGACATGCACGGCACGCGCGAGCGCGCCACCGCGTCGAGCAGTTCACGCACGCCGGCCGAGCCGTATTGCGGCTCCTGCATCGCAAGACCGATCAGATCGAATTTGCGCGGATCGACATCGGCGGGACCGGCCGCCGACACCTTGCCCGGCAGCTTGCGGGAATCGATCTCGACCTGGTCCTTGCGGCCGCGCACCGGCATGCGCACGCGGAAACCTTCGGCGTTGATCAGATCGGCTTCCGCCGGAAGACACACCAGCGTCACGTTGTGGCCGCCGAACATCATCTTCGATGCCAGCAGCGAGCCGTAGGACGCACCTAGAATCAGAATGTTGTAGTTAGACATGAAACTCTCCCCAGAGTTTTTGCTTACCGCCAGTATTTCCGGCGGACGGCCGGCGGGATTTGCTCCCGCTCAAACCGTTGTCGATTTCACTTCGTCACGAGCTTGAGATGGCCCGGCATGTTTGCCTTGCTGCGCTCCTCTAGCAGATTCATCGCGGCCGCGACACCGCCCGCGCGATGCGGCACGCCGGCGAGCGACATGCCCATCTCCACGCCGGTCAGCGCGCCGAGCAGCGTCAGTTCGTTGCACTCGCCAAGATGACCGATGCGGAACACCTTGCCGGCAAGCTTCGACAGGCCGGCGCCGAGCGACATGTTGTAGTTCTCGAGCACGACCTTGCGGAAATTGTCGGCGTCGTGGCCCGGCGGCATCATTACCGCCGTCAGCACCGGCGAATACTCCGCCGGGTCCTGGCACAGCACCTCAAGCCCCCAATGCTCGACCGCGGCGCGGGTTGCAGCAGCAAGGCGTTTATGACGGGCGAAGACGTTCTCCAGCCCCTCCTCCAGCATCATGGCGATGGCTTCGCGCAGGCCGTAAAGCAGGTTGGTCGCGGGCGTGTACGGGAAGAAGCCGTCGGCGTTGAGCTTGAGCATTTCCTCCCAATCCCAGTACGAACGCCGCATCTTGTTGGTCTTCGCGGCGGCGCGCGCCTTTTCCGAGATGGCGTTGAAGCCGAGGCCCGGCGGCAGCATGAAGCCTTTCTGCGAGCAACTGACGGTGACGTCGACGCCCCACTCCTCGTGCCGATAGTCGGCCGAGCCGAGCGAGGAAATGGTGTCGACCAGAAACAGCGCCGGATGTCCCACGCTGTCGATCGCCTTGCGGATGTCGGCGATGCGGCTGGTGACGCCGGTCGAGGTCTCGTTGTGGACCACCATCACCGCCTTGATGGAATGAGCCTTGTCGGCGGCAAGTCTGGCCTCGATCGCGGCGGGATCGGCGCCATGGCGCCAGTCGCCCGGCATGAATTCGACATCGAGATCAAAACGCCGCGCCATCTTCTGCCACAGCATGGCGAAATGACCGGTCTCGACCATCAGCACCTTGTCGCCGGGCGACAGCGTGTTGACGATCGCCGCTTCCCACGCGCCGGTGCCGGAGGACGGGAAGATCAGCACGGGACCGGAGGTCTGGAAGATCTTCTGGCTGCCGCCGAGCACCGCCTTGCCGAGCTCGCCGAAGACGGCGCTGCGGTGATCGATCACCGGCATGTCCATCGCCCGCAGCACGCGGTCGGGGACCGGGCTCGGACCCGGAATTTGCAGGAAATGGCGCCCTTGATGATGAGTCACTTGCTTCCAGCCCTTTTTTTATATTGGTCGAACCAAAAGTAGACTTGCATTAATTCATATATTGATCAAGAAGTTTTTGCATTCAAAATTACGCTCGACGGATCAGGCCCCCCTTATTAATGTTGCGGTGATGAAACCCATGATTCCCGGAATGACTGGAGCGGTCACCGCGCTGGACGCACCTAGCGCCGATTCCAAGGACGGCTCGCTGCACGGCGAGACGCTGTCGCGGCTGCGCGATTACATCGTCGAAGGCAATATTCCCGATGGCGGACGCGTCCTGGAGCGCGAGCTGTGCGATCTGCTCGGCATCTCGCGCACGCCGCTGCGCGAGGCGCTGAAGGTTCTCGCCGCCGAAGGCATCGTCGAACTCTTGCCCAATCGCGGCGCGCGGGTGCGCTCGCTCAGCGAGACGGATCTGCACGAACTGTTCGAAGTGATGGGCGGACTTGAGGCGCTGGCCGGACGCCTCGCCTGCGAGCACATTACGGATGCCGAAGTCGCGGAGGTGGAACGCCTGCATTACGAGATGTACGGCTTCTATCTGCACAAGGACATGCACAATTACTTCCGCGTCAATCAGCTCATTCACCAGAAGATCGTGGAAGCCTCGCGCAACAGCGCGCTGCAGGCGGCCTACGCCACTTTCGCCGGCCGCATCCGCCGCGTGCGCTATTCGGCGAACTTCGCCCGCGACAGCGCCCGCTGGGGCGAGGCGATGCGCGAGCACGAGACCATCATCGACGCGCTGCGCCGCCGCGCCGGCAGCGAGCTCGCCGACATCCTGTTCAACCACCTGCGCAACAAGCAGAAGGCCGCGGCCGAGCGCTCCGGCGGCGCCATGAACTCCTCAAATGATGATGTCCTGTCATCGCCGCCGTCCCACGCAGCCCCTACGGCCGGTCAAGCCACCAAATAAATGAATGCAAAAATAAGATGCGTATCCGATTGTTTTGCATTTTATTTTACGACAAACTCGCAAAACCGTGCCGGGTCGCGGCGCCAACCGAAGGGGTGGCTACACCGGTCTGCTGTTCGAACTGACCAATGGACCGGTCGGCTGGCCGGACCAACGAATTTGAGAGATCGTCTCGCGGGCCAGGGATAAACGCCCGCTCCGGGCCATGAGCAGGCTCCGCACGGGACCCAAGACCGCCGGCGGGCCGAGGATAAAAATCCTGCGGCGGGGAGTGAAGGCCCCGCCTGCGCGCCGACGAAAAAACTGCGCGGGATGAAGATCCCCGCGTGAAAGATGAAGGCCCCGCGCGGGAGAGCAAGCCCCCGGCTCCGTGTTAAGGAATTCGCATGCCGACCGCAGCCCCCTCCCGGCTTGAACAGCGCCTCCGGGCGGAGATCACAGGCGATGTGCTGACCGACGCCTTCAGCCGCGGCCGCTACGCCACCGACGCCTCGTTCTACCAAATCACCCCCGCCGCCGTGGTGGTGCCGCGCACCACCGAGGAAGCGCTGACCGCGATGGCGATCGCCCGCGACGAGGGCCGCGTCGTGACCCCGCGCGGCGGCGGCACCTCGCAATGCGGCCAGACCATCAACGAGGGCGTGGTGGTCGATGTCTCCAAGCACCTCAACAGGATCATCTCGTTCGATGCCGAGAAGCGCACCTGCGTGGTGCAGCCCGGCATCGTGCTCGACGATCTCAACCGGCAACTGAAGAAGCACGGGCTGTGGTTTCCGGTCGATGTCTCGACCGCTTCGCGCGCCACCATCGGCGGCATGGCCGGCAACAATTCCTGCGGCGGCCGCTCGCTGCGCTACGGCACCATGCGCGACAACACGCTGTCGATGAAGGCGGCGCTGGCCGACGGCACCCTGCTCGATTTCGGCCCGCTGCCGCGCGATACCGCGTGGCCCAATGTCGAGGAGCCCGGCCGCGACCTGTTTCGCGACCTGCTGGCGCTCGGCAGCCGCGAGGCCAGGGAGATCGCCGAGCGTTTTCCGCAGGTGCAGCGCCGCGTCGGCGGCTACAATCTCGACGCGCTGACGCCAAACGGTGAGGTCAACAATCTCGCGCACATTCTGGTCGGCTCCGAAGGCACCCTCGCCTTCACCACCGAGGTCGAACTCAAGCTGTGGCCGCTGCTCGGACCTAAGGTGTTCGGCGTCTGCCATTTCGGCAGCTTCTACGAGGCGATGGATGCCGCGCAGCATCTGGTGAAGCTCAAACCCATCGCGGTCGAACTGGTGGATGCCACCATGATCGCGCTCGGCCGCGACATCGCGATGTTCAAGCCGACCATCGAGGCGGTGGTGCGCGGCGAGCCGGACGCGCTGCTGATCGTCGAATTCGCCGAGGAAAATCAGGACGCCAATCTCGCCAAGCTGAAGCAGCTTGGCGAACTGATGGGCGACCTCGGCTTCAACTGGGGCAATCCCCAGCGCAAATGGGGCGGCGTGGTCGATGTGACCGAGCCGGCGCTGCAGGCGGCGATCACCGATTTCCGCACCTCCGGCCTCAACATCATGATGTCGATGAAGCAGGACGGCAAACCTGTCTCCTTCGTCGAGGACTGCGCGGTGCCGCTGCCGCATCTGGCCGAATACACCGACCGTCTCAACAAGGTGTTCGCCAAGCACGGCACCAAACCGACCATGTACGCTCACGCCTCCGAAGGCTGCCTGCATGTGCGCCCGGTGCTCAATCTGCGGCTGGAGAAGGACGTCAACGCGATGCGCGCCATCGCCGAGGAAGCCTTCGCCATGGTGCGCGAGTTCAAGGGCTCCCACTCCGGCGAGCATGGCGACGGCCTGGTGCGCTCCGAATTCCACGAGCAGATGTTCGGCGCGCGCATCGTGCGCGACTTCGAGGAAGTGAAAGAGCGCTTCGATCCGCAGGGCACGCTCAACCCCGGCAAGATCGTGCATCCGCCGAAGATGGACGACCGCTCGCTGTTCCGCTTCAAGCCCGGCTACAAGGTCGAGGACTTTGCGACCGAACTGGACTGGTCCGCGTGGCCCGGCGCCGCCGGCGGTTTTCAGGGCGCGGTCGAGATGTGCAACAACAACGGCGCCTGCCGCAAGCTCGAGGGCGGCGTGATGTGCCCGTCCTATCGCGCCACCCGCAACGAGAAGGATGTCACGCGCGGACGTGCGAATACGCTGCGGCTTGCGATCTCCGGCCAGCTCGGTCCCGGCGCGCTGTCATCCGACGCGATGATGGAAACGATGAAGCTGTGCGTCTCCTGCAAGGCGTGCCGCCGTGAATGTCCGACCGGCGTCGACATGGCGAAGATGAAGATCGAGGTGCTGGCGGCACGGGTGAAGAGCCACGGCCTCACGCTGCGCAACCGTCTGGTCGGCTATCTGCCGCATTACGCTGCCTTCGCCTCCGCCCTCGCGCCGCTGGTCAATCTGCGCAACAGGAGCCGCCTGCTGCGCTGGGCGCTGGAAAAGGTCGCGGGCTTCAGCGCCAGGCGCGACCTGCCGGAATGGCGGCGCGACACCTTCGCGCCGGAGGCCACCGCGGTCGGCTCGGAAAATGGTCCCGAGGTGGTGCTGTTCGCCGACACCTTCAACCGCTGCTACGAACGCGAGAATCTCGACGACGCGCTGCGCGTGCTGGTGGCCGGCGGTTATCGCGTTCACCTGCCGAAGCCGGTGGAAGGTAGCCGTCCGTTGTGCTGCGGCCGCACCTTCCTCTCCGCCGGTCTGGTTTCCCATGCCCGTGCCGAACTCGACCGCATCGTCGCGACGCTGTCGCCGTTCGTGACGCGCGGCGTGCCGATCGTCGGGCTGGAGCCGAGCTGTCTGCTGACGCTGCGCGACGAACTGCTGTCGCTGCGCAAGGACGATGCTGCCAAGGCGATCGCCACGCATGCGCTGCTGTTCGAGGAATTCCTGGTGCGCGAGGCCGCGAGCGGCCGCCTGCAACTGCCGCTGCAGCCGATCGGCGACACCGCGATGGTGCATGGCCATTGCCACCAGAAATCGTTCGATGCGTTCAAGCCGGTGGAGAAGATCCTGCGGCTGATCCCCGGTCTCGAGGTCAAGACCATCGAGTCGAGCTGTTGCGGCATGGCCGGCGCGTTCGGCTACGGCGCCGATACCTATGACGAATCCATCGCGATGGCAGAGCGCAGCCTGCTGCCCGCCGTGCGCGGCGCAGCCGCCAATGCGCTGATCGTCGCCGACGGCACCTCCTGCCGCCATCAGATCAAGGACGGCTCGGGCCGCGGCGCGCTGCATGTCGCGCGCGTGCTGGCGATGAGCCTCGACAAGGCTCCAACAGACCATCATCCAAGCTAGCCACACCGGCCGTCAATACGCCGGAGAATCAACGGGAGGAGACGATGAGAATTGTTGCACTTCTGGGATTGATCGGAGCGAGCCTGATTTCCACCCAAACCCTTTCCACTCAAGCGATTGCTGTCGAGGATCAAGTGCTGAAAGAACTCGTGCCCACCGGCAAGCTGCGTGTCGGCGTCGCCTACGCCCCGGCGCCGACGCCGATCTTTGTAGCCCGCGAGGCCGGCGGCGTGCGCGGCCCGGCGTTCGACATCGGCAACGCGCTCGCCAGGAAACTCGGCGTGCCGGTCGATCTGCATATCACCGCGACCACCGGTGAACTCACCGACGCGGTCTCCGCCGGCATCATCGACATCGGCTTCATGCCGGCCGACGATGCGCGCAAGCAGCGGCTCGATTTCAGCCCGCCCTATTTCGTGATCGAGAGCACCTACCTCGCCGGGGCATCGACCGGCATCGCGACGATGGGCGACGTGGACCGTGCCGGCGTCAAGGTCGCGGGCATCGACGGCTCGACCACCATGCGCGCCGCGACGCGTAGCCTGAAACAGGCCAGCGTCGTGACCGCCAAATCGGTGGACGAGGCCGTGGCGATGATGAAATCCGGCGATGTGCAGGCCTTCGCACTGACCCATGACGCCCTGCCCAAGCTGCAGAAGCAGCTTCCCGGCTCGCGCATCCTCGACGGTGCGTTCCAGACCGTGGGCGTCGCCATCGGCATCCAGAAGAACCGGCCCGCCGCGCTCGGCTACGTGAAGACCTTCATCGAGGACGCCAAGAAGGACGGCAGCATCCGCAAGTCGTTCGACGACGCCGGGCTGAACCATCTCTCGCTTGCGCCCTAGCCACGGCGGCCATGTGCCGGCGGGCTTGATCGCCGGCACACCGCATGCTGAAAGCGCATGACCATTTCCAAGCCGAAGAGGATTTTTCGATGACCACGCTGACCCTCGACACCACCCGCAAGATTCTCGACACCGCGCTCGCCAAGGCGATCGAGAAGAAGATCAAGCCGCTGGCGATTTTCGTGCTCGACGAGCGCGGCTGCATCAAGGCCTCGCTGGCGCAGGACGGTACCAGCCTGATGCGCGGCGAAGTCGCGCACGGCAAGGCCTATGGCGCGCTCGCCATGGGCATCGGCTCGCGCGCAATCTTCAAGCGCGCCAATGAACAGCCGTTCTTCGTGGGCGCCGTCAACACGCTGGCCAGGGGTTCGCTGATCCCGGTGCCCGGCGGAGTCCTGATCAAGGATGACAGCGGCCATGTCGTCGGCGCAGTGGGAATCAGCGGCGACACATCGGAGAATGACGAGGAATGCGCGATCGCCGGCATCGAGGCCGCAGGGCTGAAGGCCGACGCGGGCTAACTTGCATGGGGCTGGGCTCATCCAGACTCTATTTCAACACGGGACTTCTCCCTCTCCCCGTCGGGGAGAGGGTTGGGCTGAGGGGGTACAGACTTCTCGATAGATCATAATCCCTCACCCGGATTGCTTCGCAATCCGACCTCTCCCCACGGGAGAGGTGAAAAGTTGGCTCTGATCCTCGAACGAGCGATCGCCGCATAAGAATGAGAAGTGAAACACCCATGTCCGCACCGCACGCCTCGCAAGCTCTCGCCCGTTTCACCGTGCTCGATCTGACCCGCGTGCGCGCGGGCCCGACGGCGGTGCGGCAGCTCGCGGACTGGGGCGCCAATGTGGTGAAGATCGAGGCGCCGACCGATCTGCCCGACGACGAGCAGCTTGGCGGCGCACGTCACGGGCCGGACTTCCAGAACCTGCATCGCAACAAGCGGGCGATCACTCTCAACATGAAGGACGAGGCCGGGCGGCAGGCGTTCTATCGCATGGTCGAGAAAGCCGACGTGGTGGTGGAGAATTTCCGCCCCGACGTGAAGACGCGCCTCGGCATCGATTACGAGACGCTGCGCAAGATCAATCCGCGTCTCGTCTATGCCAGCATTTCCGGCTTCGGTCAGGACGGCCCCTACGCCAAGCGGCCCGGCTTCGACCAGATCGCGCAGGGCATGGGCGGGCTGATGTCGATCACCGGCGCGCCGGGCGAAGGGCCGATGCGGGTCGGCATTCCGATTGCCGATCTCACCGCCGGGCTGTTCTGCGCCATGGGCATCCTCACTGCTCTCCTAGAGCGTGACGCCTCCGGCGAAGGCCAGTGGGTGCAGACCTCGCTGTTGCAGGCGCAGATTTTCATGCTGGATTTCCAGGGCGCGCGCTGGTTGATGCAGGGCGAAGTGCCCAAGCAGGCCGGCAACAATCATCCGACCATGATCCCGACCGGCGTGTTCAGGACCTCGGATGGCCATATCAACATCGCCGCCACCGGTCAGGTGATCTGGGAGCGCCTTGCGCATGCGCTCGGCCGCGCCGACCTGCTGGAGAAGCCGGACTATCTTTCGCCGAAGGTGCGCTCGGTCCACCGTGACGCGCTCAACGCCGAGATCGAGGCCGTGACCCGCACCCGCTCGACCGCCGACTGGGTGGACGCGTTGAACAAGGCCGGCGTGCCGTGCGGGCCGATCTATTCCATCGACCAGATGTTCGACGATCCGCAGGTCAGGCATCTCGATCTGGTGCAGGACGTGCCGGGCACCGGCGAGCGCAAGGTGCGCCTCGTCAAGCAGCCGTTCTCTCTGTCGCGCACGCCGTCGAGCTTCGTCGCGCCGCCGCCGGATGTCGGCCAGCACACCGACGAACTGCTGCGCGAGTTCGGCTTTGCCGACGCCGAGATTGAAACTCTCAAGGCGACAAAAATCGTCTGAATTCGTAAAGGCAGAACCACGATGACACAGACGGACAAGATGATCGCCCGCACCGAGGGCGCTGTCGGACACATGATCTTCAACAATCCGGAGCGGCACAACGCGGTGTCGCTGGAGATGTGGCAGGCCTGCGCGCGGATCATGCAGGAATTCGGCGACAATCCCGCGATCCGCGTGGTGGTGATTTCCGGCGCCGGCGAGAAGGCGTTCGTCTCCGGCGCCGACATCTCGAAATTCGCCGAGGAGCGCGCCTCCAAGGACGGCACCGAACGCTACAACGAGGCGGTCGAGGCCGGCTATGCCGCGGTCTACAATTGTCCGAAGCCGACCATTGCGATGATCCGCGGCTATTGCGTCGGCGGCGGCATGGGGCTGGCGAGTTGCTGCGACATCCGCATCTGCACGCCGGAATCGCGCTTCGCGGTGCCGGCGGCGAAACTCAGCGTCGGCTACGGCCATCCCGGCGTGAAGCGGCTGATGGATATCGTCGGCCCGTCCTTCACCAAGGAGATCTTCTACACCGCGCGGCTGTTCGACGCCGAAGAGGCGCGCGCGATGGGCTTCGCCAACCGCGTGGTGCCGGCGGACCAGCTCGAGGCTTACGTGCGCGACTACGCCGCGACGATTTCCGGCAACGCACCGCTGACCATCGACTCCATCAAGTTCATCGTCGGCGAACTGCTCAAGGACGAGAGCGCTCGTGACCTCGCCGCCTGCGACGAAAGAGCGGCGGCCTGCTTCACCAGCAAGGACTATGAGGAAGGCCGCAAAGCCTTTATGGAGAAGCGCAAGCCGGTGTTCACCGGCAAATAGCCCCCGCCGCCGTTTTTGTCTCTCTTACCTCTCTCCTCGCAGGAGCCGTCATGACCATGCGCCGTCCCGCCGAACCCGGCATGTCCATCAGCGAGATCGAAACTCCGGCGCTGATCGTCGATCTTGCCGCGCTGGAGAACAACATCGCGATGCTGGCGCGCCGCGTCGCCGGCAATCCGAACGGCGTCACCCTCACTCCGCATGCCAAGGCGCATAAATGCGTCGAGATCGCCAAGCTGCAGATGGCGGCCGGCGCCTCGCGGATGTGCTGCCAGAACGTCGCCGAGGCCGAGGCGCTGGTCGATGGCGGCATTGCGAGCGTGCTGGTGTCGAACGAGATCGCCAGCCGCGCCAAGGCCGACCGCCTCGCCACGCTGGCGCGCCGCGCCAAGATCGCCATCTGTGTCGATCATCCGGCGCAGGTCGATGTGCTGTCGGCGGCGGCGCAGGCGCAAGGCGTGACGCTCGACGTGCTGATCGAGATCGATGTCGGCATGGGCCGCTGCGGCGTCGCGCCGGGCGAGGACGCGGTGGCGCTGGCGCGCGCCATCGCCGCCAAGCCGGGCCTGCGCTTTGCCGGATTGCAGGCCTATCACGGCGCGGCCCAGCATTTGCGCAAGCCGGCCGAGCGCGCCGCCGCGATCGAGCATGCCGCCAAACTGGCGCGCGACACCGCGGCTCTGCTGCGCGACGCCGGCCTGCCCTGCGAGACCATCGCCGGCGCGGGCACCGGCACCTGGGAGAACGAACTCGCCAGCGGCATCTACACTGAACTGCAATGCGGCTCCTACGCCTTCATGGACGCCGACTACGGACGCAACGAGACCGCAACGCCGTTCGCCAACGCGCTGTTCGTGCTGGCCAGCGTGATCAGCGCCGCCGCGCCCGACCGCGCGGTGTGCGATGCCGGACTGAAAGCGATGAGTCTGGAAAGCGGCCTGCCGGTGGTCTCCGGCGCGGACGGCGTCACCTACATCAAGGCGACCGACGAGCACGGCCAGCTTGCGCTGTCCGCCGGCGCCCAGGTGAAGCTCGGCGACCGCATCCGCCTCATTCCCGGCCATTGCGACCCGACCGTGAACCTGCATGACTGGCTGGTGGCGGTGCGGGGCGGCAAGGTCGAGGCGGTGTGGGCCACCGCGCGGGGTTGGTAACGCCGCGATCTTCCGCTATCGATTGAGTCATGACCAAGCACAAGACCAACCTGCAGATCGACTCCGCGCGGCTTTGGCGCGACATCCACGACACCGCGAAATTCGGCGCGACGCCGAAAGGCGGCGTGCGCCGCCTCACCCTCGGCCCCGAGGACAAACAGGTGCGTGACTGGTTTCGCGCCGCCTGCGAAGCCGCGGGCTGCTCCGTGCATGTCGATGCGCTCGGCACGATGTTCGCGATCCGCCCCGGCCGCGACATGAGCAAACAGCCGGTCGCGCTCGGCTCGCATCTCGACACCCAGCCGACCGGCGGCAAGTATGACGGCGTGCTCGGCACCCTTGCCGCGCTCGAGGTGGTCCGCACGCTCAACGACGCCGGCATCGAGACCGACGCGCCGCTCTGCGTCATCAACTGGACCAACGAGGAAGGCTCGCGCTTTGCGCCGGCCACCATGGCCTCGGCGGCCTATGTCGGCGAATACACCACCGACAACATTCTGGCGCGGCGCGACGCCAATGGTGTGAGCGTCGCCGAAGCGCTCAAGACCATCGGTTACGACGGCGAGGAGCCGGTCGGCCAGCGCAGGTTTTCCGCTTTCGTCGAACTGCATATCGAACAGGGACCGATCCTGGAGGCCGAACACAAGACCATCGGCGTGGTCGAGGCCGGCCAGGGCATCATGTGGTATGACGGCGCGATCACCGGCATGGCGAGCCATGCCGGCACCACGCCGATGCCGCTGCGGCGCGATGCGCTGGTCACGCTGTCGGAGGTCGTGCTCGCAGTGGAGCGGATCGCCCTCGCCCATGCGCCGGGCGCGGTCGGCACTGTCGGCGAGAACGTGATCGCCAATCCCTCGCGCAACGTCATTCCCGGCGACCTCACCTTCACGATGGAATTCCGCAGCGCCTCCGCAGCGACGCTCGATGCGCTCGACACCGAATTGCGCGAGGCCATCGCGGAGATTTCAAAGCGCCGCAAGGTGACGATCGATCTCGACCGGATCTTCCGCAAGGAGCCGCCGCGCTTCGACCCGAAGCTGGTCGATGCCGTGGAGAGCGCCAGCAACGCGCTCGGCTATCCGAGTCGCCGCATGATCTCCGGCGCGACCCACGACGCCTGCAATCTCAGCGACGTCATTCCGACCACGATGATCTTCGTGCCGTGTAAGGACGGCATCAGCCACAACGAGGCCGAAGACGCAACGCAGAGCGACTGCGCCGCCGGCGCCAACGTGCTGCTGCACACCGTGCTGTCGCTGGCGGGAGTGGCGGGCGGCAAGGGCTAGCATCGACGCTTCTCGCGCCACCATCGCTTTTCGCTGCCCCTCACCCTTTCGCTGCCCCTCACCCCGACCCTCTCCCCGCAAGCGGGAGGTCAGAAGAAAGCTGGCTTGCTCTTTTCTCTCTCGCGGGATCAGGGAAAGCTCTCTCGTAGGATCAAGAAAAGTCGTCGCCATACGACGCGCGCTCAATTCACCGCCGCGATGGCGCCGGACAGACCGGCCATGCGCGCGAGCGACTGGATTTCATTCTTCTGATCGGGCCGCAACTGCTTGAGGAAGGGCCCCGCGGCGGCAAGCAGCCGCTTCACGGTCTCGTTGTCCGGATCAAGCGTCTCGACCGGCCGGCGGCGCTGCTCGTGCAGCATCAGCACGAGATCCTTCAACGCGCGCTCCACCGGCGGCCAGTATTTCTCCTGCGCCGCCGTCAATCTCAGGCGCTGCTTGATGCTGGCGATCTGCTTGTCGTCGAGCAGCACCGTGGTCGGCTTCGGCGGCGGCGGCTTGCCGATCCAGCGGTCCATCGGCGGGGTCAGCAGAGTCTGCCGCGCGGTTTCCAGCGCAAGACTGACAGGCTCGTCGATTTTCGGCGGTGGCGCGGCGAGCCGGTCGCCCTTGGCGTCGGCGTTGGCCTGCAAGGGCGGCGGCGCTTGCTGCTCGGCGGGCTGATCTTCCGTGCTTTGCGGGGGCTCGTCCCACAATTGCGCCCAGACGTCCTTGAGGGAGTCATCGAAGACGAACACAGCCGTCACCGCGCCCGCGCCGAGAAGCGCCAGCACCAGCACGACCACAGCCGTCCAACGTCCCAAAATGGCGCTCCCTGCTCCGATGCGGATCGTGGAACCACCCAATTATGGCGGGCTGATGCCGTGTCCCACCCCACTCCAAAGCGGTCAAGAGCCGTCAAAGGCTATTCCGGCGGGTTCTGGCAGGGTCGTTAATGCCTTAGCGGCCGTTGGTGCCCTGCGGGCCGTCATGCAGTTCGCGCAGGTAGGCAAGGCCGTAGACTGCGAGGCGCTGCGAATCGTTCTGGCCTGCGGATGTCAGCGTGTCGATGTAGCTGCGCAGCTTGGTGCGCGACTCCTCCAGGCTTGCTCCGTCAACGTTCCGCATCATGGCAAAGGTGCTCATCACGCGATCAATGACGTCATCCATCGAAACACTCCGCTGCAAATTCGGGGATTTAATCAGACACGTCGAGACAACGCTTTGAGACGGTTTTGGTTCCACAAGGTTCCACCCGAACTCCACGCACCAAATGTTCGGGCCGCGACGGCAGAACCGTCGCAGCCCGTGTTGATCGAGCTTCAATGAGGCGATCGTCTCAGTGGAAGATCCTGATCGCACTCAGCACGGTGAGCCAGACGCCCCACGCCAGCGGCACGCCGACCAGCAGCCAGAACATCGCCGCCTTGGCGTCGAGACCGCCCTTCCCGATGCCGTAGGAGCCGCCGGTCGTCGTCACCACGGCGCCCTTGGCCTGCAATGCCGCGACTTCCTCCGGCTTCATGAACCAGTGCGGCGCGAGCGGCTTCACCAGCATGTTGCAGATCAGGCCGAGCACCAGCATGCCGACCAGGATGTACATGGTGAAGTCGTAGACCTGCGCGCGTGGCACACCGGCCGCGATCTGAGCCTCGCGGATGTAGTTCACCACCACCGGGCCGATGATGCCCGCGGTCGCCCACGCCGTCAGCAGCCGGCCATGGATCGCGCCGACGAACTGGGTGCCGAAGATGTCGGCAAGATAAGCCGGCACCGTCGAGAAGCCGCCGCCATACATCGACAGGATGATGCCGAAGGCGAGCACGAACAGCACCTTGTTGCCGGTGGCGGCGAAGGTCGGCACCAGCGCGTAGAGGATGATGCCGAGAATGAAGAACGTGTAGTAGGTGTTCTTGCGCCCGAGCTTGTCCGACAGCGAGGCCCAGAAGAAGCGGCCGCCGATGTTGAACAGCGACAACAGGCCCGCGAAGCCGGCGGCGATGCCGGCGATCATGGTCTTCTGCTCGATCGAGAGCTGACCGAAGTTGAGATCCGGCAGGCCGATCAGCTTGCCGGCGAAGATCTCCTGCAGCATCGGCGAAGCCATGCCGATCACGCCGATGCCCGCCGACACGTTGAGGCACAGCGCCCACCAGATCAGCCAGAACTGCCTGGTCTTGTGCGCCTTGTCGAGATGGACGTGGCCGGTGGTGATCATGGCGTTGGCCTTGGCCGGCGGGGTCCAGCCTTCGGGGCGCCAGTTCGGCGGCGTGATGCGATAGGAGAACGCGCCGATGGTCATGAACACGAAATAGATCGCGCCCATCACCAGGAAGGTCTGCCAGGCGCCGACATCGGTCGGCGTCTTGAAGTAGTCGAGCAGCATGTTGGCGAGCGGAGCGCCGATCATCGCGCCGCCGCCGAAGCCCATAATCGCCATGCCGGTGGCCATGCCGCGGCGGTCCGGAAACCATTTCACCAGCGTCGACACCGGCGAGATGTAACCAAGGCCGAGGCCGACGCCGCCGATCACGCCGGAGCCGAGCCACAGCAGCCAGAGCTGATGAGTGTAGATGCCGATCGCGCCGAGCACGAGCCCGCCGCACCAGCACAGCGTCGCGACGAAGCCGGCCTTGCGCGGGCCGACCCGTTCCAGCCACTCGCCCCAGATCGCGGCGGAGACGCCGAGCAGCACGAAGAACAGCGTGAACATCCAGCCAAGGCTCGACACCCGCCAGTCGCAGGTGGTGGTGAACAATTCCTGCGCCAGCGTCATGTCGGCGCAGGTCTTCGGCGCGTTGATGCCGATGGCCCGCGACAGCGGCAGCCAGAACACGCTGAAGCCATAGGCCATGCCGATGCACAGATGAATGCAGAGCGCGGCCGGCGGCACCAGCCAGCGGTTGAAGCCCGCCTTCGCAATGATGCGCTCGCGATCGAAAATGCCAGCGGTGGTCCCGGATAGGGTCCCGGTTTCCTCTACGGACGTCATAAGTCGTCTCCTCCCGAAAGGCAGCAGCCCTTACCGGGCATGTCTGCTCGTTTGCTTGGCTCAGGCGTTTGATGCTCACGGCCTTCAGCGGCCTGAACGTGATCGGCTCAGCGCGTTGGCCTGCCGATTTCTCGACGTATCGATCTTACGGATGATACGTTCTTGTTTTTCTGAAGCTCGATTACAGGCAGAGGCTGCCCCGACTGTCGATAGGCTAAAGGTTGAACCGCCTGATCCGATCAGCCGATAGGAAAACCCGATTATTTGACAGCGGAAGTGTTACCGGGCCGGCCCGGCGGCCTTCTCGATCAGGAAGACGATGGCCTGATCCTGCCTCTGCACCTCGACCGTATCGCCGGTCTCGCGGACCAGATTCGGAATATCGATCACGGACATAGGATCAGTGCAGCGCACCTCGAGCCGCGCCCCGGGCGGCAAAGTGGCGAGCACCTTGCGGGTCTTCAGCGCCGGCAGCGGGCATTTCAGCCCGGCCAGATCCAGCACGGTCATCGACGGCAAATCCCGGCTCATGCCAGCAGACTGGTATACGGAAAGAAGGCGACTATCTGTCCCGGCGCCACGCTGGTGACTTGCTCGGGCAGTTCAACCATCCCCGACGTCTCCACCAGCGACGACAGCATCCCCGCGCCGTCGCGCGGGAATTTGGTCGCCTCGAACGCGCCATCCGCGCCGTGCGCGAGGCTGGCGCGGACATATTCGCGGCGACCGCTCTTCTTGGCGTAGCTGAAAGCGGCGCGCACCATCATCGGCACCGGCGTCTCCGGCGCCGCGCCCGCCAGCGCCAGAATGGCGGGACGCACCACGTAGACGAAGGTGACGAAGCTCGCCGCCGGATTGCCCGGCAGACCGATGAACGGCGCGCCCTCGATCACGCCCATCGCCACCGGACGGCCCGGCTTGATCGCCATGCGCCACAGCACCAGCGAGCCGATCCCCTCCACTGCCGCCTTGACGTGATCCTCGTCGCCGGTCGAGACCCCGCCCGAGGTCAGCACGAGGTCATGGCCGCGCGCGGCCGCGCGCAGCGCCGGGCCGAGCGAGGCAGCCTCGTCGCGCAGAATGCCGAGATCGCTCACCTCGCAGCCGAGCCGTCTCAGCATCGCCAGCAGCATGACGCGGTTGGAATCGAACAGTTGCGCGGCGCCGGGTGCGGTGCCGGGCAATGCGAGTTCGTCGCCGGTGGAGAACACCGCAACGCGCGGCCGCCGCCGCACTTTCAGTTCGGTGGCGCCGAGTGCGGCCGCCAGCGCGATATCCTGCGGCCGCAAACGGCGGCCCGGCGGCAGCGCCGCCGTACCCACCGCGATGTCCTCGCCCGACAGGCGGACATTGGCCCCTGCCGGCAAGCCATGCGGCAGCACCACCTGCCCGTCCGGCAGAACGCACACGTCTTCCTGCATGAACACGGTATCGGCGCCTTGCGGTACCGGCGCGCCGGTGAAGATGCGCACCGCCGCGCGCTCCGTCAGCGGCGCATGGGCGCTGGCGCCCGCGGCCACGCGATCGACCACCGCAAACGTCGCCTCGGCGGCGGACGGCAGATCGACGCTCCGCACCGCATAGCCATCGACCGCCGAATTGGCGAAGCGCGGCAGGGGCGAACGCGCGATCAGCGGCTCCGCCAGCACGCGGCCATCGGCCTCGGCGAGCGGCACGACCTGCGTATCCGCCACCGGCGCGATGCGCACGGCGATCATCGCCACCGCTTCGTCGACCGACATCGTCGGCCCTCCGAATGCGAAACAATCGTCGGTAAGCTGCGCCATCGCGATCAGGCACCCGCCATACGGGGCGCTGACAGCTCGGCGACATCGACCGCCGACGCCTTCACCAGCGCGGCGATCGCCGGCATGTCGTCGAGATGCACCACCGGCAGATGCGTCTCGATCGTCGCATCGGTGGCGATGCCGACGATTTGCGGATCCTCCGGATAGAGCAGTGGCTTGGCGTTGGCGGCGCGGTGCACCTCGATCTTGCGATGGCTGTCACGCTTGAAGCCCTCGACGATGACGAGATCGACCGGCGACATTTTCGGAATGAGATCGCGCAGCACCGGCTCGCGCTCGCCGCGCAGCTCGTGCATCAGCGCCCAGCGATTGGCGGACGTGACCAGCACCTCGATCGCGCCGGCCTTGCGATGAACCCAGGAATCCTTGCCCGGCACATCGACATCGAAATTGTGATGCGCGTGCTTGATCACCGAGACCCGCAGGCCTTCGGCGATCAGCAAGGGCATCAGACGCGACAGCAGCGTGGTCTTGCCCGCCCCGCTCCATCCCGCCAGACCGATCAACTTCATTTTCCGCTCCAGACCACGCGCGCTCTCCAGGTCGTTTCGACGAAGGGCGCAACGTGTATGACACCGAACCAAAATGGCTACATTGATCCTTGCCTCCCGCCCTGCGGGAGAACCCTGCCGCACGATGGCGAACCCATCGCGACCGGCGACCGGACGCCATCATGCGATGGACAAGGCGCCCGCCTTGCTTTTATGCAGGAAGATCAGACAAGCGCAAAGGCGGCCATTTTGAAAGATGAAATCTCCGCCATACCTGGCGTCCTGCTCGCCGGCGGGCTCGCGCGCCGCATGGGCGGCGGCGACAAGCCGATGCGGCGGATCGGCAGCCAGACCATTCTGGCGCGGGTGATCGCGCGGCTTGCCCCGCAATGCGACGGCCTCGTCCTCAACGCCAATGGCGATCCGGCGCGCTTTGCCGCGTTCGGCCTGCCGGTGGTGGCGGACACCATCGAGGGATTTCCCGGACCGCTCGCCGGGGTGCTCGCCGGTCTCGACTGGGCAGCGGCGCACCGGCCGCAGGCGAAATGGCTGCTCAGCGCGGCGGCGGACTGCCCGTTCCTGCCGCGCGATCTGGTGGCGCGGCTGCACGCGGCCCAGCGCGACAGCGGTGCGCCGATCGCGGTTGCCGCCTCCGGCGGGCAGTCGCACCATGTGGTGGCGCTGTGGAGCGTGACGCTGCGCGAGGAGCTGCGCGCGGGCCTGGCCAGCGGCGAGGCGCGCGGCGTCGGCCGCTGGATCGCCAGCCATGACGCGGCCACCGCGAGCTGGCCGACCGAGCCCTACGATACGTTCTTCAACGCCAACACCGCCGGCGATCTTGTGGAGGCCGAACGGATCGCCGCGCTGGAGGAGAGCGGCATCTGATCCCTGCCCGTTGCGACACACCAAGGCCGCCCACGGCCAGGGCCTCGCTCCGCCGTCATTGCGAGCGGAGCGAAGCAATCCAGAAGCCGCAACAAGAAGCTGGATTGCTTCGTCGCTGGAGCCTGTGCCCGGACGGCGCGAAGCGTCGATCCGGGTACTCCTCGCAATGACGGAGGGATTTTGTCTCGCTCCAGCCACGCGACAAACAAAAAGGCCGGCTTGCGCCGGCCTTTCCGCGATCCAGAGGATCAGGAGAGCTTAGTACTTGAGCTCAGTACTTGGCGACAACCGGGCCACCCCAGTTGAAGTGGTAGTTGATGCCGGCCTTCACAGTGTGCATGTCGTCCTTGTAGCTCACAGCGAGCGGACCGGCGACTGCGGTGGTGGTGCCGAAGTTGTAGTACTGGTACTCGATCTTCGCCGACCAGGCCGGAGCGAACATGTACTCGAGGCCGCCGCCGACGGTGTAGCCGGTGTCGTCACGGTCGGTCACGCCGCCGATGAAGGCGCCAGTGCCACGCAGGCCGCTGTCACGGAACGCCGCGCCGCCCTTCACGTAGATCAGGCCCGGACCCCAGGTGTAGCCGAGGCGGCCGGTGACCGAAGCCAGCCAGTCGCTGCGATCACGCAGGGTGTCGCCAGCGGCCGTGCTGAAGGTACGGTTGTTGTCGGTCAGGCCGCTGATCTGGCCCTCGATGCCAACCAGCCAGTTCGGAGCGAACTGGTAGTCGGCGCCGATCTGACCACCGCCGATGAACGAGCCGTCCTTCTGCGCGCCGACGATGCCGGGCGTGGCAAGGAAGCTGTCGGAGCCGTTGAACGCGCCGCCGACGTGCGCACCGATGTAGAAGCCGGTCCAGTTGTAGACCGGAGCCGCGACGTAAGCCGGAGCCTTGGTGTAGGGACGGGCGCCGAGGTCGGCAGCGAGCACCGAGGTCGAGCTCAGAGCTGCGATGGCGGCGACGAGAAGAAGCTTTTTCATGATTACTCCAGATCAGTTCAGTTCGTTCAGGACCAAGTCGATGGGCAGTGTTTGATCATATTGCGAAGCAAAATGCTGTAACCGAAAGTCCACACTCGGCAGTGAACCAAATCGGGATTAACACACTGAAAACACGTACGTTTTCCGATCTGTTTGGCTTATTTTTCGTAAATTTTTCGCGGTTTTGTTCATGTTCGGTTTTACAGCACCGTTTCAGGTATCCTGAAACCACCGAAGGAGCGTGAAGAGCCCATCAAAGGAACGCCCAGAGCCGTCAGCAGACCGCCAAGAGCTTGTCAGGGCTCGCCGAAAGCCTTCGGGAACGATTCCGGCCGGCGCCGATTGAGTCGCGTGGTCTGTAGCGTGGAGTAAAGCCGTGGCGCCGCGAGCGAACTGGAAGGGATTTCTGCGTCTGTCGTTGGTGACCTGCCCGATCGCCCTCTATCCGGCGACGTCCGAGACCGAGAAGATCAGCTTCAACCAGATCAACAAGAACACCGGTCACCGCATCAAATACAGCAAGGTCGATGCCGAGACCGGCGAGGAGGTCGAGCCCGAAGACATCGTCAAGGGCTACAAGGTCGACACCGACACCTACATCGAGGTCAGCAAGGACGAGCTCGACAACATCGCGCTCGAATCCACCCACACCATCGACATCGACGAGTTCGTGCCGCGCGGCGAGATCGACAACCGTTTCCTGATCCGCCCCTATTATATCGTGCCTGACGGCAAGGTCGGCCACGACGCCTATGCGGTAATCCGCGAGACCATCCGTGCCATGGACATGGTCGCGCTCGGCCGCATCGTGCTGACCAACCGCGAGCACATCATCGCGCTGGAGCCGCTGGACAAAGGCATCGTCGGCACGCTGCTGCGCTATCCCTACGAGGTGCGCGACGAGAACGCCTATTTCGACGACATCAAGGATGTCAAAGTCACCAAGGAGATGCTCGATCTCGCCCGGCACATCGTCGAGACCAAGACCACCGACTTCGACCCGGAGCATTTCGAGGATCATTACGAGGCGGCGCTGACCGAGCTGATCAACCGCAAGCGCAATGGCGAGAAGATCAAGGCGCCGGCGCCACGCAAGGAAAGCAACGTCGTCAACCTGATGGATGCGCTGCGCCAGAGCCTGAAGGGCGGCGAGACGAAAACCGCGCGCCGGCCGGCCCGTACGCCGCAGCGGGCGACCAAGAAGGCGACACGCTCCAAGGCCCGGCCGCAACGCAAGGCAAGCTGATGGGCATCGACCGCCACGAACTCGAACATCGCAACTGGCGTCCGTCCGGGACGCGGCAGCCGCGCCTGCCCGACGCCGACGTCACCGAGTTGAAGGCGGAGGAGACGCCGAAGACGGCTCCCGTCCCGCCGCCGGCCAAGCGCGCAAAAAAGAAGTCGAAGGCCGATGCGTAAGCTGATCGCCTTCGACGAGGAGACCTGGCAAAGCCTGCGCCAACTGGAGCGCGACCGGATGGCGACGCTGCAGGACCTCGCCGACGAAGCCTTCGCGGATTTGTTGAAGAAGCACGGCGTGCCGCTCGATCTGCGCGACGCGCTACGCAAAAGCGCCGGCACGAAGGCTGCTCCAACCGCCAAGCGTACCAGCAAGCGGCCTGTCGCCGTCGCCAAGCGGCGCGTGTCGAAAGCGAAGGCTTCCAAGCGCACGCATCATGCACGCACTCATGCCGCCCGCGCGCGGGGCTGAAGGTCTCACTTACACATAAGCCGGAAAATTAGAACTTCCGTCACGGCGGGTTCTAAATTGCGCCGGCACGACCTGAGTATAAGCATCGTCATGGCCGGGCATAGCCGTTCGAAGAATGGCGTCGCTTCGCTCCGCCTATGCCCGGCCATCCACGTCTTTATCGGGCAAACGCCATGAAGGCGTGGATGCCCGGCACAAAGCCGGGCATGACGGTGACAAGGAACGATACCAAACAATCGGTGAAGCGGATGAACCGCCCTACCCGTGGCCCTTGGACCGGAACACCACAGGCAGCGTGAAGCTCAAGCCTTCATCAGCGACCAGCGGCGGCGGCTGGGGCACCGGATCGGACCGGCGCAGCATCGCCAGCGCCGCCTCATCGAACGCCGCATCGCCGGAGCCCTTCACCACGGTCGCCGACAGAATGTGGCCGGTGCGGTCGAGCACGAAATTGACCATGATCTGCACGTTCAACTGGCCGCGGTCGGCCGGATAGCGCTTGTGCTTGTCCAGATGCGCCATCAATTCCTTCTGCCAGGTGGTGCGGACGCGCTGCTTGCTGGCCCCGGTGCCCTGCGCCAACGTCACCGAACGATCGGACGGCGGCGTATTCTCGACGCTCGGCATCGCGGTGGCCTCGGAGGCGACCGATTCCGTGGACGGCGTCGCCTGCTTGGCGGTGATGTTGGGATCGTCCTCGGACGGATCCTTCGCCTTGTCCGGCGAGACCACGCGGTCCGGATCCTCGCTTTCAACCGGCTTGTCCTGCGGCAGGTCGGTCGGCTTCAGCTCGGCCTTCTGTTCGACGATCGAGGGCGAGGCGGCCGAGGCGTCGGCATCGGGACCGGGCGGCAGATCGCTCGGCTCGGTGCGGGGCGAGGCGAGTTCAAGCCCGATCACCAGGCCGGCCGCGCCAAGCTCTTCGTCCAGATCGTCGCCCTGCAGATTGACAATCGCGAACGCAACTCCGCCGGCATGCAGCATGAACGCAGCAATGGCGGCATAGACCCAGAGGCGCTTGGCGGGATTCTTCAAGAGATCGCCGATCATGACCGCCCCCGCCGGTTACGGCCTGACGGCCGCAGCCGCCGGTGCCGCCGACCCCGATTGCTGTGCGCCTTCCGGCACGCCCTCGAGTGCGACCAGCGCCACCTTGAGATAGCCACCCAGACGCAGCAGTTCGAGCACCTCCATCATCTCGCCGTAAGGCACGGTGCGGTCGGCGCGCAGGAAGATGCGGCGATCCTTGTTGCCCTCGCCGCTGGCGTCGAGCGTGCGCACCAGATCGACGCGCTTGACGAAGGTCTCGCCCACCGCGACCGCAAGGTCCGGCTTGATGGTGACATAGGTCGGCTTGTCCGGCTTCTTCTGCGGCGTCGCGGTCGAGGTCGGCAGGTCGATCGGCAGATCGACCGTGGACAGCGGCGCAGCCACCATGAAGATGATCAGCAGGACCAGAATGACATCGATGAACGGGGTGACGTTGATTTCGTGCGTTTCGCCGAAATCGTCGCCGTCATCCACATCGTTGAACGTCACGCCCATCGCCGGCTCCGTTATTCCGCGGCGTGCGAGACAGCGCCGCCATGGCCGTGATCGAGATGGCTGCGATCGAGATCGCGCGAAAGCAGCCGCGCGCTGGCGCCGGAGGCCTGGCCGACCATCTCGAGGTACTTGCGGATGACGCGCGAGAAGTGGTTGTAGATGATGACGGCGGGAATGGCGGCGACGAGACCGAGCGCGGTGGCGAGCAGCGCCTCGGCGATGCCGGGCGCGACCACGGCGAGATTGGTGGTCTGCGATTTGGAAATGCCGATGAAGCTGTTCATGATGCCCCACACGGTGCCGAACAGACCGACGAACGGCGCGGTCGCGCCGATGGTGGCGAGCACACCCATGCCGAGCCGCATGCGGCGCGCCTCGGCGCGCGCCAGCTCAGCGAAGCTCGACGCCGCGCGCTCCTTGATGCCGGTATCGGTGTCGATGCCGCTCGACAGGCGCAACTCCTGCACCGCCGCGCCAAGAAACGCGGCAAGGATGCTCTTCTGCGCACCGAGCGCGACGCGGGCCTCGGCGAGCGAGCGCGACTCGTGGATCGCCGCCAGCGCCTTGCGCAACCGGCGCTGGGCGACGGCAAGCTCGCGCATCTTGCCGAAGCAGACCGTCCACGTCATCAGCGAGGCGAAGGCCAGACCGATCATCACCGCCTTCACGACGATGTCGGCGGACATGAACATCGACCACGGCGACAGATCGTGCCCGGTGAGCATGGGTCCCCTGGACATCTTGCCGTCGGTGGAAATCACCGTCGCCTCCGTCGCCGTCGGCGCGGCGGTTGCAGCCGGGGCCGGCGCAGCAGCGGCGGGCATGCTCTGGGACTGTGCGGGTTGAGGCTGGGAAACCTGTTGCGCCAGAAGCGGCGAGCCGGACGCTCCGATCACCACACACGCCAGCCACGTCACCAGAACACGGAATGTTTTCATACTTCGGCCCAATCGCGGCTCGAGTTCGAGAATGCGGCACCTTGACCGCGCGGGTTGCCATCACCCAGCCGTTCGACCATCGCGGACAGCGCTATCAAGGATCGAAATCAGGCTCTACGTCAGGACAGCGGGTAACACGCTTTCAGGATGGAAGAAAGGCGCTGTCTTTTAAATCATAATCCTTCTAAAGAAGCCCGGATGCCTTTCAATCCAAACACGATTTTCACCTCCGGAATTTCGGCTGGCTCCCATGCCGGATTGGCTGGCCGGGGGCGTATTGCACGGCTTGCAGCGACATCGTAATCAGCCCACAAATCCGTTGCCCGGCAAGCGGGCTGTCACCGGATCGCAGGATGTCCGTTTCAGAACGAAACATGAGCGAACGCTATCTGTCCGCGCTGCGGGCGCTGGAGCGCGACAACCGGTTGCGCAGCCTCGCGCCCCGCGACGGCATCGATTTCGCATCCAACGACTATCTCGCGCTGGCGAATGCGCCGCGCATGAAGCAGGCAGTGATTGCCGCGATCGAGGCCGGCACGCCGATCGGGGCCGGCGGCTCGCGGCTGCTCCGTGGCAATTGCGAGGAGCACGAGCAGGTCGAGGCGGAGGCTGCGCGTTTCTTCGGCGCGGAGGCGGCGCTGTTCTTCTCCAGCGGCTACATCGCCAATTTCGCGGTGCTGACCGCGCTGCCGCAGCGCGGCGACCTGATCGTGCTCGACGATCTCGTCCATGCCAGCATTCGCGAGGGCGCCAAAGCGAGCCGCGCCGAAACTGCCGAGGTGGCGCATAACGATGCGGCCGCCTTCGAGGCCGCGATCCGACAATGGCGCGAGAGCGGCGGCAAGGGCCGGGCGTGGCTGGTGGTCGAAAGCATCTACAGCATGGACGGCGACTTCGCGCCGCTCGCCGATCTTCTCGCCATCGCCAGACGGCACGATGCGTTTGTTGTTGTCGATGAAGCGCACGCCACCGGCGTCTATGGCGAGAGCGGACGCGGCCTCACCGCCGCCTATGGGCATGCCGACAATATTGTCGTGGTGCACACCTGCGGCAAGGCGCTCGGCGCGGTCGGCGCGCTGGTGACATGCACGAAAGTACTGCGCGAGTTCATCATCAACCGCTGCCGCCCCTTCATCTTCGCCACCGCGCCCTCGCCGCTGATGGCGGTGGCGGTCCTTGAAGCGCTGCGCATCCTGCAGGAAGAACCGGAGCGGCAGCAGCGCCTGCAGGACCTGATCGCCTTCACCAACCGCGAGATCGGCGCGCGCAACAGCTGGCGATCGTCCGGCTCGCAGATCCTGCCCTATATCGTCGGCAATAATGCCCGCACCATGACGCTCGCCGCCGCCTTGCAGAAGCGCGGGTTCGACATTCGCGGCATCCGGCCGCCGACCGTGCCAGCCGGCACCGCGCGGCTGCGCATCTCGCTGACGCTCAATGTCGATGAGGCCAAAGTTCGCGCCATGCTCGACGCGCTCGCCGAGGAAGCCGCGAGGCTCGACGCATGAGGCTCAGCAAATGAAGTTCAGCGAATGACCCGGCGCATCGTCGTCACCGGCACCGATACCAATATCGGCAAGACGGTGTTTGCCGCTGGCCTCGCCGATTTTCTCGGCGCGGAGTACTGGAAGCCGGTGCAGGCCGGGCTGGAGGACGAGACCGACACGCAGACCGTGGCGCGGCTCGGCGGCCTTGTACAAGAACGCATCCTGCCCGAGCGCTATCGCCTGGTCACGCCCGCCTCGCCTCACCTCGCCGCACGGCTCGACGGCATCGCGATCGACACGGCCACGCTGAACCCGCCCGACACTGGCCGCCCGCTGGTGATCGAAGGCGCCGGCGGCCTGATGGTGCCGCTCGATAACCGCACACTCTATATAGATGTGTTCGCGCGCTGGCGGTTTCCGGTGGTGCTGTGCGCCCGCACCGCGCTCGGCACCATCAATCACTCGCTGCTCTCGATCGAAGCGCTGAAGGCGCGCGGCATTCCACTCCTCGGCATCGCCTTCATCGGCGAGCCAAACGCCGAGAGCGAGAGCATCATCTGCGAGATCGGCGCGGTGCGCCGGCTCGGCACCCTGCCATGGCTCGCGCCGCTGACGCGCGAGACGCTGCGCGCCGCTTTCCGCGACGCCTTCAACGCGGACGATTTTGCGACATGACACGACGCTCGACTTCTCCGATCTGGCACCCGTTCACCCAGCACGCACTGCATGACGAGATGAGGCGGATCGTGCGCGGGCGCGGCGCCTATCTCTACACCGCGGACGGACGCCGCATCATCGACGCCATCGCCTCGTGGTGGGTGGTGACGCACGGCCATTGCCATCCCGACATCGTCCGCGCGATCCAGCAGCAGGCCGGCGAGCTCACCCAGATCATTTTCGCGGGGCAAACCCATCCGCCCGCCGAGGAGGTCGCGAGCGGGCTGCTCAAGCTCGTGCCCGACAACCTCAAGCACGTCTTCTTCTCCGACAGCGGCTCGACCAGCGTCGAGGTCGCGCTGAAAATGGCGCTCGGCTACTGGCGCAACATCGGCGCGCCGCGCAGCCGCATCGTGGTGATGGAGCATTCCTATCATGGCGACACCGTGGGCACGATGTCGGTCGGCGCGCGCGGCGTGTTCAACGCCGCCTACGAGCCGCTGCTGTTCGACGTCAGCCGCGTGCCCTTCCCCGCGCCCGGCCGCGAGCAGGACACGCTCGATGCGCTGGAGGCGATCTGCCAGCGTGAGCAGCCGGCAGCGTTCATCGTCGAGCCATTGGTGCTCGGCGCCGGGGGCATGTTGATGTATTCGGCGTCGGTGCTGGCGGAGATGCGGCGCATTTGCGCGACACATGATGTACTGTTCATCGCCGACGAGGTGATGACCGGCTGGGGCCGCACCGGCACGCTGTTCGCCTGCGCGCAAGCGGGCATTGCGCCGGACATCGCCTGCTATTCAAAAGGCCTCACCGGCGGGGCGCTGCCGCTGGCAGTGACGCTGTGCACCGCGCCGATCTTCGAGGCCCATTACTCGACCGACCGCACCAGGACCTTCTTTCATTCCAGTTCCTACACCGCCAATCCGGTGGCCTGCGCCGCCGCCGCAGCCAACCTGCTGCTGTGGGAGAAGGACGCCACGCATCGGCAACTGGAGCATGTGGTGGATATGCAGGAACAGGCGATCGCGGCGTTCCGCGACGATGCACGGTTCGAGAACGTGCGGCGCGCCGGCACCATCACCGCGCTCGATCTCAAGGTGAAGGACGCCGGCTATCTCGCCAATGTCGGGCCAGCACTGCTTTCATTTTTCAGCGCGCGCGATTTGCTGATCCGCCCGCTCGGCAACACCATCTATGTGATGCCGCCTTATTGCGTGAGCGCAGATGATCTCGACGAGATTTACGGCGCGATCGGGGATGCCGCCGACGCGCTGGGATAGTGCTCGCTGCGCCGGGACGGCGAGAAGAGAACGATCGTCATGGCCGGGTTTGTCCCGGCCATCCACGTTTTTGATCTGACGATGCCTCAAGACGCGGACGCCGGACAGATAGGCAAGCGAAGCGACGCCGTTCTTCAACGGCTATGGCCGGGCATGACGGGTCGGACCGGTTCCTGATGATGAAGAGCGAGGCGAAGTCTCGCGTCTCGAACCATGCGGCGTCCATCGCAAAACATTCCGACCCGATCCTTCGAGACGCGCTCCGCAGGATGAAGATAAGGTTCAGGACTGGATTGCTTCGCGAAGTTTATCATCGGACCGCGCTTTGCGCGGCCCCGTTGGCTCGCCATGACGATACATCGCCGGGCCCGTCTTCGACAAGTTATGCCCGGCAATGACGCGTTCCACCTTACGCCGCCCGTACCGTCTCCAGGAACCTCTCCACCTCGGTCTTGAGACGCTTGTTCTCGTTCGAGAGCATCTGCGCCGCCGACAGCACCTGCGAGGACGCCGAGCCGGTGTCGCCCGCGCTGCGATGCACGTCGGCGATGGAGGTGGCGACGCGGCTGGTGCCGACCGCCGCCTGCTGCACGTTGTTGGAAATCTCCTTCGTCGCCGCGCCCTGCTGTTCGACGGAGGCGGCGATGATCGAGGCGATCTCCGAGACGCGGGTGATGGTGCCGCTGATCTCCTTGATCGCCACAACCGATTCCTGGGTGGCTTCCTGCATCGAGGCGATCTGAGTGCTGATCTCGTACGTCGCCTTGGTGGTCTGCGCCGCCAGCGCCTTGACCTCCTGCGCCACGATGGCGAAACCGCGCCCGGCCTCTCCAGCGCGCGCCGCCTCGATGGTGGCGTTGAGCGCAAGAAGGTTGGTCTGCCCCGCGATGGTGGTGATCAGCATGGTGACATCGCCGATCCGGCTCGCCGCTTCGGACAACGCGACCATGCGCGCATCGGTCTGCTCGGCCTGCGCCACCGCTTCGGACGCGATGCGGTTGGAGTCGCGGACCTGGCGGCCGATCTCGCTGACGGACGCCGCCATCTCCTCGGTGGCGGACGCCACCGACTGCACGTTGCTCGATGTCTCCTCCGACGCGCTCGCCACCACGGCGCTCAATTCCTGGGTCGCCGCGCTGCTCTCGGTCAGAACGACGGCCGAATTCTCCAGATCGCTCGATGCCGAGGAGACATTCTCGATGATGCTGCCGACGGCGCTCTCGAAACTCTCGGCAAGATTGTGCAGTTCTGCCTTGCGGCTGGCGGCCAGCTCGCGGTTCTTGACCTCGCGCTCAGCAGCCTCCTCCTCGGCCTTGGCCACCGCCTGCACCTTGAATTCCTCCACCGCGCGGGCCATCTGGCCGACCTCGTCGCGGCGCTCCAGACCGGGCAACTGCACCGACAGATCGCCGGCGGCAAGCTCACGCATCGCGCGGGTCATCGCCACCACGGGCCGCGCAATGCTGCGGCCGATGCCGAACGAGAACAAAAAGCCGATCACCGCGACCACGACGAGCAGTGTCTGCAGGGTCTGCTGCTGCTCTTCGAGACGAAGCTGCGAGTTACCGATCTCCAGGCTCTTTTGCGTGCTGCTCGTCGACATCAGGTCTTCGGCAAGGCGCGACACCAGCGAGAACTGGTCTTCGACACCCTTGAGAAGCTGCAGGTCGGTGCCGGCATCGCTGGTCTTGGCGACGACTTCCTTGGCCTTCGCAATGTAGCCCGCGACGGCATCCTTCAGTTTCGCCATGTCCTCGCGCTTCACCGCCGAACGCGATTCCGGCACGGTCTCGAGCGCCATCACGCCATCGGAGACACGGCCGAGCGCCGCCGTGGAATCGAGCGCGAAGCTCTGCACCTTCTTCGCATCCTTCTCGCTCACGGCCGTGCCGGTGAGACGATACAGGTTGGCGTGCGCCGCCCAGGTCATGGAGGTGAGTTCGTTGATCAACTCGGCCTGACGCACGGCGCCCGACATCAGATCGTCGGCGGCCATCTGGTTGGTCTGCAAGGTATTCAGCGAATACATGCCGAGACCGACGAGAGACGCGATCAGAAACGCAGGACCGATCTGCACTTTCCAGGACACGCCGACATGCTTCACCCAGAAGAAGATGTTCAGCCTCTTCATCCAGCCGGGAACCTTCATCTTCTTGATCCAGCTTGGCGTCTTCTCTTTTTTGATCCAACGGAGCATGTCAGTCCCTTCAACGAGTCATTGCGTTATCGCAAGGAGGGCTTGGGTTTGAAGATGAGGCCAGCCTCATTTTCCAATGAATACCGCGCGGTCAACCAGCCGCCCGACAATGCTAGCTCCGAATTGGGAAAGCTTAAGTTAACATCATACCGCAAAGGATCGCGGCAATGCGCATCGCATGCGAGATGCTAACGGCACGTAAAAATGCGGCAGTGCGAAAACGCGCGCGGAGACCTCGCGCACAATGCACGGGCAAGTCCAAAGATGTCGACTGACCAAGCGTAAGTGAAATTACGGATCGAACGCCGGGCGCACACCGCGCGCCCGACGCCCATTCAGAGTCCGGCTCAGGCCGGCACGGCCGCATCCGCGAGATATTCAGCGACCTGCGCCGGCGTGTCGGCGACGCGCACGCCGGCTTTTTCCAGCGCTGCGCGTTTTGTCGCATAGCCGCCGCGGCCGCCGGTGACGATGGCGCCGGCATGACCCATCTTCTTGTCCGGCGGCGAAGAGCGGCCGGCGATGAAGGAGACGATCGGCTTCGTCATGCCGCGGGCATATTCCGCCGCATCTTCTTCCATCGCGCCGCCGATCTCGCCGACCAGCACGATGCGCTCGGTGCGCGCGTCGCGGTCGAGCGCCTCCAGCGCGTCGCGCGTGGTGGTGCCGATGATCGGATCGCCGCCGATGCCGATGAAGGCCGACTGGCCGAGCCCGGCGCGGGTCAGATTGAGGCACATCAACGTGCCGAGGCTGCCCGAGCGCGAGATCACGCCGACATTGCCGGGCTGGAAGATGTTCGGGTTGTGGCCCGGCATGATGCCGACGAAGCCTTCGCCCGGCGTGACGATGCCCGCCGTGTTCGGCCCGACGATCCGGCTGCCCGAATTCTTCTGCCGCGCGAAAATCTCCAGCACGTCATGACCGGGGACGTGCTCGGTCAGCGCGACGATGGTGCCGACACCGGCGTCGATCGCGTCGATCATGGCGTCCCTGGCCATGCTCGGCGGAATGAAGATGACCGATACATCGCAGCGCACGTGCTTCGCCGCCTCGACCGCCGATGCGAAGATCGGCACGCCGAGGATGGTTTCGCCGGCGCGCTTCGGATTGACGCCGGCCACCACGTCGGTGCCCATCTCCATCATCTTCTCGGTCCAGAAGGTGCCCTGCTTGCCGGTGATGCCCTGAACCAGGACTTTTTGTCCGCGTCGATAGATCATTGTGCTGCCTCGACAGCCGCCTTCACGGCATCTTCCATGAGATCATAGGGTTCAATTCCAAGGCGCTCGCGCACCAGCTTGACGGCTTCATCCTCGCCGGTGCCGTGGATCGAGAAGAACACCGGCACCTTCGGCTTGAGCGTCTCCCATGCCTTGACCACGCCGTCCGCCATCACGTCGGTGCGCGCGAACGCGCCGCAGAAATTGACGACGAGGCTTTTGACGCCAGGATTGGACAGCACGAGATCGAGCGCGACTTCGGCCTTGGTGTAGGCCTCGCCGCCGATCTCGAGGAAGTTCGCCGGACGGCCGCCGAAATGATCGATCACGTCCATCGTGGTCATGGTGAGACCGGCGCCGTTGGCGAGCAGACCGACATTGCCGTCAAGCTGGATGAACTTGAGGCCGTGCGCCGCGGCGCGTTCCTCCAGCGCCGTCAGCTTCGGCGGCGAGGCCACCTTGGCCAATTCCGGCTGGCGAACGGCGGAAGCATCGTCGAGCGAGAACTTGCAGTCGAGCGCCACCACACTGCCGCCCTTGAGCAGCGCCAGCGGATTGATCTCGACCAGTTCGGCATCCTTGTCGCGGAACACCTGATAGAGCTTGACCAGCACGTCGGCGACCGCATCGCTCGACGAGCCGAGATCGAGGCCCTTGAGCAGCGCCGTGGCGTCCGCCTTGGTGAACCCCTTGCTCACATCGACGATGTGGCGGCGGATCGCGTCCGGCGTGCGCTCGGCGACCTCCTCGATGTCCATGCCGCCCTCGGTGGAGAACAGCACCAGCGGCGCACGGCTGACCACATCGACCAGCACCGCCGCATAAAGCTCGCGCTCGATCGGGCAACGCTGCTCGATCAGCACCCGCTCGACGCGGTTGCCGGAGATGGTCATGCCGATGATGCCGCGCGCGGCATCGGCGCCCTCATGCGGCGTGTCGGCCATCTTGATGCCGCCGGACTTGCCGCGTTTGCCGGTCGGCACCTGCGCCTTCACCACCGAAGGACCGATGCTGGCGACCGCCTGATAAGCTTCTTCCGGCGTGCCGCAGACCATTCCTTTCGGAATCGGAACGCCGGCCGGCGCCAGCACATGCTGCTTGGCTGCGTATTCCTCGAGATTCATCGCGTTCGTCCTATTGTCCGTACTTCGCCCAGTGCGGCCCGAACAGTTCTTCCTCCGACGGCTTGTCCTCCGGAATCGGCACGACAAGGTGAGTGATGTTGAGGAAGTGCTTGTAGTTCAGGTTCTCCGAGATGCTGTTCTTCTGCCAGGAGCCACAGCCCATGGTCAGGGTGAATTCGAGGCCGCTGTTGAAGCCGCCGCCATTGCCGAAAGTGTGGGCGAAGTTCACCAGTACGCGCACCACCGGCAACTCTTCGGCGAGCTCGCGTGCCCGCGCCATGTTGGTGGTGTGCAGGCCCATCGAGTGGCCGCGGCCCTGGAAGTCGAGAATCTTGCGGATGGTCTCCTTGGCGGCCTTGAAGTCGGACGCCCGATAGACCGTCAGCACCAAAGCGAGCTTCTCGCCCGACAACGGATAATCGCGGCCGATCCCGGTCTCCTCGGCCATGATGAACTTCGCGGACGCCGTCTCGGCCGGCAGTTCGAAGGCGTCGACCAGCACGTCCATGCCGCGCGCGATCAGATGGCGGTTGAGTTTGCCGTTCTTCCACAATTCGCTCTGGATCTTCGCCTTCTGCTCGCTATTGGCAAGATAGCCGCCGGCCCGCTTCAGCGCCGCGATGGCCTGGTCATAGACCGCATCGACGATCACCACCGCATTCTCCGACGAACACGAAGTGGCGTTGTCGAAAATCTTGGAGTCGCGGATCTTCTGCGCGGCCGCATCGAGATCGGCGGTCTCGTCGATGATCACCGGCACGTTGCCCGCGCCGACGCCGATCGCCGGAGTACCGCTGCGATAGGCCCGGCGCACGTTGTCCTGCGAGCCGGTGACGACGACGAGATCGACCGCCTCCATCAGCGCCTGCGTGGTGTCCTTGGTCACCGGCGAGGGCAGGATCTGCACGAGGTCCGCCGGCAGGCCGATCTGGGTCAGCGCATCGCGCATGAAATCGACGACCATCTCGGTGGTGCGGTAGCCGAGCGGCGACGGCGCGACGATGATGGCGTTGCGGCCCTTGAGCGCGAGCAGCGCCTTGTTGACCGGGGTCGCGCCCGGATTGGTCGAGGGCGTGATCGCGCCGATGACGCCCATCGGCTTGGCGAACTTGACGATGCCCTTCTTGTCGTCGCGCTCGATCTCGCCGACCGACTTGACGCGCAAAAGGTCGCGCAGCGCGCCGAAGGTCTTGCGCTGCTTCTTGATGATCTTGTCGGGCACATTGCCGAGGCCTGTGTCCTGCACCGCAAGCTCGGCGAGTTTCTTGGCGTGCTCGGGCTTGTAGAGCGACCAGGCGATCGCACGCACCGCCTCGTCGACGCGGGCCTGATCGGCCTCGGCGAACGCCTCCTGCGCAACGCGGGCGCGGCGCATCAGATCGGCGGCGATTCCCTGCGCGTCCGACATCGCGCTTTTCATTTCAACAACAGCACTCATAGCTCGCTCCAATCCTCAAGTGATGTCCGCATCGAACCGGCTTTGCGGCCGGCGCGATGCGAAGCGTTACGGGTTCAGGCCGGTGTCGCGTTCGGCACCGCGCCGCTCTGGCGTCGATCGACGAACCGCTGGCCCGGCTTGCATGTCAGCGCCAGCATCGCACCGATCAGCAGGAAGGCAAGCGAACCGATGAACGGCACGTCCCAGCGCCCGGTCAGATCGATCGCATAACCGAACACCACCGGCGAGATGATGCCGGCCATGCCGAACCCGAAATTCATGAACCCGCTGGCGCTGCCGGAATATTCCGGCGCGATATCCATCGGGATCGCCCAGATCGGCGCCACGATCAGCTCCGCGAAGAAGAACGCGGCGCTGAGGCAGCCCGACACGATAGTCAGATCATGGATGAACACGATCGGCAACATGAAGCAGAACGAGCCGAGGAAGCCAAGCACGATGACGCTGACCCTTGCCTTGCCGACATCGCCGGTCTTCTTCAGGATGCGGTCGCTGAGCAGGCCGCCGACGGTGTCACCGACCACGCCGGCGAAGAACACGCCCGCGGCGAACAGCGCCGACTTCTTGATGTTCATGTTGTACTCATGAAGGAAGAAGGACGGCAGCCAGTTCAGATACAGCCACAGAATCCAGCCGTAGCAGAAGTCGGTCAGCGTCACCGGCAGGATGCGCTTGAGCAGCGGACCCCACGGCACCGACTTGCGGGTGGCGACCACCGTCGCCGGCGGCAGACCTTCGAGCTCCGCGGGCGTGATCGCCGAATGTTCGCGCGGATCGTTGCGGAAGTAGGCAAACCACACCACCGCCCACAGTAGGCTGACAGTGCCGAGAAAGTAGAAGGAATCGCGCCAGGAGAAGGCTACCACAATGGCCGCGATCAGCGGCGGGGTCGCGGCATTGCCGAACCGCGAGAACGCATGGGTGATGCCTTGCGCGAAAGCGCGCTGGTCCGGCCGCATCCAGTTCGACAGCGCGCGCGTCGCGGTCGGAAACGCCGGACCCTCGCCGATGCCGAGCACGAGGCGCGACATGAACAGCGCCGCGAGGCCGCCGACCATGCCGGTCCAGATCGTGGAAATGCCGACCAGCACCGCGCACAGCGCCAGCGTGGTGCGCGGCCCGAGCCGGTCACCCAGCCAGCCGCCGGCGATCTGGAAGAAGGCGTAAGGATAAGCGAAAGCCGAGAATGCGATGCCGAGCTGGGTCGCGGTCAGGCCGAGATCCTTCTGCATAATCGGCGCGGCGGTCGAGATGTTCACGCGATCGACGTAGAAGATGAGATACATAAAACAGATGATCAACAGGACGAGCCGGCTCGCCTGGTTCCGCATGACCGTCATTAGATCCTCCCGGTCGTTTCATCCCAAAATTATTGTTCTGCCAGCGACCGGCTCTTTGTCCGGCTTGCTGAGGTCTGGCAGGGTCTTGTTTTTCGGCATGCTATAGGCTGCCCTTCCCACAACGAAATTGATAATGTGCATCGTCATCATTCGCGGGATTTATCATTGAGCCACGACCTCGACATCGCGCTGCTGCGAACATTCGTCGCCATCGTCGATACCGGCGGCCTGACATCGGCCGGCAAACGGGTCGGCCGAACCCAGCCCGCGGTCACGCATCAGATCAAGCGGCTCGAGGAGATCGTCGGCCACACCCTGTTCGACAGCAACCGCCGCCAGTTGTCCCTCACCCGCGACGGCGAGGTGCTGCTCGAATTCGCCCGCGCCATGCTGCGCCTCAACGACGAGGCGCGCGAACGCTTCGCCGCGCCCGATATCGCGGGCCACGTCACGCTGGGCACGCCCGACCTCTACGCCTCCTACCTTCTGCCCGACGTGCTCGGCAGCTTCTCGCGCTCCCATCCCAATGTGGAGATTCAGCTGCGCTGCACCCGCAGCATTCATCTGCATGCGGCGCTGGAGCGCGGCGAGATCGACATCGCGCTGATGACCAACCAGCCGGATTTCCGGCGCGGCGAACTGGTCCGCCTCGAACCGCTGGTCTGGGTCGCGGGCGCGGGCAGCGAACCGGAGCGGCGCAAGCCGCTGCCGCTGGCGGTCCTGCCGCAGGGCAGCGTCTATCGCCATCATGCGCTGGAGGCGCTCGGCGCCGCCGGGCTGCAATGGTCGGTTCGCTCGGTGTGCGACAGCATCGCCGGACTGCAGGCGGCGGTGCTGGCCGGCCTCGCGGTCTCGGTGTTTCCGCGGTGCGCGGTGACGCCGGGCGTGCGCTGCCTCGACGAGGGCGACGGGCTGCCGAAGCTGCCGCCGATCGAGCTTGTCATGCACCGCAAGCACGAGGGCGTCTCCGACGCCGCCGAACAGCTTGCGCAATACATCGCCGCGCAACTCGGCGACAAGCCGGCACGGGCGTCCTCGCCCGCTCTCGACAAATGATCCATAAAAACAGCCCATAAAAAAAGCGGCTGCCGGTCAGGGCAGCCGCTCGAGAGTTCGCGATTGGCGGCAGGCCAATCGCTCCGGGTTACGCGGTCTTCTGCGGGCGCATGTCCTCGCGCTTGATGCCGGCGACGCGCACGGGCTTCTTCATGGCGTCGCGGCGGAACGGCTCGCCCAGTTCCTGATTGAGCAGCACCTCGATGAAGGTGGTGATGCGCTTCTTCTGGTCTTCGCAGGACTGACGCAGGGCGTTGGTCAATTCTTCCTGCGTCTTCACCACCACTCCCTTAAGGCCGCAGGCGGTGGCGAGCTTGGCGTAGGACAGATTGCGGTCGAGCTCGGTGCCGACGAAGTTGTTGTCGTACCACAGCGTGGTGTTGCGCTTTTCCGCGCCCCACTGGTAGTTGCGGAAGATCACCATGGTGATGCCGGGCCACTCCTCGCGGCCGACCGAGCTCATCTCGTTCATGGAGATGCCGAACGCGCCGTCACCGGCAAAGCCGACGCAGGGCGTGTCCGGGTTGCCGATCTTGGCGCCGATGATCGCCGGAAAACCGTAGCCGCACGGACCGAACAGGCCCGGCGCGAGATACTTCCGGCCTTCGTCGAACATCGGATAGGCGTTGCCGATCGCGCAGTTGTTGCCGATGTCGCTGGAGATGATGGCATCGCGCGGCAGACCGGCCTGAATGGCGCGCCATGCCTGACGCGGCGACATCAGATCCTTGTCGCGGCTGCGCGCATCCTTGTTCCAGGAGGTGCCCGGATCGTCGTCCTCGTGATCCATGCTGGACAGCGTCTGCAGCCACTTCGACTTGGTCTGGTGGATCAGCGCCTTGCGCTCCTCGCGGCCCGCATCGCCGGCGGTCGGGATGAGCTGCGCGAGAATGTTTTTCGCCACCTGCTTGGCATCGCCGCAGATGCCGACAGCCACCGGCTTGGTGAGGCCGATGCGGTCGGGGTTGATATCGACCTGGATGATCTTGGCCTGCTTCGGCCAGTAGTCGATGCCGTAGCCCGGCAGGGTCGAGAACGGATTGAGACGGGTGCCGAGCGCGAGCACGACGTCGGCCTTCGCCACCAGCTCCATCGCCGCCTTCGAGCCGTTGTAGCCGAGCGGGCCGACCGCGAGGCGGTGGCTGCCGGGGAAGGAGTCGTTATGCTGGTAGTTGTTGCACACCGGCGCGTCGAGACGCTCGGCGAGCGCAACGCAATCCGGAATCGCGCCGCCGATGACGACGCCCGCGCCGGAGAGAATGACCGGGAATTTCGCTTCCGACAGAAGCTTCGCCGCTTCCGCCACCGCGACGTCGCCGCCCGCGGGACGCTCGAAGTCGACGATCGCGGGAAGCTCGATGTCGATGACCTGGGTCCAGAAGTCGCGCGGAATGTTGAGCTGCGCCGGCGCCGACAACCGCTTGGCCTTCATGATCACGCGGTTCAGCGTCTCGGCGACACGCGAGGGATCGCGCACTTCTTCCTGATAGCAGACCATGTCGCGGAACATCGCCATCTGCTCGACTTCCTGGAAGCCGCCCTGCCCGATGGTCTTGTTCGCCGCCTGCGGCGTCACCAGCAGCATCGGCGTGTGATTCCAGTACGCGGTCTTGATCGGCGTGACGAAGCCGGTGATGCCGGGGCCGTTCTGCGCGATCGCCATCGCCATCTTGCCGGTCGAGCGGGTGTAGCCGTCGCAGATCAGACCGCCATTGGTCTCGTGAGCGACGTCCCAGAAGGTGATGCCGGCCTGCGGAAACAGATCCGAGATCGGCATGAACGCCGAGCCGATGATGCCGAAGGCATGCTCGATGCCATGCATCTGCAGAACCTTCACGAAGGCTTCTTCCGTCGTCATTTTCATGGGGGGTGCCTTTCCTCTGGAGGCCCCCGCGGTGGTGTGAGGGCCACTGATCCATTGATTTCGAGGACGATAACTGGCATGACCCTTTCCCGAATGCAACGCATATCTCATTTTTTTAGTTTTTATGTTTCATTTAACGGAATAAACGTGTAAAGGGGGAGCATGAACGAACTCTTTGGCGCCTTGAAACCGTTGGGCCTGCTGGAAGCTGTCGCCGGACTGCAGCATCCGGCGACGCTCGCCGAACTCGCCACCAGCATCGGCGTTCCCAAACCCACCATGCATCGCTGGCTCGGCGCGCTGGAAAGCGCGGGCCTGTTGCAGCGGACGCCGGACGGCCGCCGCTACGAACTTGCGGCGCGCGCCTCGCAGCTCGCCTTCGCGATTCTGTCGAACAAGCCGGGCGGCGCGCTGCGTCACGACATCCTGCGCCGCGTGGTGCAGGAGGTCGGCGAAGCCTGTAACCTCACCATCCTCGACGGCACGCAGGTGGTCTATCTCGACCGCGTCGAAACCAAATGGCCGCTGCGCATCACCTTCCAGCAGGGCTCGAAAGTCCCGGCCTATTGCTCGGCGAGCGGCAAGCTGTTCCTCTCGCTGATGCAGCCGGCCAAGCGCGATCTCATCCTCAATGAGATGTCGTTCGAGAAGCATACCGACAACACCGTGGCCGACCGCAACGCACTGCTGCGCGAACTCGCCGAAGTGCGGCGCGACGGCTATGCGCTCGATCGCGAGGAATATCTGCCCGGCCTCGTCTGTCTCGCGGTGCCGATCTTCCAGCAGAAAGGCCGCTCGCGCGTCTGCGTCTCCGCGCTGGCGATCCAGGCGCCGGTGACGCGGATGTCGTACGCCGAAATCCTGACCAAACTGCCAGTGTTGCAGAACGCAGCCAAGTCTCTCGCCGCCACTCTTACCCATCCGGAAAACACCTGATGCCAGCCCAGACATTCCCAAGACTCGACGCGCTCGAGGCGGCGGCGCGCGGCAAAGGCCGCCTCGCGGTCGCGGTCGCCTATCCCTGCTCCAACGATTCTCTCGCCGCCGCGCTCGCCGCGCGCGACGACGGCATCATCGATCCGATCCTGGTCGGACCGCGCCAGCGCATCCAGGCCTGCGCCGATACGCTGAAGATGTCGCTTGAAGGCATCCGCTGCGTCGAAGCGCAGGACGATCCGGTGCTATCCTCGCGCGCCGCGGTGGCGCTGGTCAGCGCCGGCGAGGCGGGCGCGCTGATGAAGGGCTCGCAGCACACCGACGAACTGCTCGGCGCCGTGGTGTCGCGCGACGCCAACCTGCGCACCGGCCGGCGCATGAGCCATGTATTCTGGTTCGACCTGCCAGCCTATCACAAGCCGCTGATGGTGACCGACGCGGTGGTCAACATCCTCCCGACGCTGAAGGACAAGGTGGACATCCTCAGCAACGCCGTCGATTTCGCCCATTCCATCAAGGTCGCCAATCCGAAGATCGCGATCCTGTCGGCGGTCGAGACCATCAATCCGGACCTCGCCTCCAGCATGGACGCCGCCGCGCTGTCGAAGATGGCCGACCGCGGCCAGATCAAGGGCGCGATCGTCGACGGCCCCCTCGCCTTCGACAACGCGATCTCGTCGGCGTCGGCGACCACCAAGGGCATCACCTCCCCGGTCGCGGGCGATCCCGACATCCTGATGGTGCCGAACCTCGATGTCGGCAACGTGCTCTACAAATCGTTCATCTATATGGGGCGCGGCGAATGTGCCGGCGTCGTGCTCGGCGCGAAGGTGCCGGTGATCCTGACCAGCCGCGCGGATTCGCGGCGCGCGCGCGTCGCCTCCTGCGCGCTGGCCCAGCTCAGCCTGCCCTGATCCACAACCATCCGCGCAAAAAGAAACGGCCCGACTTTCGTCGGGCCGTTCTCGTTTGTGTGAGAGTGCCGAAGCTTACGCGGTGATCGCAGCCGCCACGGTCTCGCCCCGCTCCAGACGCTGGCGCGCCAGGCGGTTGATCCACATCGCCGACAACGCGCTGACCGCGCCTGCGAATACACAGTACAGCGCGATCGCCCAGCCGCTGTTCGGCCCGTATATCTGCACCAGCGCGGTCGCGATGATCGGCGTCAGGCCGCTCGCGAAGATGCCGGAGAACTGGTAGACGAACGAGATGCCGGTGTAGCGCACCTGCGGCCCGAACAGGTCGCAGAACAGCGCGGCCTCAGGACCGTAGATCGATGCGTAGAGAATTCCGAACGGAATAATCAGCGCGGACCACACCATCACCGGCGAGCCGGGGAAGTGCATCCAGATCCAGAACGCCGGCAGCGCCGACAGACCGGTGATCAGCGACCCCAGCGCGTAGGTGCGGGTGCGGCCGAACCGGTCGGACACGCGGCCGAAATACGGAATGAACGCGCACATGATCAGAGCAGCGGCGCACACGCCGAGCAGCGCTTCGGTGCGTGGAATCTTGAGCTGCTGGGTCAGGTAGGCGATCGAGTAGACGCCGAAGATGTTGAAGAACACGCCGTCGATGTAACGCGCGCCCATGCCGGCGACGATCTCCTTCGGATAGTCCTTGATCATCGCGGCGAACGGAATCTTCACCTCGGCGCGGCTCTCCTTCAGCTTGGCGAATTCCGGCGTCTCCATGATGTTGAGGCGGATGTAGAGGCCCACCATCACCAGCACGAAGCTGAGGATGAACGCCACGCGCCAGCCCCAGGCGAGGAACTGCTCGTTGGTCAGCGTGTAGGACAACAGCGCGACCACGCCGGAGGCCAGACACAGGCCAATCGCCAGGCCGATCTGCGGGAAGCTCGCATAGAGACCGCGCTTTTCCGGCGGAGCGTATTCGTAGGTCATCAGCACCGCGCCGCCCCACTCGCCGCCGAGGCCGATGCCCTGCAGAACCCGCAGGATCAAGAGCAGGATCGGCGCCCAGATGCCGATCTGGGCGTAGGTCGGCACGAGGCCGATCAGGAACGTCGCGACGCCCATGATCATCAGCGTGAGAACGAGCATGCTCTTGCGGCCGATGCGATCGCCGAAGTGACCGAAGATCACGCCGCCGAGCGGGCGCGTGACGAAACCGACCGCGAAGGTCGTGTAGGCCAGCATGGTGGCGATCACCGGATCGCCGGCGGGGAAGTAAAGCTGGTTGAAGACGATGCCGGCGACCACACCGTAGAGAAAGAAGTCGTACCACTCGACGGTCGCCCCGATCAGCGAGGCCATCACCACCCGTTTTAGCAAAGCATCCTGTTGTTGAGCCATTGTTCCCTCTCCGTTTTAGGTTCTTATTTACGCAGCTAGAGCGTCTTGTTTCGCGGCGGCGAGGATCATGTCCGAGGCTTTCTCGGCGATCATCACCGCAGGCGCATGAGTATTTCCGGACGTAATGGTCGGCATGATCGAGCAATCGACCACGCGCAGATTTTCGATGCCGTGGACGCGAAGGCTGGCGTCGGTCACCGCCATCGCGTCTGCTCCCATCTTGCAGGTGCCGACCGGATGGAAGATGGTCGCGCCGTTCTCGCGGGCATATTCGAGAATCTCGGCGTCGGACTGCACCGCCGCGCCGGGTTTGTATTCGCTCGCGATGTAATCCTTCAGCGCATCGGTTGCGGCGAGCCTGCGTGCGTATTTGATCGACTCGACCGCGCAGATGCGATCGGTCTCGGCGGAGAGATAGTTCGGCCGCAACGACGGCGCTTCCATCGGATCGGTCGACTTGATCTCGATGACGCCGCGCGACTCCGGCCGCAACTGGCAGACCGAGAAGGTGCAGCCCGACCAGCCATGCGGCTTGCCGCCCGCCTGATCGGCCGACAGCGTGCCAAAATGGAATTGGATGTCCGGTGTTTTCGAGCCCGGCAGGATCTTGGTGAACAAGCCGCCCTGGTTGATGCCGATGCCGAGCGGACCGTTGCCGGTGAGCAGCCATTTCAGGCCGATGCGCGCCTGACCGAACAGCGAGCGCAGATCGTCGTTGGTCGTGACCGGCTTCGACACCTTGAACATCAGGCGGAACTGCAGATGGTCCTGCAGGTTCTGGCCGACGCCGGGCAGATCGTGGACCACGTCGATGCCGTGACGGCGCAGCGTCGCGCCGGGCCCGATGCCGGAGAGTTGCAATAGTTGCGGCGATTGCAGCGCGCCGGCCGACAGAATCACTTCGCGCGCGGCGCGCACCACGTGCTCGACGCCGCCCTGCCGATAGCGCACCCCGACCACCTTGCGGCCTTCAAGCACGAGGCCGGTGGTGTGCGCATCGGTTTCGACCTTGAGGTTGGCACGGTCGCGCGCCGGCTTCAGATAGGCCACGGCCGATGAGTTGCGCCAGCCATTGCGCGTGAAAAGCTGGAAATAGCCGACGCCTTCCTGATTGCCGCTGTTGAAATCGCCGGTGCGCGGAACGCCAAGTTCTTCGGCGCCGTGGATGATGGCTTCCATCAGTTCGTGCTTTTCGCGGATGTCGGACATCCACAGCGGGCCGTCGCCGCCATGCGTGGCGCTGGCGCCGCGGCTGTTGTGTTCGCACTTCATAAAGTACGGCAGCACGCTCTTCCAGTCCCAGCCGGCATTGCCGAGCTGAGCCCAGTGATCGTAGTCGTCGCTCTGGCCGCGAATGAAGATCAGGCCGTTGATCGAACTCGAACCGCCGAGGCCGCGGCCGCGCGGCCAGTAGATCTGGCGGCCATGCATGTTCGGTTCGGGATCGGTGTAGAAGCCCCAGTTGTAGGACTTGTGAAACATCGTCTTCCCGTAACCGATGGGAATGTGGATCCAGATGTAATTGTCCCGCGGGCCGGCTTCGAGCAGCAGCACCTTGTGGCGCCCGTCTTCGCTCAGCCGATTGGCAACCACACATCCGGCAGAGCCGGCTCCAACAACGACGTAATCGAACTCCGACACGTCCAACCTCCCTAATTTTGCTCTTGTCTCAATTAATGAGATGATTTATCTTGAAGGTTGAACCTCACTATGAGATTTGTCAACTTGGAACTGAGCGTTTCCTACAGTCCGAAGGAGCTTCCATGTCGGTCCAGACCACCTCGGCCGTGTCCGAACGCGCTTTATTGCTGCTTGAAATCATCGCCAAGGCGGACGAGCCGCCGACGCTGAACGAACTTGTGGCGTTGCTGCAATTGCCGAAGGCGACGACACATCGCTTCATCGCGCTCCTGGAAAAACTCGGCTTCGCGCAGCGCACGCCGGACGGACGGCGCTATGAAATCGGCCCGCGCCTCGCCGCGCTGGCCACCGACGCGATGCGCCATTCGTTTCAATCGGCGCCGCGCCGCGCCATCCTCGCCGCGCTGGTCAACGAAGTCGGCGAGACCTGCAACATCACCATGCTCGACGGCACGCAGCTTGTTTATCTCGACCGCGTCGAGTCGGACTGGCCACTGCAATATCGTCTCAAGATCGGATCGCATGTGCCGCTGCACTGCACGGCGAGCGGCAAGCTGTTTCTCGCGCTGGCGCCGGCCACACTGCGCCGGGCGCTGTTCGAGGCCGGACCGCTGGAGCGCCATACGCCGCACACCATCACTTCGCCCGACCAACTCAACATCGAGCTTGAGAAAATCCGCAAGACCCAGATCGGTATCGACAACGAGGAATTCATCGAGGGCATGAGCGCGAGCGCGGTGCCGGTGCTGGATTCGAAGGGAAATATCTGCGCGACGGTCGCGGTGCATGGCCCGACCGGGCGGCTGCCGCTGGCGCGCGCCATCGAACTCGCGCCCGCGCTGAAGAAGGCGGCGCTCGCGCTGGAGAATACTTTTTATCCGCCGAATGCGACCGCGCCGCGCAAGGCAGCCGCGCCCGTTCCAACCGCCGCCGCAAGCACAGCGTGAGGCGGCTCAGGCCGGATACGCCGCCCCGCCGCTGCCGGCCGCTCCCCTCGGAAAACGGCCGGCGGAGGACTGTCTTTTAAGTGCCGATCAATCGATCGGCCGCATCTTCAATTCGCCGCCGCTGGCCCTGACGAAGCCGAAGCGCGCATGGGCCTCCTGCCCGTCGGACGAACGCAGATAGGCCAGGAACGATTCCGCCGCCGGCTTGTGCGACGAGGCCTTCAGCACGCCGACCACATACGACACGTCCTTGCGCAGGCTGTCCTTATCCGGCAACGCGGCGGTCTCGATATTTGAACCCGCGCGCACCGCTTCGAGACCCTCGGTCTTCCAGACGATGCCGGCATCGGATTCACCCGCCTTGATGCGGTCCGGCATCTCGCGGTGATGCACCGCCGTGAACCAGTCGTTCGGCGGAGCCTGGCAATGCACGCACGCCTTGCCGGCGGATGTCTGCCGCCAAATGGCGAGGTTGTTTGCGGACGCGGTCCTGGCCGGCAAGGACACATCCGCCCTCCGCGAGGTGCAAACCGCCCGGCCAAAAAAAACGGGCGGCCCCTGGCCGCCCGATAAGTCGCCTTGGGAGACTTAACCCTTCTTGCCGTCAGCCTTGAACTGCTTGAGGAAGGCCGTGAGATCCTTGATCTCCTGCTCGTTCTTGATGCCGGCGAACGACATCTTGGTGCCGGGCATTTTGCCCTTCGGATCCTTGATGTATTCGGCGAACACCGCCTCGTCCCAGGTGATGCCGGAATTCTTGTTGGCATCGGAATATTTGTAGCTCTCGACCGAACCGGACTTGCGGCCGAACAGACCGTTCAACTCAGGACCCACGCTGTTCTTCGCGGTCTCGCCCACCTGATGGCAGGAACGGCATTTGTTGAACGATTTCTCACCCGCTGCGACATCCTGCGCGTGAACCGCGCCGGTGAACACAACAAGGGACAAGCCAGCCAGCAACGTACGAATCATCATCGGTTTCCACCTCGGTTGAAAGATTTAGACTGAACACATCGACATCATACCAGCGAACCGCGCCTACCCCCGGCAGCGCGCGCTTCGTCAGGCATGCTCGTAAACCGCACGTTCCCTACACGTCAGCCGTCAGATCATCAATCCACTTTCGGCCCGCTTTTCTCGTCCGGCGTCACGTCGACATTGGCCGCGCGTCCGAGCACCTTGGGGGTCTCGGCCTTGCAGTTCTTCATGCAGGGGTCCTTCTTCCAGAACGCCTTCTCCGAGACCTCGCGATCATCGTCGAAGAAGTTGGCGGCGTTAGGCAGCTTGATCGTGGCGAGATTCTTCTCGTTGAGCTCAAGGTTCTCGTCCTTGATGACGTCGTTCATCATCAGGATGTAGGCCACCACCGAATACAACTCGTCATGCGACAGCGAGCGGGCATTGCCGAATGGCATGGCGCGCTGAACGTAGTCGTACACCGTCGAGACATCCGGCCAGTACGAACCCACCGTCTTGTCAGGTCGTTCGGCCTTCAGCGTGCCGAGGCCCCCGGCCAGCACCGGCCAGCGGCCGACACCCTGGCCGAATTCGCCATGGCAGGACGCGCACTGCGCCTGGAAGATTTCGTCGCCCTGCTTCGCGGTCCCCTTGCCCGGCGGCAGACCCTGGCCATCGGGGCGCACATCGGTGTCCCACGCCGCAACTTCTTCGGGCAGCGCGACACGGCCGACGCCAAGCTTGGCGGCGGGCTTGGCCGCCGATTTGTCGGCGTCGTGATGCGCGGCGACTTTCTGCTTGGCGGGCGCGGATGCCGGAGCAAAAACGAACAGCGCCGCGGCGGCGACCAGCGAAAGACCGATAAACTTAGCTGATCTCGACATTTTCGGTCTCTCCATTAGCGTGCACCAGCCAGGTCTGAATGCCGTTGTTGTGATAGATCGAGTTGACGCCGCGCACCTTGCGCAGTTCTTCCTTGGTCGGCTGCACGTAGCCGGTGGAATCCATCGCGCGCGACTGGATCATCAGTTCCTGGCCGTTCCAGTCGAAATCGACGTAGAAACGCACCATCGACTTGTCGAGCACCGGCCCGTCGATGCGCGCGGTCTGCCAGTTGCGTCCGCCGTCCATGGTCACATCGACGCGCTTGACGGTGCCGCGGCCCGACCAGGCCACGCCGGTCAGCACGTTGCGTCCCTTATGCTTGAGCGGCGCCTGCGGCGAGGGATTGGTGACGACCGACTTCGCATCCATGATGAAGGTGAAGCGGCGGGCACGGCCGTCGGCCAGCAGATCGGTGTATTTCGAGGTTTCCTCGCGCGCCTGCCACGGCTCGTCGCCGACTTCGATGCGGCGCAGCCACTTGACCCACAGATTGCCTTCCCAGCCGGGGATCACCGCGCGCAGCGGATAGCCCTGCTCGGGACGCAGCGCCTCGCCGTTCATGCCGAAGGCGATCAGGACGTCATCGAGCCCCTTGGACAGCGGCAGCGAGCGGTTCATGCCCGAGGCGTCGCCGCCTTCCAGCATCAGCCACTTGGCCTTCGGCTTCACACCGGCCTCTTCCAGCAGCAGCTTAAGCGGCACGCCGGTATACATCACGTTGTGAATCATGCCGTGGGTGAACTGGCAGCCATTGAGCTGCGAGCCGCGCCACTCCATGCCGGAGTTCGCCGCGCATTCCAGGAAGTAGATCTTGTTCACGCGAGGCATCCGCTTGATGTCCTCCATGGTGAACACCAGCGGCTTATCGACCAGGCCGTTGATCATCAGGCGATGATTGGCCGGATCGATCTCGGCGATGCCGCCGTGATGGCGCTCGAAGCACACGCCCGAGGGCGTGATGATGCCGTCGAGCTCGTGCAGCGGCGTGAAGTTGATCGAGGACTGCGCGTCCGCAGTCAGCCACGACACGGTGCGGCGGATGACGTTCTTCTCGTATTTGGACGGCGAGCCGTAAGGATATTTGTCGACGCCCTCGCCAAGATAGCGCTGCCAGTCCTGCACTTCGGTGATCAGCGGATCGGGCTTCGGCGCCTCGCCTGCGATACCGGGCTGCGCCGCGAGCGCGGCACCTGCACCGGCCAAACCTGCCGCGCGCAAAAATCGGCGGCGGCTCAGGGCATCGGTAGACATATTCTCGGTCATGCCCGTCTCTCCTTTTTAGTTATCCGTATACGTGAATATGTTGCTCGCAATTCCGGCGCGAAAACGCGGGGGCTACGCCCCCGACACTTTCACCGCCGTGTTCGGTTCGATCTTGATGCCGCTGCCGATCTTGGAGATGTGCGCGGACACCACGTCCCAGATCGGCGGGCCTTGCGTGTTCTCGTTGATGCTGGCCCAGCCGGCGACGGTGTATTTCTTCGCAGCCTCGATCGGCTTGCCCGACTTCAGATGCGTCAGGTTGGAGATGCGCGATCCCATCGCCTTGTTGATGTCGATCGAATAGCCCATGCCGCCGATGCGGACCATGTCGCCGCCGCCCTGGAAGTACGGATCGGGGTGGAAGATGTTGTCGGCGATATCTTCCAGCACATCCTTGAGCTGCGCACCGGTCATCTCGTTGCGATAGCAGTTCGGATAGGTGATGGCGGTCGCGTTGGTGACATCCTCCCAGGTGATCGCATCGCCCGGCACCAGCGTGCCGCCCCAGCGGAAGCCCGGCGACAGCGCGATCTCGACATCGCGCTCGGCCAGCATCGCGTTGCAGATCAGATCGTCGAAGGTGCCGTTGAAGTTGCCGCGACGATAGAGCAGCGAATCGGTGTGGCCGATCTTGCGCGCCAGATCCTTGGCGAACGGCGCCCTCACCTTCTCGACCAGCGCCGCCATCTCCGGATCCGGCTTGATGGCGTCGGCGAACACCGGCATCAACTTGTATCGGACGCCGGTGACCTTCTTGTTCTTCACCTCGATGTCGAGGCGCGACAGGAATTTGCCGTGCGAGCCGGTCGCCACCAGCACGGTGTCGCCGACCTTGATCAGGCCCGGCATCGCGTCGTGGGTGTGCGCGGTCAGAATGACGTCGATGCCCTTGACGCGGCCCGCCAGCTTGCGGTCGACGTCGAAACCGTCATGCGACAGCAGCACGACGATATCGGCACCCTCGGCGCGCGCGTCATCGACCTGCTTCTGCATGTCTTCTTCGCGGATGCCGAACTCCCACTGCGGGAACATCCAGCGCGGATTGGCGATCGCGGTGCGCGGCAGGGCCTGGCCGATCACGGCAACCTTGGCGCCGCCGCGCTCGAACATCTTGCGCGCTTCGAACACCGGCTCCTGCCATTCGGCATCGCGGATGTTCTGCGCCAGGAACGCGAACGGCGCGGCTTTCACCAGTTCCTTGACGCGATCGGCGCCGTAGGTGAACTCCCAGTGGCCGACCAGCGCGTCGAGCTTGAGCGCGCCCATGACGTCGACCATGTCCTGCGCCTTGGTCTGCAGCGACGTCCAGCTTCCCTGCCAGCTATCGCCGCCATCGAGCAGCAGCACCTTGTCGTCACCGCGCTCGGCACGCACCGCGCGCACCAGCGTCGCGACGCGATCCATGCCGCCCATCTTGCCGTAGTTCTTCGCCAGCGAAACGAAGTCGTCCGCCGTCAACGCGAACGCATCGGCGGTGCCGGCGGCGACGTTGAAATACTTGCGGAAGGCGGCATCGGTCAGATGCGGCGGCAGTCCCTTGTCAGCGCCGACGCCAAGATTGACCGACGGCTCGCGGAAGTGCAGCGGCATGAGCTGGGCGTGGGTATCGGCGATGTAGAGAATCGTCACCGTGCCGAGCGGATCGAATTTGAGAATGTCGGCCTGGGTCAGGCGCTGCTGCGCGGCAACGCGGCCGAGCGATCCCAGTCCGCTGCCGATTGTCAGCGCGGACGCAGCCGCCGTCGCTTGCAGAAATTCCCGCCGTGAAATCATGACTCAACCTTTCGCCTCCCGGCCGGAAGGCTAGCGTTCGGAGATTTTGTCGGATCGAGGCCGCACGCGACTCTTGGTCGCGCGCGGCGAATGCTCAGGCAACGGTCAGTTTGTTCGTCGCCGTGTAGTCCGAGCCGTCGTCATCCTTCCAGGTGAAGGTGAACTCGCCGCTCTTGGCGGCCTTGTAGAAGAACGACTGATACGGGTTGGCGGAGATCGCCGGATGCCAGTCGGCTTCGAACACCGGCTTGCCATCGAAGGACGCGGTGAACTTGTTGATGATCTTGCGCGGCACAACCTTGCCGGCCGAATCCTTGCGCTGACCGGACTCCATTTCGTGCGAAATGAGAGTCTTGATCTCGATGATTTCACCGGCCTTGGCCTGCGCAGGAACGCGTACGCGCGGTGTGGGTTTGGTCGCCATCTGAATTTCCTCGCCTGAATTGTTGTTGTCGTGTGGATTGTTCGATTAGCCGCCGCAGCCGCCGATCGTCACCTTCACGTTGGATTTTGTCGTATACAGGTTGCCGTTCGACATCTCCGCGATGCAGACGATGTTCTGCGTCTGCGCAAGACGCATGCGGGTCGAGGCCGACGCCTTGCCGCAATCAGGCGTGAACTTGTAGCTGCAGACGCCTGGCATCGGATTGCCGTCGGCAAAGATGTGGACGGCTTTGACGTAATCCGAATCGGTCATCGGGCTTTCGATCTCGACGTTGACCGGAACGACCAGGCCGTTCTCCGCGATTTCAGGCACATCGAGCTTGATCTTGCCGCTATCGAGCTTCTTGTCGCCGTAGAGCTTCTTGATTTCAGCGGCGAGCATCTGCTCGTCCGCCATCGCCATCTTCGGCGCAAGAAACGCCGCAAGTCCGGCGACGGCCGCCAGCGTCAGTGTCTCGCGGCGGGTCGTTTCAACAGGATTCAGAACCATTTGTCTCCTCCGATGGGACTTCTTTCAATCGTCCCTTAATAGTAACGCTTGACGTTCCTCAACGAAATCTATCATGATCGGGACACATCATTATATTGTTTTTCTTGAATGTAAAGATGTCTGGAGCGAATCCAGGAAACCCGCAAGGACTGCATAGACGGTCTTACGGAGGGAGGAAGAAGATGAGACAGACCGCAATTCGGTCGGCGATCGCCGTTGCCTTATTTTGCGTATCCAACACCTTAGCCTATTCACAGGATGCCAGCGAAAAGGAAATCGAACGCTACCGCGAGATGATTTCCGACCCGATGTCCAATCCCGGCTATCTCGCCGTGGATCGTGGCGAGGCGCTGTGGAAAGAAAAACGCGGAACCAAGAACGTTTCGCTCGAGAGCTGCGACCTCGGTCTCGGCGCCGGCAAACTGGAGGGCGTGTACGCCCAGTTACCGCGTTATTTCAAGGACGCGGACAAGGTCATGGACCTCGAGCAGCGCCTGCTCTGGTGCATGGACAAGCTCCAGGGGCTCGACACCAAGGACGTCGTCGCACGTCGCTTTTCGGGTCCCGGCAAGGCTTCCGACATGGAAGACCTCGTCGCCTACATCGCCAACAAGTCGAACGGCATGAAGATCAACGTCTCGCTCAGCCATCCGAAGGAAAAGGAAATGGCGGCGGTCGGTGAAGCGCTGTTCTTCCGCCGCGGCGGCGTCAACGACTTCTCCTGCGCCACCTGCCACGCCGAAGAAGGCAAGCGCATCCGCCTGCAGGGCCTGCCCGATCTGTCGAAGCCCGGCAAGCAGGCGCAGGAAACCATGGGAACGTGGCCGACCTATCGCGTCTCCCAAGGCGCCCTGCGCACCATGCAGCACCGCCTCTATGACTGCTACCGCCAGCAGCGCTGGCCGATGCCCGGCTACGGCACCGAGGCGCTGACCGCGCTCACAGTCTATCTGAACAAGAACGCGGAAGGCGGCGTGATCAACGTTCCGTCGATCAAGCGCTAAGGGAGGGCGACATGACTCAATCGATCAGGATTTCCGCGCTCGCTCTCGCCGGCGCGCTGGCTCTTGCTCTGCCGTTCGCGGCGGGTGCGGCTCCGAAAGCAAAGACTGAAGCCGCGCCGAAGCAGGCCGACCCTGCCGTGGTGGAGGCCTATCTGAAAGACACCTTCGGCAAGGCGCCGGAGGAATGGCAGCAGCGCATCGTCCCCGACGACACGCTGAAGACCTGCAACGCCTATCACAACAACGTGCCGTCGAAGGAAGCCGACGCCATCATCAAGCGCGAGATGGCCAAGGTGGTGTACCCTGCCGACGGCCAACTGCTCGGCGACTGGAAGTCGGGCAAGAAGATCGCCGACAACGGCCGCGGTGGCCAGTTCTCCGACAAGCCGGACACCGTGAGCGGCGGCAACTGCTACGCCTGCCATCAGCTCGACAAGGCCGAAGTGTCGTTCGGCACGCTCGGACCGAGCCTGACCAACTACGGCAAGGATCGCAAATTCGATCCGGCCGAAGCCAAAAGCGCGTACGCCAAGATCTACAACTCGCAGGCCTTTGTCGCATGCTCCAACATGCCGCGCTTCGGCGCCAACAACGTCCTGAGCGAGAAGCAGATCAAGGACCTGGTCGCGCTGCTGTTCGATCCGGAATCTCCGGTCAACAAGTAACGAGGCTTGCACCTGCGCACGATGTGAGGAGTGAACCATGCGACCGCAGAATCTGCTGACAATCTCAGTCCTCTGTCTCGCCGCGTCCGTTCTGCCTGCTCGTGCGCAGGACAAGCTCGTCACCTACAAGGCTCTTAACGTCGAGCTCGCGCTCGACGCCGCCAAGGCGGCGCTCGCCGAGTGCGACAAGCGCGGCTATCAGGTCGCGGTCGCGGTGGTCGATCGCTTCGGCACGCCGCAGGTGATGCTGCGCGACCGCTTCGCCGGCCCGCACACCCCGCCCACCGCCACCGGCAAGGCGTGGACCGCGGCCTCCTTCCGCACCAGCACCAGCGAACTCACCTCTTTGACGCAGCCGGGCTCGCCGCAGGCCGGCCTGCGCGATCTGCCGAACGTCGTGATGATCGGCGGCGGCGTCATGATCGAATCCGGCGGCTCGCTGCTGGGCGCGATCGGCGTCTCCGGCGCGCCGGGCGGCGCCGAGGACGAAGCCTGCGCGAAAGCCGGCATCGCGGCGATTCTCGACAAGCTCGATTTCTAGAGCGGATTGCGCTTGTGGGTCATTGCCGGGCTTGACCCGGCAATCCATTTTCCTCTTTCAGAACGATGGATGCGCGGATCAGGTCCGCCCATGACGAACTGTGATTCAGTTTGTCGCCCGGCATCCTTCCGTGACGTCCCAGAGGTCCGTCATCTCACCCGATCGTGCCGATCGCCGGGAATGTTTCCAGGAGCCAGCCGGAAATCACCTGCATGCCTCCCGTGAGGAACAGCACGCCGGTTATCACCAATGCCGAGCCGATCACCTTCTCGATGGTCTCCATCCGGCTGCGCAGCCGCGCCATCAGCCGCATGAAATGGTTGGAGAACAAGGCAGCAAGCATGAACGGGATGCCGATGCCGAGCGCATAGGCGCCGAGCAGCAACGCGCCGTGCCCGGCCGATCCTTCCGAGCCCGCCACCAGCAGGATCGCGGCGAGCACCGGACCGACGCAGGGGGTCCAGCCGAAGGCGAAGGCGAGACCGACGATATAGGCGCCGAGAAAACCGGCCGGCTTGCTCGCGGTCTGAAACCGCGCCTCGCGAAACAGCAGGCCGATCCGGAAAACACCCAGAAAATGCAGGCCGAGGACAATGATCACGGCGCCCGCGATCATGCCCAACGTCTCGAAATGGGCGGTGATGGCTTTGCCGAGCAGCGAGGCCGAGGCCCCGAGCCCCACGAAAACCGTGCCGAATCCAAGGACGAAGGCCAAGGACAGCGCCACCACACGCCAGTTCGGCTGCCAGAGGCGCCGTTCGGTCTGGGTCAGGTCATTGAGGCTGATTCCGGCCAAGAAACACAGGTAAGGTGGCACCAGTGGCAATACGCAGGGGGAAAGAAATGACAGCAGCCCCGCCCCCAGCGCGCCCGCCAACGAAAGTGATCCGATCATGGCATTCCATTTGAAGAAACATGCGAATTCGTGTATGTGTAGCATATGTTTATAAAGTCGATGATCAAAATCGCGTTGTTTGCGGCGACGGTGAACATCGCAGCGGCGTTGCCGGCGCTGGCGTCCGAACTGATCATGTTCGAACAGGCCGGCTGCACGCACTGCCAGCGATGGGATCGGGAGGTCGGCTCGCTCTACGAGAAGACCACGGAAGCGCACATGCTGCCGCTGCGCAGGTTGCATATTCGCGAGCAGAGTCAGGCGGGTATCACCCTCGCCGCACCTGTTCGCTTCACGCCGACATTCGTGATCATCGACAACGGCAAGGAGATCGGCCGCATCACTGGCTACATCAATGACGATGCGTTTTGGGGGCTTCTCGGCACTTACGCGACCAAGATCGCTCCGGAGTTTCAGCGTTCCAAACTGGAACGCTCCAGCAGAATCTGACCCGTCACCAATTCATGATTGCCAACATGACCGCTATACTTTCCTCAGATCTTGAACACGAACTGCGCGACGGCGCGGAATACTCGCCTGAACTCGATCAGTTGATGCGCAAGGCGCGCAAGGCGAGCAATTTCCTCAAGGCGCTGTCACACGAGAACCGTCTGCTGCTGCTTTGTCTGCTGGCCGAGCGCGAGCGCTCCGTCACCGAACTGGAGAACATTCTCTCGCTGCGCCAGTCCGCGGTGTCCCAGCAACTGGCGCGGCTGCGTTACGACGGCATGGTCGATACCCGCCGCGACGGCAAGGCGATCTATTACAGCCTGGCCAATGACGACGTGCGAAGCATGATCTCGGTCGTCTACGATATTTTCTGCGCCCCCGTGCGAGGCGAGAAGAAGGACTAAACCTGCCCCCCGGCAGGTGGACCTTGCGCCGTTTGAAGAAGCGAAGCGCGGGGCCGAAGCGGGAGGAGCCAATCCTTGCAGAACATGTCTGCGTGGATGCCAGCTTTGTGCGGTCTGTTGATCGGGGCGGTGGCGGGCTTTGTCGCGCGCCGCGCGCGGCTTTGCACGTTCGGAGCGATCGAAGATGCGTTGATGGGCGGCGATGGCCGGCGCATGAAAATTTTCGGCCTGGCCCTGGGCATCGCAATTCTCGGAACGCAGGGACTCGTTCTCGGCGGCATCCTGCATCCTGAAGATACCCCCTTCGTGCCGCCCGCACTGTCGTTGATTTCCATCGTGATCGGCGGCGTGATCTTCGGCGTCGGCATGGCGATGGTCGGCACCTGCGGATTCGGCTCGCTGATCCGGCTTGGCGGCGGCGATCTGCGCAGCCTGATCGTCGTGCTGGTGCTCGGCGCATTTGCCTACGCCGCGCTGCGCGGAATCCTCGCCGACTTTCGCATCATCTTCCTGGAAAAACTCGCGCTGCCGATGCCGGGCGACGTTCCCGCCGACATCGCCTCGTTGTCATCGCTTGCCGCGGGCGTCGATCTGCGCGCTTTGATCGCGGTGATCGCCGGCGTCAGCCTGTGCTGGCTCGCGCTCGCCGACACCCGGCTGTGGCGTGCGCGCCGTCTGCTCACGGCGGGCGTTCTGCTCGGCTTCGCCGTCATCGCCGGATGGCTCGCCACCTCCTTGCTCGGCGACGACTTCGCCGCGCCGGCGCGGCCGCAGAGTCTCACCTTCGTCTCCACCATCGGCAAGGCGTTTTACGCCGGTCTGCTCAATATCGGCGGCTTCAGCGATTTCGGCGTCGCCAGCGTGTTCGGCGTCGTCATCGGCTCTTACCTTGCGGCATGGTTCGCCGACGAACTGCAATGGGAAGCGTTCGACGACGATCGCGAGATGCGCCGCCATCTCACCGGCGGCGCGTTGATGGGCATCGGCGGCATTCTCGCCGGCGGTTGCACCATCGGTCAGGGCATCAGCGCCGGGTCGATGCTGGCGCTGTCATGGCCATTCGCGGTCGGCGGCATGGTGCTCGGCGCGCGGCTCGGCATCACCATGCTGGTCGACGGCTCGCCCCGTGACATGATGCAGCGCGGCTGGTCGCATTTGACCAGCCGGATCTGGATTTCCAAATAAGAGAACACAGCGATCGGACGCGCGCAGATCGCGTCCCGCATTCGCATCGATCAGTGGCGACGGCCCCGCACCATTTGTGCGGAGCCATCGCGAGACGTTGCTCACGGCCGCAGATACGCCCAGCCTTTTTCCTGAAGCTCGATCAACTGCACCGCGCCCGACGGAACGGTCGTCGCTTCCGGAACGATGTCAACTGTCTTGCCTTCGCGCTGCTCCATACCCTGCTTGGTATTCCCGCAGGCCATGAACTTGATCTGGGATGCGGATGTCTTGACGATCTGCTTGATACGATCCTGAACCGGCGAGGTATCGGAACGCAGCATGTGAAGGCCGGGTCCGTAAGTCACCACATTGACTTCGACGTCCTCGTTGCGCGCCTTGTATTCGTTGATGATGTTGCTCGCGTTGTTGAGCGCGAGATTCATCACCGCCGGATCGTTCTGGTCGACCTGAATGGCAACCCGGTGCGACTTGCCGTCTGCGGCAAATCCTGGCGCTGCGGCCGCCGCAAGCAACACACTTGCTGCAATGGCACTGGTCAAGAAACGCATGTTTAAGCCTCCTCCCTATGGTGACTCTATGGTCTAACGATTGTGTATCCGCTCTCGACAAGCGTCAGCAGCCGCTCGACGCCGGCTTCAATCTCGATGGCATGCGGATTGATCCGGGGCCGCGTGCCGGTCTCACGCTCAATGGTATCGAGGGTGTTGCCGCAGACGTCGAACCGCACGCCCTGCGTCACCAGGCTGTCCACCAGCGCGCGATACTGATTTTCCTCGCGCAACAGATCGATGCCCGGACCGAACGCCACCACATTGATGGCGATCTTGTCGGTTCCGTAGAACTTCAGAAGATTGCTGGCGACGCTGAGAACGAGCCGCTCCTTCTTCGGATCCGAATCGGAGAGCTGCAACGCAAGGAAATGCTCGGCGAACGGCTTGTCGGTCTCCGGCTTGCGGCCGGCTGGTCCGGTTTGCGCCCGAGCCATTCGCGGAGCGACCTGCCCCACAGCCGCAAGGCCGAACGTCAACAGCAGATCGCGTCGCTTCATGAACACAAGCCTCCTCCGGCCCTACGCGACCGGGGGACGACACTAGCGCGCGGCAAACGCAGAACGCCAGAGCGCAAACAGTACGAAATGAATCTCTTACCGCATTGCGAAGGCAGGCACGCGGGCGAAGCCGCGAATGCCGAAGGCGGCGCCGAGCAGGATGCCGACAGCGGCAATCAGCGAGGGCAGCGCCAGCGTCGACATGCCGGTCAGGCCCTGACCGATCGAGCAGCCATAGGCCATCGCACCGCCGCTGCCCATCAGCGCCGCGCCCGAGATCGAGCGGACCATATGGTTCGGCGAGGTGTAACCTTCAAGACGGAAGCGGCCGGTCAGCGCCGCCGTCAGCAGGCTGCCGGTCAGGACGCCGGCCACGAGCGCGATGCCGAAGTTCAGCGACATGCCGGTCGAGAGCATGGTGTATTGCAGCGAGTCGGCGATCGGCGAGATGAAGGTCAGCGAGGTCACCGGAATCGGGTTGAACTCGTCGGCGCCGAACCAGCCGGTGGCGAGCCAGCCGGCGGTGACCAGCAGGCCGACCGTGACGCCGGCGGCGACCTGGCCGTAAGCGCGGCGGAACTTCCGGTCCGAAAACGCGAAGATGAAAAGCGCGCCGCTCGCGATCAGCGCGACCGCGATCCGCGCCACCGTCGCGTCGACGCCCAGCGTGGTCAGCAATGCCGGCGCGGAGATCGCCGCCGGCGTGGTCTGGGTGAGATTCAGGAAAGCAAGACGCGCCGGCGCGATCAGACCCTTCAGCGTCATCTGCGCCGCGACGCCGATCATGGTGATCACCACCAGCGAGCGCAGATTGCCGCGGCCGAGCAGCACCAGCGCGCGCGAGGCGCAGCCGTTCGACAGCACCATGCCGACGCCGAACAGCAAGCCGCCGATGAAGATCAGCGGCGCGGAGAACGAAGGTTGCAGGTAAAGCGACTTGCCGAGATCGACGAGGCCAACGCCCGCCACGAATTGCGCGCCCAGAATCGCGACGCCGAGCGCCACCGCATAGCTGCGCAATTTGCGGCCGTCATTCGCGGTCCACCAGTCGCGCAGGCTGCTCATCAGACAGAAGCCGCTGAGCAGACCCACGACACCGAAGGTGAGGCCAATTGCGAAACCGGCAGCCACCGCAAGATCGATCATGACGGACAGTCCTTCGCCGCCTACGCGGCTTTATGAAAAGGAAACAGCGTCTATCTAATCGGGCTCGCAGCCATGGTCCATAAGTCATTGAAATTAAGCAGGAAGTTGCAACGTCGCCGCAGAAAATGGAGAAATATCCTCTCATCGAGGAGCTTTATCGCAGATTATTCTCCGCCCTTTTGCGGGCGGCGAGCCTGCTTTCCGGCCTGCCGGCGGACTCGATGCCGAAGCCCTGTCGGCGCACGCCGCCACCGCCCCTCGATTCCGACAGAGCCCTGTGCGAGGTGCGCGATTCCAAAAGCAGTCAGATCGTGTAAAACGCTGCGTCATCACGCGGCCGCCGTCACATCGATGTGATGATCCCGCGCTACTCTTTTTACGATCCGAGGATGTCATGGACTACGTCAATTTCGGCAACACCGGCCTCAAGGTCTCCCGTCTCTGGCTCGGCTGCATGACCTATGGCGTGCCGGAGCGCGGCAACCATCCCTGGACGCTGCCGGAAGACGCCAGCCGTCCGCTGATCAAGCAGGCGATCGAACTCGGCATCAATGTGTTCGACACCGCCAATGCCTATTCCGACGGCACCTCGGAAGAAATCGTCGGCCGCGCGCTGCGCGACTTCACCAGGCGTGACGATATCGTGATCGCCAGCAAGGTGTACATGCGCATGCGTCCCGGCGCCAACGGCGCCGGCCTATCGCGCAAGGCGATCTTCAACGAAATCGACAACACTCTGCGCCGGCTCGGCACCGACTACCTCGATCTCTACCAGATCCACCGCTGGGACTATGAGACGCCGATCGAGGAAACGCTCGAAGCGCTGCACGACATCGTGAAAGCGGGCAAGGTCCGCTACATCGGCGCATCGTCGATGTACGCCTGGCAGTTCACCAAGGCGATCTACACCTCGCGGCTGAACGGCTGGACCGAATTCTCCAGCATGCAGAACCATCTCAACCTGCTCCACCGCGAGGAGGAACGCGAGATGCTGCCGTTCTGCCTCGACCAGAACATCGCCGTGGTGCCGTGGAGCCCGCTGGCGCGCGGCCGCCTGACCCGCCCGTGGGACGAGGTCAGCGAGCGGCAGAAGACCGATGCATTCGGCAAGACGCTCTATCAGCAGACCGCGGCCTCCGACCGCCGCGTGGTCGAGGAAGTGTTCCGCATCGCCAAGACGCGCGGCGTGCCGCCGGCCCAGGTGGCGCTCGCCTGGGTGGTACAGAAGCCCGGCGTCACCGCGCCAATTATCGGCGCTTCGAAACCGAACCATCTGCCGGATGCGATCGCCGCGCTGTCACTGCATCTGACCGACGACGACATCGCGGCGCTGGAAGCGCCCTACGTGCCGCATCCGGTGCAGGGTCACGACTGACACATTCTCTTTCGCAACTGCGATACAAGCTAACTGTTTCTTTGACGCGACGCCATATCGCATCGCGTGATGTCGCCGCGCGTCATGCGCGTCGCGCTTGAATGCGAACTTGATCTGATCCACAAATGCGCGGCCTTCGGCCCCCTCGGCTGCGTTCTCTGCATCGCTGCGACCGGCAGACATGGATCGAGTGCAACCAGCAGGTGCGGAAGGCCATCGTCAGATCGAGCGACACTGCCAAGGCGTCTTTCATCGGGCGAGCGCGGAGGGACAATGTGAAATCCAAAGCACCAGCCAAGCGTCAGCCCGCACCTCGAAAAACAGGCTATATCCCCCTCACCGATCGCGCCTATCGCGAACTTGAGGAGATGATCGTTACGCTTCGATTGCTTCCCGGCGCTTTGCTTTCCGAACACGCGCTGGCGCAGCGTCTCAAGATCGGCCGCACGCCCATTCGCGAAGCGCTGCAGCGCCTCGCGCGCGAAGGCCTCGTCGTCATCATGCCGCGACGGGGAATCAGGGTCTCCGACATCGATCTCGGCATGCAGTTACGGCTGATGGAAGTGCGGCGCGAGATCGAAAGGCTGATGGCGCGCCTGGCTGCTGAACGCGCATCCGATGAAGAACGGCGCGAATTCATCGAGATCGCCGAGGAAATGCTGAAGGTGGGAGACAGCAACGACGACATCGCGTTCTACCGGCTCGATCAGCGTTTCAACAACCTCGTCGCCGCCGCGACCCGCAACGAATTCGCGCAACGTTCGATCGGCCTGATGAGCGCGGTATCGCGGCGGTTCTGGTTCCGCTATTGCGAGCGGGAAACACATCTTGCCACCACGGCAAAGCTTCACGCCGCGATTGCTCAGGCCATCGCTGCGGGGAAGGCGAAAGCCGCCGCCGCCGCATCCGACAGATTGATGGACTATATCGAAGACTTCATGCACAAATCACTGGCCGGCTGATCGGCTCTCCGCCTCATAGATCGAGAGCGGCAGCAGGCTTTCCTCGCCATCGAGCGCGCGGCCCTCGAACTCCTTGATGAGCGCGCAGCCAAGGCTGTTGCTGATGAAAGCGGCATCGACGTGCGCGAGTTCCGCCTCGCCGATCGCGCGTTCCGCCGCATCAAGTACACGGATGATTTTTGCACGCGCGATCCCCGGCAGGATGCCATCGGCAATCCGCGGCGTGATCCAGCGGCCATCAAGACGCGCGAACACGTTGCCGACCGTGGCGCAGGCCAGATCGCCGCGGGTGTTCAGCATCAATGCATCGGTCGCGCCCTTCTCGATAGCCTCACGGCGCGCAATGATGTTGTCGCCGTAGTTCAGCGACTTGAGACGCGACAGCGGCGAATGCTCGTTGCGCCGCGTGGCGCGACTGACGATGACCCGCTGCGACGGCGTTTTTCCCGCCGGCGCAACCGTGATCAGGCAGGTCGGTTGCCCCGGATTGTCTCCGCTCCACAGACCGCGCTGCGTGGTCGGCCCGCGCGTCAGCGTCAGCCGGATCGCGCTTTCCGGCGATTGCTGATTGTTCAACAGACCAATCATCGCGTCCTTGAGCATCGCGTCATCATGGGGGACAGCGAGCCCGAGCATCTCCGCCCCCTCGCGCAGACGCGTCATATGTTCGGAGAACCAGAGCGGTGTCGCACCGACCGCCTTCAGCGTCTCGAACAGGCCATCGGCCAGCGTGAAGCCACGATCGGAAATCGCGATATGCGCGTCATCCGACGCGAGAAACCGTCCGTTGCACCAGACCTGCGCCATCAGACGTGCTGCCTTTCCCTCGCGGTACTGGATATTGCGCGCTCGCCCTCATCGATCCGGTAATGCGCCTCGCTGAATCCGCCAAACAGCGCGGTGACGATGGCCCGGATCGAGGCCTGCGCCTTCAGCAGCATCTCGTCATACTCTCCCTGCGGCGTCGAATCCGCGACAACACCCCCTCCGACGCCGATGGTGAATGTGCCATTCACCGCAACGATGGCGCGAATGACAATCGACAGATCGGCCGCGCCGTCATGACCGACCCAGCCGAGCGCGCCGGAATAGATGCCGCGCGGCCTCTGCTCGAGTTCGTCGATGATCTCCATGGTGCGATGCTTCGGCGCGCCGGTCATCGAACCGCCCGGAAAGGTATCGCGCAGCAATCCGGCGACCGATCTGCCCGGCTTCAACGTGCCGCGCACCGTGCTCACCATCTGATGCACGGTGCGGTAGGTCTCGACATCCCACAGTTTCGACACCGTCACGCTGCCCGGCACGCAACTGCGCGACAGATCGTTGCGCAGCAGATCGACGATCATCGCGTTCTCGGCGCGGTCCTTGCGGCTTTGCCGCAGATGTTCGACCAGCGCATGATCGCGCGCGGGATCCGGGTCGCGCCGGATCGTGCCTTTGATCGGCTTTGTCTCAACATGCCCGTCCGAATCCACTGCAAGAAAGCGCTCCGGCGACGCGCTGAGCACCGCGCCGCCCGGCCATTGCAGGAGCGCGGCATAGGGCGCGGGGTTGATGCGCCGCAGAGTGCGATAGACTGTCAGCGGATCAAGGCCAGCGGAGCATGACAATTCGTTGGTGAGGCAGACCTGATAGCTCTCGCCCTGCCCGATCAGATCGAGGCAGCGCTGCACATGAGCGAGATAGTCTTGCCGACTGCAATCGAGACGGAATGACAGCGGCGGGTGCTGTGAAGCAACAGGCGCAGCCGGGGCCGGCGCGGTCAGAGTCTCAAGGCGCGCCTGCGTTGCCGCCAGCCAATGCTCGGCACGCTCGATCTCGTCGACATCATCGATCACGCAGAGATAGGTCTTGCCTTCGAGATGATCGATCGCAATGAAACGATCGGCTTCGATCAGCAGCGCATCCGGCGTCTTTGCCTGTCGTGATGCCGGAGAGCCGCAATCATTGCGCAGCTCGTAACCGAACCAGCCGACCTTGCCACCGGCGAACGGGCATGGCGGCGCGGATTGCGGGCGATACGGCGTCTGCCTTTCCAGAAAATCAAAGAGAGATGTTTTCTCGATCCGTTCACCTTTCGCATCCGCGATCGTCAGCGACCGGTCGCGACAGCGATATTGCAGGATCGCCGCCTCCGGTCCCGAGGCGTCGCCGAGATACGACCAGCGCGACAGCGCCGGATCGATCATGCTGCTGTCGAGCCAAAACGCATGAGGCGCATCTTTATAAAGCGTGCAAAACGCCGCCTCGGCATCGATGGCGCGCGGCAGTTCGCGCCAGAACGCCTTGCGCGTTTCCGACACCGGCGCCGGCGTCCGCTCCGGCGCAGAACACGGCACGGACGGAGCAGCCGCCCCTCTCGCCTCGCGCGACAGATCGCGAAAGTTCTGCAACAGGATGCGGCCGTCCTCGGTCAGGATCGATTCGGGATGAAACTGCACGCCCCATTGCGGACGGCTGCGGCGGGCCAGCGCCATCACCAGACCATCCTCGGTCCAGGCGATCTCCTCGAGATCCTCCGGCAATGGTCGCTGCATAATAAAGGAGTGGTAGCGCGCCGCGGCGAATGGCGACGCCATTCCGGCAAACAGCGGATGGCCCTTGTGCCTGATCAGGCTGCTGCGGCCATGAACGAGGCTCGGCGCATTGATCAAGCCCGCGCCGGCCGCCATGGCGATGCCCTGATGACCGAGGCAGACGCCGAGCAGCGGCACATCCGCCTTGTCGATCGCATCCCGACACAGGCCGAAATCGGCCGCCCGGTCCGGGCGACCCGGTCCGGGCGAGATGACGATGTTGTCGAACCGCCGCGCCGACAATTCATCCCAAGTCATCTCGTCGTTGAACACGACAAGCGGCTCCTCCTGATTGATCTGCCCAATCAGGTGAACGAGGTTGTGGGTGAATGAATCGTAGTTGTCGATCACAAGGGTCTTCATCGTCGTGCACCGTACAGGCTGGCCGCCCGTTCGACAAACGCCGGATCGCCCTTGAGCGGCCCTACTCCCAGCTTAGCGCGCCCCCGTTCTGATACTCGATAACGCGGGTCTCGAAGAAGTTCTTTTCCTTCTTCAGGTCCATCACCTCCGACATCCACGGGAACGGATTTTCCGTCTCCTCGAACACCGGCGTCAGGCCAAGCTGGGCGCAGCGGCGGTTGGCGATGAAGTGCATATACTGTTCGCACAGTCCCGCGTTCAAGCCCAGGAAGCCGCGCGGCATGGTATCCCGGCCATAGGCGGCTTCCAGTTCCGCCGCATCGCGGATCATGCCTCGCACCTCGTCCTGGAAGTCCCGAGTCCACAGATGTGGATTCTCGATCTTGATCTGGTTGATGACGTCGATGCCGAAGTTCAGATGAATCGACTCGTCGCGCAGGATGTACTGATACTGCTCGGCGATGCCGACCATCTTGTTGCGGCGGCCGAGCGAGAGGATCTGCGCGAAACCGGTGTAGAACCACATGCCCTCGAACACCACATAGAACGCGACGAGGTCGCGCAGGAAGGCCTGATCCGCTTCCAGCGTCCCGGTCTTGAAGTCCGGGTTGTCGAGGTTCTGGGTGTGCTTGAGCGCCCACGCCGCCTTGTCGGTGATCGAGGGCACCTCGCGATACATGTTGAACAGCTCGCCCTCGTCGAGGCCGAGGCTTTCGACAATGTACTGGAAGGTGTGGGTGTGCACCGCCTCCTCGAACGCCTGACGCAGTAGATACTGCCGGCATTCCGGATTGGTGAGGTGGCGATAGATCGCCAGCACGATGTTGTTGGCGACAAGACTTTCGGAGGCGGCGAAGAAGCCGAGATTGCGCTTGATGGCGCGGCGTTCGTCGTCAGTCAGGCCGTCGCGCGACTTCCACAGCGCGATATCGGCCTGCATCGACACCTCGGTCGGCATCCAGTGGTTGTTGCAGCCGGAGAGATACTTCTCCCACGCCCATTTGTATTTCAGCGGCAGGAGCTGATTGACGTCGGCCCGGCAGTTGATCATCGCCTTGTCGTCGACCGAGACGCGCGCGCCGCCGCGTTCGATCTCGCCGAGGCCGGTCTGTTCGACAGCGGACGCGGGGGCTGTGTTGAAGATCATCGCCGGTGAGGGCTTGGCGGAGGCGGAGGTATCGGACCAGTCGAGCATGGGAAGATTCCTAAATTGAAGTTTCTTTCACCCTCCCCTTGAGGGGGAGGGTCGGCGACCGCCAGGTCGACGGGGTGGGGTGAAACAGATCGAGTGCGAAATTATCACCCCATCCCGCCGCTACGCGGTGACCCTCCCCCTCAAGAGGAAGGTCAGAGACGTTACTGACACGCCTCGCAATCGGGGTTATCGATCGAGCACGCCTGCTTGCCCGACAGGTCGGGAGCGGACGACAGCGCGGCGGGCACGATGATCGGCGCGTGCGCGGCAGCGTTCGCCACCGACGACACCGCGTTGAGCTTGCCGTCGGTGCCCTTCAGCGTCGATTTCTCGACATGCGTGGCGCTGCGCGAACGCAGGTAGTACGTGGTCTTGAGACCGCGCTGCCAGGCGAGGCGATACAGCGCGTCGAGCTTCTTGCCCGACGGATTGGCGATGTAGAGGTTGAGCGACTGCGCCTGGTCGATCCACTTCTGCCGCCGTGCCGCCGCCTCGATCAGCCAGGATGTGTCGATCTCGAACGCGGTGGCATAGAGCGCCTTGAGATCGTCGGGCACGCGGTCGATGGCCCCCAGGCTGCCGTCGAAATATTTCAGGTCGGAGACCATCACCTCGTCCCACAGCCCGCGCGCCTTGAGGTCACGCACCAGATATTCGTTCACCACGGTGAAGTCGCCCGACATGTTCGATTTGACGTAGAGCGTCTGGTAGGCCGGCTCGATCGACTGCGCGACGCCGCAGATGTTGGAAATCGTCGCGGTCGGCGCGATCGCCATCACGTTGGAATTGCGCATGCCGGTCGTGACCACGCGCTGGCGCAGGCTGTCCCAGTCCAGCGTCGCGGAACGGTCGAGTTGCAGACCGCCCCGCGCCCCTTCCAGAATGGCGATGGAGTCGAGCGGCAAAATGCCCCTGCTCCACAGCGAGCCGGCGAAGGACGGATAGACACCACGCTCGGTCGCGAGATCGACCGAAGCCGAAATCGCGTAATACGAGATCACCTCCATGCTGGTGTCGGCGAACGCCACCGCCGCCTCGGACGCAATCGGAATCCGCAAGGCGTGCAGCGTGTCCTGAAAGCCCATCAGGCCAAGGCCGACCGGCCGGTGCTTGAGGTTGGAGCGCCGCGCTTCCGGGATGGTGTAGAAATTGATGTCGATGACGTTATCGAGCATCCGCATCGCGGTCGTCACCGTGCGCTGCAGCCGCGCCATGTCGAGCCCGTTCGCGCCGATGTGGCGCGGCAGGTTGATCGAACCGAGATTGCACACCGCCACCTCGTCGTCGGAGGTGTTGAGGGTGATCTCGGTGCACAGGTTCGAGGAGTGGATGACACCGGCATGCTGCTGCGGCGAGCGCAGGTTGCACGGATCCTTGAAGGTGATCCACGGATGGCCGGTCTCGAACAGCATGGTCAGCATGCGCCGCCACAGATCGGTGGCGCGCAGGCGCTTGAACACCCGCATCTCGCCACGCGCAGCCTTCTCCTCATAGACCGCGTAGCGCTCGGCGAAAGCCTTGCCATAGAGGTCATGCAGGTCCGGCGTCTCGTCGGGCGAGAACAGCGTCCATTCGCCGTCGGCCTCGACCCGCTGCATAAATAAGTCCGGCACCCAGTTGGCGGTGTTCATGTCGTGGGTGCGGCGGCGGTCGTCGCCGGTGTTCTTGCGCAGGTCGAGGAATTCCTCGATGTCGATGTGCCAGGTCTCAAGATAAGCGCAGACCGCGCCCTTGCGCTTGCCGCCCTGATTGACCGCGATCGCCGTATCGTTCGCGACTTTAAGGAACGGCACCACGCCCTGGCTCTCGCCATTGGTGCCCTTGATGTGCGCGCCGAGACCGCGCACCCGCGTCCAGTCGTTGCCAAGACCACCGGAATATTTCGCCAGCAGCGCGTTGTCCTTCACCGACTTGAAGATGCCATCGAGATCGTCCGCCACCGTGGTGAGGAAGCAGCTTGAGAGCTGCGGCCGCAGCGTGCCGGAATTGAACAGCGTCGGAGTAGAAGCCATGAAGTCGAACGACGACAACAGATTGTAGAACTCGATCGCCCGTGCCTCGCGGTCGATCTCGCGGATCGCAAGGCCCATGGCGACGCGCATGAAGAACGCCTGCGGCAGTTCGATGCGCTTGCCGCCTTCGTGCAGGAAATAGCGATCGTACAGCGTCTGCAGGCCAAGAAACTGGAACGACAGGTCGCGCTCCGGCTTCAAGGCGGCGGCGATGCGCGCCACATCGAAGCGGCCAAGCTCGGGGTCGAGCAGTGCGGCCTCGATGCCGGTCTTCACATAGGCCGGGAAATATTCCGGATAACGCTCCGCCATGTCGGCCTGCGAGGCCTGCACCGGCGAACCATGAACGAACGACAGCACCTCGTTGCGCAATTTATCGAGCAGCAGGCGCGCGCTGACATAGGCGTAGCTCGGCTCCTGCTCGACCAGCGTGCGCGAGGCCATGATCGAAGCGAGCGCCAGCTCGTCCTGGCTGATGCCGTCATAGAGATTGCGCCGCGTCTCGGCCAGCACCGGCGCGGCATCGGCGCCTTCAAGACCAGCGCAGGCCTCTTCGATGATCAGCGCCAGACGCTTGTGATCGAGCGGCACGCGCGTGCCGTCAGTGAGCGTGACGCGAAGCGCCGGCTCGGCCGCCGCCGCGGGTTGCACCGCCTCCTGCCCGGCGCGGCTGCGCGCGCGCTCTTCACGATAAAGCACATAGGCGCGCGCGACCTTGTGATGCTCGCTGCGCATCAGCGCAAGCTCGACCTGGTCCTGCACATCCTCGATGTGGAAGGTGCGTCCCTCCCCGAGACGCCGGGTCAGCGCGCCGACGACTTCCGCCGTCAGTTGCTCGACGATCTCATGCACCCGCCGCGAGGCCGCCGCGGTGTTGCCCTCCACCGCAAGGAACGCCTTGGTCATCGCCACCGAAATCTTGCTCGGGTCGAACGGCGACACGGTGCCGTTGCGGCGGATGACCTGGAACGGCGGTTCGCTCGCCGGAGCCGTCGCCAATGTTTCAGGCCGGAATTGAAAGACAGGAGCAGATTTGGCGGCTTCGCGTTCGAGAGACAACATCGGCAAGGACCCCGTGTGATGCGTTGGCAGTGAGGGGTTTTGGCCGAGGGACGCTGCATGATTCCGGCGACAGGCCGGTCCGCGTGCAAGCGACCGCCGCCGGACACCCCGCCCGTGGACGTTCTGGTGTCGCGGCAGGTCTCCTGGCTCGCAGGTCGATGCTGGCTCCGGCCTTCCCAACGCGAAAACGCGTCAGTGACCTTGCTGGAATCAGCTCACTGCTTACAGTTGCGGGGGCAGCGCCGGAATCATTGCCCTTTCGGCAATTCACCAGCTTCCCTTCTTAGCCACCAAATCTTGCGATCTGATGGAACCACGACGCCTATATGTTGTGACGAAGGCTGATTCCTGTCAACACGAAACCGGGGCTTTCCCCGCTATCCCATCGCTTCCTCAGGAGCCGGTCAGGGCCGGATTCCGGCAGCCCTCCGCCCGGAACGGCTGGATCTTGTGGCGGACGACCCCCGCCGCAGCGAGATCCGCCGCAAGGTCGGCGAGTTGTCGCGGGCCAAGCAATCCGGTGTGGACGGTGGTTCTGATTTCGCAATCAATCCCGCTGGCGAGGATGTGCCGCAAACTCTCCCGTGCCTTGTCACCGCTGCCGGGGACACCGGTGATCCGCGCATAGTCGGCGAACGCCGCCTTGACGTCGAAGCCGATCCAGTCGATCAGCGGCAGCACCGCGGCGAGACGTTCGGGATAAGGCCCCGCGCTGTGCAGGCCGATGCGGAAGCCGAGCGCGCGCACCGCCCGCATCGCCTCGGGCAGCGCCGTCTGCAAGGTCGGCTCGCCGCCCGAGAACACCACGCCGTCGAGCAGGCCGCGCCGGCTGTCGAGGAACGACATCACCTCCGCCCATGTGATGTTCGTCTTCGCGTTCGGCGGAATGAGATGCGGATTATGGCAATAGCCGCATGCCCACGGGCAGCCCTGACAGAACACGGTGGCGACAAGCTCGCCCGGCCAGTCGCAAGTCGACAGCCGGACGAACCCGCCAACACGCAGTTCAGCGGAGCGCGGCGCGCGTTTCGCTGAAGAACCGGCGCTCATTGTGCTCGCCTTTCTTGCCGCGGTTGAACGACGACACCGGGCGGTGATAGCCCATCACGCGGGTCCAGACCTCGCAGGGCTGGCGCTCGTCGTCGCGCAGCGTGATTTTGTCTTCGATGGTGACGTGCTGGTTCATCCTGGTCTCCTTTCAATGCGCGGCCGCCTGCCGCTTGGCTGCGAGCCGTTCGGCATCGCATTTCGGACAGAAGGCGTGCTCGCCTTCGAGATAGCCGTGGGTCGGACAGATCGAGAAGGTCGGCGTCACCGTGATGTAGGGCAGATGGAAACGCGTGAGCGCGCGCTGGACCAGCTTTTTGCACGCCGCGCCCGAGGACAGCCGCGAGCCCATGTAAAGATGCAGCACCGTGCCGCCGGTGTATTTGCACTGCAGCTCATCCTGTCGCTCCAGCGCCTCGAACGGATCGTCGGTGAAGCTGACCGGAAGCTGGCTTGAGTTGGTGTAATAGGGATTCTCGTCGGTGCCGGCCTGCAGGATGCCGGGATAGCGTTTGCGGTCCTCCTTGGCGAAACGATAGGTGGTGCCTTCCGCCGGCGTCGCTTCCAGATTGAACAGATTGCCGGTCGCCTCCTGAAATTCCCGGATCCGCATCCGCACATGATCGAGCAGACGCACCGCGAAAGCGTGGCCCCATGGCGTCGTGATGTTTTCGCAATCGGCGGTGAAGTTGCGGATCATCTCGTTGACACCATTGACGCCGAGCGTGGCGAAATGGTTGCGCAGCGTGCCGAGGTAACGCTTGCTGTAGGGAAACAGCCCGTCGTCCATATAGCGCTGCACCACCTTGCGCTTCATCTCCAGGCTGTTGCGGCCGATCTCGAGCAGTGCGTCGAGGCGGCGCAGCAGAGCGGCTTCGTCGCCGCGATAAAGATAGCCGAGCCGCGCGCAGTTCACCGTCACGACGCCGATCGATCCGGTCTGCTCGGCGCTGCCGAACAGGCCGTTGCCGCGCTTGAGCAGTTCGGTGAGATCGAGCTGCAATCGGCAGCACATCGACCGGATCATGTTCGGCTTCAACTCGGAATTGATGAAGTTCTGGAAGTACGGCAGGCCGTATTTCGCCGTCATCTCGAACAGGCGGTCGGCGTTCTCGCTGTCCCACGGAAAATCCGCCGCGATGTTGTAGGTCGGGATCGGAAAGGTGAAGACGCGGCCCTTGGCGTCACCCTTGGTCATGATCTCCATGTAAGCGCGGTTGATCATGTCCATTTCGGATTGCAGATCGCCGTAGGTGAAATCCATCTCCTCGCCGCCGATCACCGGCACCTGATCGCGCAGGTCCTCGGGACAGGTCCAGTCGAAGGTGAGATTGGTGAACGGCGTCTGCGTGCCCCAGCGCGAGGGGACGTTAAGGTTGTAGATCAGCTCCTGAATCGATTGCAGAACGTCGCCGTAGCTCAAGCTGTCCTTGCGGATGAACGGCGCCATGTAGGTATCGAACGAACTGAACGCCTGCGCGCCGGCCCATTCGTTCTGCAGCGTGCCGAGGAAATTGACGATTTGCCCGACCGCGCTGGACAGATGCTTCGGCGGTCCGGCTTCCACCTTGCCCGGCACGCCGTTCAGCCCTTCGGTCAGCAGCGTGCGCAGCGACCAGCCGGCGCAATAGCCCGCCAGCATGTCGAGATCGTGGATGTGAATGTCGCCCTCGCGATGCGCCTCGCCGATTTCCGGCGGATAGACGTGCGACAGCCAGTAATTGGCGACCACCTTGCCCGACAGATTGAGGATCAGACCGCCGAGCGAATAGCCCTGATTGGCGTTGGCGTTGACGCGCCAGTCGGTGCGGTCGAGATACTCGTTGATGGAGGCGGAAACATCCACCATGGTCTTGCGGTCGGCCCGCGCCTGCCCGCGCTTCTCGCGATAGACGATGTAGGCGCGCGCGGTTGCGGCATGGCCCGCTGCGATCAGCGCCTGCTCGACAATGTCTTGCACCTGCTCGACCTGCGGCGCGCGATCGGCAAAGCGCGAGCCGATGACATGCGCCACGTCGTCGGTCAGGGATTGAGCTTCATCGCTGCCGAACGCGCCGGTCGCCTGCCCTGCGCGCGCAATCGCGGAGCGAATCCGGTCAAGATCGAAGGGCGCCGGCTTGCCGTCGCGCTTGATGATGGACGACGGCAAGGCAAACCGGGACAAGCGATCGGCGGGCAGTTCATGCGAAGCGGAAACAGACATCGGCACCCCGTTATGTTGAAGGCGGGTGCCGAAAAGACGCGCATGGGCAACACGGAAATCCGCAGCCGGACACGCGACCGCCGGACACCCCGCCCGTGGACGTTCTGGTGTCGCGGCAGGTCTCCTGGCTCGCAGGTCGAGGCGGATTCCGGCCTTCCCGGCGCGCACACGCGCCAGTGACCGCTGTTGGAATCAGCTCACTGCTTACAGTTGCGGGGGCAGCGCCGGCCTTGCCGCTTCCGCGGTTTCACCGGCTTCCCATCTTAGCTACCAAATCTTGCGACTCGGCAGAACCACGACCCCTGCATTTGGTATGATCTTCGCGATCCTGTCACTGACCAAGATCAAATCCCGGACGGGCTCGCGTCTGCATCCGGTTATTTATCGCGGAAGCCGATGCGGAAGGCGCCCCAGCGGCGGCCGTTCACCACGATCGGCGACGACACGTCTTTCATCAGCATGAAATGGCCGCCGCCCATATCGCGCCGGTAGGTCTGCAGCAAGAAAGGCCTGGTGTTCGCAGCCGCCTTTTTCATGCAGCGGTCATCGAAGATGCGGCGATTGCGGCAATGCACGGCGTTCCACGCCGGGTCCTTGCCCTGCGGCTTTGAATAGTCGGGATTATGGGTCGGCAGATAACCGGTGCTGGCGAAGGACACCGCGAACACCACGCGCGGATCGACCCGCAGAACCGGATTCTGGATCGACGGCAGCAGGCGGTCGGCGAAATCGAGGTAGGCGGACAAATATTGCTGCGGGTCGGATCCGGCGATCTCGCGATAGCTCTGATCGAACAACCGGCTTTCCGAAATCTCGCCACGCTTGATCGCGTGCTCGAACGCATCGGAGACCTGCTTCGCGGTGGCGAGCGCGGCCTTGACCAGCGGCGTGTCAGCGGTCTCCACGCCGCTTTCGGCGATGGCTCCGATCAGCGATTCCGAAATGCCGAGCAGATTCTCCACCCGGTCATCGGCGCGCTTGAGGTCGCTCGACGACAGATCGACGTCGCCGGCGAGATGGCCGAGTTCGGCCAGCACAATATTGCAATGATCGAGATTGGCGGTCGCCGCGTCGGCGATCGCGCCGATATCGCGGTCGACGGTCGTGATGCCGTCGTGGACACGATTGATGACGCCTTGAATCTGATCGGCACCCTCACCCGCATGCCTGGCATAAAGCGTGGCGGCGCCGCTGTCGCCGATCAACTGGCCAATCTCACCATCGAGATTGCGCACCGTCTCGCCGATCTGCGACGTCGCCTGCCGCGTCGCTTCCGCAAGGTTTTTCACTTCGCTCGCGACAACGGCAAAGCCGCGCCCCGCTGCGCCGGCGCGCGCCGCCTCGATGGTGGCGTTCAGCGCCAGAAGATTGGTCTGTCTGGCAATGCTCTCGATCATGCCCGAGATCTTGCCGACCTGAGACAGCACCTCGCTGACCGAACCGAGACGTTGCTCGATGCGGCTGACGGCGGAAACAAGCTCGGCGGTATGCTTCACCGCGGCGAGCACGACCTCGCGCGATTGCGTCATCTCCGAACTCGCGCTGGCCGCCACCATCCGCACCGCACGCGCCGCTTCATCGATGTTGCGATTGGCTGCGGCCATGGAGTCGGCGGTCTGCCGCAATTGGCCGAATTGTTCGGACTGGCGCGTCACGCGCCCGGCGACATCGTGCAGATTTCCAAGCACGTCGGCGAGTTCGACTCCCAGTCCGCTGATCTCGCCACCAAGTTGATCCAGCAATGTCTTGGAGGGCGATCCTGATTGAAGATCCGGCAACAACGTCAACGACTGCGATTGAGCCATGATGCGCCAAAATGTTCGAGGGATTCAAAGACAGCGAAATTCTATTCGCGACTCGTAAACATCTGCTTAGTACCGGGGTACCAGAGGCGCGGAAGGCTCAGGAAAACAGGGCTATTTTCTCATCAAAAAGTTGCACTTGGTATGCCGCATACCAAACTGCACTGCATCACACGCAACAAATTTCGTGCGGGCTCTGTTCGTCGAACGACAGCGTTGCAGACCACAGGTCCGCTGGTTAGCCTGCGGCATGACCCCTGCTCCTGAACTGTTCACCCAGCAATGGTTCAACGTCCCGGCGCCGATCACACTGGCCAGCCTGCGCGGCAAGGTGGTCGTGCTGCATGCCTTTCAGATGCTGTGTCCGGGCTGCGTGAAATCGGCTTTGCCGCAAGCGCAGCGCATCGCCGAGATTTTTTCGCCGGACAAGGTCGCGGTGATCGGCATTCACACCGTGTTCGAACATCATGCGGCGATGCCTCCGGTGGCGCTCGATGCGTTCCTGCACGAATATCGCATCAGCTTTCCGGTCGCGGTCGATGTGCCGGGCGAGGACAGCCCGATTCCGCAGACCATGGCCGCTTACGGCATGCAGGGCACGCCGACCATGGTGCTGATCGATCGCGCCGGCAACATCCGGCGCCAGACCCTCGGAACCGAGGACGATTTGCGGGTCGGGGCGGATATCGCCCTGCTGACGGCCGAATCCTGGAATGGCTAAGGGCAAAGGCTCAGCCAGCCGGTTGATTTAAGGCAATAAGATACATATACACTATTCAATATCGATCATATCGATCAGGATGGATCATGACGACTGCATCATCGGCCGAGGAACGGCGCGCGGAAATGACCCGGGCGATTCGCGCCGAAACCGGCATCGACGAGGTGATGATCGATCGCGTGGTCCGGAACTTCTATGGCCGGGTCCGGGCCGACGAATTGCTCGGACCGGTGTTCGAGGCGCGGATCGCGGACTGGGAACCGCATCTGCAGCGCATGTGCGCGTTCTGGTCGTCGGTCGCGCTGATGACCGGCGTTTATCACGGCCAGCCCATGCGCAAGCATCTGCCGCTGCCGGTCGATGCCGAGCACTTCGATCGCTGGCTGGCGCTGTTCGAGGCTACGGTGCAGGATATCTGCTCGCCGAAGGCCGCCGATCATTTCGTCGAACGCGCCCGGCGCATCGCTGAAAGTCTCGAACTCGGCATCGCCACCACGCACGGCGTCATGCTCGCCAAGGGTGAGCGCTTCCGCATGCCGCAGCCGGCGTCCTAACCGCCAGCTTCCGCTGCCAAGATTGATCGCGCGGATTTCGGTCTTGGCCAGGCTTGTCCCGGCCATCCACGTTTCTCTTTATTAATATTTCCAAGACGCGGATGCCCGGCATAAAGCCGGGTATGACGGACACTGCTTCCGTCTAAATCAAATCCGCTCACGCATCTCCGGACACGCGCTATTGCGCGGTGATCCTGCCCTTCATGTTCGGATGGAAGCGGCAATAGTACTCGACTGATCCTGCCTTCTTCACCACGAACGTGGCTGACTTCTTTGGCGGAATCATCACGTCCCAGTCGCCCTTCACCGTCGCGGTGTGGGCCAGCACATCCTTGTTCACCCACTCGATGGTGTCGCCGACCTTGACGTTGATCTCGGCCGGACTGAACACCAGTTTATCGACCACGACCTGGATCGTGTCAGCATGCGCCGGGGCGAACATCATCACCCACGCGAGGGACGTTAACGCGAGCAGATTCCGCCCCGGCAACATGTGGCTCTCCTTTAAAATTTCTTGTTCTTACTTCAGAGCGGCGGCGACCTGCTCGGCGTGCTGCAGGTGACCCTGGAAGATCTTCAGACCGGTCTGCAGCAGGCTCTTGAGCTCCGGATTGTTCGCCGAGGGGATCAGAAGCGTTTCAAGCGCACCGTTGACGGTCTTGTGGAACGCAATCTCGTTGGCGACATAGGCCTTGTCATAGGCCGCGCCGGAAAGCTTGCCGAGCTCGGTCTGCCTGTCCGCCGCCTGCTTGGCGAGCGAACGACTGGTGTCGTTGTCCTCGGGCTTGACCTTCAACTTGTCGAGCAGGTCAAGCGCCTGCTTGTTCACGGCTTCATGATCGCGCACCATATCCTTGGCGAATGCCACGACATCCTTGTTGGTGGCCTTGGAGATCGCCTGCTTTCCTGCGGTGACGTCGATCGCGCCGGCGGTGTAGGCGATATGGGCGATCTGCGGATCCGTTGGCTTCGCATTCTGTGCGAGAGCCGGACCGGCGAGCAGACAGACGGCGGCAACGGCCGCGGTGAATTTGGCAAACATCAATGTGCTCCTCTGACCGGACGCGAGGGCGCGTCCGGTGCGTGTTGTCGTATGCGCATTGGATGAAAAGGACGGCGGGAGGTTTCCGAAAATCGCCAAAAATTTTCGGAAGACAAACGGTCAGACGGGAGCCTTCTCTCGCTCCATCGCGAGCGCGGCTGTCAGGCTGTCGAGATCGCGGAAGATCGACGCGACCGCCAGCACGCGGCCTTTCAGCCTGTAGTGCAGCAGACAATCCTTTGCGGCGATGTCGCCATGCACGACGATCTCGTCCCAGCGTTCGGCATGGCCGACATAGTTCACCGGAACGTCGTAATGCTGGCTCCAGAAGAACGGCACCGCGTCGAACGCTTCCTTTGCGCCAAGCATGTTGCGCGCGGCGGTCTGGCCCTGACGCTCTGCCACCACCCAGTGCTCGACGCGGATGGCCTCGCCCGAATGCGAATCGGGCCAGCGCGCGATGTCGCCCGCGGCATAGATGCCGGGAGCGCTGGTTTCCAGATAGCGATCGACCGCGACACCGCGATCGAGCTTGAGGCCGGCGCGCTCGGCCAGATCGAGCCGCGGCTTGACGCCGATGCCGACCACGACGAGATCGGCCTCGAGTTCCTCGCCGCTCTTGAGCACCGCGCCACCCGCATCGATCGCGGCAATGCCGTCGCCGAGATGGAAGATGACGCCATGCTCCTCATGAAGATTGCGGATGAACTGCCCCATCTCCGGACCGAGCACCCGCTCCATCGGAATTTTTTCCGGAGCGACGACATGTACCTCGATCTCTCGCGCACGCAACGCTGCCGCCGCTTCAAGGCCGATAAAGCTCGCGCCGATCACCAGCGCGCGCCGCGCGCCCTGCGCGGATGCGATGATGGCGCGGCTGTCGGCCAGCGTGCGCAGCGTATGCACATGCGGCAGGTTCGCGCCAGGAATCGGAAGGCGCTGCGGCTCGGCACCAGTTGCCAGCAGCAGGCGATCATACGGCACCGCTTCTCCGTCCTTGAGGATCACCTCCCGCCTGTCGGTCTCGATGGCGCCGACTTCGGTCTCAAGCCGCAGATCGATGCCGGTATCCTTGTAGAATTCGTCCGGCCGCAGCGGCATCCAGTCTTCCGGCGCGCTGCCGGCCAGATAATCCTTCGACAGATTGGGTCGATCGACCGGCGTCGAGGCTTCCTGCGACAGCATCACGATCTCGCCGGCAAACTGCTCACGCCGGAGCATTTCGGCGGCGGCAAAGCTGGCCGCGCCACCGCCGACGATGACGATCCTGTCCGGCGCGGACACCGGCCTGGTCGCCTTGCGTGACGGTACAGCCTTTTTATCGCGCACGAAAACCGTGTCGCCCTGCGTCTCGACGCTCCAGCAGTCGATCGGGCTGAACGCCGGCGCGCGTGTCGCCTCGCCGCTTTTCAGATCGAAACAGGCGTGATGCCACGGACAGCGGATGCTGTCGCCGACGACAAGACCGTCCGCCAGCGGACCGTGATAATGCGTGCAATGGGCGCCGACCGCGAAGATGCGGCTCTCGCCGCGCACCAGCAGCACCTCCTCCTCGCCGACATGGCCGAGCAGCTTGCCGTCCGCCAGTTCCGACAGTTTGACGCCCTTGCGAAGATCGGGGCCCTGCGGCGTGGTCTGGTCGTTCATGGTCGCCTCTATGACTTGGCAGTGTAGCCCTTGCGGGGTCACACCGCCATGCTGATGAATTCCTGGCGGGTGATCGGGTTGTCGCGAAAGCAGCCCAGCATGCGGCTGGTGACGAGATCGGTGTCCGGCTTGTGAATGCCGCGCGTGGTCATGCAATGGTGCTGCGCCTTGATGATCACCGCGACGCCCTGCGGCTTCAGCACCTCGTTGATGGTGTTGGCGATCTGCGCCGTCATCTTCTCCTGGATCTGCAGCCGCTTGGCGTAGACCTCCACCACCCGCGCCAGCTTGCTGATGCCAACCACGCGACCGTTCGGGATGTAAGCCACCCAGGCCTTGCCGATGATCGGCGCCATGTGATGCTCGCAATGGCTTTCGAAGCGGATGCCGCGCAGGCTGATCATCTCGTCATAGCCTTCGATTTCCTCGAAGGTCTTCTGCAGGATCGCGACCGGATCCTGGCTGTAGCCAACGAAGAATTCCTCGAACGCCCGCGCGACGCGGCCCGGCGTCTCGGTCAGGCCGTCGCGATCCGGATCGTCGCCGGCCCAGCGGATAATGGTGCGAAAGGCCGCCTCGACCTCGGCACGATCCGGCTTGTCCGGATCGGCCGCATGCCGCTCTAGTACCTGCACATTGGAAGCCATGAATGCAATCTCCTGTCGCCGACCCGCAATGGCGTCGGCCGCCGTTGAGTTTTCGATGTTCGGGAGGGCAAAAAGTTCCGGCGCTCAGTCCGGGAAGCCAAGCCGCTTCATCACGTTCTGTGTCACGCGCTCGCAACGCTTGCCGGCAAACGGAAACGCATCGAGCATCACCGGCCCGATCTGGGTGTCGAGATGCTCACGCACCAGACGGCGCGCGCGGTGCAGGCGCGTCTTCACCGTCTCCGGCCGTATCCCGAGAACCTCGGCGGTCTCCTCGATGCTCAATCCCTCGATCACCCGCGCGACGAACACCATCCGGTAGACATCGGGCAGCTTGTCGGTCGCCTGCTCGACGAGTTGCAGAAGTTCGCGCTGGGCCATGTTGCGTTCCGGATCCGACCTTGCCGTATTGGGAAACTGGATGATCTCGGCCTGCGTTCCAAAACTTTCGACCGTTTCGATATCGACGTTCCTGCGCCGCGTGCGCAGACGACCAAGCGCCTCGTTCATCACGATCCGCGACAGCCAGGTGGACAGGCTGGAATCGCCGCGGAAGCCGTCCAGATGCGCGAACGCCTTCACGTAGCTTTCCTGCACGACGTCCTCGGCCTCGCTGTCGTTACGGACGATGCCGCGCGCGATCCGGTAAAGTCTCTGGTTGTATTTCTTCATGATGGCCCGAAAGGCACGGCCATCCCGCTCAAGCGTGCCGCGAACCAGATCGGCGTCGCTGGAGGACACATCGAGCGGAGGCAGCGGCGCGGTGCCGCGATTGTCGATCATCACCTAATCTCCCTGCTGCCGGTGAGATGACGCCGAACCAAAAAGGTTTCCGGAAAAAGCCGGATATTTCTGCCCCCGCCCCGGAGCAGGCCGGCACCCGACCCGCCTTCCGCCGCACCTGCTACTTTCCGCCGGGGCGACGGCACTGTCCCACCGGGCATCGCGCAACAAACCGCCGCACCACCGGACCGGACTGCGGGAGGAGCGCAGAGATAGGCCCGACAAGAGCGGACAAGCCGATCACGCGCCGCCTCAGGCGGCTAGCCAGGAAAAACGTCCTGACCACCTGCGGACGATCGCCGTCAGGTGGTTTCCTTGACCGCGAGCTGGGCCGTCGCCAGCTTCTTGCGCAGCGCCTTGGTCTCCTCGAACTGCTTGGTGACGTCGCGCATCACCGAGGCCGCCCCGGCCGGCTTTCCGGCCTCGTCGAACAGGATCGCCATGGTGAACTGCACCGAAATGCGCGTGCCGGCCTTGGTCAACGCGGGCACCGACAGCAGGTCGCCGGTGGTGTAGTGGCTCGTGCCGGTCTCCATCACCTTGTCGTAGCCTTCCCAGTGCCGCGCCCGCAGATTCTCCGGAATAATCAGGTCGAGCGATTTTCCCATCGTCTCTTCGAGCGTGAAACCGAAAATCCGCGTCGCACCCGGATTCCAGAACGTGATCACGCCTGCCTTGTCGGTCGCGACGATCGCATCGGATTGGGCGGAGAGAATGGCTTCACCGACGGCTGCACGAAAATCCATGGCATTGATCCCGAAACACTAATCCGAAACACTGAATTTTGACTGCGACGCCGATCCGGTCGCGGCGGCGCGACTTTGGCAATCACGGCTCTCTGGTCGAGGGCCGACTTGAAGCCGGCCGGCGAACCGGCATCAATCCGCGAACAATCGCCGGAATTGATCGATCACTTCATCATTTACGCATCTGCCTGCATTCACAAGCGAGAAATCTCAACCGCTGGCATCGGGCAAGCCGATACCGCGGCGCCTCGCATTATCCCTCGCGTTTCCGATACCGGCGCGGATCAGCACTGTGACAAAAAAAATGGCCGACCCGACGAGTCGGGATCGGCCAGTCTACTGGGGATGCCGGTTGCGATCCCCGGCCGAAGCCATCGATCGCAACCAGCCCTCACTCACAACCGCAGGAGCGGATGTTTCGCAGAAGCGGTTTATTGAAACAGCTTCATGGCATTGATCATCGTCTGCGTAACGCCTGCCAGCAGCGGGATGCCCGCGATGCTCCAGGCCAGAATCAGGCGCAGCGCGCTGGTATTGGTCTCGACGTGTTCCATGGATTTCTCCTCAGGCGCCGGGCGGATGGCCGCTGTCTGAAACCATCGCGGCAATCTCGTCGGCGGTATGTTTGGGTTTCAAGCTGCCGATCCACGCCGAGAGCTGATGCAGGCTCCATCCGAGAATGAGAAGGAAGGACAGAGCTGCATTCAGCCTCAGCATGGACGTCTTTGTCCTAAGCCTGGCTTGGCACCGCCTCGGCCGCGCCCACCGCGTCGCCGTGAGCGGGCTCCGTCGCCTTCTTCATGTGCCACTTCGAGTCCACCGCGCGGATGGCGAAGTTGCAGATGAAGCCGACGATGAACAGGCCGGCCATGATGTACATGGTCGTGTTGTAGGCCTGCGCCTTCGGCACGCCATGCGTCACATTGTACTCGCGGATGTAGTTGATCAGCACGGGACCGGCGACGCCCGCCGCCGACCAGGCGGTGAGCAGAATGCCGTGGATCGCGCCGACGTAACGTGTGCCGAACAGATCGCGCAGATAGGCCGGCACGGTGGAGAAACCGCCGCCATACATCGAGACGATGATCAGGAAGCAGCAGACGAACAGCACGACATTGCCGCTGCTGCCCGCGTAAGGCACCGTCACGTACATGGAGAAGCCGAGCACCATGAACACGAAATAGGTGTTCTTGCGGCCGATGTAGTCGGACAGCGATGCCCAGCTGAAGCGTCCACCCATGTTGAACAGACTCATCAGGCCGACGAGACCGGCGGCGGCGATCGCGGTGATGTGACCGGGGAACATTTCCTGGCTCATCGCGGACGCCTGACCGAGCACGCCGATGCCGGCAGTGGTGTTGAGGAACAGCACCGTCCAGATCAGCCAGAACTGCGGAGTCTTGAGCGCGTCATACACGAACACGTCGTTCTTGGTGACCATCTTCTGCCGGTATCCGCCGCGGGGACGAATCCCTTCGGCTTCCAGCCGGGCGCCGGCACGCGGACGATGGCCGCACCGAACATCATGAAGCAGAAGTAGACGCAGCCGAGCACGATGAAGGTGTTGAACACGCCGACATCGGTCGCGGTATGGAACTTGCTCATCAGCCAGACCGACAGCGGGGATGCAATCAGCGCGCCGCCGCCAAAGCCCATGATCGCCATGCCCGTCGCCATGCCGGGACGGTCAGGAAACCACTTCATCAGCGTCGAGACCGGCGAGATGTAGCCGATGCCGAGAGCGCAACCACCGATCACGCCATAGCCGAGATAGATCAGCCAGAGCGTATGCAGATGAACGCCGAGCGCGGAAATCAGAAAGCCGCTTGCCCAGCAGATTGCGGCGGTAAACATCGCCTTGCGCGGCCCGCCCTCCTCGACCCAACGGCCGAACACGGCCGACGAAATGCCAAGGAACAGCATCGCGATGGAGAAGATCCATCCAAGTTCAGTCAGCTTCCAGTCGCCCGGCCCAGATTGGGTGACGCCCAGAAGCCGGGTCATCGGCAGGTTGAACACGCTGAATGCGTAGGCCTGACCAATGCATAGATGCACGCAGAGAGCCGCTGGCGGAATCATCCAGCGGCTGTAGCCCGGTTTTGCGATCGTCCGCTCCCGGTCAAGAAATGGGATCCACGCCTTGGCGTAGGTTTCCGGGGTGTCCGTCATAACTGCCATTGTTTCTCCTCCCGATGGGTCATTGCCCGTTGCGCGGCTTATTGTCCGCGTCGTCTTCAAGCCGTCGCCTATTTCCGGCGATCAGCTCGACTGCCCGGCGGGCCACGGGGTCGCGCCCCGCGCCGCCTTGCTCCGGATGCTGACAGATGATGTTTTGCATCCGGGGTTCCCAGAATTTCGAATATGTGCGGCTACTGCTTCCGGCACGCTCGCGTTGGGGCGCCTGGCGAAAACCTTGCGGACGTTGCTGGCCTCGTGGACCGGTTTGTCCGCTGCGTGCCTCGTCACGACATGCATTTGGGCGCGCGAAATAGTCAGCGCTTCCACAACAAGGCCTTCCACCTCGCGGGCGATGTATCCGAAGATTTCCTGAAGGGCATGGAGGATGGGCCGCAAAGCCCTCGGCATCGACTGCTTCTCGGCGATGACGCCGGACACGACGGAGCCGTTCCAGACCCAAGGTCCATGCACGATAGTCTCTCCCATATACGCGCCAGCTTCCCGGAGCACGGGTGCAGCGCGTTGCTTATCGTTTTGGTCCTGGTCGGCTGCTCTCGTCCTCAACCCGCTGCATGTGTCAGCCGCGACTATCTTCGCGTTCCTGATGCGCGGATTACCGATCAGAACTATTCACGAAACGTACGGAGAAGACTGCTTTTGACAAACGAATAATATTCGCCCTATCAATCTATTTATTCGAAATGAAAAATTTCGTCATTGATATCGCTAGAGAATATTAGCGTTCAAAAAGCCGTTCCAGTTTCACAGCCGCTGTGGGATAGATTACAATTTCTCAAATCGCGACATTCTGTCCATATTTCCATCGACAAATCCGATGGTTGGCCAATCGCATAATATGAAATCGATTTCATGATCTACAGTTCATAACTCAAGCTATGAAGCGGAAATCATAACCAGGCCGGCCCGTCAGACGGCGCGCCATCATCGCACCGGACGGTCGAAGCTCAGGGATCAGCCAAATGGGGGTGGACCGAAAGTCGCAGCTCCTCTTCCCATCTGCAGCGCAAATCATTTTGACAAACCGATAATAATGGCAGTTGATATTGCGGTAACCGATAACAAGCGGGCCGCATGATGGACACTGAACTCGCACGTACTTTTTTGACCGTGGTCACTTCGGGAAACTTCGTGAGCGCGGCGGAGCATCTGCACGTCAGCCAGTCCACCGTCAGCACTCGCATTCACACCCTCGAAGATCAGCTTGGATGCACCCTGTTTGTCCGCAACAAGGCCGGCACCACGCTGACCCAGGCCGGACGGCAGTTTCAGCGTCATGCCTCCACGCTGGTCCGCACCGTCGAACTGGCGCGCCACGATATCGGACTGCCGGAAGGTTTCAGCGGCACGCTGACCATCGGCTGCCGTATCGGATTGTGGGAGGAATTCCTGCTGCAATGGCTGCCGGAAATGCAGCGAAACAACCCGACCATTTCCATTCGGGCGGAAAGCGGCATCGAACCCGACATCATGCAAGGGTTGATCGAAGGCCGGCTGGATGTCGGCGTGATGTACACGCCGCAGAGCCGGCCCGGCCTGCAGGTGCAGCAGCTTTTCGAGGAGCGTCTGGTGATGGTGTCCACCACGCCGGACAGCCCGCCGACGCCGCAAGCCGGTTACGTCTATGTCGATTGGGGCCCGGAATTCTACGCCCGCCACAGCGCATGCTTCCCCAATTTCGGCGGCTCGGCGGTGAACGCCAGCATCGGCTGGCTCGGCCTGCAGCACATTCTGAAAAGCGGCGGCTCAGGTTACTTCCCTGCCCGCATTGTCTCGCGTTATGTCGAGGCCAGGACCCTGCACATCGTCGATGACGCACCGGAGTTCTTCATGCCGGCCTATGTGGTGTTCCCGGTCGATCACGACGAGCAGATCCTCGGCAGCGCGCTCGCAATCATGCATCGCATCGCCGATAAGCAGGACGCCACGCCGGGCAACAGCCATCTGCTGAAACGGACGCGGGCGCGCAGCGCGCCGGCTCACACCTGATCCGCGAATTATAATTCAGGAAGACAATGCGAGGCGGCAGAACATCCTGCCGCCTCGTATGTCTGAGGCGTTTTGTCTTGATGGAAGCTTTCGACCCGTCATTGCCGGGCATAGCCCGTCGAAGACGGGCGTGAACGCCCTTATGACCCGGCATTCCATCGATTTCTTAAAAGATGGATGCGCGGATCAAGTCCGCGCATAACGGATTCTGATTCCATCAAAACATAAACCACGCTGGATCCGCGTGGATATGTCAGCGCGGCTGCGCGCGGATTTCCTTCGCCGCCGCCACCATGTTGGCCAGTGCCGGAGCGACCTCTTCCCACTTGCGCGTCTTCAATCCGCAGTCCGGGTTGATCCATAACTGCTCATCCGCCAGACGGCCGCGCGCAAGCTTCAACAGCTCGGTCATCTCGCCAACTTCCGGCACCCGCGGCGAATGGATGTCGTAGACGCCGGGACCGATCTCGTTGGGATATTTGTAGCTCCTGAAGGCGTCGAGCAATTCCATCTTCGAGCGCGAGGTTTCGATCGAGATCACGTCGGCATCCATCGCGCCGATGGCATCGATGATGTCGTTGAACTCCGAGTAGCACATGTGGGTATGGATCTGGGTCTCGTCCTTCACGCCCGAAGCGCAGAGCCGGAAGCTGCCCACCGCCCAATCAAGATAGGTTTTCCACTCCGAACGGCGCAGCGGCAATCCCTCGCGCAGCGCCGCCTCGTCGATCTGGATCATCGCCGCGCCGGCCTTCTCGAGGTCAATCACCTCGTCGCGAATCGCGAGCGCGATCTGCCGGCACGATTCGCTGCGCGGGATGTCGTCACGCACGAACGACCAGTTGAGGATCGTCACCGGGCCGGTCAGCATGCCCTTGACCGGCTTTGCGGTCAGCGACTGGGCGTATTGCCACCAGTCCACCGTCATCGGTTTCGGACGCGAGACATCGCCGAACAGGATCGGCGGGCGTACGCAGCGCGAGCCGTAGCTCTGCACCCAGCCGTTCTTGGTGAAGGCGAAGCCGGCGAGCTGTTCGCCGAAATACTGCACCATGTCGTTGCGCTCGAACTCGCCATGCACCAGCACGTCGAGACCGACCTCCTCCTGCCAGTGGATGGTGCGCGCCGTCTCCTCGCGCAGGAACGCGTTGTAGTCAGTATCCGACAGCGCGCCCTTGGTGTGGGCGGCGCGCGCCTTGCGCACCTCGCTGGTCTGCGGGAACGAGCCGATGGTGGTGGTCGGGAATGCCGGCAGCTTGAACTTGTCGCGCTGGATCCTGGCGCGGGCGGCGAACGGGCTGTGACGGCTCATCATGTCGGGTGTGGCCGCCTTCAGACGATCGGCAACCGCCCTGTTGTTGACCTTCGGCGAGGTCTTGCGCGCCGTTGCGGCAGCGGCGGACGCATCAAGCTCGGCGGCGACCCCGGTGCGGCCGGAAGCGAGCGCCTTGCCCAACGTTGAGAGTTCGCTCATTTTCTGCAGCGAGAACGCCAGCCAGCTTCTGATATCGGCATCAAGCGCGGTCTCGGCATCCAGATCGATCGGCACATGCAGCATCGAGCAGGACGGCGCGACCTGCACGCGGTCCTTGCCGCGCTCGGCGACCACCGGTTCGATGCGATCCAGGATCGCCGGCAGGTTGGCGCGCCAGATGTTGCGGCCGTCGATCACGCCGAGCGACAGCACGAGATCAGGCTTCGCCTTTTTCAGCACGGCATCGAGTTGCTGCGGCGCGCGTGCAAGATCGAGATGCAGTCCCGCGACCGGAAGCTGCACCGCGGTGTCGAGATTGTCGCCGAGCGCGCCGAAATAAGTCGCCAGCATGATCTTGACATGGGGCACCGCCTGCGCGATCGCGGCATAGGCACCGCGCAGCGCATTGCGCTCGTCGTCGCTCAGGTCGAGCACCAGGCACGGCTCGTCGATCTGCACCCACTCCGCGCCCTCGGCGGCCAAACGCTTCAGCACATCGACGTAAACAGGCACCAGAGCGTCGAGCAGCGACAACGGATCGAACGACGCATCCTTGCTCTTGCCGAGCTTGAGGAAGGTCACCGGGCCGACCAGCACCGGACGGGTCTGGAAGCCGAGCGCTTTCGCCTCGCGATATTCATCGACCGGCTTGGTGGAAGACAGCGCAAAGGTCTGCCCCTTGGAAAATTCCGGCACCATGTAGTGATAGTTGGTGTCGAACCACTTCGTCATTTCCTGCGCCGGCACGCCATGGCCGGTGTGATGCGCATGACCGTGCGCGCAGGTTTCGGCGCCGCCTTCCGCGCCGCGCGCCATCGCAAAATACGTCGCGAGCGACACTGCGCCGCCCTTCCAGCCATAGATTTGCGGAATCGCGCCGACCATCAGGCTGGTGTCGAGCACCTGATCGTAGAGCGAGAAATCATTCGACGGGATCACGGTGATGCCGCGCGCCTTCTGCCGCGCCCAGTTGTCGGCGCGCAGTTTCGCGGCGGTTTCCAGCAACGATTGCTCATCGGATTTGCAGGCCCAGAAGCTTTCCAGCGCGATCTTCAATTCGCGGCGCGGGCCGATGCGCGGCGCGCCGAGGCTGGCAACGGAAACAAAAGAAACAGACATGGCTCAACTCCAGATGTGGGAGCAAAGGCCAGAGCGACGCGCGCCGAGGCACGCGGAACAGTGCCGCCGCCACAACCGCACCACCGGACACCCCGCCCGAGGACGTTCATGCTGTCGCGGCAGGTCTCCTGGCTCGCGGGTCCGTGCCATGGCCCGGCCTTCCCGAAACTGAAAGTTTCAGTGGCGCTGATGGGCAATGGCTCGCCGCTTACAGTTGCGGGGGCAGCTCCGGCTTTCGGCTTACGCCGCACCGAATTCCCTCTTAGCCTCGCGACAAATGCCGCGAGGACCACGACAGCCCACAGCTAAGGATCAATTCCCACTTTCGTCAAAGGGGATGTGGCCCACTCAGGCCGCGCCGTTCGGCTCATCGTCTGGATTGGGCCGGCCGTAAAACTGGGTTCCGATCTCGATCGGCTCCCGGCCCTGGCTGCGGCGATGCGCATTGGTGTCGCGCAGCGAATAAACGCAGCCGCAATATTCCTGCTGGTAGAATTCCTCGCGCTTGCTGATCTCGATCATGCGGGCGGAGCCGCCACCCTTGCGCCAGTTGTAGTCCCAGTAGGACAGGCCATCGTAACGCGATGCCGCGCGCTGTCCGCAGTCGTTGATCTGCGCCATGTTCTTCCAGCGCGAGATGCCGAGCGAACTCGTCATCACCGGAAAGCCGTTCTCATGCGCATACAGCGCGGTGCGCTCGAAACGCATGTCGAAGCACATGGTGCAGCGGATGCCGCGCTCCGGTTCCCACTCCATGCCCTTGGCGCGGGCGAACCAGTTATCCTTGTCGTAATCGGCATCGACGAACGGCACGCCATGCTTCTCGGCGAAGCGGACGTTCTCGTCCTTGCGCAGGAGATACTCGCGCTCGGGATGGATGTTCGGGTTGTAGAAGAAGATCGTGTAATCGACGCCGGAGGCAAGCATCGCTTCCATCACCTCGCCGGAACAGGGCGCGCAGCACGAGTGCAGCAAGACCTTGGTCTCGCCGCCCGGCGGAATCAGCTTTTTGCGTTCGCTCAGTTCCATGCCGGTGTTTTAGAGCAGGTTTTGTCCAGATGGAATCAGAAACTCGTCATGTCCGCGCATAGCCCGACAAAGACGGGCGCAAACGCCCTTTGTCGCGGGCATCCACGTCTTGAAAATTTCAGCAAGGAAAGGCGTGGATGGCCGGAACAAGTCCGGCCATGACAGATCAGTGTGTTTTCGTCAGAACCTAAATCCGCGCGCAATTCCTACTCGGCGGCGCGCGGAACGATGGTCTCGACGATCGAGGCATCCAGCGCCTCGTAATCGTGCAAACGAATGGCGGCGTAAAGCTCGGCGCGGGTCTGCATGTCCGGAACCGCCGCCTCGGTGCTGCCATTCTTCTTCAGCGTGGCGAACAGCTTCTCCTGCGCCTTGTTGGCGACGCGCAACGAGGACACCGGCCAGATCACCATGCGATAGCCCATCGCCTCGAATTCGGAGGCGGTGATGAACGGCGTCTTGCCGAACTCGGTCATGTTGGCGAGCAGCGGCACGCCCGGCAGGCGCTTGGCGACTTCCTGGAACATCTCGCGCGAGGTCAGCGCCTCCGGGAAGATCGCGTCCGCGCCGGCTTCGAGATAAAGCTTGATGCGCGCCACCGCGCCGTCGATACCCTCGCTCGCCGCAGCATCGGTGCGGGCGATGACGAACAGATGCCGCCGCGCCTTGACGGCAGCCGCCACCTTGGCCGCCATGTCACGCGGATCAGCCAGCTTCTTGTCGTTGAGATGGCCGCACTTCTTCGGCAGCAACTGGTCCTCGATATGGACCGCGCCGGCGCCGGCATCTTCAAAGGCGCGCACCATGTTCATGACGTTGAGCGCCTCGCCATAGCCGGTGTCGCCATCGACCAGCACCGGCAGCGCGCTTGCCCGCGCGACCTGACGGACGAAGAAGCAGACTTCGTCCACCGTGATCATGCCGAGATCCGGCAATCCCATCGACGCGGTCATCGCCGCGCCCGACAGATAGAGCGCATCGAACCCGGCATCACGCGCCTGGATCGACGCCATGCCGTTATGCGCGCCGGGAATCTGCAGAATGCCCGGACGTTTCAGCAATTCACGGAAGCGCTCGCCGGCCGGAGTCGCAGGCAACGTTGCGCCGATCAGATAGGTCATGGCGGTGATCCTCCGTTATGCGGCACGGGTCTTGGCGGACGCCTTGCCACGCGCCTCGATCGGCACGAACTTCAGGTTCTCCGGTCCGACATAATTCGCCGACGGGCGAATGATCTTGTTGTCGATGCGCTGCTCGATCACATGCGCCGACCAGCCGGAGGTGCGCGAAATCACGAACAGCGGCGTGAACATCGCAGTCGGAACTCCCATCGCATAATACGACGCGGCGCTGAACCAGTCGAGATTGGCGAACATCTTCTTGGTCTCGGCCATCACCGCCTCGATGCGGTCGGCGATCTCGAACATCCGCATGTCACCGCGTTCGGCGGACAGATTGCGGGCGACTTCCTTGATCACCTTGTTGCGCGGATCGGACACCGTGTAGACCGGGTGGCCGAATCCGATCACCACTTCCTTGGCCTCGATGCGGCGGCGGATGTCGGCTTCCGCCTCATCGGCGTCGCGGTAGCGCTGCTGGATCTCGAACGCGACCTCGTTGGCGCCGCCGTGCTTGGGACCGCGCAGCGCGCCGATGCCGCCGGTGATCGCCGAATACATGTCCGACCCCGTGCCGGCGATGACGCGCGCGGTGAAGGTCGAGGCGTTGAACTCGTGCTCGGCGTAGAGGATCAGCGATGTGTGCATCGCCCGCTCATGCGAGGCGGACGGCTTCTTGCCGTGCAGCAGATGCAGGAAGTGCGCGCCGATCGAATCGTCGTCGGTCTCGACCTCGATGCGCTTGCCGTTGTGCGAGAAGTGATACCAGTACAGCAGCATCGAGCCGAGCGAGGCCATCAGGCGGTCGGCAATGTCGCGCGCGCCCGGATGGTTGTGATCGTGCGCTTCCGGCAGCACGCAGCCGAGGATCGAGACGCCGGTGCGCATCACGTCCATCGGGTGGGCCGCCGCCGGAATCTGTTCCAGCGTGGCCTTCACCGCGGCCGGCAGACCGCGCAGCGCCTTCAGCTTGGCCTTGTAGCTGGCAAGCTCGGGCCGGGTCGGCAGCGAGCCGTGCACCAGAAGATAGGCGATCTCCTCGAACTCGCAGGTCTCCGCGACATCGAGAATGTCATAGCCCCGATAGTGCAGATCGTTGCCGGTGCGCCCCACGGTGCACAGCGCGGTGTTGCCGGCGAGCACGCCGGACAGCGCGACGGATTTCTTCGGGGCGGGTTTGGTGGTCGCTTCCATGAACGCAATCCTTCCTGTCCGGGGTCAGCGCTTCGCGCCTGCCTGCCAATCGAAAATGCCGTGCGGCGATGCCTTGCCGAGCGCGTTGGCATCGACGGTGAATGTCAGCTCGTTCAGTTCGCCGGCCTTGAGCGAGGTCAGCCGCTCGACCGTGGCGATGAAGCGATCCTGCTCGGCCGGCGCGATGATGCCTTCCGCCAGGGTGCGGAACTTCTTGATGTAGTCCGGACGCTTGAACGGGCGCGCGCCGAGCGGATTGGCGTCGGCGATCGCGAGTTCGTCCTCGATCACCTTGCCGTCCTTGAGCTTGACCACCACCTTGCCGCCGAACGCCTTCTCCTTCGGATCATGGCTGTGATAGCGGCGGGTCCATTCCGGATCTTCCACCGTCGAGATCTTGTGCCACAGCGTCACGGTCTCCGGGCGCTGCGCGCGCTCGGGCGCATAGGAGCGCTCGTGATGCCAGCCGCCGTCTTCCAGCGCGACCGCGAAGATGTACATGATCGAGTGATCGAGCGTTTCGCGGCTCGCCTTCGGGTCCATCTTCTGCGGATCGTTGGCGCCGGTGCCGATCACATAATGGGTGTGATGGCTGGTGTGGATGACGATGCTCTCGACCTTCGACAGGTCGCCGATCTTCGGGCCCATGCGGCGGGCAAGATCGATCAGCGCCTGGCTCTGATATTCCGCCGAATGCTCCTTGGTATAAGTCTCCAGAATGGCGCGCTTGGGCTCGCCCTTCTCCGGCAGCGGCACCACATACTGCGCCTTCGGGCCGCCGAGCAGCCAGGCGATGAAGCCGTCCTCGCCCTCATAGGCCGGCGACGGCGCACCCTCGCCGCGCATCACGCGATCGACCGACTCGATCGCCATCTTGCCGGCGAACGCGGGCGCATACGCCTTCCAGCTCGAAATCTCACCCTTGCGCGACTGCCGCGTGGTGGTGGTGACATGCAGCGCCTGCTGCACCGCCTGGAGAATGGTCTCGGTCGGCAGCTTCAGGAGCGTGCCGATGCCGGCGGCGGCCGACGGGCCGAGATGGGCGATGTGATCGATCTTGTGCTCGTGCAGGCAGATGCCTTTGACCAGATCGACCTGGATTTCATAGCCGGTGGCAAGGCCGCGGACGAGATCGGCGCCGCTCAAGTTGCAGTGCTGCGCGACCGCGAGAATCGGCGGAATGTTGTCGCCGGGGTGCGAATAGTCGGCAGCCAGGAAGGTGTCGTGGAAATCGAGTTCGCGCACCGCGACGCCGTTGGCCCACGCCGCCCATTCCGGCGAAACGCGCTTGTTTCTGTCGAGACCGAACACTGTCGCGCCCGGCTGATAGGGATGCGCCTGCGCCTGCGCCCGCGCGCTGGCCGCCGGCCGCCGCGCGACCGAGGCCGCCGCCACCGAGGCGTTGTCGATGATCCGGTTGCCGATCATCTCGACCACCTCGTTCTCCACCGCCACCGGATCGGAGGCGACCTCCGCGATCTTCCACGCCAGTTGATCGGCGCGCTGCAGGGGCTCGGCGGATTTGTAGGTGCGAACGGTATGCTGCTTCACTTGCTGGTTCCTCGTCGGCTTAGACAGTGGTGGTGGTGTTTTTCGCGATCAGAACCGGACGGCCGTCCTCGCCGATCGCGACCATTTCAAAGGTGCCGTGCATGGCGCGGCTGCGCTGGCCGCTCGCGATCTCCTCGCGGAAAATCTCGACCGCGACGGTCATCGACGTTCGGCCCGAGCGCACGACGCGCGCAACGATCTCGATCAATTCGCCGACCTTGACGGGCTCGCGGAATTCAACGGTGTCGCTGCGCACCATCACGACATTGCGGCCGGCATGGCGAGCGCCGGCGGCGAACGCCGCCTTCGCCATCAGGCTGAGGGCGGTGCCTGCGAACAGCGTGCCGTAGTGGTTGGCGTGTTCTGGAAACACGACTTCGGAAAAGCGCGTTTCAACCGGCTGGGGCGGCTCGGAGGCGCCAAATGACATGGAATAAACTCCCGACGGGGGCGAAATCGCTCTGCCGGCCGGCACCATATCCACCCGGGCAGGGGTTGGGAACGTCATAAATAGTATAGTTTTTTTCAACAGTGTTGCCAGAACAACAAGACATTGCAATAGCTTAGGATATGGCGTGGGAACGCACCCACAAGGCTGCCCGCCCGCAGCGGCCGGCCGGACCGGGGACGCTCCTATTTCGCTCGAAACAAGACGGACGCGCCGGAGCGCGCCCGTCATCGGTCCCGGCCGTTGGCCTCAATGGTAGAGCTGCAGTTCCGGACGCGAATCGGGAATGAAGCCGTCCTTGTTCGGCATCGCGATCTTCGGCAGCGTCTCGGCATTCACCGTGTCGGTCGGCTTTATGATCTTCGCCTCCGACAAAATGTACGCCACCACGGCATAGACCTCGTCGTTCTTCAACGAACCGGGCGCGCTGAACGGCATCGCCCGCTTGACGTAGTCGAACAGCGTGGTCGCATAGGGCCAGTAGCTCTCCACCGTCTTCACCGGCGTCTTGGTCGCCAGCGATCCGCGGCCACCGATCAGCTTGTCGCCGCCGATTCCCTTCGCCGGATTGCCTTCGAGCTTGTCGCCATGACACGCCGCGCAATTCTCGGCGAAGACTTTCGCGCCCGCCGTGCCGGTGCCGCTGCCCGGCGGCAGGCCGCGACCGTCCGGCGGGATCGAGAAGAAGCCGGAGAGTTCGGCCGGATCGACCTTGGTGCCGAAGCCATATTGGTCATTGACGGCCTGCGCGAACACCGCAGACGACAAGAGACCGGCCAGCATCGCGCCTCCCAGCGCAGTTTTAAGCATGGACATTGGCGACATCTCCCGTTTCGTTGACGGCCCAGCTCTGAATCGCATTGAGGTGATAGATCGAGCCGAACGGCCCGTTCGATCCGCGAATGGCGATCAGTTGCTTGAGAGTCGGCTGCACATAACCGGTGTCGTCGATGCAGCGGCTTTGCAGAATGGCGGCCTTGCCATCCCACATCCACGGGAAGCTGAAGCGCACGGTGCAGATCGGCTCCGGCGTGGAATCGATCCGTGCCGGATACCAGGTCTTGCCGCCATCGACCGACACATCCACCGACTGGATGCGTCCGCGTCCGGACCAGGCCAGCCCCTGGATGTTGTAGAAGCCCGGCCCCGGCAGCTTCATGTCGCCGGACGGAAACGTGATCACCGACTTCGCATCCATCTCCAGACTGAAGATGCGCGCCTTCCCGTCGCCGAGCAGGTCGGTGTATTTCGAGGTTTCCTCGCGGGTCATGAACGGCTTGTCGCTGACTTCGAGCCGGCGCAGCCATTTGATGTGGGTGTTGCCCTCATAGCCCGGCAGCAGCAGCCGGAGCGGATAACCCTGCTCGGGGCGCAGCGCCTCGCCGTTCTGGCCATAGGCGATCATCGCGTCGCTCAGCATCTTCTCCATCGGAATGCTGCGCGTCATCACCGCGGCATCGGCGCCTTCGGCCAGCACCCATTTCGCATCGGTCTTGAGGCCGACTTCCCTGGCGATGGTGGCGAACGGTACGCCGGTCCATTCGGAGGTGCTGAGCAGTCCGTGGGTGCCCTGCACCGTTTTCAGCGTCGGCTTATTCCATTCGGTGAGGCCGTTGCCGGAGCATTCGATGAAATGCTTGCGCGTCACCGCCGGAAACCGCTTGAGGTCCGCCATGCTGAACTTCTTGGCGGTGTCCACCATGCCATGCACGATGAGATTGTGCTTGGCGGGATCGATGGTGGGAATGCCGCCATGGTGCCGTTCGAAATGGAGCCCCGATGGCGTGAGATTGCCAAGTCCCTTGTCGAGCGGGGTCATGCTCCACGAGGTGATGTCGTTGGCGGTCGGATAGCGCCAGCGCACCTCGGTCTCGAATTGCGAGCGCGAACCGTAACCGCCGTCGGCGGCGACGGCACGCCCCTGCTCTTTCGTCGGATCGGCGGGAACGTCGAAATGAAACGCACCCGGCGGTGCCTTGTTGTCAGCGGCATGAGCGAAGCCGCTGGAGCCGACCACGCCGGCAAGCGAGCCGGCGGCAAACAGGAATTTCCGTCGGTCGGTGATGGCGGCGCGGGGAAACATGCCGTCCTTGCAGTCGCACTCTTCTTGCTGTCGTTGGGCGATATGGCGTTGTTCCGCCAGAATCATTTGCTCGGCCATCCGACGAGATTTCTCGTCATAGACGGCGTGTCCGTCGCTTTTCATGTCTCTCTCCATAAGAGATCTAACATCACGTGGAGCGCCCACTACGCCTAGTGAGCGTTCATCGACGCGGCCGCCCTCACCCGGTCTCTGCGGATGCGGGGACGCGTCCGGATTATTCTATCTACTAGTAGGTAGGTGTAAACGACCGGGAGTGCGGCGAATTGATCTTTCCCCTATTCCGGGTGGTCGTGACCGATCTATAAGAGCAGGAAAATTCCACCAGACAGAACGATCCCCCCATGAAGCCCGTTGTCGTGACCGAGACCAAAACGCAGCTTTTGCGGAGCGCCGAGACCTTGATCCGGCGCCGGGGGTATTCCGGGTTCAGTTACGCCGATTTGTCGGACGCGGTCGGAGTGAAGAAGGCCAGCATCCATCACCATTATCCGACCAAGGAGCAGCTCGTCGCCTCTGTGCTCGCAGCCTATCGGTCGAGATACGCGGACGGACTCGCGCAGATCGGGAAACGGCACGGGCATGCGCTGGATCGTATCGACGCTTATGGCCGTCTGTATCTCACCGGAGTCGAGCAAAATCTGGGCTGTTTATGCGCGGCGCTCGCGGCCGAACTCGAGACGCTTCCCGCAGCCTTGCGCGATGGCACGACGGCGTTCTTCCAGGAGCATATCGGCTGGCTGGAAAAAATGTACGCCGAGGGATTGTCCCGCGGAGAGGTCCGCAACTCCATCAAAGCGAAGGAAGCTGCCCGCTTCATCGTCTCGGCCTTGGAGGGCGGGCTGATGATGGAGCGGATGGTCTCGGGGCGGTCGGGCTTCAAAATCACCCTGACGGCCATCCGAAAAATGCTGGAGCCCTGAAGCCGTCTGGCCTGACGCCAGCGGCGCCACCCATCCCATGGTTGCGAGCATCATCGCAGTCACCTGCGATGATCCCGATTTTATCGCAGCGCAACCGATGACTCGGCGGCGCTGCGCAGCTCGGCCCTCTCCCCTTCACCGCGCAGAACTTGAAGTCGGGAATCTTGCCGAACGGATCCAGTGCAGGGCCAGTCAGCAGGTTCGCCGCGGCTTTCGCGTAGCAGAACGGCATGAACGCCACGATCTCGTTGCCGGACCCGTGCGGAGCGTCCGCCGGATAGGTGACCGCGCCTTCGCGGTCGATACGCTCCCAGCAAATGTGGTTCAGCGATGGCATCAGGCTTGCCATTTCGGAGTAGCGTGCTGCCTTTAATATATGTGTGCGACCGCACGATCTATTTACGGGCGCGCGCCGCCTTCTCCGCCGCGCGGTATTGCTCGATACGGGCCTTGAGGCCGGGGCGGCTGGCGCTTTCCACCAGCGCGGCGAGATCTGCGGCGCGGGTGTCAGATGCGGTAATGTTCAGCAGCATCGTCTGCGACACCGGATCGAGCAGCGCCGCGCGCGCCACCGCCGCTTCGATGAGGCTCGCCCACTCCTCCTGCGGTGCGAGCGCGGTCGCAAAACCGATCGTCTTCGCCTCGGCGGCGTCGAACAACCGGCTCGCCGAGAGGATCGAGCGCGCAGCATCCGCGCCGACCCGGCCGACCAGTCGCCGCGTACCGAGCGCGATGCCGAAGCGCCAGCCCGGCATCCTGAATTTCGCATCGGGCGTCGCCACCCGCTGCGCGCAGGAACAGAAGATATCGCAGCCCGCGCCCAGCACCTTGCCCTGCGCCAGCGCCAACGTGACAAACGGCGCATGCGCGATCCGCTGCAGCAGCATCTCGATGCGGATCAGCTTGAGCACGAGATCGCCGTCGCTCTGCGCCTCCAGATCGCCGAGGTCGAAGCCCGAGCAGAAATTGGCGCCCTGCCCGCGAAACGTCATCAGCGTGGTGCCGTCACGCGCGGCCTCGTCCAGTACCGCCAGCAACGATTCCACCAGCGTGGCGCTGAGCGCGTTGGATTTTTCCGGCCGCGTCAGGATGACGTGCCGCGTCGGGCCGTCCTGCTCGACGGCGAGTTCTGCAGTCGTCATCTCCATTATCCTATTGTGCCTCGACAACCTTGAGACTGGCGAACACCTCCTCGGTGTGCGCGCCCAATGCGGGCGGATTGCGTCTGATCCCGATATTCTGGCCTGACATCAGCAGCGGCGAAATCACCGTGCGGGTGCGGTGGCCGCCGGGCAGATCGATCGGCTGCACCAGCCCGAGATGATCGACCTGCGGATCGGCCAGCGCTTCCGAATAGGTGTTGATCTCGCCGGACGGCACGCCGGCTTTTGCAAAACGCTCCAGCCATACCGCCTTCGACTCCAGTTGGAATACGGTCTCAAGAATATCGCGCAGCGCTTCCTGGTTCTTCGCCCGCATCGACGGCGAGGTGAAGCGCGAGTCGTTGATAAGGTCTGGCAGCTTGACGATGTCGCAAACCTGCGTCCACAGCCGGTTGTTGCCGGCGGCGAGCGCGAACCAGCCATCGGCGGCACGGAACGCCTGATACGGCGCGTTGCGCGGGTGCGCCGAGCCGAGCTTCACCGGATCGACGCCGGTGCCGAAATACTGACTGGTCTGCAAGGCGGCCACCGCCAGCGTCGCGCCCATCATCGAGATGTCGAAATGATCGCCGCCGCCCTTCTTCTCGCGCACTTTCATCAGGCCGCAGACCACCGAGAACGCGCCGTACAATCCACTGACGAAATCGCACAGCGGCACGCCGCACTTCACCGGCGCGCCGCCCGCCTCTCCGGTGACGCTCATCACGCCGGCGATCGCCTGCAACGTCAGGTCGAAGCCGCCCTGCTGCGAGCGCGGCCCGGTCTGGCCGAACGCCGAGATCGAGACATAGACGAGGTCCGGCTGGTCCTTCGACAGCGTCGCATAATCGAGGCCGTTGCGCGCCATCACGCCGGGGCGATAATTCTCGATCACCACGTCGGCGGAGCGCACCAGCGCGCGCGCCATTTGCAGATCCTTCTGGTTCTTCAGATCGAGCGTCACCGAACGCTTGTTGCGATTGACCGAGGCGAAATTCTCGCTGTAGCCGTCCGACAGCGGCGGCCACTGCCGCATGCCGTCGCCTTCCAGCCGCTCGACCTTGATGACATCCGCCCCCATATCGGCGAGCAGCATGCCGCAGAACGGCCCGGCGGCGACTTCACAGAATTCGATGACCCGAACACCTTCAAGCGGCAACATGGGCATCCTCCCTTTCAGGTCGATTGCTGCTTGGCGCCGAACAGCCATTCGATGCCAACCAGACGGTCGCAGATAAAGACGGCGATGCAGGCGAGCAGGATCAGCAGCGACGCGGCCGCAGCGCCGAGCGAATCCGCGTTTTGCTCGATATAGCTGAAGAGTTGCACCGGCAGCGGCGTGGTGTGGGTGTCGGAGAGAAACAGCGCGATGTTCACATCGTCCAGCGAGACGATGAAGCTGAACAGCATGCCGGCCAGCACCGCGTGACGGATCAGCGGAAACGTCACGTACCAGAACACCCGCAGCGAATCCGCACCGAGGATCGAGGCGGCACGCTCCAGCCGCGGATCGATGCCGACAAAGCTCGCCAGCACGAGGCGGATGACATACGGCACCGCGATCAGCATCTGGCCCATCGTCACCGTCATCACCGAAGCGCGGATGCCGAGCGACTGATAGAACTGCATCAGCGCGAGACCGATCAGCACGGTCGGCAGCATCAAGGGGGAGAGGAAGAAGGTCTGCAGCGCGCTCGACGCCGCGTTGTTCAGCGAGCGCAGCCCGAGCGCCGCGATGACGCCGAGCGCGGTCGAGATCACCGCCACCGCAAAGCCGATCTTCAGGCTGAGCCAGAGCGAGGTGCTCCACATCGAGTCGGTCAGCACCTCGCCGTACCACTTCACGCTGTAGCCGGCGGGCGGGAACGACAGGAACGCCGCCGAATTGAGCGAGGTGAGGATGACGATGCCGATCGGCGCGATCATCAGAAAACAGATCAGAGCGACATAGGAGGTGAGCAGCCGGTTGTTCATCGCACCATCCTCCGCCGGCTCGATCCGTCGCGAACGAAGAAGGTGTAGAGCGCCGTCACCAGCGCGGTCGCCACCAGCAGGATCAGCGCGACGGCGGAGGCGAACGGCCAGTTCAGCACCAGCAGGCCTTCCTTATAAACTAGGTATGGCATCACCGGCACCGACGCGCCGCCGACCAGAGCCGGCGTAACAAAACCGCTCGCGGCCAGGCAGAACACGATGACCGAGCCCGCGGTGACGCCCGGCAGGCTGAGCGGCAGCGTGATCCGCGTGAACACGTTGAAGCCGTTGGCGCCGAGGCTGCGCGCGGCGCGCGACAACGCCGGATCGATCTGCTGCAGCGAGCCGACCAGCGAGATCACCATAAAGGGCAGGAACACATGCGTCAGCGCGATGATGACGCCGGTCTCGGTATAGAGCAGATGCCGCACCGGCAGGCCGATGGCATGAAAGAACTGGCTCAGAATGCCGTTGGGCCCGAGGATGATGATCCAGCCATAGGAACGCACCACGGCGCTGACGAACATCGGCGCGATTACCAGGAACACCACCAGCGAGCGGCCCTTGCGCCAGTTCTGCGACAGGAACACCGCCACCGGATAGCCGATGATCAGCGTCGCCAGCGTCGTCACCGCGCTGATCCGCATCGAGCGCCACAGCACCGACCGATAGAATTCATCCTGGAAGAATTTGGTGTAGGTCTCGAACGACAGGTGGCCGTGCGGCGCGAAGCTGGTCCAGGTCGAGACCAGCAGCGGCCAGACGAACAGCACCGCATAGATCAGGATCGCCGGAACCAGCAGCAGGCCGGCATGCATCCGGACCGGCGAGCGCGTGCCCGATGCAGGAACGGCTGTGCTGTCGGCGAGCGCATTCATTGCAGCACGCTTTCCGCGACCCGCGGCTCGCTTGCCGCGGCAGCCGCCTTGATCGCTTCACCCGAGGGGATCAGCCGTGTTTCGTCCGCCGCCCATGACAGCGTGAGATTCTCGCCGACCTTGGCGACACAGCGCTTCACCGCAAGATCGGCGACGAGGCGCCCACCGCCGGTCTCGATCTCCACGCGGCGCACCGAGCCGTGATAGGTGGTGCCAATGACGCGGCCGGTGACGCTGTTCTCGCCGGCCTCATGGCCGGCATAGATGTTCTCCGGACGGATCGCGAGCGTCACCTTCTCGCCCGCTCCGCCGCGCGTGGTTTCGGCCCGCAGTCTGCCGAGCGGCGTCTCCACGACCACGCAATCGCCGTCCCGGCCCGCAACCACGCCGTCGAACAGATTGGTCACGTCCATGAAGCGGGCCGAGAAGATCGTGCTCGGATGCTCGTAGAGTTCGCTCGGCGTCGCGCGCTGCTCGACCCTGCCCGAGGCCAGCAGCACCACGCTGTCGGCGGTGACCAGCGCCTCTTCCTGATCGTGGGTGACGACCACGGTGGTGATGCCCGCCGCTTTCAGGATCCGCCGCATCTCCTCGCGCATCTTCTTGCGCAGCAGCGCGTCGAGATTGGACAGCGGCTCGTCGAGCAGCAGCACCGAGGGACGCACCACCAGCGCCCGCGCCAGCGCGACGCGCTGCTGCTGGCCGCCGGAGAGCTCCTTGGGGTAACGCTTGCCGAGATGGCCGAGCTGCACGAGGTCGAGCGCCTCCTGCACCCGGCGCCCGATTTCGCCGGCGCTGATGCCGCGCATCTTCAGGCCGAACGCCACGTTGCTGTCGATCGTCATATGCGGGAACAGCGCGTAGTTCTGGAACACCATCGCCATGTCGCGGCGGTGGGGCGCGACATGAGCCATGTCGCGCCCCGCCACCATGATGGCTCCCTGATCGGGAGTCAGAAACCCGGCAATGAGATTCAGCAGCGTGGTCTTGCCGCAGCCCGAAGGGCCAAGCAGGGCCACGATCTCGCCAGGCGCGGCCGAGAACGACACGTCGTCGAGTGCGACGAAATCGCCATAGGCCTTGCGCAGCCTGTGAATCTCAAGGTGGGTTTCCAT
>JAFKKO010000113.1 GCA_017305455.1 Hyphomicrobiales bacterium | reverse complement strand
CCAGAACATCGGCTTGGTGATGAAGTAGAACCAGCCCCAGTCGATCAGGAGCTCGAAGCGGTTGAGCTTGAGCTGCTTGTCATAGGCGTCGAGCAGCCGCGTCTCCTTGGCGCCTGCGAACAGGTGCGTCGTGGTGGTGGCATTGCCGCCGATCGCGACCGTCACCGGATCGAGCAGATAGTCGGCCTGATAGGTGCGGGTGTTGCCGAGCGGGTTCGACGAATAGCGCGCGGTCAGCGAGGCCGCGGGATCGGGCAACAGCGTCGCGGCCCAGTATTTGTCGGTGATGCCGAGCCAGGCGTTGGTGACCTTGAAGTCCACCGACTTGGCTTCGTCGATCTTCTTGTAGTTGTATTCCTGCAGGCCCTTGTCGCCGAGCACGCCGACCAGACCTTCGTGCAGGATGTAATAGCCGGAGACCTGCGGCGCGCCGTGGCGCGAGATCAGGCCGAACGGATACAGTGTCGCCGCGGTCGTGCCGACGTTGGAGACCTCGTCCTTGATCGTGAACAGGTACTTGTCGTCGATCGAGATGGTGCGCTTGAAGGTGAGGCCTTCGCCGTTGTCGTAGGTCAGCACCACGGGCGTGGTCGGCGTCAGCGCGTTCGCGCCGTCCTGCTTCCACAGCGTGTTCTGGTCGGGCAGTTTGACGGTGGAGCCCGCGGCCGGCACGAAGCCGAACTCGGCGTAATACGGCTCCTTGGTGCCCGAGGGCGAGAACAGTTCGATCGGCGGCGATTTCGGATCGACCGTCTCGCGATATTTCAGCAGCGCGACGTCGTCGATGCGCGCGCCTTTCAGCGAAATGCTGCCGGTGATGCTCGGCGCGTCGATCTTCACGCGCGGGCTCGCGGCGATGACGGTCGGCCGATCCTGCACCGTCACGGTCTGGTTCGCGCCGCTCGCCTGCGGTGCCTGGCCCGGCGCTGGCGCAGGGGTCGGCGTGCTGGTCGCGCCGGGCTGTGCCGGAGCGGTGGTCTCGGTCTGTGCCTTCTGGGCGAGCTGGGCGGCGCGCTGCCGCTCCATCTCCGGCATGTTGTAGAAGTATTGCCATGCAAGCAGGACGATGCCGGACAGAATGACGGCAATGATGGTGTTGCGATTATCGGTCATCGGTCGGTCTCGTCAGTCCGCTTGAGGAATCGGGGAACGGGGCGTGTGTCGGCGGGTCTTGTCGCTTGCGGTCTGCCGCTCGAGCCGAGCCAGCGCATGGCGCAGATCATCAAGCAGCAGCACAAAGCTGCGCTGAAGCGCAGCCCGGCGGCCCACTAGCACATAATCATGATGGGGTCGCATGGATATGACGTCGGTGCGCTTCACCAATTCGCGAAGCCGGCGGCGGATGCGGTTGCGCTCGGTGGCGGTGCCGACCTTGCGCGTCACCGTGAAGCCGATTCGGGTCGGGCCGGTGTCGTCGCGACGTCGCGATTGCAGGACGAAAGCCGGGCCAGCCATGCGCGGCCCGCTGGCAGCGGCGATGAAATCCCTGCGTTGTTTCAACCGGTCCATGAGTTCAACCGGCGCATGGAATGGGGCCGGTCAGGCGCTCAGACGCTTGCGGCCGCGGGCGCGGCGGGCGCTTGCGGCCGCGGGCGCGGCGGGCGGCGAGAACCTTGCGGCCGCCGGTGGTCGCCAGACGGGCGCGAAAGCCGTGACGGCGCTTGCGCACCAGTTTGCTGGGTTGATAGGTCCGCTTCACGGTCGTTCTCCGCTGCCGGGCATCCCGCCATGGGCCGGATGCCTGGTGATCTGTGCCGGGCAGGAAACTGCCGAGCCTGTTAATGGTGCAAGTCCGCCAATCGGTCCAGAGGGCCTTGGATGGGCCCAAAATGAACCGGCCCGGTCGAACCGGGCCATCGCGGACAGTTGGCGGGGCTTATACGGGAGCGGCCTGTTTTCGTCAATCTTCGGGATATAATGACGCGCCCGATCGGGAAAACCGATGCGTTGGCCGGATTGGCCGGGATATCGTGGATTTTCAGGGGTTTGACGGCGGACCGAAGCGGGCGCATCGTGGGCCGCCGGGCCATCTCGCGGCATGAGGGGGCCGGATCGCCGGGATTGTGGCGCGAGGCGGGATTTTGCAGACGGAACAGGAGTCGAACAGCGTGTCGGGCAGGGCGACGCAGACAGAGCCGGGGACCGCGTCCCTGACGCTCCCGTTGCGCGGGCGGCTCGGCCTGTCCGGCAAGCTTCTGCTGCTGACCATTCCGCTGGTGCTGATCCTCGAAGTCCTGATCTATGTGCCGTCGATCGCCAACTTTTACGTCAACCGCCTGAACGACCGGCTGGCCGCGGCGACAACGGCGGCGCTGGTGCTCGACGCCGCGCCGAGCGGCATGGTGCCGGATTCGCTGTCGCGGCAGATTCTGGAAAGCATCGGCGCGCGGGCGGTGGCGATCAAGACCGGCCAGCAGCGCCGCCTGCTGGCGATTGCCGACATGCCGCCGGCGGTGGACCGCAATGTCGATCTGCGCACCATGACGGCGTGGTCGGCGATCGCCGATGCGCTGCAGGTGATGCTCGACCGCAACGACGAGGTGATGCGCGTGGTCGGCCCCTCGCCGCAGGGCGGGCAGTTCATCGAGGTGGTGGTGAACGAAGCGCCGCTGCGCGAGGCGATGTACCGCTTCTCGCGCAACGTGCTGCTGCTCTCGCTTGGCTTCGCCATCGTCACCTCGGCGCTGATCTATCTCGCGCTGCATTTCCTGTTCGTGCGGCCGATGCGGCGGATGACGGCGAATCTGGTCGCCTTCCACGAGAATCCGGAGAGCCCGGCGCGCATCGTGATCCCTTCGCGCCGCCAGGACGAGATCGGCGTCGCCGAGCGTGAGCTGGCCGACATGCAGCGCGACCTGGTCTCGATGCTGCATCAGAAGAGCCGCCTGGCCGCGCTTGGCCTCGCGGTATCGAAGATCAACCACGACCTGCGCAATCTGCTGGCGTCCTCGCAACTGCTGTCGGACCAGCTTGCCAGCGTGCCGGACCCGCGGGTGCAGCGTTTCGCGCCGAAGCTGATGCGCTCGCTGGAGCGGGCTATCGCGTTCTGCCAATCCACCCTGTCTTACGGCAAGGCGCAGGAAGCGCCGCCCGACCGCCGCATGATCGCGATCGAGCCGATCGCCAATGAGGTGCGCGAGTCCGCGGGACTTGCCGCGGACGATTCGATCGTCTGGATCAACGCGATCGAGCGCGGCCTTGTCGCCGATGCTGATCCCGACCAGCTGTTCCGCGTGCTGCTCAATCTCGTGCGCAACGCCGCGCAGGCGATGGAAAGCCACGTCGGCAGCGATGTGTCGCCGAAGCAGATCCGGATCGCCGGCCGCCGCGAAGGCTCGGTCACCATCATCGAGGTGTCGGATACCGGTCCCGGTGTGCCGCTGAAGGCGCGGGAGCATCTGTTCGAGGCGTTTCAGGGCTCGGCGCGGGCGGGCGGCACCGGGCTGGGCCTTGCCATCGCCGCCGAACTGGTTCGCGCCCATGGCGGCGAGCTCAATCTGGTGGAAGGGACCATCGGCGCCACCTTCCGCATCGCCATTCCGGACCGTCCGGTGGAATTGAGCCATCTGCGGATCGAGCGGGCGCGGGCCTGATCATCGCTGTCCGGATCGGGGGAAGCCCTTCCAAAATCCCGCCTTTCGCGGCTCTCGACCCTTGCCAAGCCCCCCCGGAGCCGGTAGCTATGGCGCTCCTCGCGGCGGGCGGCCCACGCCCCAAACCCGCGAATGCGCGCCCGTAGCTCAGCTGGATAGAGCACCAGACTACGAATCTGGGGGTCAGAGGTTCGAATCCTTTCGGGCGCGCCATTTGCATACAAAACCACGAACTTTTCCGTTCGCGATCTGTTTGCCTGCAATTGCAGCCTGCAAGATGTCGCGGCTACCAATGATCCGGACGGCGTGGTCGTCGACTTCGACGGCATCGATAATCGAGTGAATGTACCCTTTGCGGGCGTTGGTATCGCCGGCATCGAGTTTGTCGTTCATCAGTCTCGCAAACGCGTCGATCTTCTGGACGTCGATCACGGTAGCCGTGCCGCATTGGGCGTGGGCATGATCCAAGGCCGCCTTGGCGCGCTCCCGTTGGGATTTCAGAAGTGCGGTTCGTTCTCGCAAAATGTCGTCCAATTCGACGATGCCATCCTCGATCGAGCGGTAAATCCGCTTCAGACGGTCATCAGCATCGCTCATTTCCCGCTGCAGATCGAGCAGTCTGCGGTCAACAGAAGCGCTCTTTGTGATCGCGCAACGCCAGGATGCTCATGCCTGGGAACTCAAGATCGCTGTCGATCTCGCATGCGATTTTATAAGGGACGATCATTTGTCTGAAGCGCGGTCTGTGCTCGACCCCGTTCTCTCCGCTTTTGCCGATGGGAGCAGGTCGACGTGGTGGCAGGCTGCCCGATCTCTGAGTTTGGGTGACTGAATCGGAAATGCCATGCTGCACGATGCTCGAGGCGTTCTCCGACGTATGAGCCCAAGCGTGGAAGCCTAAAGCAATGGTAGCCAGAGCCCGAGGGCGCAGGCCTGCCTCACGAACTGCCATGCGCAGATTTTGCTCTCTATATTTGATCGACGAAAGCAGCGTCGCGGCGGCGACGCAATGAATGGTGAGGAGGTGCCACTCCTCCTCACCATTCATAAGGACTTAGTAAAACTCGCCATTCAGATGCTATTAAAGCAAGTCGTTTGTATAGAACGCCGAAGAACTCTTTCTGGTGCCGATATTCTCGGTGCTCTCGAGGAGTTTCAGAGCGTCTTCTATCGATTCGGAACGGGTCCAGCCGAGCGGCTTGTCAGTTGCGGGTGGGATGGAATCCGAGTTTTCTTCGATCTGCTTCTGCACGATTGCATCGCTCGGCGCCGACGACCACGCAGATTTCAGGGCAGCAGTCGCCGCTACCGGATCTTTCCTCGTGGCCTCGACGGCCGTTGAAGTTGCCTTCAGAAAGGCTTTCAACGCATCTTTACGCTGCGCAATCTTGCTATCGCTGGTCACCACCGCAAGCCCGGGAACGATGAGGCCGTACTTCACCTGATCGAGGACGACCAGCTTCGCGTCCGCCTTGGTTTCGATAATCGGCAGGTCATTGGTCTTGTATGCGGCGATCGCGTCGATACGGTTGCCTAGGAACTGGGCAACGCGTGCCTGAATGTCGATCTGGACCTTTTTAACCTTCGAGCAATCGACATTGTTCTTTTCGCAGAAGATGCCGAGATAGGTGGTGCCCGTCTCGCCAACAGGAGCTGCAATGGACTTTCCTTCCAGATCCTTCGGTACATTGATCGGGTTGCTTGCGTGGGAAAGAATGACGCTCGGGGCTGCCGGCTGATACAGCGCGACGATTTTGACAGGCATGCCCTTCTGAATGGCGGAGATTGCGAAGATCGCGGGCAGGATTACGACGTCTTCCTGGCCTTGAATAAGAGCGCCCAATGCGGCCTGTGAGCCGGCGCCTTCGCCGAACTTCACATCCAGCCCGGCATCTTTGTAGAGCCCTTTCGATTGTCCGAGAAGAAAGAGGCCGTACTCGCCTTTGTACTTGTAGCTAAAGCGAACATTGAATGCCTCTGCGGTGAACCCAGGGGCAATAGACGCGGCAGTCAAAGCAAATCCGACAGCCACCGTAGCTAGCCAGCAACGAAACTTCGTCATGAGTTGGACTCCCAAAATTAATGATCTCATTAAGTGATCACAAATTGGTTGTGTCAAGATCGCGCGTTGCCTCAGTTTCGAGGATGACTTGACGTCCTTAAATTTGATCATATAGTGTGATCACATTAAGTAAGAGGACCGTTGTGCCGTCGATTAAAACGATTGAAACCCTTCTCGTTCAGTTGCCGTCTCGTCGCGAGCATAAATGGACGGGACTGACCGAGGTGATCGGCCGCTATGTCATCGTCAAGGTGACCGACAGCGACGGCCGCGTAGGATGGGGCGAAGCCCCTGCCTTGAAGGACTGGGGTGGGGAGTTCGGTCGATACTTTGGCGAGTCGGCTGCGATCGTTAAGTTGGTGGTTGAAAGCTACCTCGCGCCTGCGGTGGTCGGTATCGAGCTTGGGAACTTCGTTGACCTTCACGCTCGGATGGATGCGATCATCAGAGGTTATCCCTATTCGAAGGCGGCGGTCGAATTTGCGATCTATGACGTCACCGCCCGCTGGCTGGGTGTCCCGGTCCATACCCTTCTTGGCGGAAAGCGGAGTTCTACAATTCCGGTCGCTCATTCGATCGGATTGATTTCGATCGAAGAGGCGCAAGCTGAAGTGCGTGCGATCGTTCGCGAAGGCGTGAAAGCCATCAAAGTGAAGATTGGTCAGGATCCTGAGCGGGATGTCGCCATGGTCGCGGCCGTCAGAGCTGCCGCGGGCGATTCTATCGATATCTGTGTCGATGCCAATGAGGGGTACGCCACACCTGCGCTCGCGGTGCAGACTTATCGGCGAATTGAGCCTCTCCGGATCAAGTATTTCGAACAGCCTGTGATGGGCATTGATCGGATTGCGGACGTGGGCCGACGCATCGATGCGCCGGTCATGGCTGATGAATCGGCCTGGAATGCGCATGACGCGATCCAGATCATTGCGGCAGGCGGCATTGGAATCGTTTCGATCTACACGACGAAATCGGGCGGTCTCTACAAGGCGATGGAGCTTGGTGCGGTCTGCCGCGCTGCCGGCATTGTGTGTAACGTCAACGGATCGATCGAAACCGGCATTGGCAACCTGGCAAACGTGCAGCTTGCCGCAGCATCTCCTGCCGTGTCGCTCCCGTGCGTGATTCCGGTTTCTACGCCGCAGGAAGCCCAGAATGGCCAGATCGGCGGCATTTACTACAAAGACGACTTGCTGGTTGAGCCGATGCAGTTTGTCGATGGCGCAATTGTTGTGCCCTCGGGCGTTGGTATGGGTATCGACGTCGATTTGAAGAAGATCGAAAAGTATCAGGTCAAGGCATAACGGATGAACATGGCAAGTGGTCTCGGCGGGTTGAGGTTGGAAATTGTTGAACGCCAGGTTCAGGCTCTGAAGTCAAAGGGTCTGGACGCTCTCGTTTGCTGTTCGCCGGAGAATTTTGCTTATACGGCCGGCTTTGTCGTTCCGTCACAGCCGCTCATTCGTCATCGACACGCAATGAGTATTGTGACTGAGGATGGTGGGGTTGCTGTTTTCGGTGTCGATATGGAGGCGTCGACGATCAAGGGGCGGTTGCCGGACACGCGCACCAAGATCTGGGCCGAATTCTCCGACGATCCGATGAGGGTGCTGGCCGATCTGTTTCGCGAGATGGGGCTGGAGCAGGCATCAATTGCAATCGAGCTGGATTACCTGCCCGCCGGGGACTTTGAGCGCCTCAAGGCCGGCATGCCGAAGGCGCGATTCGTCGATGGCGCTCCACTTCTCGCTCGCTTACGGCAGATCAAAACGCCAAGCGAAATCGCGCTTTTGCGTCGCTTGTCGCGAATTGCGGATCAGGCCATCACCGATGCATTGGCGGTGGTGGACGAAGGGCATTCCGAAATGGATATCGCGGGCCACCTGACCCGCAACGTGTACTCGCTCGGTGCGGAGCATTTTAAGCTAATGATCGTCGCAACCGGCGAGAGAAGCGTTCTGCCGAATGTGGGCCCGTCGAACCGGGTTTTGAAGGCGGGCGATGTGTGCCGTGTTGAGATCTTCGCAGTGATCGGAGGATATCAGGCAGGCGTATGCCGCACCGCTGTCGTGAAGCAGGCGCCGCCCAAAGCCGATGAAATCTGGTCGCATCTCGTAGAATGCAAGTACGAGATCATGGAGAAGGTGAAGCCGGGCGCAAGCTGCCGGGAAATCTACGACGCTTTCATTGCCAAGCTGAAAGCCATCAACCTTCCGCCGATTTCATTCGTCGGTCATGGGATCGGGCTGCATCTGCATGAAGACCCTTATCTGGGACTGACGCCGATGCTGGGGCATCCCGGACAGGATGCCGAGATCGAGGAGAACATGGTGCTTGGTTTCGAGCCGCTTTGTTACAATACCGGCTATGGCTTCGGCATGCAGAACAAGGACATGTTGCTGGTGACGTCCTCGGGCTCCACGCTGCTCTCAGACTATGCGGATACTGATCGGCTCATTGTCTGCGGCAGCCGCGCGTCGTGAACGCCTGACCGCGAATGTCTCGCTGGCAGCGTATACAGGCTGACATTAGGTGGCGGCGAGGGGACGGAAGCAAACCAAATAACCGGAGTGCTTTGGAATGAAGGTTGCGGTGTTAGGTGCTGGAGCAGGGGGTGCGGCGTCAGTCGTGCAACTCGTCAATGCCGGGCATGAAGTGACTTTTTGGGCCCGGTCTGAAGCGACTATCCAGGATCACATCAAATCAGGCGGTGTGCACCATGAGGGCCAGCTGGGTGATGGCATGGCTGCCCCGTCGTTCATCACTTCCGATCTCTCGCTTGCGGTGCAGGGCGCTGATGTTGCTGTCATCGCGCTGCCGACCTATTCGCATTCATCCATGGCCGCGATGCTGGCAGGTGTGGGGTGGCCCTCGTCCAAGCTCGTCATTCTCAATCCGGGGCATACCGGAGGTGCGCTGGACTTTGCGGAGTCTTTCAGACGGGCGGGCGCGAGTGCGCCCCCGGTCGTCGAATTCTCGACACTGACTTATGTTGCTCGCAAACATCGCCCGGACGGCGTTCGGATCACCGGTGCAGCGAAACAAGTCCGCTCCGCAGTCCTTGGCGGTTCAAAGCAGCATCTGGATGTCGCTTCGCAATTATTCCCGTCGGCGCAGCCGGTGCGCGACGTGATTGCCTCCGGGCTGTCGAACGTCAACATGATGCTCCATCCTCCGGGGGCTGTGCTTGCCGCGGCCTGGGTTGAAGCCACAAGGGGTAACTTCACTTTTTACTGTGACGCAATGACGCCCGGTGTCGCCCGCGTGATGCAAGCGCTTGACGGCGAGCGAAGAGCAGTTGCGGCGGCCTTCGATCTTTCCTTGCCGAACCTCATTGAGGAAATGAAGGCCATTGGGACCGTGGAAGACAGCGTCACCAATGTGCATGACTTCGGCCCAGCGATTGCGGGCGGGGAGGCTAACAGCCGGATTATGGCGCCGGATTCATTCCAGAACAGGTACTATCGGGAAGACTTTGGCCACGGTCTTCTTCCGTTTCTCGAGCTTGCGGCAATTGCCGGCGTCAAAACGCCAACAGCGGAGTCGCTATTTAACCTGGCTTCCGCCGCTACGGGTGTCGACTACCGTCTGGATGGTCGTACGGCCCAGCTCATGGGCATTGCCGGATTGTCCAAGGAACAACTTTGCAAGAAGGTCGCCGTCGGATGAACTGGAAAGATTTGGTTATTGCCGTTGTAGCCGGAGACAATCGCGAGCGGGAAATTGCGCGATGCGCTGTTCGCGCCGGCGCCAAGGTTCGTTGTTTTGGATTCCCCTGGCCTGAAGCGGGGATCGAAGGCGCCTATCATGCGACCGATGCTGCCGACGCGCTGAGAGGGGCCGATGTTGCACTTTTCCCGATTCCGGGAATCACGCCGGAAGGCGCGCTGTTTGCTCCGAAGCTCGACGGCAAGATCATTCCGACTCGGGAGATGATGGCTGGAATGCGCGGTCCGGCGCATATCATTCTTGGTTGGGCAGATCCGAATTTGAAGGCGATCTGCGAGGAGCTTGGGATATCGATCCACGAATATGAGTGGGACGTCGATCTGATGCTCCTGAGGGGACCGGCGATCGTGGAAGGTGTTCTCAGGGTGATTATTGAGAACACCGACATCACGATCCATCGGTCCCGTATATGTCTGGTGGGCCACGGGACTATCGGCGCTCTTCTGGCGCGGACTTTGGTGAGCCTTGGGGCGTGTGTCACCGTCGCTGCTCGTAACCCAGTCCAGCGCGCTGCGGCCCAGGCTGCCGGCGCGAATTCCGTCACACTGGAAGAGCTGGAAGAGGTGCTCCCTTCGACTGATATTCTCATTGGCAGCGTGCCCAAGCAGATCGTGGGGGAAAAACAGTTGCGGGCGCTGCCGACGCACGCCTTGCTGGTCGATGTTGCGGCTCCGCCCGGCTCCATTGATCAGGCCTGTGCAAAAGCGCTCGGCCTGAAGACGATCTGGGCGCGAGGGATGGGCTCGCGCGCACCGGTCACGGTCGGAAGAAGCCAGTGGATCGGCATCTCCCGGAGAATCGAGGATATCCTGAAAGCCCGATCGAATGGTTCCTGACGTCGGCCAAGTATCGGAAAACGCTATTTATCGAAAAGGAGAAGCAGATGCCTTTCGTTGTTGTCGAAATGTGGGAGGGGCGCTCTGTCGAGCAGAAGCGAAATCTCGTCAAAGCGATTACGAAAGCCATGGTCGAAGAGGCCGCTTGCAAGCCTGACCATCTTCATGTTGTGATTCACGAGACTCCGAAGGACAGTTGGGGGCGGGCAGGGGTGTTGGGCATCGACATGAGCGAGTCAAAATAGCTGCTGTGTCTATTGCCCGTTGTTCACGCACTCACCGGTCCGCTGATTTAGCCGAATTATTTTCCAGGACGTTCAAATGGCAACAAGTGCGGATAAATTGAAGAGCAAGGAAAAGAAGCGCCCGGTCAAGCGGGAGCGAGGCCATGTCCATGAACAGGTTCTTCAGTACATGCGGCGCGGGTTGATGGTGGGCGCCTTCTTGCCCGGACAAGTGATGAGCCTTCGAAAGGTGGCGGCCAGTCTTGGCACCAGCCCGATGCCGGTGCGTGAGGTGATGAGCCGGCTTGTGGCCGCAAATGCCCTTGAAGAAACGGAAAGTGGCTCAGTCAAGGTGCCTCGGCTGAGCATCGAGAAGCTTTCAGACCTGTTTGCAGTGCGTGAGTTGTTGGAAGGCTCTGCTGCAGAATTGGCGGTAAAGAATGCAAACGCCGCGCTGATCTCGGAATTGTCTGCAGTCAACAAGGCGTTGATTCAGGCGATCAACAAGCGAAACATTCTTGATTGCTTGTCCCTGAATCAGAAGTTTCATTTTGATCTTTACGCGGCATCGAAGTCGGAGGTTCTGCTTCCTCTCATCGAGTCGCTTTGGCTCCAGTTCGGTCCGACAATGTATATGTCGCTGTTGGTTCCTTCGATGCCATGGGATGCATCTGCGCACCGCGTCATTCTGCAGGAGCTCAAGGCTTCGAACGCCGGCGGTGTCAAGCGCGCCATCATCACGGATATCAGAAACACTAAGCAGGCACTGATCACTGTAAAAAGTACACACGGCGCGGAATTACTCTTTGCAAATGCTCCGCTGCTCGAATTTTCGCACTAACTCTCTCTCGGAAAGGAAAAGGAATGTCGAGCGCTGAAGAAAATCTTGCAAAGTTGGGAATCGCGCTTCCCAACGTCGTCGCGCCTTCAGCCAACTATGTTCCAGCACGCCGGACCGGGAATCAAATTTACATCTCCGGACAGGTTCCGAGCGAAGGCGGAAAGGACCAGTACACGGGCAAGGTCGGTTCGACGTACACGGTCGAGGAAGCTCAGGCCGCCGCCAGGCTTTGCGCGATAAACATTTTGTCGCAGCTCAAGCATGCCCTTGGTGGCGATCTCGGCAAGGTTGTCGGCGTGGTGCGTCTGGGCGGCTTTGTGAATGCCGAGCCTGAGTTTGGCGATCATCCGAAGGTGCTGAATGGCGCATCCGACCTCATGGTTTCCGTATTTGGAGAGGCCGGAAGGCATGCGCGCGCCGCGGTGGGCTGCTACTCGCTTCCGCGAAATGTGCCCGTCGAAGTCGATGCGATTTTTGAGGTCGCCTAACGAAAAGTAGAGTTGAGCAATATGGAGGCGATCGGTGACCGGTCGCCTCTTTGCATTTGGGGAGTCGCAAAAGTGACATTCGCTTGACAACCTTCAAGTGTGATCACATGATGAGATCAAATTAAATTGCTGAGTGGGACGTGATGGCGCACATCAAGAAGGGCGGATTTGGAAGGTGGCTGGAGAAGTATGCGGCCTTGCTCTTCGCAAGCTTCTTGCTGTTGCTGTGGCAGGTTCTCGTCCCTTTGGCGGGTCTGTCGGAATTTGTTCTTCCGACCCCGATTTCCATCGCATCAAGATTTTATCGCGATTTCCATCTGCTCGGATCGAATGCCATTGTCACTTCGGCTGAAGTGCTTGCGGGGTTTTGTCTCGCGGTTCTGATCGCAATACCGCTGGCGTTGGCGATCTTCTATTCGCGGACCTTTGAACGGGCCGTATATCCCATACTGGTCGCTCTGCAGACCGTGCCGAAGGTCTCGCTCGCGCCGCTGCTTGTCCTTTACCTGGGCTATGGGTGGGCGCCCAAGATCTGGCTGGCCTTCCTGATCTCGCTTTTCCCGATTGTGATTTCGACAGTGGTAGGCCTTAACGCACTGGACAAGAATCTCGTCAGTCTTGTGAGATCGATGGGAGCAAACGAATGGCAGACCTTCTGTAAGGTGAGATTGCCTGCCGCTTTGCCGAGTATCTTCGGCGGATTCAAGGTGGCTGTGTCGCTGGCCGTGATTGGTTCGATCATTGGCGAATATGTCGCCGCAGAGCGAGGTCTCGGCTATCTGCAGCTTCAGGCGAACGCGCAGTTCGACACCACCCTGAATTTTGCCACAGTTGTCGCGATCTCCGGGCTGGGTGTGATCTTCTACTATATCGTCGATTTCATCGAGAGCCGCGTTGTCTACAAGCGCGACTCGGCTCTTTGATGAAACCCGCCAGGAGGCCTGCCATGTTGAATTCAAGCCAAAACGGCGCTGTGGTTGAGGTCACTCAGCTTTCCAAGTCCTATCAGACGCGAGAGGATGAGGATGTTTGCGCGTTGACGAAGGTGGATATCCGACTTGATCCGGGCAACTTCGTCGCGGTGGTTGGGCCGAGCGGGTGCGGCAAGAGTACGCTATTGTCCCTGTTGGCGGGACTTATCGATCCAACATCGGGTCAGATCCTGATCGATGGCGAGCCGATCAACCGGCCTCACCCCAAAGTCGGCGTGGTCTTCCAGTCGGACCTGTTGCTCTACTGGCGCACGATCCTGGAGAACGTGCTGCTTCCGATCGAGATCAAGAAGCTCAATGTCGAGACCTATAAGGCGCGTGCGCTTGAGCTTCTTGAGCAGGTCGGTCTCGGCAAGTTTGCGAACAAGTATCCTTCCGAGCTCTCCGGCGGCATGAGGCAGCGGGCGGCTATTTGCCGCGCACTTATTCAGGAGCCGGGGCTGTTGTTGATGGATGAGCCTTTTGGCGCGCTCGATGCGCTCACTCGCGAGCAGATGATCATGGATCTGCAGAGTATGTGGCTCCGAGTGAACAACACCGTGCTCTTTATTACGCATGGCATCGAAGAGGCCGTGTTTCTGGCCGACCGTGTGTTGGTTATGTCGCCGCGTCCGGGCAGGATTGACCTGGATTTGAAAGTCGAACTTGCGCGCCCGCGAAATTGGCGGACGTCCCATGAGAGCGGGGAGTTTCAGGCTTACGTCAAGCAGATACGAGACGAGTTCGAAGCTAAAGGCGTGCTGGTCGCTCACTAGCATCTGTTTTGAGTTAGGAAAGGCGTCATGGAGACGAATGCAGACAGGCCGCGCGTGCTGAGCTACGGACACGCTCTCTTCATGGTCGAGGATCTCGACAAGTCTGTGAAATTCTATACCGAGAAACTCGGCTTCGTGGTTCGCCCTGCCAAGCCGCTGGCGGATGGACGGACCTTTGCCGCATTTGAGCAGGGCATCGCCCTGGTCGCTGGGCGCAAACCAGATCACAGGCAAATCGATCATATCGCCTTCGAGGTGAATGACGTCAGGGCAATGCGCGATCACCTAAAGAGCGACGGTGTGCGCTTCTTCACGGATCTGCATGATGGCCCTTACGGGCTGACAATTTACATTGCCGATCTCGATGGTCTGAAGGTTGAACTGTATCAACCGGGCCTCAAAGCGGATGCTCTTTCGTCTTGATCATGGGTTTGCGGATGCGGATTGGGAGCCAGCGTTGAAACTGCCCGTCGTCGGCTATCAGCAGGCAGAAAGCGTCGAAGACGCTGTGAGGCTGCTTGTCGAAAGCGAAGGCGATGGAAAGATCCTCGCCGGCGGGCAGAGCCTTATTCCGATGATGGCATATCGACTTCTGACGCCTTCGATCCTGATCGATATCGGACGTATTGAGGCATTGAAGTCTATTGAGCTTAGCTCTTCTGAACTGAAGATCGGTGCTCTGGTCCGGTGGTGCGATATTTTAGAAAGCCGAAGTATTGCAGCCACTCATCCGCTTCTGCGTGAAGCGATTTCTCACGTGGCGCATTATCAAATCCGCAATCGTGGCACGATCGGAGGAAGTCTGGCGCATTGCGATCCCGCTGCGGAATGCCCGGCAACCGTTCTCGCATTGGATGGCATGGTTGATATTGCCGGACCTCACGGTCAGAGATCGGTGCCGGCTCGCGGATTCTTCCAGGGCCTGCTTTCCACTGATCTTGGTGCGGATGAGATCATCATCAGTGTTCGTTTGCCGCTTTGGACCTCCAAGCGACGGTGGGCGTTCAATGAATTTGCGCGCAGACAGGGAGATTTCGCGCTTGCCGGCGTTTGTCTTCATTTCGAGATCGATGATGGGAAGTTTTCATCGTCCCGAATTGTAGGGTTCGGCATAGCGGACTCGGCAATGAGCCTGCCCACGACCGAAACTGCATTGAACGGTCTCTCGATTGGCGATGATCTTGGGCGGGTGCTCGCTTTGGCGGGAGAGGAAATTGACCCGCCGCATGATCCTCACGCGCCGCCGGAATATCGACGGGCTATTTTCTCCACGCTTCTGGGCCGGGCCATCGAGCAGGCGCTTTCCCGCGCGGAGTGACGGTATGAGCATGGTGGAAGTAACCCTTACCGTGAACGATCAGCAGTATACGGCTCAGGTCGAGCCGCGACGCACGCTGGCGGATTTCCTGCGCCATGATCTTGGTCTGACAGGAACTCATGTCGGCTGCGAGCATGGCGTTTGCGGCGCCTGCACCGTGAGCGTCAATGGCGCTGCGGTTCGGTCGTGTCTGATGCTGGCCGTGCAAGCACAGGGCTGGAAGGTGCGAACGATTGAAGGGCTGGCACAGGATGGCGAGCTCTCACCATTGCAGTCCGCTTTCCGTGAAAGTCACGGTTTGCAGTGCGGCTTCTGTACGCCTGGAATTTTGATGACTGCTGATGCCCTGCTGACGAGCGAACCGGATGCGTCCGATGAGCGCATCCTCGAGGTGCTGTCGGGGCATCTCTGCCGATGCACGGGTTATTTCCCGATTGTGGAGGCTATTATTGCCGCCCGGAATGCATTGGCTGACCCTGCGAAGGCCAAATCCCGATGAGCGGCTTCCCCAACAATTACATCGGGCGCTCCATTTTGCGGGTCGAGGATGAGCGGCTGCTGAGGGGGAATGGGTGCTTCGTCGATGACATGCACCTCCCTGATTGTTTGCATGCTGTGATTGTCAGAAGCCAGATCGCGCACGGGAAACTTCGCCAGATCGACCCCAGCGCAGCACTGGCACTGGATGGCGTCGTGTCCGTCATCACTGCGAACGACATTCCAAAGCCGATCGGGGTCATTCCAATCAGAATTGCGCCGATTGAGGGCGCAGACCTGTTTCGGCAACCGGTGATCGCGCACGAGAAGGTTCGCTACGTGGGCGAACCCGTGGCTGTGGTTCTGGCAGCGACACAGGCAATTGCCGAAGATGCCGCAGAACTGGTCCAGGTCGAGATCGAGGAAATCGAGCCAGTTCCGTCAGTCGATATTGCAGGCGCCGATCAAAGTGCGAAGCTCTTCGAATCTACGAATACGAACATCGCCGCGAGATACCGTGCGTCCAGAGGAGATGTCGATACGGCGTTCGCTTCCGCGGATTGCGTGCTGAAGGAGACTTTCGCAATCCAGCGCCACACGGCGATGCCAATGGAAATGCGCGGGCTACTGGCAAAGTGGGACGGACAGGCCAATCACCTGACGGTATGGGGGGCTGCAAAAGTACCCTTCTTCAACCGCAATGTGCTTGCAGGGCTGCTTGGGCTGCCGAAGACCAGCATTGACCTGATCGAACTCGATGTTGGTGGCGGGTTCGGTGTTCGTGGTGAATTCTATCCCGAAGACTTTCTGATTCCGTTTGCTGCCCGGCACGTTGGCCGCCCTGTGAAGTGGCAGGAGGATCGTCGCGAGCACATGATGGCGACAAATCACTCGCGGGAGACGTATTGCGACGTCGAGATTGCCTGCAAGCGGAGCGGTGAAATTCTCGGGCTGCGCGGAAGCATCACGGCTGATATTGGCGCCTATATGGGGACAACGGGAGGAATCCTTGCCTCCAGAACAGCTCAGTTTCTAGCTGGTCCCTATCGCGTGCGGAATGTGTCTTTTGAGGTCTCAGCTGCTCTCACCAATAAAACACCGGCTGGCAGTTATCGCGGGCCTGGCCGGTTTGAGTCGACATTTTTTCGCGAGCGGCTGTTTGACATGGTCGCGAAACGACTGAACATCGATCCATTGGCATTCCGTCGGATCAACCTCATTCGTTCTGACGAACTCCCGTTCGATATCGGCCAGCTCGTTCCGTATGAGGGGCCGGCGGCCTATGATCTCGGAGACTACATCCGTCTGTTGAACGATTGTGCCGAAACGATCGGTTGGAAGGATAAGGAAGCGATCCGAGGTAAGGAGATCGATGGCCGGTACCATGGCGTCGGCATTTCCTGCTTTGTTGACAGTAGTGGCGCTGGCCCGAAGGAAAACGCCAAGATCTGCGTCGACTTGGACGGCGAAGTGACGGTTTTTGTCGGCTCCTGCTCATTGGGGCAGGGCATCGAGACCGCACTTGCGCAGATCTGCGCGGATGAGCTCCGCATTTCGATGGAGCGGGTCAATATCCTGCATGGGTCGACAACTTTCCTGGATGAAGGATTCGGCTCGTTTCATTCGCGCTCGATCATCATGGGCGGGAACGCCATCGCCGATGCGGCAGGTCATTTGATTGCGAAGATCAGGGCCATTGCTGCCGAGACTTGGGCCGTCCCGCTGGATCGTGTCGCTTATGAGGACGGTTTTGTCCGCGATGTTGAGCGAACATTGTCGCTAGCCCAGATTGCTCACGTTGCTGGGGGCTCCATCGAGGCTGAAGGAACATTTGGTACCAAGAACAAACCGTTCGGCTATGGCACCCATGCAGCTCACGTTGCGGTGGATATCGCCACGGGCCATGTCGAAGTCCTCGACTATGTCGCCGTGGAAGATGTCGGCCGGATGGTCAATCCGATGATCGTTCACGGTCAGAAGATCGGCGCGATCATCCAGGGCCTCGGCGGCGTATTTCTGGAGCAACTGATCTACGATGATCGCTCGCAGCTTATGACAGGCTCGCTCGCCGATTATCTGATGCCAACGGCAACGGATTTCCGGAACGTCCGGGCGTTTGCCCTCGATCTCACGAGAACGACACGCAATCCACTAGGCTTTAAAGGGGCCGGAGAGGATGCCATTGCGCCGGTTGCTGGGGTCATCGGCAACGCCATTGCCGACGCCTTGAGAGATTTTGACGTCGAGCCGAGAGACCTGCCGATTACCCCACCAAAGCTATGGGCTCTGATCAATGCACGCAGGGATGAGAGAAAAGCCGGGACGTCACCGTTATAGCAGGAGAATGAGATGGATCTTGGCGGAGAAGAGATTATCCGCGCCCCGCGCGAAACTGTCTGGAATGCTCTGAACGATACAGCCGTTTTGGCTCAGTGCATTCCGGGATGCACTGAACTGACGAAGGTCTCCGATAGCCAGATGTTGGCTAAGTCGACTCTCAAGATCGGCCCGATCAAGGCGTCGTTCAGTGGCAAGGTGAGCCTCAGCGATATCAATCCGCTAGTTGGCTACACCATCACCGGTGAAGGTCAGGGCGGAGCGGCGGGTTTTGCGAAAGGCAATGCAAAGGTAGTGTTGTCGGATCACCTGGAGGGAACGGTTCTCGCCTATGAAGCCAAGGCGGATGTGGGCGGAAAGCTCGCGCAGCTTGGTGGTCGCCTGATCGATGCCACGGCAAAGAAGCTGGCCGGCGAGTTCTTCACGAAGTTCGCCACTGTGGTTTCTGAAACATCAGAAGCCTGATCTTTTCATCGCGCGCTCTATTGGAGGAATCATTCCGGTTCGTTGTTTTGAACAACAAAATATGCAATCATAACATGTCCAAAAACTGCTCGGGAGAGCTCGCGTAAGCGACGTCGAAGGAGCAACCCCCAATAAACTCTCAGGCACAAGGACCGTGCAGTTGGACAATCTGGAGAGAGGCGTTTTACGCCCACCGAAGGGGATAACCGGATTCGTCCGGCAAAACTCTCAGGTACCCGCGACAGATGGGGCGAAGCGATCGATGGTCGATCGCCAACCTACGTGGGACCTGCACTATGAAAATTGCAATTATCGGCTCGGGAATTACCGGCGTCACAACTGCTGACGCGTTGTTGTCCCGTGGACATTCGGTCACGGTGATCGACCGGCATCCCTACGCAGCAATGGAAACATCTTATGCGAATGGCGGCCAGTTGTCCGCCAGCAATGCGGAGGTCTGGAATAGCTGGGAGACGGTCGCCAAAGGCGTGAAATGGATGTTCAAGCAGAACGCTCCGCTTCTGATGAACCTGCGTCCGTCCTGGCACAAATACTCATGGCTCGGTGAGTTCGTTGCTGCGATCCCGAGATATCGGGACAACACCGCTGCGACGGTCCTACTTGCGTTGGAAGCCCGGAACCATCTGTTTGAAATCGCTGAGCGGGAGAAGATTGATTTCAATCTGGAGAAGCGGGGAATTCTTCATTTCTATCATGATGCATCCGGGTTTAAGCGTGCCGAACGGGTGAACAGCCTCCTGAACGAGAGCGGGCTGGAGCGCCGGGCAGTTACAAATGAAGAGATTAGGCAGATCGAGCCTGCGTTAAAGAGCGATTTTTATGGTGGATTCTATACACCATCCGATGCAACCGGGGACATTCACAAGTTTACGTCCGGGCTTGCTCATTCTTGTCAGCGCCGGGGCGCGACCTTCATCAATCAGGCCTTGGTCACTGGTCTGCGTAACCGTGACGGCAAGGTAACGGTTACCCTCGCAGTTGAAGGCGGCCTCGGGGCAAGCCGGATTGGGGTGCTGGAATTCGATCGCGTTATTGTTTGCGCCGGCGTTGGTAGCCGTCAGATTGCCAGTATGGTGGGGGACCGCGTGAATGTGTACCCGGTCAAAGGCTATTCGATCACGGTTTACCTCGATGACGTGCAGAGCCAGGAGGCGGCGCCTCAGGTTAGCTTGCTGGATGATGCGGCAAAGATTGTGACCAGCCGTCTCGGAGCTGATCGTTTCCGCGTTGCCGGAACAGCGGAGTTCAACGGCTTTAATCTCGATATTCGGGCGGACCGCGTGAAGCCTTTGGTTGACTGGTCGCGTCACCTGTTTCCCGGTATGAGCACGCGCCGGGTCGTATCTTGGGCCGGATTGCGTCCCATGTTGCCAGACATGATGCCGACCGTTCGAAAAAGCCGGATACCGGGAATTCTCTACAATACGGGCCACGGGCATTTGGGTTGGACGCTATCGGCTGCTACTGCCCAAATGGTGGCCAGCCTTGTCGATGATGTGCGGTTGGCCGACGATCACGCGCTGGCGTCATGAGGACGTAGATGAAAGGTCTTTAGAACGTACACAGCAACTGCATTTCGGTCGGGATCGGAGAAGGCGCTTATGGTTCATTCGGAAACGCAAGAGATCTCGGCAGGTCGCCGCCCTGGTCAGTCGCCTATAGCCGTCACCGATTTGTTCAGAATTGGCATCGAGCCCTCAAGTTCACATACGGTGTGCCCGATGCGTGCTGCGGTGCGGTTTGTCGAGGAACTAACGGCGAGGCAGGCGAAGTTCGACAAGGTCACTGTCGGCACCGCGTTCTCGTAAATGCACTGTCTGTGTCCGATCCGCCGGCGGACATTCCCAAACGATCCCGCAAGCCTGCTCGCACACTTCGCGATATCGGTTGTTGACGGCATAGTCGTCGCGAGGCTGAAGCCTGCCTGTTTTTCGGAGCTTTGGACGGAGCTTCCACGTTGCTCGCCAATTGGATTATGAAGGGTTGTCACGTTTGTGCGGATGATGCATTTGCTCGCAGCTTACTAGAAACGTCTGCAATTGCCCCAGAGCTGACCAGCGATGCCCCTTTCTTGTGACGGCTTTGATCTCCTCTGAGACTAGATGACCACGATCAGCGCTCGCAGGTTCGTTAGGCGATCTACAATAATCCAACCAAGCCAATAGTATCGTCGATGCTCGGGCAACGGGAGCGGGACGAACTCGTCGTTGCTTTGTGGGATCAGCAATGGCCGCGGCTAAAGCGCGCCTTCGCTCGGGGTCGGACCGGGGATCGACATAGCCCGCAGAGCTTTGGGGCGCCACGAGCGCGACCCGTTGATGAGGCGTTGATGCGCGAACTCCATCAGGGTCAGCGGTCATGAAGATGAGTCGCACGAACAGGCCGCATACATAGACGCGCCCGACCCGCGAACTGCCAGACTATCGCCCCGAAAAAGGAACTACCAGAACGTCTACATTGATCGAGCGCAGTGTTTCGTCCGTGACGCTTCCTATCAGTGCCTTCAGCAGACGCGAGCGGCTATGCGTCCCCATGACAACCAGATCCGGCTGGATGTCCGTCACTGCGCGCGAAATAATTTCCATCGGCGTCCCTTCTTCCAAGCGAAGACGCCATTGCTCGCGCTGCAAGCCGTTGGCAATCAAAAATGCAGCCAGTTCGTCGCCGGCTTGCCGGCGCTCACCTTCGATGTAACCGTCGATACTCGCCTGATCCAGGCTCGCAATAGACATTTTGCCTTTTGCGAGAGCGGTGAACGCATGAAGAAGTGTGACGCCTCCATCGCCCAGCAATCCCATCGCAAGGGCGACATGCATGGCGTTTGCTGAAGCATCCGACATGTCGGTCGGCACAAGAACTCGCTCATAGCTACGCTGCGCATCGTGATTCACCATTAGGACAGGCACCGTCCCCTTCCGAATCACGCGCTCGATCGTCGTTCCAGTGAAGATATCAAGAAGCAGCGACTTGCGATGAGACCCCATGACGATCAGATCGGGCCGGATCTCGGCCGCAGATCGCAAAATACCGTCGAAGGGATCGCCGGTAATGACCATCGGGCGAGCATGTGTCCAGCGAATTTCGGGCATCGCGCTCATTTGCTCGCGCAGGATTCGTTCGGCCTCCCGCTGCTCCATGCGGACCAAATCATCCGGTTGATCGTTGTCGACGACATGGACCATGAACAGAAGCGAGTCGTTCGATTGCGCCAACAAGGCCGCCTGTCTCAGTGCCCTGTTGGATCGTGTCGAGAAATCCGTGGCTGCGAGAATCTTCATGTGTTTCTCCGCTTCCGTGACTTGTTATTTGTGCGGGTGGGCGCTGCTTTCAATGCTGGTCATAGATGCGCCATGCGCTTCCGATTGATCGCGAAACAGTGCCGCTCGAACCAGAACCATCAGCGTGATGGGCGTGGTGATGGCCACGAACACAATAATCAGGATTTCGTGAAACACGGGTTGGCCGGCAAGCGTCGAGAAGTAGATGATCGACGATGTCGCAATGCAGCCGACGCCGAGAGTTGTTCCGAGCGTGGGCGCGTGAACTCTTTCATAGAAGCTGCGAAGCCGAAGCAGCCCCAGTGAGCCAACCAGGGCCAGTCCGGCTCCCGCAATCAGAAATGCAGCCGTCAAAAACGCTGCGAGCGGCGGAATTTCAGCGACATTGTTCATTCGATGACCTCGCCACGGAGCAGGAATTTAGCAAGCGCGACAGTGCCGACAAAGCCGAGCAGGGCGATCACCAGCGCTATTTCAAAATAGAGCGTGGAGCCTGATTTGATGCCGAATACGAGAAGCATCAACGTCGCATTGACGTAGAGCGTATCCAGGCCGAGTACTCTATCCTGCGCGCGAGGGCCGCGTAACATACGATACGTCGCGCATAGCATCGCTACTCCCAGCGAGATCTGCGCAATCGTGATCGAATACGCAAGCAACGCATTCATGCGAAAATCTCCAGAAGCGGGCGCTCATAGCGATTCTTGATGGTGCTGATCCATTCGGCCCTGTCGACCAGGTCGAGGACATGGATGGTCAACATGCCGGCCGGTTCCTCGAATTTGACCCATAACGTTCCGGGCGTGGAAGTAATGATGCATGCGAGAAGCGCGAGACCATAAGGATCGCGCAACTCAAGCGGTATATCGACAAACCCGGGACGCCTCCCTTTTCGCCCGAAACCGACAATGATGCGTGCGACGGCAATGTTGGATTTGACAATATCCACGAAAACGACGAGCGCCAGGCGCAGTATCGTAAGTGGCCGCCTTGGACGCGCCTTCGGCTGCTCCAGCGCTGCCAGCGACCACCCACCGATCAGCGCCACACCCGTACCCAGGAGAAGCTGGCCGATCGACAGGGATTGATTCAACAATAGCCAGAAGCCGAGAAGAATGACGCTTGCGATCGGATAGGGGAGCAATCTCATGGGGTCCCCCCCCGGGCATTTTGAAGTGTGTTTCCCGCGTCGAGAACGCCGCGCAAATAATCCTGCGGCGCATAGAGAGAGCCCGCTGCCGCCTGCGTGTATCGGAAAACCGGTCCGGCCTGGACGGTCTGCGCGACGCAAAGCAGAATGAGCGCAATGACAGGTGCGATTTCAATCAAACGCACGCTGGGCGCGGCGCGATCCGGCGACGCCCAAAGCGCATAGATTCCAGCGCGGGTCGTGGCGATCAGGGTCGCGAATCCGGACAGGATCAGGATGACGAGGAATGTCCAGACGGCGACGGAAACGCCGGCGGATTGCGAGTTCAGAGCTGTCGTCAGTAATGCGAATTTGGCGATGAAGCCGGACAGCGGCGGAAGCCCGGAGATGATGAGGGCGCAGCAGATAAAGACGCCGCCCAGAACGGCTATGCTCGCGGGGATCGCAATGCCCGTTTCCTTGGCGTCGTCGAGTTCATATTCTTCGCCGTAAAGCTCTCGGGTCACCGCGAGGAGATCAGCGCCGGGCTCGCGGCCCCGCTCGACAAGTTCGATGGTCAGAAAAAGCGCACCCAATCCAAGCGTCGAACTGACGAGATAGTAGAAAGCGCCGGCTGTCATGCCGACAGATCCCATGGCGATGGCGGCGAGCACCGTGCCGGAGGATACCAGCACGGAATAAGCGGCGAGGCGCGCCATGTCTTGCGACGCGAGACACCCGATCGCGCCAAACAGGATGGTCGCCATTCCGCCGATCAGCAGTACGTCGCCGCCGAAATGAGCTGATGCTCCCGCGTGCGCGCCAAACAACAGCAGCCACAGCCGGCATACAATGTAGACACCTACTTTTGTGAGGATCGCGAAGAGCGCTGCGATCGGAGGCGGTGCGACCGCATAGGTCCGGGGGAGCCAGAAGCACAGCGGCCACATGCCAGCCTTCGTCAGAAAGGCGATCCCGAGGATGCCCGCGCCTGCTTCCAGCAGCGCGCGATCGCCGGAGCGAATCTCCGGAATGCGCGTCGCAAGGTCGGCCATGTTGAGCGTTCCTGTGACCCCGTAGATCAAGCTCACGCCGATGAGAAACAGAAGCGAGGCCACCAGGTTGACAATGATATAGTGCATGCCGGCGGTGACGCGCGCCGTGCCCGAGCCGTGAAGCGCCAGGCCATACGAGGCGGCAAGCAGGATCTCGAAAAAGACAAACAGATTGAAGAGATCGCCGGTCAGGAAAGCTCCATTGATTCCCATCAACAGAAACTGAAACAGGGAATGGAAATGCGCGCCGACTCGATGCCACCGAGCGAGCGCGAACAACGAGGCGGCCAACGCCAGAACACTCGTCAGCAGCAACATCATGGCGGCCAGCCTGTCGACAACCAGGACGATGGCGAACGGCGCAGGCCAGTCGCCGAGCCGGTACACGGCGAGGAGACCGTTCGGCGAAGCATCGGCTCCCCCGAGCAGGTTGATCGCAATCCAGACGAGCGCGGCGACGGTCGCGACATTAAGCGTGGCGTTCATGGTGCGACGGTCGCCGCCGAGCACGAGCATGATTGCGCTGGCAAGAAGCGGCAACGCAACCGGCGCGATGATCAGATGGTCCGCGATGCTGCTCATCAATCCAGTTCCCGCCCGTCGACATGATCGGTGCCGGTCAAACCTCGTGACGCGATCAGAACCACGAGAAGCAGGGCCGTCGTGGCGAAACCAATGACGATGGCGGTCAGGACGAGCGCCTGCGGCAGCGGGTCGGCGTAACGTGCCGGGTCGCCCACGCCACCGGCGGAGAGGACCGGAGCCGCTTCGGTCTTCAGTCGTCCCATGGCGATAATAAACAGATTGACCGCATAAGAGAGCAGCGACAGCCCCATGACAACCTGGAAGGTGCGCGGCCTGAGGATCAGCCAAACACCTGAACTGACAAGTACACCGATGCCAATAGCGAGGACGATTTCCATCAGCGCATCTCGATAGTGGAATCGTCGGCGAGGGGCGCGCGGGGCGCGCGATGACTGCGCAGGGATTGATGCGCGATGGCAATCAGCATCAGCACGGTCGCGCCGACAACCAGCGCGAATACGCCCAAGTCGAACAACATTGCGCTGGCAGCCGGCACACGCCCGATCCAGGGAATATCCACGTAGGCGAATGATGAAGTCAGGAACGGCCGGCCGAACAGCAGGGCGGCCGATCCGACGCCGGCGGCTGCAAGCAAGCCCGCGCCGATCCAGCGGATCGGCAACACGCGCAGATGCGATTCCACCCAGGTGGTTCCGCGGGCCATGTACTGCAGGATGAAAGCGGCAGCCATCGTCACGCCGGCGACGAACCCGCCGCCCGGCAGATCGTGTCCACGAAGGAGAAGATATAAAACCGTCGCGATGATGAGCGGGAATAGCGCGCCCATCATGAGCGCCGGAATCGCCATTGCGCTCTTGACGGTGGCGCCACGCTGGTGCGTTTCGCTTTCATCGTCAAAAAGGTCTTGTGCGCGCTGTTGCTCAGGCATCGGAATGCTGTCGGCGGCTGGACGAAACCGACGCAGCAACGCAAACACGGTGAGGGCGACAATGCCGAGAACGGCGATTTCTCCCAATGTGTCGAATGCGCGGAAATCCACCAGAATGACGTTCACGATATTGGTGCCGCCGCCTTTGACGTAAGCGTTTTCAACGAGAAATCTGGAGATGCTGTCGGGAGACGGCCTCGTCATGACGGCATAGGCAAGCGTCGCCATGCAAACGCCCGCGGCGACGGCGACGAAAAGGTCGCGCACGCGATACCAGCGCAGACTGTCCCATGCCGTAGCAGCCGAGTCTCTTTTTTCGAAACGCTTCGGCAGCCAGCGCAGACCGAGAACGAGAAGCACCGTCGTAACGGTTTCGACCACAAGCTGTGTGAGGGCAAGGTCCGGCGCCGAGAACCAGACGAAGCTGATGCAGGTCACGAGGCCGGCGCCGCCGACCAGAATGAGCGCTGCCAGGCGATGAAATTTGGCCTGATAGGCCGCAGCCAGGGCACAGGAAACGCCGACAGCCCAGATGATCGCGAACGCCACATCAAATGTCGCCTGCGAAGAGCCTTCGTAGCCGATCCCGCGCATGTAGATCGGCGTCAGTCCGGCGAGGAGAGCGACGCAGATCAATATCTGCAATTGCGGTTGCAGGCGTTGCGTCCCAAGCAGTTGCTCCAGTCGCCGCGCAAGCCGCCAGGAGACGGTGACGAGGATGCGCTCAAAGATGCGCTGCCCCTTGATGTGACGCAGCAGCGGCGGCCCCTCATTGACCTTCAAATAAGAGCGCAGCACGGTATAGGTTGCGATTCCGCCGACGATGGCGACGAAGCTCATCAGAAGCTCCGGCGTGAACCCGTGCCAGGCAGCCAGATTGTAGGCCGGAAGCACGGGGCCGAGAACGGCGTGGAGCGCCGTGGCCAAAAGCGGGCCTATCGTCATTGCAGGGGCGATTCCAACGACAAGACACGCCAGCACCAGCAGTCCCGACGGCAGGCGCATCAGGAACGGCGGCTCGTGAGGAACACGCAGCAAGTCTTTTGGAGATGGGCCGAAAAACACATCGAGGATGAAGCGCAGCGAGTATGCGACGGTAAACATGCTCGCAATCGTGACGATGTACGGCAATGCCTGGTCTATTAACGAGTTGTCGTGGATCTCGATGGTTTCGGCGAAGAACATCTCCTTCGACAGAAAACCATTCAGGAGCGGCACGCCCGCCATCGCAGCCGCTGCGACCATTGCGAGCGCCGCCGTAGTGGGCATGGAGCGTCGCAGGCCGCTCAGGCGCCGGATGTCGCGCGTTCCGGTTTCGTGGTCGATGATCCCGGCCGCCATGAAGAGGGACGCCTTGAAAGTCGCGTGATTCATAATGTGGAAAATGGCGGCGACCTGCCCGATCGGCGAATCGAGTCCGGTCAGCAACGTGATCAGCCCGAGGTGGCTGATGGTCGAATAGGCAAGAAGCCCCTTGAGATCCTGCTGGAACACCGCAAAGAAGGCGCCGACGATGAAGGTGACAAGCCCGGCGGACCCCACCAGCCAGAGCCACTCGTCCGTGCCCCCCATCGCAGGCCAAAGGCGCACCAGCAGGAACACGCCGGCTTTGACCATGGTTGCGGAGTGGAGGTAGGCGGAGACCGGCGTCGGCGCGGCCATCGCATGCGGAAGCCAGAAATGAAACGGGAACTGCGCGCTTTTCGTAAGAGCGCCGGCCAGAATGAGAACGAGCGCCGGCACGTAGAGCGGGTGCGACCGAATGATGATTCCCGAGGAGAGGATCCGGTCGAGGTCGTAGCTTCCGACGATGTGGCCTAGAATCAGAACGCCGGCGAAAAGACAAAGGCCGCCGGCGGATGTGATGGTCAGCGCCATACGGGCGCCGTCACGCGCCTGGGCACTCTGGTACCAATAGCCGATCAGCAAGAAGGAGAAGAGACTGGTCAGCTCCCAGAAGAAGACCAGTTGAATGAGGTTTCCCGAGAGGACGATCCCGAGCATCGCCCCCATGAAGGCCAGCAAAAATGCGAAGAACCGCGGAACGGGGTCGGTCGAGGACATGTAGTATCGCGCGTAGAGAACGACCAGGAATCCGATGCCGGTGATCAGCGCGGCGAAGATCCAGGCGAAGCCGTCCATACGCAGGCTGAAGCTCAGCCCAAGCTCCGGAACCCAATCGAACCTGTACTGAAGGACCCCGCCGTCCGTCACTCGCGGATACATCGCGATGGTCTGCGCCAGGGCCGCCAGCGCAATGAGCCCGGCGAAATATGCAGCTCCGTTCCGGGCGTTCACGCGGAACAGGGTAGCGAGACAGCTTCCCAGGAAAGGGAGTGCAACAAGCGCAAACAGGGACAATTCAGGCGATATCACTGGCGCTTCCCGGTTGCGATGGCTCTGATCTCCTTACCTAGTACAAGCCAAAGGATTCGAGAAACAGTCTTGTTCCTGAAGCCCGCGGGATTCGGACCGGCCGACGAGCCCGCGTCTGGCGGAAAACGCAACCGAACTCTCGACGCTCCAATATGCTGCCGCCATTCGAAAGAATTTCGAGGAGGTCGCCAATCCGACGCGCAAGAACGAGCAGCACGATACCTCGACGCCTGCCGAGGGCACTATCTCGCCGATCAATTTTTTAACTAACCCGGCGAGACGAGAAAAGCGCAGGAATGTCGCAGGCATACAGCATGCCATGCCGCAAGAGTCGGGGCTACTCCGCCTCCGGGCCAGGGCGTGTCCCGACGCAAGCGGCCGATGAGGAAGCTATCGGACCGCTCTTCGAGACTCTCGACTGGCTCGAGCAGCGACTCTCTGTGCGCCGTTTCCTCGCCGGCGATCAGCTCACGGAGGCGGACTGGCGTCTGTTCACGACGTTGGTCCGGTTCGATGCAGTTTATGTCGGACATTTCCAGTGCAACCTGCGCCGCCTCGTCGATTATCCGAACCTGTGAGCATATACTCGTAGCCTCTATAAGAGGCCTGGCATCGCCCGGACTGTGAATTTCGAGCACATCAAGCGGCACTCTTACGAAAGTCACCGCACGCTCAACCCAAGCGGAATCGTGCCGCTCGGTCCCGTGATCGATTATGCGGCCCCGCATGGAAGAGCGGGGTCTGCGTAAGACATTCGGTCGAGCGACTCAGCCGATTTGGTGCAAATGACCCATCTCGGATATCGCACGCGGGTTTCGGCCGGGCTTGTCAAAGCTCTTTTGCCCGGCGCCCTGCCTACCTGTACGCTCACACGGGCGAGATCGGTCATCATGATTTCCCTGTTGGTTCGCTAATAATATGTGAGAGCCGTGAAGTTGGCCGGCTGTTCGACGGTCTTCAGATTCTTCCGTTTGACGCCACTCCATTGAGATGAAGATTTCGGAATCGGAGTATGTGTCGTTCCACACCATTGCAAAGCACGGCGACGTCAGCCCAAAGCCATCCCTTGCCTTGAAGTGGCCGGTACTTCTCTCTCGCTGTGAGAGAGCACTTGCCAAGCGCCTTGAGCGTATCGACCGCGGCGCGCCCGGATCTGCTTACGCCGCGGCCCATGCCAAGGGTGATGGCGTCGAACGTGGCGCGTTTTTTCCGCAGTTAGATCCTAAATGCCGGCAGGCTAAATGGCGCCGGAACGAGGTTTGATCGATAAGTCCTCGTTTTCATCGTCGGTCTCGAGCCGTTGCAGGATCGGACAGTCCGGTCTGTGGTCGCCCCGGCATGATTCTATTACGACCGTCAGCGTATGGACCATGTCCTGAAGGTCTTTAATCTTCTTTTTCAATTCGTTGACATGGCCTTGTGCCAGGCGCTTGACCTCGGAGCTGTGTCTGGTTTCGTCGCGCCATAGACCGAGCAGATCTCTTATTTCGGCGACCGAAAACCCCAGATCGCGCGCCCGGCGGATGAAGCGCAGCATGTGCACATCCGAGTCCGAATAATCGCGATAGCCTGACGCGGTTCGGCCGACCTCAGGGATGAGATCGGTCTGCTCGTAGTAGCGGATCATCTTGGCCGAAACGCCAGACGCCTTGGCAGCTTGCCCGATGTTCATCGTTGTTTCTCCGAATAGCGAGGCGATCCCTCGGGCTGCTCGTATCCATTGTCAGTTGGCGGCCTTGAATCGGCGAAGGCGAAGCGCGTTGCCCAGCACGAAAACACTCGACAGCGCCATGGCGCCGGCGGCGAAGACCGGTGAGAGCAGGATCCCAAAGGCCGGGTAAAGGGCGCCGGCGGCCACCGGAATGAGAGCCGTATTATAGGCGAAGGCCCAGAACAGATTCTGGCGGATATTGCCGATCGTCGCCCTGGAAAGAGTGATGGCGTTTGGCACGCCCAGCAGGCTTCCCGATATCAGGACGACGTCCGCCGTTTCGATGGCGATGTCCGTGCCCGTGCCGATAGCAAGACCGACGTCGGCTTCTGCCAGAGCCGGAGCATCGTTGATGCCGTCGCCGACGAAGGCGACCTTGCCGTACTGCTTCTTGAGCCGACGAACCGCATCGACCTTGCCGTCCGGCAACACTTCGGCGATGACATCGTCGATGCCGAGCTGCGCCGCAATAGCCCTGGCGGTAAGGGTGTTGTCGCCGGTGATCATCACCACTTTCACGCCGAGAGCGTGCATCGCCTTGATCGCGGCAGGCGTCGTGACCTTGATCGTATCCGCCACTGCGATGATCGCAGCCAGCTTGCCGTCAATCGCGGCATAAAGCGGTGACTTGCCCTCGTTGCCGAGGCGCTTGGCGACCGCGGCGAATCCGGCCACGTCATGCCCCAGCCTGATCATATAGCGATCTGCCCCGATTTCGATGTGCTTGCCGTCCACCTTCGCCTTCACGCCGAAGCCTGTCACGGATTCGAAGTCCGACACCGTCGGCAGCGCAATGCCTTCGCTGGTGGCCGCATCTACGATGGCGCGCGCGATCGGGTGCTCGGACTTGGCTTCGACGGCTGCGACGAGGCCCAGCACGCTCGAACGATCGAAGCCGATGGCCAGTTCCAGATCCGTCAAAGCAGGCTTGCCCTCGGTCAGGGTGCCCGTCTTGTCGACTGCCACCACCCTGGCATCTTTCAGCAACTGCAGTGCCTCGCCCTTGCGGAACAGAACACCCAGCTCTGCGCCGCGGCCGGTACCCACCATGATCGAGGTCGGCGTCGCAAGACCCATGGCGCACGGGCAGGCGATGATCAGAACCGAGACGGCATTGACCAGCGCGAACGTCAGCGCGGGCGAGGGACCAAAATAGAGCCACACCGCGAAGGTCAATGCAGCCGTGACGAAAACCGCGGGCACGAACCACATCGTCACCTTGTCGACCAGCGTCTGGATCGACAGCTTGGAGCTCTGCGCCTCCTCGACCATGCGGATGATCTGCGAGAGCACGGTATTGCCGCCAACCGCTGCGGCGCGGAACGCGAATGCGCCCTTCTGGTTCACGGTGCCGCCAACGACATCGCTGCCGCATGACTTCGCGACGGGAATAGGCTCACCGGTGATCATCGACTCGTCGACATAACTGTTGCCTTCGACCACTTCGCCATCGACGGGGATGCGCTCGCCGGGACGAACCTCCACGATATCACCGGAAACGAGCGAACCGATCGGCAGGTCGATCGTCTGGCCGTCGCGGCGCACATGCGCTGACTTGGCCTGAAGACCGATCAGGCGCTGGATCGCTTCGGAGGTGCGTCCCTTGGCGCGGGCTTCCAGCAGGCGGCCGAGCAGGATCAGCGTGACGATAACGGCGGCCGCCTCAAAATAGACATTCACCGTTCCGGCGGGCAGGAAACCGGGCGCAAAGGTTGCCACCAGCGAATAGCTGTAGGCGGCAAGCGAGCCGACCGCGACCAGTGAGTTCATGTCGGGGGCAAGACGCCAGAGCGCGGGAAGTCCCTGGCGATAGAAGCGAATGCCGGGAATGAAGAGGACGAGCGTCGTCAACGCGGACTGAATGTACCAGTTCCACTGCATGCCGATGGTTGATTCGATGAGGTGATGCACGCCCGGGATCAGGTGAGATCCCATCTCAAGGACGAAAACCGGCGCTGTCAGTATGGCGGCGATCGTGAAGTAGCGGATGAGGCTGCGACGCTCTGCCTCCTTCTTCTTCGCGCGTTCGGTGTTTTCATCCTCGGTCACACCGGAGGTGCCGCCGATCGCCTTCGCCTCGTAGCCAATGCCTTTGATGGCTGCGATCAGGGTGGCCGCATCGGCCGATCCCTGGATCGACGCCCGCTCGGTCGCCAGATTGACGACGGCCTGGGCGACGCCCGGAACGGCTTTCAACGTGCGCTCGACGCGGCCCACGCAGGACGCGCAGGTCATTCCCTCCACCGAGAGTTCGATGGAGCCGGCCGCCGGTGCGGGCATTGCGGGGACCGAATAGCCGACCTTCTCGACGACCGCGACCAGTTTGGCGCGCGCGACAGGCCCATCGGTTGTGATGCTCGCCCGTTCGGTGGCGAGATTGACCGCTACGGTCTTCACGCCGGGGACGGATTTCAAAGCCTTTTCCACACGGCCGACGCAGGATGCGCAGGTCATGCCTTCGATGGGAAGTGATACGGAAGCAGACGAGCCTGTCGCTCGAATAGGGGCATTCATCAGCCACCTCCTCATCCTTGAAACTCGTATTCCAACCAAAGATCGAGCTTCCAACGATGGGAAGGTTAATAGCAGATTTTTCGACCGAAAACACTTGACCTTCCCATCGCTGGAAGCCCCATCTTGCCGCGAGACCAAATGGTTAAAACGGGGAGAATTCTTATGGATTTCAAAATCGAAAGCATGACCTGTGGCGGCTGCGCCAGATCCGTCACCAAGGCGATCCAGTCGATCGATTCCAACGCCAGGGTAGAAACCGATCCCGACGCGCGTGCAGTCAAGGTCGAAACGAGCGCAACGCAGGCTGCTATCTTGCAGGTTCTCGAAGATGCCGGCTTTCCCGCGGTGGCCGACTGACCGGCCAAAGCTTTCGACATGCTCTCATCGATTCGAATTTGATCTTATTGCGACAAGATCGTCATAGGCCGCCTGGGCGCAGAGATGCTCGATCGGTCGCTAGCGTGTGATGAGGTCGTTGCCAACGTTAGTTGGAACCGTGCCGCCGCCATCGACGCCAATGGCCAGGTGTTCATCGTCAACTCCGCCGGCGTGTTGTGCGGCAGGGCTCGCGGGTCAATGTCGGCGGCCTGGTCGCCTCGATCCATGATGTCTCGAAGAGATTTCATGGCCGGGAACCACACCTTACTCCGGCACATCGAATGCGGCGGGTGATCAAGCAGGGCCGCATCAATTAGGCGGCAACCGGGCGGTCGCGTATGTCCGCGCATGGCGCGACTGATTGATCCGGGCCCATTCGCAACGGACTGATTCTGGATCAGCGGATTGCTGTGGCTGGCAGGAGGTGTAACTCGAGGTCGGGTGGAACAGCGAGGGCCGGATGGGTCAAAGGCAGTGGCGCGAATCCACGGGCCGGATCGCTCGCTCGACCGACTCAAAGCGCTTGCGGAGAATTCTTGGAGCGAGAGGGCTTTTGCAGGTTGAGTGTCCTGGACGGCAATTCACCGAATATGTTCCAGTAGTCTTGCGCAAATCGGCCCAGATTTGAAAAACCGCACGCCAGCGCCACCCCTGTCACTGTGGTGTCCGCAGCCGGCTCGCTCAAGAGTTTATGCGCGCATCCGAGACGGACTTTCCGCGCGAACATCATGGGCGAATAGCCCCGCGCTTTCGTGAAGCTCCGAAATAGCGTGCGCCCGCTGACCCCGGCGATTTCCGTCAGCATCTCCATTGTTATCGGCTGATCCCAGTGGGCTTCAATGAACTGCTCGGTGCGGGCAATGACGTTGGAGGTCGTCTGCGATGGCTTTTGCAGAAGTTGTTCGCTGAATTTGTGCCGACTGGCAAACAGCAGCTGCACGATCGCGGCATCTTCCAGCTCGCGGAGAGCCAACGGCACCGTCACGGAGCGGCGGCTGTCAGTCTGCTGTATGAGCAGCCTGATCAACCCCACGAGGCCATTCGTCATTTCCTGGCTGGTGAATGCGGCCAACTCGAATTCCAGATCGCGGCTGATCGGCGTACCGAGAAGCGCGGTGAGTTGCCGTTTTAATGCTTCCGATTTGAAGCCGACAAAAATCTTTTCGAGATCCGCTCCGTAATGGAGATTCAAAGGACGGCCGGGTGATGCGAGAGTCGGGCCGTCAGCCGATACAGTTTTGCCGCCGTTGGTGACGGTTCCTTTGCCGTGCAGGGCGAGACCCAGGTAAGCCTTGTCTTTGGGCGGGAAGCCGACATTGATGGAAGTCCCGAAAGACCAAAACCCCACCTCCAGGTCGTGAAACTGCGCAAAACTGTGACGCAGCTTGGCGCTCGACTGGTCCGGTAAATCAAATCCGGTTGCACCGAAACCTGATTTCAACAGATGCTCGAACTGAGGGACGTCCGATGTAGAGACGTCGGCGCAGCAGAACAGCGATTCCATCAAGCCTATCATAATCGTTCGTCACAGTGATTCGTCGCGCCGATTTTATTCGAACCACTTCGTTGAATCTATTTGGATCAGCGATGTCTGCATCGTGATCGCGATCGTGCACTTAAGACGTGGCCGAAATCGGCCACTGGCACTTTTCGGACTAAACCAATCTTCACGGTGGTCGCGTAATTCCAGCGAAGGCAGGTGAATTGGCGCGATTCGGCAGTCGCCTGCAGCAATCTGCCAAGGGAACTTGCCACCATGTCCAATGTCCTGACTTTTCCGAAATCCGATCGTGCATTGGAATGGATCGATAGCCGGCCCAGCTTGATGGAACTCGATACAAAGAGAAACGACATCCAGGCGGTCATGGACGATGTTTCTAAGCTTCGCGCCAGAGTGAAGCTGGGGGTTGACGATGCGATAAGCGGCCTCGAGCAGGGTCACGCCCGGTTGCTGAAAGCTTCGCATATCCTGGAAGACCACTCTTTCCGAACAAAACTGCAAAGCGATCTCGGCGAGCTTGAACGTTTGCTGAAGAACGCAAAGTCCGATCTCTCGGACCTTTTGTGTCAGTGCGTTTGAACCTCCCGAAATCCAATCGGTCCCACTAGACTAAGGTATTACCATGTTAAAGAATTTGAGAATTGCCGGACGACTCATGATCGGCTTTGGGTTGCTCTTGGTCATGACGGCGATGATTGCAGGCTACACGGTCTGGGCCTCGCATGATGCAAGTCAATTGTTCGAGCGGGTGAGCCGATTCAAGAGCAATGAAGTCACCGACGAAACAATTCTGAAATCCATCTTTGAAGCCCGGATGCGGACCTGGATGGCTCTGGCGACAGACAATCAGTCCTACTGGGACAATGCTGAACAGGCTTACCAGCAGGCGTTTGAGGGGCTGGACAAGCTGATTGGGAACACGGTCGATCCCAGCCGTCAGGCGCGGGCCCAGACCTTGAAGGACTCCGTTGTCGAAAACAAAGCCCGCAACTTCAAGCTGAAGGCATTCCGCGGCAAAAATGGCGCGCTCGAATCCGCCGAAGCGGTGTCGTCGATGGCCGATGCGCAGGCGTCGGCGCAAAAGCTGATTGAAATCGCGGCCCCGCTTGCGAGCGCCTACCGCAAGGCTGCCGCAGCCGAGGCTTCACGGGCGGAAGACCAACTCGGTCGGGGCATCATCATTGCCATCGTGCTTGGCGGTCTCAGCACAGTCAGCGGGATTATCCTCACGCTTCTCACGTCACGAAGCATCAGCAAGCCCATTCACGGATTGACGGCGTCGATGCTGGAGTTGGCGGAGGGGAACTTCGACGTTGTTCTTCCCGGACTTGGTCGCAAGGATGAAATCGGCGACATCGCCGGCGCTGTGGAGAGGTTCAAGGTGAAGGCTGCGGAAAAAGCCCAAGCCGAGGCGGAAGCCAAGATGAATCAGGATCGGATCGCCGCCGAACAGCGCAAGGCGGATATGCGCGCGCTGGCGGATAAATTCGAGGCTGCCGTCGGAGAGATCGTCAACGCCGTCTCGTCGGCCTCGACCGAGCTGGAAGCCGCTGCCGGCACATTGACGGGGACGGCCGGGCGGGCGCAGGAATTGACCGGCACGGTCGCGGCAGCCTCCGAAGAAGCTGCAACCAATGTTCAGTCGGTTGCTTCGGCGACCGAGGAGCTTTCGTCCTCGGTCAATGAGATCAGCCGTCAGGTTCAGGAATCGGCGCGGCTGGCGAACGAAGCCGTCAAGCAGGCTCGCTCCACCTCCGAGCGGGTCGGCGAATTGTCGAAAGCCGCGGCGCGCATCGATGACATCGTCGAACTGATCAATACGATTGCAGGCCAAACCAATCTGCTGGCGCTGAATGCGACGATCGAAGCTGCGCGGGCGGGCGACGCCGGAAGAGGATTCGCGGTCGTCGCTTCCGAGGTCAAGACGCTGGCCGAGCAAACCGCCAAGGCCACCGATGAAATCGGCCAGCAGATTGCCGGCATTCAGTCCGCGACGCAGGAGTCTGTCGGGGCGATCGCGGATATCTCTGGAACGATCGAACAACTGTCGGAAGTGTCGGCCACGATCGCGGCGGCGATCGAAGAGCAGAGTGCGGCAACGCAGGAGATCTCCCGCAACGTCCAGCAATCCGCTCAGGGAACCCAGCAGATATCGTCCAACATCACGGAGGTCCAGCGCGGCGCCGTGGACGGGTTCCGCTTCTTCTCAGGTTCTGTCCGCGGCGTCGGTGCTGGCGACCGACAGCAACCGCCTGAAACTTGAAGTGGGTAAATTCCTCGACACCGTGAGAGCGGCCTGATCCAGGCCCGCACCGCGACCACGGCATTTTTCCAAGTCAGGCATCCGCCAAACGACCATCGCGCAGATGGAATATGCGATCGAAGCGGTCGAAGATTTTCTCGTCGTGGGTGACGGCGATGATGGCGGCGTTGCGCTCGACGGCCAGCTTGCGCAACAGGTCCATGACAATGGCCGCTCGCCTGGAATCGAGCGCGGCGGTCGGCTCGTCAGCCAGGATGATGCGGGGGTTGTTGGCCAGCGCACGAGCGATGGCCACGCGCTGCGCTTCCCCACCCGAGAGCTTGGCCGGCATGGTGTGCTTGCGGTGACCGACCTCCAGATCGTCCAGCAATTGACCTGCCCGTTTGCGAGCGGTCGCCATCTCGACACCGGCCAATTGCAGAACGACTGCAACATTGTCCGTCGCGTCGAGAAAGGGCAGCAGGTTATGGAATTGGAAAATAAAGCCGATCTTGTCGAGCCTCAGGCGTCTGAGATCGCCGCGTTGCCACACTCCGTCGTGCAGGACGCGCTCGCCGTCGAGCACCATGGAGCCTGCTGACGGATCGAGGATGCAGCCGATGACATTGAGGAGCGTGGTCTTGCCGGAGCCGGAAGGTCCGAGCAAGGCCACGACCTGTTGCGGAAACACCTCGAGCGAGACGTCCCGCAACGCATCCACGCGGGTCTCGCCTTCGCCGAAATGCTTGGAGATACCCTCGAGCCGCACCAGCGGTTCGTCCGATCCCGATTCTGCCATCTCATCCCCCAAGCGCCATCGCCGGATCAACCCGCAGCGCCGCCCGGACACCCAGCCCGCTGGAGAGGAGACAGACTGCGAACACGGTCACGCCGAGAGCGGCCACATTGTCCGGCTCCAGGATCACGCGCCGCGGGAAATAGTCTTTAATGCCGAGGATGAGCATGGCGCCGATCGTGAAGCCGATGAAGCCGAGCGCCAGCGCCTGCTGCACGATCATGCCGATAATGGTGCGGTCGGGCGCCCCGATCAGCTTGAGGGTCGCGATCTGCTTCAGCTTCTCCATCGTCATCGTATAAATGATGAGGGCGATGATGACGGCCGAGACAACCAGCAGAAGCGACGTGAAAAGTCCGATCTGCCGGCGCGCACGGTCGACGAGCGAGAGCGAAAGGATGAGTTCCTGATCCTGCTGCGTGATCGCCGCCAGATGCTTCCAGCGCCGTATCGTCGCGGCGGTCGCGTCGGGGGAAGCGTTTTGATGCAGCCTGGCGACGACGGCGTTGACGGTGTCGCGGCTCGCGCTGCCTGTCCCGCGGGCAAGCTGTACCCGCGCCGCCGGCGGCCCGAGTTCGAACTGCAGCTTCTGGGCGTCGGGCAATGTGATGTAGACGGCCGGATCGCCGCCAGAGTTGACCTGATGTCGGGTCAATCCCACGACGGTGAAGCTGTTGCGGCCGAGCCGGATCCGTTCGCCCAGGGCCAGCCCGGCCGAGCGGTCGGCAACCATCTCGTAATGGCTGCGTGCGATCTCGCGCCCCTCGGCGATCTCCGGCGGACCGCCGGGGCGCGTCAGCTCATAGCCGATGACGTAAAGCCTGAGTTTGCTGCCCTGATGCTCGGCCTCGACGGTTTGATAGGTGATGCTGCCGGCGGCCGTCACATCTGCAATGCGCGCAACCGCCTCGCGGACGTCGCCGGGAATCCGGGAGGCTTCGGCAAAAGGACCGCGAGTATTGGCCTCCACGACCCACAGATCGACGGCCGGCGCGCGGGCTATTGTCAGGGCATCGGCGATGAGGCCGCGATAGATGCCGATCATGGCCAGCACGACGCCAAGCAGCAAGCCGAGCCCCAGGCATGTCAGCAGGAAACGGCCGAGATTGTGACGAATATCGCGATAGGCGAGATTCATTTTGATTCCGTCTCGGTGACATGCGCCGCACGCCCCTCACGCAGTCCATTCTCCAGTCGGGTCACGACACGCGCGTTTGCCGGTAGACCGCCAACGATCTCAAGACGTGCATCTTCGGCGCGGTGACGGAACTGAATCAGACGGCGATGCAAACGGCCGTCCTCAAGCGTCCATACCATGCCCTGCTTGCCGTCGTAGCCATGGACCGCGGCCGACGGCACCAGCAGGGCCCGGTCGAGCGTGGCCACCGTGATCCAGAACTCCACCTGCTCGCCGAGATAGACGCGGGCAGGCGGATTCTCGCCTCTGAGATAGACGCGCCGCTCCTCGGTGACCCTGTCGCTTTCAAGTCCGATGCGGACCACGCGCCCGGTGAAGGATTCGAGCGGTCGGGAGCGCAGCCGCGCCTCGACCAGTTGGCCTTCCTCGATAAAGCCGGCGCGCGCCTCGTCGACATAGGCAAGGCCCCAATAGCTGCCGACAACGATCAGGGTGAAGATCGGATCGCCGGCCTTGATCACGCTGCCCGGCTCCTTGTGGCGCTCGATGACGACCGCGTCGAAGGGCGCGACCAGCGTCCGGTGCCGCAGCATGGTGTCCTCGTATTGAAGTTGCGCGCGAGCGTCGGTCAGTTGCGCCTTGGCGCTCTCCACCTCGCTTTCGGCCACTGCGACATCCGCCTTGGCCACGGCCTCGTCGCGAACCGCCTCTTCCGCCGCCTGCTGAGAAACGATGTCGCGGCTCGCCAAAGCCCGCTTGCGCCGATTGGTCTCCTCCCTCTGAACAAACACCGCGCGCGCCTTCTCCAGATTGGCGGCGCTCTTGGCGATATTGACCTCGGCGATCAGCCGCGCGGCGCGCGCCTTGGCGACCTTGGCGTCCTGTTCGCCGGTGTTGAGCCGGGCGAGGACTTGCCCCTTGCTGACGCGGTCGCCGTGATCGGCGTGAAGTTCGGCCAGCGTGGCGCCGATCTCGAACCCGATCTTCGAGACAACGCGGGCTTCGGTGGTCCCCAGGCCAAAGACCCGGATTGGAACATTCCGTTCGATCTCTGCAACCTGAACATTGAGCGGGCGATTGGCGTAGAGAAGGACCGCGGCGGTCATGATGGCGACGACGCTTGCCGCCGCCAGCGCATACTTTATCGACGGTTTGCGCAGGCGCGTGAAGAAGGTCGTTTTTCCGTGCATCTGATCGGGCCGCCTCTTTCACTTCGGATTGACGGGACCCTTCATGATCGTGCCCGCCCGTCATTGATTTCGATCACGTCTTGATCCGGGATCGGCTGGTAATCTCCGTCGCGCCAGCCATTGAGGACAGCGATCAGAACGGATCTCTCGATAGCGATGTCACCACCGCAACGATGGCCCGCGACCATGTGGTCAAACCGATGCGCAGTGCCGGGATGAGCGGCAGGCGAGACGGCGGCCGATCCGGGCGCCGTCATCCCGCAGTGCCGGGTGCAGGCGGCGCCAGCGATTTCCCTGGTGCCTTGGCAATTGCCTCACGGTCAGGTTTCCAATAAGATTAGAACCATTCTAATCTGATAAATCTGACGGCGGCAAGGCTGCCCGCCGACAATCCGGCACTGGAGGGTGTGTTGCTGCGTTTTCTATCCGGTATTTCCGTTGTTCTGACCGCCGCGACCGTGATCGGTCTGGCGCTGGCTTTGACGGGGACCTGGCTGCTTGACGGCCCGCTCGCGTTTCAGATCACCCTGACCGGGACGGCACTGGCCTATCTGGCCGGGGGCGTGCCAGCCGGATGGCGGGCGTTGAAAGCATTATGGTGTGATCATACCCTTGATATCGACCTGCTGATGGTCGTTGCCGCGATTGCGGCGGCGATCGTCGGCGCTGCCGTCGAGGGCGCGGTTCTGCTCACGCTCTTCAGCCTCTCGACCACGCTCGAAGAACGGGCCATGGGGCGCGCCCGGCGCGCCATCGAAGCGTTGATGACGTTGCGGCCCGAGACGGCCTTCCGCAAAACGCAGGACGGCGCGATCGAAGAGATCCCGGCCGCCGACCTTGGCGTGGGCGATCTGGTGATTCTTCGCCCCGGCTCCCGGGTTCCGGCCGACGGCGTGATTGTCGCGGGCCGCGGTTCGCTGGACGAATCCACCATCACCGGCGAATCGATGCCGGTGCGCAGGGAGCCGGGCTCGCAAGTCTTTGAAGCCACGGTCAACCTCGATGGTGTTCTCGAGGTGCGGGTCGCAAAGACCCTGGAGCAGAGCACCGTCGCCCGGATGATCGCGCTGGTCATGGAAGCCCAGGCGGCGAAGGCGCCGTCCGAACGGTTCAGTGCCTGGTTCGGGCAGCGTTACACGATTGCGGTCCTGTTGGGATCCGTCGTCGCGCTCGGCGTCTTCCTGTGGCTTGGAAATGGATGGGAGACGGCGCTCTACCGGGCGGCGACCATGCTGGTGGCGGCGAGCCCATGCGCCATCGTGATTTCGGTGCCGGCCGCGATTCTGTCGGCGCTTTCGGCGGCGGCGCGTGGAGGCGTTCTCTTCAAGGGCGGCGCTGCGCTTGAGACCCTGGCCTCGGTCAAGGTTTTTGCGTTTGACAAGACCGGGACCCTGACAGCGGGACGCGCCACCGTGACAGGCGTCGTCGCTCTGGACGGAAACCAGAACCGCTTCCTGTCGATACTGACCAGCCTTGAGGCTCATTCCGAACATCCCATTGCCGATGCCTTGCGGCGCGAGGCGGCCCAGCGCGACCTCACAGTCCGTGACGTGCGAAATGTGAAGGCGCTGCCCAGTGCCGGCATCATGGGCGAAGACGATCTCGGACCGCTCTGGGCGGGAAACCGCCGGATGGTCGAGGCGATGGGCGCATCGATCGATCATGGTGTATTGCGTGATCTGCAGAACGCAGCCGAGACCGTGATTTATATGGGTCGCGGCGGCAATCTGCTCGGCGCCGTCAGCGTCGCCGACAAGCCGCGCGAGACTTCTGCCGATGCGCTCGCGGCCCTGCGAGCCAGTGGGGTTGCAACCATCCTGATGATGACCGGTGACAGGCGCTCGGTCGCCGTGCGTATCGGGCAGGAACTGGGCTTGCGGAAAGACGAGATCCACGCCGAGATGCTGCCGCACGACAAGGTCCGTCTGGTCGCAGAAGCGGCGAAGGGAAGAAAGATTGCGTTCGTCGGCGATGGCGTGAACGACGCGGCGGCGCTGGCGCGCGCCGATGTCGGCATCGCCATGGGCGTCGCGGGTTCCGAGGTGGCGCTTCAGGCCGCCGATGTGGCGCTGCTTTCGGAAGATATGGGGCGACTGGCGGCCGCTCATCGCCTGTCGAAGCGGACTGCCAGGATCATTCATCAGAACCTGATCTTTGCGATCGGCGCGATGCTCGTTCTTGTGTTCGGTGCCGCCGTTTTCGAACTGCCGCTTCCGCTTGCGGTCATTGGACACGAGGGAGGAACGGTTCTCGTGGTCCTCAACGGGTTGCGGCTGCTGAGCGATCCGATCCGGGATGTGTCGCGTCCGATGTCGCAGACATTTATTCCGCCGCGGCCGGAGGAGTCGGGCGTAGCGCGCACAGCGGCGTATCCCCGGTCCGGTGGATTGGTGTGAGGCTCGCCTCTGTCCCCTAAGTGAGATCGGGCGCCAACGAACGGCGCTCTTCTCTGGTGTCCTGGAGTCTTTTCCGCTTTGATGCAATCAAAGCGGAACTCCAGCTTATCGTTTTGGCGCGTTTTCTTCACGCGAACCGGTTTTCACTTCGCTTGAAAACGCACTGAAGGTCTGCCTGCTTGCGTCGATTGATCTGACGGTCCAAGCCGATCCGGCTTCTAGTTCCTTGATGTGTGCTACACCGTAGCGATCGACACGACCTCGTCCCATCGAGACAGAAAAGCGTCGACGCACGCCGGATCAAACTGCCGCCCTTTATTGTCCATGAGATAGTCGCGAGCCAGCGGCGGAAGCATCGCGTCTTTATACGGCCGCCGCGTCGTCAGCGCGTCGAACACGTCGGCGACCGCGACGATGCGTGCTGCAATCGGGATTTCGGTTTCCTTGCGGCCATTGGGGTAGCCTTTGCCGTCCCAGCGCTCATGATGGGCGGCCGCGATCTCCGCACCGAGCTGGATTAATTCGCAGTTGGAGTTCGCCAGAATTCGTTCGCCGATCGTCGTGTGCGTGCGAATGACCGCCATCTCGTCTTCCGTCAACCGGCCGGGTTTGAGGAGAATGTTGTCCGGGATGGCGACCTTGCCGACGTCGTGCAGCGGCGCGGCGAGATAGATGTCGCGACACAGCCGGGCGGGTAGCCCTAGTTGCTCTGCGATGATGCGGCTGTATTTGGCCACCCGCAGCGTATGTTCGCCGGTGTCGTTGTCGCGATATTCAACCGCGAGAGCGAGGCGCAAGATGATTTCTTCTTCGCGTGCTCCCAGCTTTTGCGTCGCAGCCGCGACTTCGCCCGCCAGATGCGCGGCCCGGTCGTTAAGCTTGCGCACCGCAAGCCCGAGCTGGATCAGATTGCGCAGGCGGACATCCATTTCCATGCTCTGCGATCGCTTTGGAAGAAAATCAGTGGCGCCGGCCTGCAACGCCTGCATCTTCACCTCATCCGTCTGCATCGAGGTGATCATCACGATCGGGGTATCGGCGAATTGCGGAAAGGTGCGCAGCGTCTTGATGAAGCCGATGCCGTTCATCTTCGGCATCTCGTAATCCACCAGTACGATGTCGAAATCCCGTTGACGCGCGCAGCCGATTGCTTGCAGCGGGTCCAGGAAGGCGGTCGCCTGTACCTTTCCGTCGGATTCGATGTGTCGTTTCAGAAAATCCAGGGCGGAACGGCTGTCATCAACCAGAAGCGCTTGAGTCTGCATTGATCGGCTTTCGCAATGGCAGGCGTTCAAGCTAGGGCGGGCTGCTTTAAAACTGAGAAAACCTCCCTGGTGCAGGTCTGCGACAAAAAAGCGCAGACTGTAATTGCATACCGCGGGTTCCAAATTAAAATTTTGTTAACCACTGGGGCAAATAGTGGGCAACAAGAACTTTTCTTGCGTCGCGGTGATGAATTTAAGCCCACCGAGGATCAAATGGCGCCTGATACCACCGAGCCGAAGCGCTTTGTGCGATTGCCCGCCGACTGCAGCATTGCTGCAATCCGCAGCGTCTATGACCTGATCCGCGAAGGTTTTCGTCGGCAGGGGCGGCTCGAGATCGACTGCTCGAGCGTCGACAAAGCCGACGTGACGTCCGTTCAACTCCTGCTTTCGACCGCCAAGACAGGCGAGGCGCAGGGACGCCCGGTGACCTTGACCGCGCTCTCCCAGGCCCTGCGCAACACTTTCCGTCGCGCCGGCTTTGCGAGCGAGACGATGATCGATCAGCACCTTCCACAAAAAGAGATCCTCCCTCATGGCCACGATCCTGACGGTCGACGATTCTCCCAGCATTCGCCAGATGATCAAAATGGTTCTCGAGCCGGCCGGTCACCAGGTGATCGAGGCTGGTGACGGGGCGCAAGGTCTGGCCAAGGTTCAGGCCGGCAGGCTCGATCTCGTAATTACAGATCTCAACATGCCGGTGATGAACGGTCTGGAGCTGATCCGGGCCTTGCGGAAATTGCCGGGTGCTGTCGGCATGCCGATCGTGTTCCTGACCACGGAATCCAATGATGCGATGAAGCAGGAAGCGAAAAGCGCCGGGGCCACGGGCTGGATCACCAAGCCGTTCAAGCCTGAGCAACTTCTCGCGGTTGTCGCCAAGTTGGTGCGGTCATGAACGCGCTGGATCCTGCCGAGGTCTTTCGTCAAGAAGCCGGTGAACTCTTTGATGTTCTGGAAGCTGCGCTGCTCGATCTCGGGCAACGCCCCGGCGATCGGGAGTTGGTCGATTCCGCTTTTCGCGCCCTGCACACCATCAAGGGCTCGGGCGCGATGTTTGGGTTCGACAAGGTTGCATCCTTTACCCATGAGTTCGAGACCGCTTTTGACCGCGTCCGCCGGGGTGAAATCACGCCGACGCAGGAGTTGATATCGGTCGCGCTCGCGGCCAAGGACTACATTCGCGCTCTGATCGAGGCGCCTGATTCCACCGATGATATCATCGGCGAAGCAATCCTGGACGATCTCAGGCAATTCGTGGTGTCGGATCGCCCGGTCGACGCGCCGGTGATGGCGGCTTCGGAGCCGGCGCCGGCTGAAGCGGAGCAGGCGGGATGGCGGCTCCATCTGGAATTTGAATCCCATATTCTTCGCAACGGCTCGAATCCGCTCGATTTGCTGGAAGATCTTTGCAAGCTGGGCCCATCCCTGGTGATTCCGGTTACCGAAGGCGTGCCGTTCTTCGATGAGCTGGAGCCGGAAGACTGCTATCTGCAATGGAACGTCACGCTGCACGCCAATTGCGACCGGGCTGCGATCGATGACGTGTTCATGTTTGTGCAGGACGAGATAAAGCTCACTGTCTCGCCGCTTGCCCAGGCTGAGATGTCGGAACTGACGTCGTCCTCGCAGCTTTTCGAGACGGAGCCGGCCGAAGTGCCGGCGATGAATGAGTCTGCTCTTGCCGTCAGCGCGGCCAGTGCCGGAACCGACGTTCGGCCTGCGCCCGAGCCTGGCGCCAAACGCGAAGGGCCGTCCGTTCGCCAAGAGGAAGCAAAGCGCGAGGAGCGCGGGATTGCCACCGTTCGTGTCCAGGCCGAACGGCTGGATGAACTGATGGACCGGGTGGGCGAGCTCGTGATCGCCAAGGCGCGGCTGTCGCAGCTTGCCGCCGCAAGTTCCGACCTCTCGATCAAGATCATCGCCGAGGAGATCGAGCGGCTGGCATCGGGCCTGCGTGACACCACGATGGGCGCGCGCATGGTTCCGATCGGCTCGCTGTTCGGGCGTTTCCGCCGCCTGGTGCACGATCTGTCGCGCGATCTTTCGAAACCGGTCGAGTTCGTGACCTTCGGCGAGGACACCGAGCTGGACAAGACCATGATCGAGTGTCTGGCCGACCCGCTCGTGCATCTGATCCGTAACGCGATCGACCACGGTATCGAAGATACCGCTGCGCGCGTTGCCGCCGGAAAGACCGGCCCGGGGCGCATCGAACTGCATGCGATCCATTCCGGTGCGCAGGTGTTGATCACTGTGAAGGACAATGGCGGTGGTCTGAACACCGGGCGAATCCGGGCGAAGGCGGAGGAGCTGGGGCTGATTGCGCCCGGTGCCACTCTCTCCGATCAGGAGATCCACCAGTTTCTATTCCACCCCGGCTTTTCGACGGCTCAGACCATTTCCGCGCTGTCCGGCCGCGGTGTCGGCATGGACGTGGTGAAGCGTACGATCGATAACATGCGTGGCTCGATCGATCTTTCGACCAGGCCGGGCGAGGGGACAACGGTGACTTTGCGTCTGCCGCTGACGCTTGCGATCATCGAAGGGCTTTTGATTCGCGTTGGTGAGGGCCGCTACATCATCCCGCTATCGGCGGTGGAGGAGTGCGTCGAACTCACGGCTAAAGACGAACAGGCGCGCGGCCGCAGCTTCCTCAACGTTCGCGGCAACCTGGTGCCGTTCCTGAGGCTGCGCGACATACTGATGATGTCCGGCACGCCGGATGAGCATCAAAAGACGATCATCATTTCCACCGGCGAAACACGGGTTGGGCTGGTCGCCGACCAGATCATCGGCAACCACCAGACCGTGATCAAGTCGCTTTCAAAGCTGCACTCCGACGTCACGATCTTCTCCGGGGCTACCATTCTGGGAGATGGCAGCGCCGCGCTGATCCTCGATGTCACGCAGCTTGTCGCGTTGGCGCAGGCACGGATCGAAAAGCAAATTAATGAGGCGGCGTGATGGAACAGACGCCAGGAGCAGCCAGCGAACTCGGCACGACCTCGATGCAGGTTGTGATGATCGGTCTCGGCGAGGAGAAATTCGCGCTCGATGCCGAACTGGTGCGCGAGATCATCGATCCCGTCCCGGTAACGAAGGTGGCGGGAGCCAGATCGTTCATTCCCAGTGTGATCAATGTGCGCGGCAACGTCATTCCGCTTGCGGATCTTCGCATTCGGTTCGGCATGCCGCAGATCGAGAACTCCGTCGACACCCGTATCGTCGTCATAGAAATTGAGATCGACAAGGAGCCGGTGCTGGTCGGCCTGACTGCCGACAGGGTCTATGAGGTCACCGAGATATCACAGGCCGCTGCGCAGCAGACGCCGCGCGTGGGGATGCACTGGAAACCGGAATTCATCCACTTCATCACAAAGTGGCGTGAGGAATTTGTCATCGTTCCGAATATCGAACGCATTCTGAATTAGCACTTCTCCAGGGAAGACCAAGGGGCTGAAAATGAGATTCACGATCAAGGCAAAGCTTGCCAGTGCCTTCGGCATCGTCATTCTGCTCTCGATGATTGCCGGTTCGGTCAGTTACGTTAAGCTGAATGATCTTGTCGGCGCGAGCGAGGCATTGGTGTCTGCCGCGGGCCGGCTCGAGAAAGTATCCGATCTGCAGAAGGAAATCCTTATTCAGATTCGCGCTGAAAAGAACGCGATCCTGGCTCCGAGCGAGGCCGAGACGGACCGTATCGCAGCGGAACTCGTCAATCTTCGCGGTGCGTTCGTCAAGAAGCGCGAGCATGTCTATGCGATGGCCTCGGAAGGCGGCAAGAAGCTGATCGACAAGCTCACCGCCGCGCATGCCCGGATGGTTGCGGCGCAGGACGAATCCATCCGCCTCGTTAAGACCGACCGGGCGAAAGCCGCCGCATATTCTGTTCTTGAGGTGCGTAAAGCGGCCGGAGAAGCCATCGCTATAGGTGACGAATACATCGCATTCATCAACAAGCAGGTCTCCGACCGCTCGGACCAGGCCATGGAAGATGGATCGCGAGCGAAATTCATCCTGCTCACCATCACGATCGCCTCTCTGCTCATCGCTGTGGGAGCGGCGACCTGGATCGCGGTAAGCATCAGCCGTGCGCTTGGCCGCGCGGTAGGACTGGCGGATGCGGTGGCAATCGGCGATCTTGGCCAGAAGATCGAAACATTCAGCAACGACGAGATCGGCGATCTGATCAAGTCGCTCAACAAAATGACGGTGAACTTAAACACCACGGCTTCGGTTGCGAACGAGATATCGCAGGGCAACCTGACGGTTGAATCGAAACGATTGTCCGACAAGGACAGCCTCGGCATTGCGTTGGAGCGCATGGTGAGCAAGCTCCGCGAGATTGTTGCCCAGGCGATTACGGCGGCTCAGAACGTCTCCAGCGGCAGCCAGGAGCTTTCGGCCAGTGCCGAACAGTTGTCCCAGGGGGCGACCGAGCAGGCCTCCTCCGCCGAAGAAGCGTCCTCTTCGATGGAAGAGATGGCTTCCAACGTGAAGCAGAATGCCGATAACGCCAACGAAACCGAGAAGATCGCGGCGCAGTCGGCCAAGGATGCGGAAGCGAGCGGCGCTGCCGTGGGTCGGGCCGTCAATGCAATGCAGACCATCGCCGAGAAGATCACGATCGTGCAGGAGATCGCACGGCAAACCGATCTCCTGGCGCTGAATGCGGCCGTGGAAGCGGCCCGCGCCGGAGAGCATGGCAAGGGATTTGCTGTGGTCGCCTCCGAAGTGCGCAAGCTCGCCGAACGCAGTCAGGCCGCGGCCGCGGAAATCGGGACGTTGTCGTTCGAAACCGTGAAGGTTGCGCAGGACGCAGGCGAAATGCTGTCGAAGCTTGTGCCGGACATCAAAAAGACCGCCGAACTCGTCGCGGAAATCACCGCAGCCTGTCGAGAGCAGGACGTCGGCTCGGCGCAGATCAATCAGGCTATCCAGCAGCTTGACAAGGTTGGCCAGCAGAACGCCAGCGCTTCGGAACAGGTGTCTTCGACGTCCGAAGAGCTCGCCTCGCAAGCGGAGCAGCTGCAATCGACCATCTCGTTCTTTCGGATTGGGCGTGACACCGACAACGACAGGGTGGCTGCGACCGAGGTCGATCGTGCGGTTGACCAGTTGCGGACCAAGGCCGCAAGCATGGCGGCTGCCGACCGCGGCGGGAGAAAGCCAGCCCCGGTCCGTCAGTCCGCCCGTCCGTTAAAGGTCGCGGGTGGTGGCGGCTTTGCCTTCGATATGGACGACGGCGGAGATGATCGCGACGCCGAGTTCCGACGCTGAACGGCATCGGTCCGGTGAAAGCCGGGCCGACGCTCCTTGCGAATATCCGATCCGGTGGAATAGGCCATGGCTGCAACCTCGCAATATCTTACGCTCGGGCTGGCCGAAGAAATATTCGGCATCAGCATCCGCAATGTCCGTGAAATTCTGGATATGCGATCGATCTCACGGCTGCCGCACGCTCCGGATTTCCTTCTCGGGATGATCGACGTGCGGGGCAGCGGTTATCCGATCGTTGACCTTAGAATCAAACTGGGGCTGCCGAGCGTTCCGTCCACGGAGGCGACCCGCATTATTATTCTCGACGTGCCGGTGAAAGACCGGCAGATCGGCGTGGGTTTTGTCGCCGACTGCGTTTTCGAGGTCACTGGTATTGATGATGACGTGATCGAGCCGGTGCCGGAGGTCGGCGGTAAATGGCAGTCCGATTATGCGGCCGGCATTGGGCGCAAGGGCGAGAAGTTCATCGTCATTTTCGATCTCGCCAAGCTGATGGCGACCGACAAGGTATGGGAGCCGGGCGGTGCGCCGATCGGCGCGCCGCGCGCCGCTTGAAATCATGACCGTGTCTGCGTCCGCGAGGCGATTGTAAATGTCCCTGATATCAGCCGCGCCAAGTCCTGTGGGACATCTGTCAGACCGTCATTTTCGTTCGATCGCTCAGTTGATCGAGCGGCAGGTCGGCATCAGGCTGCCCCCCGGCAAGCGAATCATGCTGGAGGGACGTCTGCATAAGCGCACGCGCGCGCTGAACTATTCCGACCTCAACGAATATGTCGAACAGCTATTCACGGCGGATCAGCTCGACCATGAGCTGACGCATTTGATCGATGTCGTGACGACCAACAAGACCGATTTTTTTCGTGAGCCGCAGCACTTCAGTTTCATGCGCGAGATCGCTGTCCCGGCGCTGCTGAGCGTACGAGGACGGCGGACATGCAATCTGAAGATCTGGAGCTCGGCCAGCTCCTCCGGTATGGAAGCGTACACCGCGGCCATGGTTCTGGATGACATGATCAGAACCGGCTCCAGATTTCAGTTCAGGATCCTTGGAACTGATGTCTCGACCGCGATGCTGCAACTTGCCAAGGAGGCGATCTATCCTCGCGACGCGCTCGCACCGGTGCCGGAGAATTTGGCGAAGAGATATTTTCTGTCCTCGGTGGACCGGTCGCGCCAGGAAGTGAGGATGGTCCCGGAGCTGCGACGCCTCACCCATTTCATGCGCATGAACCTGATGGATGCGTCTTACCCGATTGATCGAGATGTCGACATCATCTTCTGCCGCAACGTTCTCATCTATTTTGAGCGCGAGACCCAGCGCAAGGTGGTCGAGCAACTGTGCACCCACCTGCGACCTGGCGGCTATTTGCTGGTCGGCCATTCGGAATCGATGATCCACAGCGCAGTGCCGGGTTTGAAGCAGGTTCAGCCGACGATTTTCAGGGTTTGATCGGGGGCACCGGATATGTCGAGAGACAAGGTTCGCGTTCTGATCGTGGACGATTCGGCATCTGTGCGCCAAATCCTTCAGACGATCCTCAATGAAGATCCCGACATCGAGGTCATGGCGACGGCCTCCGATCCGTTCGCGGCGGCTCGCCGCATCGAGAGGGAGCTGCCTGACGTCATCATTCTCGATATCGAGATGCCGCGCATGGACGGCATGACGTTCCTGCGCAAGATCATGGCCCAGCGTCCGATTCCTGTGATCATCTGCTCCTCGCTTCTCGAGGATCAGTCGAGCGTCATGTTCGAGGCCTTCGAAGCCGGCGCGGTCGATATTGTCTCGAAGCCACGGATCGACACGAGGCAGGCGCTTCTGGAGTGTTCGACCCGGCTCCGCGAGGTTGTCAAATCGGCAGCGCGCGCGCGGCTGCGCCCACGCGGTGAGCGGCATCTGATCGAGAAGAAACTGACCGCCGACGCGATCATTCCGCCGCCGGTGCAGGGGCGATCGCGGCCGACGACAGATCGTATCGTGTGTATCGGCGCATCGACCGGAGGCACCGAGGCCTTGAGCGATGTGCTGGAACGCTTGCCGCAGAATGCACCGGGCACCCTCATCGTCCAGCATATGCCGGCCGGATTTACCGCCGCCTTCGCCAGACGTCTCAACAGCACCTGCGAGATGGCCGTGAAGGAGGCCGAAGATGGCGAGGCGGTGCTGCCCGGCTGTGCCTATATCGCGCCCGGCGCGCGTCACATGCTGCTGCAGCGGATCGGCTTGCGATATCAGATCGCGATCAAGGACGGCCCGCCGGTGTCCCGGCATCGCCCCTCTGTCGATGTTCTGTTCCGCTCGGCCGCTCAGCACGCCGGCCCCAATGCGCTTGGGATCATCATGACGGGAATGGGTGACGATGGCGCGCGGGGACTTTTCGAGATGCGCAAGCTCGGAGCGTCGACGCGCGCGCAGGATGAAGACAGCTGCGTGGTTTTTGGCATGCCGAAAGAAGCGATTGCACGCGGCGCCGCGGAACGCGTGGTGCCGCTTCATCAGATTCCGCGCGAGATCATGCTCTGGTATCAGGCGGAACACAGTGCGGTGATGGGTCAAGCATGAGGTCCGCCATTTTGGACGATCCGCTTGTGGATGCAGCCACCTTAATTGAGGGTTTCTCATCGCACATCGAAAGCGTCTTTGCCCGTGTCGGCAGCCAGCTCGGTCGCGGCCACACCATCTTCAAGGAAGTCAACCGCGGTCTAGGCGGATTGTCCCAGGAATTATCGTGCGCCGAGATCGAAGGCGCCGCAACGGCGTTGCAGGAGATCTCCGCGATATTGAGCCGGCTTGCGGACGTGCTTCCCGCAGAGGGTGCGTTGCTGGAAACGATCGGCAGAAGCACGGAGGACGCATCGTCGCTTCTGCAGGTTCTGTTCAAGCAGATCCAGATGATCGCGATCATTGCCCGCAACGCCCGGATCGAGGCGGCTTCGCTCGCTATCGATCGTGACGGATTTGTTGCGTTTACCCAGGAAGCTTACGATCTGGGCAACGCGGTGCAGCGCACGATCGAGGATTGTGCGGGCGATCAGAAAAGGTTGTCGGACGCGGTCATCACGGCTTTCGCTCGACAAAAGGAGTTTGAGGAGCGGTATCATACGCAACTGCTCTCGAGCAGTCTCGATCTGACAGCGGCCCATACCGAGCTTCGAGAGCAGCGCAGCAGCAGCGCCCGCCTCGCCGATCTCGCCGACGCGAGCACGCGAAAGATCGCCGACGCGGTCGGTAGCTCCATTATTTCGCTGCAGGCCGGCGACGGCACCCGCCAGCGCCTGGAGCACATATTCCACGGCATACGACTTGTGACTGGTGCCGCACCGGGCATCGTGCCGGAGCTTGCGGGGAACGGCGGCGCGGCGCGCTTGATCTGTGAATTGCAGGCGGTCCAACTGAAGGATACGGAGCGCGAGTTTGGGGAAGATATCGGTCGGATCGCCCGGCTGCTGTCGGATATTCAGCGCGACGCGGGCAGCGTCGTCGGGCACGGTCGTTCCATATTCGGCGGCGAGGACAGCACGTCCTCGTCTTTTCTTGTTCGCATCAAGCAGACGTTGGCGCAGGCCTCCGCGTTGATCGCGACGTGCGAGAACGCCGGCCGGCTGGTCGACGAAGCGCTGCGGATCGTCGAAGACACCATCGCGAAATTCCGCCACGCGATCTCGGGTCTCGCGGAAGCCGCCATCGACATCACGCTTGTCGGGATGAATGCCAGCCTCAAGGCCGGCAATCTCGGCAATAGAGGCGGCGCATTCGTCGTGATCGCGAATGAACTCCAGACGACCGCCGACCGCGTTTCGGAGGGCGCGTCGCGATTGAAGTCCGTTCTTGATGAGATGGAGCGATCAGCCGGCGATCTGAGGGAGCTTCGCCTTCACGGCGATCCGACGCAACTTGCCAGGCTTGAACCTGTAATCCTTCAGGCGCTGCGCGAAGTCGAAGCAGGCAACGACCGGCTGGGTAAATTGATGAGCCAACTGGTGAATGAGGGTGTCGAGTTCGAAGGCTTGATGAATTCGGCGCAAGATCTGATGACGGCGCTCGTCGAGGGTTCAGCGCCATTGTCGGCCATCGCGGCGCGCCTTGACGACGCGAGCACGACAATCCAGCAACCGAGGGTGGAAGCGGAGGATGCGGCCGCTCTCGATGGCCTCTTCGCGCGCTATACGATGGAACGTGAGCGGGTGATCCATCGCGAGTTTCTGACGGCGCGCGGCTTGGCTGTGGAGGCTTCGTCGTGCCAGGCGGAAACCCTCGAAGCTGACGATGGAATTCTCCTTTTCTGACTTCGCTGCGCGGCCAACGCTGACGACCGATCCAGGCGGTCTGCTCCGGACAGCGACAGGGAGTCACTCCTCCCACGCGCAGGTCGATTATTTGATCTGGGTTTAAGCTTGCGACCCGGCAACGGGTTGCAGTCCGTCTGGGACGATGGGCCCGGGTGGAAAAAGCGCAGGGAAAGATATAGGATCGCCGCGGCATAGAGGGGGACACGCTCAGTGGAGACGCCGCGGCTTCCAGCATTGCGGTCCTATCATTCCTGGATCGCGAACGAGACGCTTGAGGACTACTCCCTTCGTTACGCCGCGCAGTCATTTCGACGATGGTCGCCGTTCGTCATCAGCAATACCGCGCTCGGCGGCATTTCGTTTCTCGCGCTGGAGGCGATCGGCGGCGCGATCACGTTCAGCTACGGTTTCAGCAATGCTGCTCTGGCGATTCTCGTCGGATCGATCTTCATTTTCATCACGAATCTGCCGATCTCTTATTATTCCAGCAAATACAACATCGATCTCGATCTTCTCACCCGCGGCGCGGGATTCGGCTATATCGGATCGACGATCACTTCGTTGATCTACGCGAGCTTCACCTTCATTTTCTTCGCGCTCGAAGGCGCGATCATGGCGCAGGCTCTCAAGCTCTATGCCGATGTGCCGCTGGTGGTCGGCTATATTGTGTCTTCCGTTATCATCATTCCGGTGACGATGATGGGCATCACCATGATCAGCCGTCTGCAACTGGTGACCCAACCGCTCTGGTTGCTGATGATGATCACGCCCTTTGTGATGATTGTCTGGAAAAAACCCGAGGACATTCAGGTCTGGATTGATTTTGCCGGAATCGACGGAAGCAAAAGCGGATTCAGCCCCCTCGCGTTCGGCGCGGCTCTCAGCGTGATGTGCTCGCTCGTGGTGCAGATCGGCGAGCAGGCGGATTATCTGCGGTTTCTGCCGAAAAAGACCCCGGACAACCGTCTGCGCTGGTGGGCGGCGGTGGTGTTTGCAGGCCCCGGCTGGATCCTGATCGGCGGCCTCAAGGTGCTCGGGGGAAGCCTTCTTGCGGTTCTTGCCTTGAACGGAGGGATTCTGCCGGCCGTCGCCCTCGAGCCGATCCACATGTATATCGGGGCCTATCACTACGTCTTCAGCGATGCGTCGACCGTGTTGTTCGCGGCGACGTTCTTCGTCCTGCTTTCGCAGGTCAAGATCAACGTCACCAACGCCTATGCGGGCTCGCTTGCCTGGTCGAATTTCTTCTCGCGGGTGACGCATTATCATCCCGGACGGGTGATCTGGCTCATCTTCAATATTCTGATTTCGCTGCTTCTGATGCTGCTCGGCATTTTCCAGACCCTGGAACTCGTGCTTGCGGTCTATTCGAATATCGCGACCGCGTGGATCGGTGCGATCGTTGCCGATCTGTGGGTGCTGAAACCGCTTAAGGTCAGTCCTGCCTTCATCGAATTCAAGCGGGCTCATCTGCACAATTTCAATCCGGTGGGATGCGGCGGTATGGCGGTCGGCTCTCTGGTCTCGATCGCGGCTTTTAACGGCTTCTTCGGAGTCACGGCGCAGGCCTACTCGGCACCGTTGTCGTTCGTCGCCTCGTTCACGGCCGCTATTCTGATCGGGATTGCGACCCGCGGCCGATATTATATCGCGCGCCAGCCGCCGCCCGCGCTGGCCGGCCTGGAAGGCACGGTTCTGCGCTGCGAGATTTGCGATCACTCCTATGAACGCGAAGATATGGCCTATTGCAGCTTTTACGAGCGGCCGATCTGCTCGTTATGCTGCAGTCTCGAGGCGCATTGCCACGATGCCTGCAAGAAATCGAGTGTCGCGCTCGAATCCTCGCGATCGCGCTATTTCGGTCCGGGCTTCTCGCGCCGGCTTGCGCCTCACATGCCGCAACGTCTGCTCAAGGTCGGCGGTCTTCTGCTGGCCTTGTCGGTGGTCGCCGGGGCGCTGTTCCTGCTGACCTACCGTCTGGTCGAGCCCGGCGCGGACGTGCCGCATCTTTCAAGCGACGCATTGCTGCTGCGGGTTTTCCTCGCGTTGCTGCCGCTGCTGGCGATAAGCGCATGGTGGATCGTTCTTTCCAACGAAAGCCGCGAGCTTGCCCAGCGCAATCTCGTCGCTTCGCTGGAAAAGCTGAACGACGCCCAGGGCGAGCTTGCCAAGGCCGAACGCCTTGCGACGATCGGACAGATTACGGCGACCGTCAGTCACGAGTTGCGAAATCCGCTGGGAGCGCTCGCGACCTCGGTCGCGGTTTTAAAGCGGTCGCAAGAGACCAGCGCGCCCGGCTGGCGGAAGGAGGTGGACCGCATTCAGCGCAATGTGGAGCGGTGCGCCCGCATCATCGAAGACTTGCTCCAGTTTTCGCGGCGGCCACATCCCAACATGGCCCCGCTTGCCATCGATAGCTGGGTCGAGCTGAACTCTGCGGAGCTAAAAGAGCTCTCGCCCATTCCGATCGAATTTGATCTGCGGTCCGGCCGTTTTATTCAGGCCGATGGCGAGAGATTGCGGCAGGCGCTCGTCAATCTCGTGCAGAACTCCATGCAGGCTATCGACGAACATCCTTCGTGCGAGGGAAGGGTCGTGCTGTCGACCAAGAATATCGGAGACGTCGTATGTCTGTCGGTCACGGACAATGGGATTGGCATGACGGAGGAGATACGCGCGCGCGTATTCGAGCCATTGTTCAGCACCAAGACCTTTGGCGTAGGTCTCGGCATGGCGCATGTTGCGCGGATTATTGAGCGCCACAGCGGGACGATCACGATTACCTCCCGGCCGGGGGAAGGCAGTCGCGTCGATATCAGACTTCCCATCTCCGACATGGAAGATCCGGTCAATGGATGACACGTTTTTTCCTGGCAGGGAAAGTGTCCGGCGCCCGCGCCGCATCCTGATCGTGGATGACGATGCTGACGTGGCCGGAAGCCTTGCCTCGCTGCTTCAGCTCGAAGGCTATCATGTCGAGGTCGCCTACGGGCCCGACAAGGCGCGTCCGCTCGGCTCCGTTGTCGATGTCGCGCTGGTAGATATCAGGCTCGGACATGCCGACGGCGTTCAACTGGCGGCGGAGCTGCACCAGCGCAATCCCGATCTTCTGGTCGTGATGATGACCGCCTATGCTTCGGTCCAGACCGCGATCAAGGCGCTTCGCGTCGGAACCTACGATTATCTCTGCAAGCCATTCGATCCCGACGATCTGCTCGCGACGCTCGATCGTTGTTTCGAACGCCTCGAGCTTCTTCGCTCCCGGCGTGAGGCGGAGGAACAACTTCGCCACAGCCGGCGCATGGAGGCGCTGGGCCGGCTGACCGCCGGAATCGCGCATGACTTCAACAATCTGCTCTCGGTGATCATCGGAAATCTTCGTCTGGCGCAGGAAGACGCGAGGGCGCCGTCGATTGCCGATACGAAAATGGTGCGGGAGCTGATTGACGACGCTCTCGATGCGGCGCTTGGCGGCGTCGAGACGACGCGGCGCTTTCTGGCGATCGGACGCAACCAGCCTTTGTCGCCCGAAGTGATGGATTTGCGCGTGTTGGTCGGCAACCTGTCGCGTCTCGCCGGGCGGACATTGGGGCAGGACATCGCGCTTGTTGTCACTGTTCCCGAGACGGAATGTCCCGTGTTTGTCGACCGTTATCAGTTCGATGCCAGCCTGCTCAATCTCGCCATCAACGCAAGGGACGCCATGACGGGCGGCGGCCGCATCGCATTCGACGTCGCCGACGTCGAATTGTCCGGGCAATCACCGGTCCTGTTGCCGGATATGAAACCGGGCCGCTATGCCCGGATCGTCGTCACCGACAATGGCTGCGGCATGACCGCGGATGTGCGGGAGAAGGCGCTCCAGCCGTTTTTCACCACCAAGACGGCAGAGCAGGGCAGCGGTTTCGGCCTCACCACCGTTTACAGCTTCGTCCGGCAATCCGGGGGCAATCTCGCCATCGAAAGTTCTCCCGGTATCGGAACGAAAGTGTCGCTTTATCTGCCGCTGTGTGCTCACGATCTCAAGGCTCCGGCGCCGGTGCCGGAATTCTTCCCCGACAGCAGGCGAATTCTTCTGGTCGAGGATCAGGTGCCGGTGCGGACCTTGTTCGTTCGCCAGCTCAGGCGTCTCGGGTATGAGGTCGCGACGGCGGGGAATGCCGACGAGGCTCTCCAGATCCTGGAGACGGGGTCGTCGTTCGATCTCATGCTCAGCGACGTGATGCTGCCGGGACCCGTCAACGGAGCCATGCTGTGCCGGATGGTGCGGCAGCGCTGGCCCAATACGGCGGTGCTTCTGGCGACGGCTCTGCCCGCAACGGCGCTGAAGACGTTGTGCGAGGAGGAGACGGAGATCAGCGTACCGATTCTGCAGAAGCCCGTGGAGATGGATGTGCTATCGGCCGCGCTGCGCCAGGCGCGGACTCAATGCGACGATTCCGGAGCGAGCGTGAAGACGTAGCCGGCCCCGCGAACCGTCTTGATCATCTGGCTGCCGCGGTTGCTGTCATTGAGCTTGCGGCGGAGTTTGGCGATCAGCACGTCGATACTGCGATCGAAGGGTGTCCATTGCCGGTTTGCGATCAGGTCCAGAATCTGATCGCGCGACAGCACGCGCCCGGCGCGCTGCACCAGCGCGGCAAGCAAATGGAATTCCTGGCTGGTCAGGGCCACGCTGCGCGAGTCCGGTGACGACAGTTCGCGGCGGGACAGATCGAGCCGCCAGCCTGCGAACAGGATGACATCGCCGTCGGAGGGAGCGGCGGACGGCTTGCCCGACAGGGCGGACTTGGTGCGGCGCAATACGGTGCGGATGCGGGCCAGCAATTCGCGCGGTTCGAACGGCTTGGTCAGATAATCGTCAGCGCCGATCTCCAGGCAGATCACCTTGTCCAGAGTATCATGTCGGCCCGACAGCATGACCAGCGGGGTGTCATACCGGGTGCGGATGGTGCGCGCGAGGGTGATGCCGTCCTCGCCATTCGGGAATGTCAGGTCGAGGATGATGAGATCGAACGGAACATTCGCCAATGCCTGCTGCATGGCATCGCCGTCGAATACGAACTCGGCGGCGTAGCCCTCCCGCGCGAGGAACTTGGTGACAAACCCGCACAGCCGCGGATCGTCGTCCACCATCAGAATGCGCTGATTTTGCACGGCACTCCCCTTTTCGCGGGGTTTCACGCCACCGATCCATCCAACGACGGGATCATAGCCGGAATTTCGTTGCCGTGGGGCTGCGGCACAGGTTCCCGTTACAAAAAATTACATAGCGGCATCGTTCCGATCACAAGCCGCTTACATCCGCGTCCTAGCCTCCCATCAAGCGCAGGTGCGTTCCGCAGGATTTGCGGGCGCGCTTTCGACGAAAACAATAACGCCACGCTCGGCACAGGAGGACGCACATGGCCAAGACCGTATTCAAGATCGACATCAACGGGGCTCCGGAAAAACAATCGGTCAAGACTCACAACCGCTGGCATCCCGATATTCCGATGGTGGAGACCTTCAAGCCGGGCTCGGAATTTCGCGTGGAATGCTACGACTGGACCGGCGGCCAGATTAAGAACGACGACAGCGCCAACGATGTTCGCGATGTCGACCTGACCAAGGTGCACTATCTCAGCGGCCCCTTCGGCGTCGAAGGCGCCGAGCCGGGCGACCTGATGGTCGTGGACATTCTCGATATCGGCCCGATCGAGGGCTCGGAATGGGGATTCAACGGTCTGTTCGACAAGAACAACGGCGGCGGATTCCTGACGGAGCACTATCCCCATGCGGTCAAGACGTGCTGGGACTTCCACGGCGTCTACACCACCTCACGCCATATCCCGAAGGTGCGCTTCCCGGGCCTCGTCCATCCCGGTCTGATCGGCTGTCTGCCCGACCACAAGCTGCTCGCGGAAGCCAACCGCCGCGAGGCCGCGCTGGTTGCGACCAATCCCAATCGCGTGCCGCCGCTCGCGGCGCTGCCTTATGCCGACACCGCGCTGATGGGACAGATGACGGGCGGCGGACGCGACAAGGCGGCGAAGGAAGGCTGGCGCACGGTGCCGCCGCGCGAGCATGGCGGCAATTGCGACATCAAGAACCTGTCGCGCGGCTCGCGCTGCTACTTCCCGGTCTATGTGAAGGGCGGCGGCCTTTCGATGGGCGATATCCACTTCTCGCAGGGCGACGGCGAAATCACCTTCTGCGGTGCCATCGAAATGGCGGGCTGGATCGACATCGGCGTCGGCCTGATCAAGGGCGGTATGGCGAAATACGGCATCATCAATCCGATCTTTAAGCCGAGCCCGATCGATCCGCATTTCGACGACTATCTCATCTTCGAGGGTATCTCCGTCGATGAGCATACCGGCGAGCAGTATTATCTCGACGCCCATGTGGCCTACCGGCGCGCCTGCCTCAATGCCATCGAGTATCTGAAGAAGTTCGGCTACTCGGGCGAGCAGGCCTACTCGATCCTTGGCACCGCACCGGTGGAAGGACGTATCGCGGGCATCGTCGATATCCCGAACGTGTGCGCCACCGTCGCGATCCCGACCAAGATCTTTGAGTTCGACATCAACCCGTCTTCCACCGGCCCGACCAAGCAGGTGAGCGGGGCGGATGTCGCAAGAGCGGGATGATCGCTCGGAGTCCTTCACCATTTTAAGGTGAAGGACGCCGGATTCTATTTGGTGCGTTTTCTTCACGCGAACCGGTTTCCGCTTCGCTTGAAAACGCTCCGGTCAATCAACAGACGCATGCGGAAGGCCCGGCAATGCTGCCGGGCCGACCGGTGCCGGCGGAGGACGGGCGATGCTTCTCGGATTGGCGTTACTTTATGTCGGCGCGGTTCTGACCCTGAACGGCCTATGGCTGCTCGGGAAGATCGAAGACCGCGAGATCGCTTTCATCAACGTGGTGTCGGGCTTCATCACGCTGTGCGTCGCGCTCTATTCTGCGTTCGGGCCGGGCGCGGATGCCGCCTCGGTGCGGGCCGCGGCGCTGACGCTGCTGTTCACGACGACCTACCTGTGGGTCGCCTATAACCGGGCGGTCACTGTGGACGGGCGCGGCCTCGGCTGGTTCAGTCTGTTCGTGGCGATCACCGTGGTGCCGGTGGCAATCGGTGCGTTCAAGGTGTCGGCGGATGTCGCGGGCCTCTGGATGGCGTTCAACTGGACCGCATGGGCGGTGCTCTGGTTCATGTATTTCCTGCTGCTTGCGCTCAAGCGTCAGATTCTGCCGTCGACTGGCATCGCGACGCTGCTGGCCGGCATTTTCACCGGCTGGCTGCCCGGCCTGCTGATGCTCGAAGGGAAGATCTAGAAGATCTGGGAGGATCGAATGCCCCTTTACAACTACGCCTGCGAGGAATGCGGCCCCTTCGAGGGATGGGCGGAGATGTCGGACGCGGAGAAGGCGATGTGTTGCCCGAGCTGCGCCGCGGAAGCCGGCCGTATGATGGCGACGCCGCACCTCAGCACGATAACGTCGGGATTGCGCCGGGCGCTCTCTCGCTCGGAGAAGACGGCATCCGAGCCGCGTGTCGTCTCCCGCAAGCATCTTGCCGGCTGCGGCTGTGCGCTCTGCGCGGTGCGCAAGAAGCCGACGCCGATCGAGCGGCGCTGGTCGCTGGGACATTAGGCGGGACGGTCCGATACCGGGGCGTGAGACGGTTCCGGTTCAAGTCACTCGCTTGCGGCGCGGCGCTATCCGACAGCAACGATCAGCGCATCGGCCGCGAGCACACCCTTGCCCTTGGGCCGAACAAGCAGAGGATTGATATCCATCTCCTTGATCTGATCTCGTAAGTCCCAGACAAGATTTGAGGCCGCGACGATCGCCGACACCAGTGCGTCCACGTCGGCCTTCGGCCTTCCTCGTGCACCGTTAAGCACCGGGTAGCCTTGCAGCTCTTCGAGCATCTGCCGGGCGGTGGCCGCATCGCATGGCGCGACCCTGTAAGCGGCGTCCTTGAGAATCTCGGCGAATATCCCGCCAAATCCGACAACGATCACCGGTCCGAATGCCTGGTCGTTGACGGCCCCGACGATCATTTCGGTGGCGTCGCCGATCATTTCGGAGACCAGCACGCCTTCGATTTTGGCCAGCGGCTTGTAATTCCTGGCATTGGCCACGACACGCGCGGCTGCGCGTTCGACCGCCGCGAGATCGGGAAGATTGAGAATAACGCCTCCCGCTTCGGTTTTGTGCGGAATGTCTTCCGAGACGATCTTCACCACCATCGGATAGTCCAGACCAGCGATGTGGTTTGCCAAGTCCTGATCGGACTGCACCAGAACCTCGCGAGGCGCGTGCACGCCATAGGACGCGAGCAGGCGTTTGCCCGCGTTCTCGTCGAGCGCTGTTCCTGCTTTCAACTGTTGAACGGGCGGCCGGCTTTGAATCGCCATCGGGGAGGGCCGGTACGACGCCTTCATGCCGGCATATCGTGCGAGGCCCGCGGCAGCGCGCGCCGTGCGGCCGGGCGTGTGAAAGATCGGAATGCCCGCAGCCTCAAACAGCGCGTAGGCCTTTTCCGCGCGCTGGTGTTTGAGCGACCAGCCGATCAGGATGGGCTTGGGGCTGCGCGTCGCCGCCGCGATCACGACCTCGGCGATTTGAGTGGCGATCGGGTCGGGCACCGAAGCCAGCAGCAGGCAGAGCTGGTGAATCCCCGAATCATCCAGAATGGCCTGGATGGTTTCCGTCAGGATAGCGGTATCGTTGAAGACGGATGCCGTGACGTCCGCCGGATTGGCCGAGGAGCCGAAGCTCGGGATGACGCGCGTCAACGTTTCGACGGTTGCGGCGCTGAAAGCGGGAAGTTCGAGTCCATGGGCAATGGCGGCGTCGGCGAACACAATTCCCATGCCCCCCGAGATGCCGATCACGCCCACGCCGCGGCCGTCCGGCAGGCGTTCCGCCGAGAAGGCGCGAAGCAGGTCGGCCATTTCCTCGGAATCCTCGACCTCAATAATGCCGGCCTGCCTGCAGGCGGACTGGAAGATGTCGTAGCTCCCGGTCAACTGGGCCGTGTGGGACGCGGCGGCCCGCGCGCCGGTTTCGCTTTTGCCGCCCTTCCAGAGCAAAAGAGGCTTGCCGAGACGCATCGCCTTGTCGCCGGCGGCCATCAGCGCGCGGCCGTCCGCCACGCCTTCGATATAGGTGCCGACCATCAATGTCTTGGGATCTTCGAGCAGAGCCTCGATGAGTTCGGGTGCTTTGACATCGGCTTCGTTTCCGGTGGAAACACAATGCCGAATGCCGATGCCGAGCGAGTCGCACAGCGTTGCGATGGCAAACCCCACGCCGCCGCTCTGAAAACACAGCGATACGTTGCCGGCGCGCAGACCGGTCTCGCCGGCGATGGAGCCGAAGACGGCGAAGACCCTGTCGTGGACGGCAAGCATCCCCTGGCAGTTCGGGCCGATGATCCGGACGCCGGCCTTGCGGCCCGCGGCCACGAGCGCGTCCTCCAGCGCCTTGCCGTTGTCACCGCTCTCCCTGAAGCCGCCACTGAGGACGATGGCGAATTTGATTCCCTTGTCACCGCATTTGAGAATGGCGTCCGCCGCCATGTCGGCGCGAACAGCGACGATGGCCAGATCGCATGGGCCGTCGATGTTCGCGATATCGGCCACGCAGGGGATGCCGGCGATGGCCTCGTATTTCGGATTGACGGGATAGAGGCGCCCTGCATAACCGGCGGCCAGCAGGGCCTTGATCGGTTGGCCTCCGATGCGGGTCAAATCCGCCGACGCTCCGATCACTGCGATGCCGCGCGGCTGGAAGAGGGCGTCGAATCTCTCGGGATGCTCGCTCATAAAGGTGCGACCCCGACGCTGGTGCCGCCGCAGACGTAAAGCACCTGGCCGGTGACGTAGGAAGCGGCGTCGCTCAGGAAAAACGATATCGCCGCGGCGACCTCGTCGGGTCGCCCGAGACGTTGCATGGGAATGCGCGAGGAAACGGCTTGCAGGGATTTCTCATCGCTCGGGTTGTTGCGAAGATAAAGTTCAGTCGCGATGGGGCCGGGCGCGACGGCATTCACCGTGACGCCAGCGGCCGCCAGTTCGAGAGCGCATGTGCGGGTGAAGCCGATGAGGCCGGCTTTTGCCGCGCCATAGGAGGCGCGTCTTTCTTTTCCCAGGGCCGCGCGGCTCGAGATGTTGACGATGCGGCCGAAGCCGGACTGGCGCATCGCGGGAAGAAAGGCCTGCGTGCACAACAGCGCCGCCCGAAGATTGATATCCATCGCGGCCTGATAATTCTCAAGCGTGACGTCATCCAGAAGCTCGGGATACGGTGCGCCGGCGTTGTTGACGAGGCGCGTGACCCTGTAGCGCGAAGCAATCTCGTTCAGTTTGTCGCGGGCGGATGCTGCGTCGGCAAGGTCGATCGAGACGAACTCGGCGGGAATGGGCTGTTCGGGCGCGCTTCTCGAGATGGCGATAATCTTGTGTTGTTGAGCGGCAAGATGTTCGACCAGGGCAAGGCCGATCCCGCGACTGGCCCCGGTGATGACGATGGCTTCTTCGCTCATGTCATCTGCTCCGGAGCGCGAAGCGACAGACCGAGATTGGCGCGGCGGCGGAGCCACGGGCTCGCGCGATAGCGGGGCTCATGATAAAATGCGTAAAGCGCATCGAGAATCTGGAGCACGCGGGCCGGGCCGAGCTTGTCGCCCAATTCCAGCGGGCCAAGCGCATAGCCCAGACCCAGCCGGGCGCCGAGATCGATATCGGCCGGCGGAGAGATGCCGAGCTGGGCGATGGTGCAGCCGACATTGACGATCATCGCCGCAATGCGCTGCGCTACAAAACCGGGGCTGTCGTTAATCACGGTGACCGGATGGCCGGCGTCGAACATCGCCACCGCCGCGTCGCGATAGCGGGGCGCCGTGGCGGGGCTCGTCATGATCGTGCATCGCTTGTCGAGGCCGAATAATGTGTCTATCGCAATGGTGCGCGACGGATCGAGCTGTTCTGATGCGATTGCGCTCGCCAGATCCAGGCCGATCGGCGCGAGCACGCACAGCGCCGTGTCACTGGGCTTTTTGCCGCTCTCGATGGTTGCGTTGGTCAGAAATTTCCGCAGCGCCGCAGCGGCATTCTCATCCATGTCGCCGAGCCAGACCGTAACCTTCTCATTGAGCGCCGGTCTTGCCGGCTCAGGCGGCGTTTCCGCATTCCCGTTCTGATAGCGATAGAATCCGGCGCCGGTCTTTCTCCCGAGCATTCCGGCTTCGACGAGCCGCCGCGCCGTCGGAGAAGGGCGGTACATCGGCTCCTGATAAAACTGGTCGTACAGCGACTCCATCACCGGATGCGCGACATCGGCGCCAACCATGTCGAACAGTTGGAACGGACCCATGCGGAATCCCGCGGCATCTCTCATGATGCCATCGATCTGCGACGGCGATGCGATGCCTTCGTCAACAATGCGCAACGATTCCGGCACGAAGGCCCGGCCGATGTGATTGACGAGAAAACCGGGACTGTCGGCGACCACGACCGGCTGCCGCGTCATCCGCTTTCCGAGATTCGTCAGACTCTCGATGACCCAGGGCGCGGTGCGGGCGCCGCCGATCACCTCGACCAGTTTCATCAGCGGCACGGGGTTGAAGAAATGAAGCCCGCCGATCCGTTCCGGATGCGCGCAGCGCGAGGCGATCGATGTAATCGAGAGTGAAGATGTGTTGCTTGCCAGGATGGCGTCCGGCCGAACGATCTTTTCCAGCTCGCAGAACAGGGCCTGCTTGGCGTCGAGTTTCTCGACGATGACTTCGACGACCACGTCGCACGAGGCGAGGTCTTTCAATTCCGCTGCAATGGATATGCGATCCGTGGCCGCCTTCGCTTCGTCCGGCGTCATTTTCTGCTTTTCGGCCAGGCGTTGCAGCATCGTGGAGACGAATGTCTTGGCGTCCTGCGCGGCGCCGGCCTTGGAATCGTAAATCACCACGGGAATGCCGCCGGCAGCGGTCACCTGAATGATGCCGCGTCCCATCGTGCCGGTGCCGACCACGCCGACGACAAGATCCGGTTTTTCAACGAGCGATGTCATGGTCATTACCTTCCTGAGAAGTGAGGGGCGCGTTTTTCGAGGAAAGCGCGCATGCCTTCGCCTTTGTCCTGCGAAGCGAAAAGAACATGCAGGGCCCGGCGTTCGAGTTGAAGTCCGGCATCGAGCGCGATATCCGCGCCGGCCATGGTGACTTCCTTGATCATCTGAACCGCCAGTTGCGGCATCGATGCGATGCGGGTCGCCATTTCGATTGCGCGCGGCTCTGTTTCCTTGTCGGGAACGACAAGGCTCACCATGCCCATGGCGTCCGCTTCGCTGGCGCTGATAAATTCGCCAGTCAACATCAGGCGCATCGCCTTGTATTTGCCGATGGCCCGGATCAGGCGCTGCGTTCCGCCGCCGCCGGGAATAATGCCGATTTTCACTTCAGGCTGTCCGAAGCGGGCGCCCTCACCCGCGACGATAATATCGGCGTGCATCGCAAGCTCGCATCCGCCACCGAGCGCAAATCCGTTGACTGCGGCAATGATGGGTTTCGGACATGCGGTGAGCGCCTGCCAGAGCAGATGCGGCGCGCGCTCCATCATATCGATCGGCCCGGCGTCGGCCATTTCGGCGATGTCCGCACCAGCGGCGAAAACCTGCTCGCTGCCGGTGATGACCAGACATCGCATGTCGGCGTCGGCATTGAATGCTGCGATCTGTGAAGCCATCAAACGCCGTACTTCGAGATTGAGCGCGTTGCGGGCTTGCGGACGATTGATACGCAGAAGTGTAATTCCCGGCGCGGGGTTTTCGACCAGAACGGGTTGCATGATCGGTCTTCTCCCTTACAGTTTCACTAGATGAAACTCAGTTTTATTATTCTTGACCGCAAATCTAGGGGCTGTCATAGTTCCTGGCAAGAAGAACCAACTTGTGTGGTCGAGGGTGAGGAAACAGCGCGAAGATTTGCAGCGAACACCCGTTGAGATGAAAGGCCGCGCGGCGGCCGCATCTCGCAAAGCGAAGACGCGCGTCAAGGAAGCGCGCGCTCCTCAAAAAGCGACGACGAAGAAAGCCGCCGGCGAAGATCGCTATCTGATTACGGCTCTCGCCAGAGGCCTCAGCGTCTTGAGTGCTTTCAAGCCCGGCGACGATACGCTCACGAATCTCGAATTGGCCCGGCGGACCGGATTGGCGAAAGCCACGGTGACGCGCCTCACTCACACGCTGCGTTATCTTGGCTATTTGAGCAGTTGCAGCGAAACCGGACGGTTTCGTTTGCACCCGCACGTCTTGAGTCTCGGCTATCCGGTTCTGGCCAATCTCGGCATCAGGCAGATGGCCCGGCCGGCGATGCAGGAGTTGGCGGATTACAGCGGCGGTACCGTTTCGCTCGGCGCCCGCGACATGCTCCACATCATCTTTGTCGAGCGGGTGCGAAATCGTTCCGTCGTCACGCTGCCGCTGGACGTCGGCTCCTGTATTCCGATCGCGACCACCTCGTCGGGGCGCGCCTATATCGCGGCGATTTCGGAGACCGAGCGCTCGCAGCTGCTGTCGGACATCAAGGCGGCGTATCCGCAGAACTGGCCGCGTCTCAAGCGAGGAATCGAGGCAGCGTGCGAGGAATACAACAAGTTTGGCTATTGCTCGACGATTGGCGATTGGGAGCCGAACATCAACGCCGTCGGCGTGCCGCTGCGGCTTCCTGACGGTCAGGTTCTTGCGTTCACCTGCGGTGGCCCTTCCAGCCGCATCCAACCCGGCATGATCCCGGATCTCGGCGACAGGTTACGACAGCTCGCGGAGGGGGTGCAGATGGTTCATCTCTCCGGTCCGAACTCATTGGTCGCTGACCGCTGAAATCCTGAAAGGAATGTTATGGCGCTCGATCAAGAAACATTCCAGCAGCTCCTCGATACTGTCAGTCGCTTCGTAACCGAGAAGCTCATTCCAAACGAAGACCGGATGGAGGCGGAAGATCGCGTTCCGCCCGACGTGCTCGCCGAAATGAAAGAGATCGGTCTGTTTTCTCTCACCATCCCCGAAGAGTATGGCGGTCTCGGTCTCGGGATGGAGGAGGAGGCGCTCGTTCTGATGGAGGTGGGGAGGGCGTCCTGCGCATTCCGATCGGCGTTTGCCACGACCATCGGGATAGGGTCGCAAGGCCTCGTCATGGACGGGACGGACGAACAGCGCCGGCGCTATCTGCCGCGTCTGGCCAGCGGCGAAATCATCGGCTCGTTTTGTCTGACCGAGCCGAACGTCGGCTCTGACTCCGCCTCCGTGCGCACGCGCGCGGTTCGCGACGGCGACAGCTACGTCATCAACGGCACCAAGCGTTTCATCACCAACGCGCCGGAAGCCGGCGTCTTCACCGTATTCGCCCGAACCGGCGGAGAAGGCGCGGCGGGAATCTCCGCCTTCCTCGTCGATGCGTCCACACCGGGTCTCAGTCTCGGAAAAATCGACAAGAAGATGGGTCAGAAGGGAAGCCACACCTGCGATGTGATCTTCGATGATTGTCGCGTGCCCAAGGACGCATTGCTCGGAGGCGAGGAAAATAAAGGCTTCAAGACCGCGATGAAGGTGCTGGATCGCGGCCGGCTGCACATCGCCGCCGCCTGTGTCGGCACCGCCGAACGGCTGATCGCGGACAGCCTGAATTACGCAATGAGCCGCAAGCAGTTCGGCAAGGCGATCGCGGAATTCCAGTTGGTGCAGGCGATGCTGGCCGACAGCCGGATGGAGACCTACGCGGCGCGCTGCATGGTTCTCGATTCCGCGAGGCGCCGCGACGCCGGCGAAAACGTCACGACGCTGGCTTCCTGCTCGAAACTGTTCTCGACCGAAATGCTGGGGCGTGTCGCCGATCGAGCCGTCCAGATACATGGAGGGTCGGGTTATATCGCCGATTTCAAGGTCGAGCGTTTCTATCGCGATGTCCGGTTGTTCCGCCTTTACGAGGGAACCAGCCAGATCCAGCAGATCATTATCGCCAAGAACATGATGAAAGAGGCGGCCTGTTAGACCGCGAACCGAGAGGAAACGGCTCCGATGAGCGTTTATGACGTCAATCGCTTTTCAGGCGATGGTCCTGAAAAAGTTTTTCGGTTGGGACTCGAGGCAGGAAAAATCCTGATCCAATCCTGCGCCTCATGCTCCTCGCATATTTTCTATCCGCGCGCGCTCTGCCCCGTTTGCGGGTCGAGCGATCTGAAATGCGTCGAAGCCAGCGGCAAGGCGGAGGTCTACTCGACGACGACTATCCGGCAAGCGCCCGACAAAGGAGGCGACTACAACCTTTCGATGGTGACGCTGGCTGAGGGGCCCCGGCTGATGACGCAAGTCACCGGAATTGATCCGGGCGAAGTCAAGATCGGCATGAAAGTCGCCGGCGTCATTCGTAAGGCAGGCGAACAGCTCGCCGTTTTCTTCGAACCCGCGTGAGGTCGCGTCAACATGCAAAAACATCCACTTCGAGGCAGCGCGGCAATCGTCGGGACCGGAATGGCCGGTATCGGCGAGGCGCCGGGACGGACGCATCTGGAATTGCTCGCCGAAGCCGCGGCGAAGGCGTTGGATGACGCGGGGCTGAAACTGACCGACGTCGACGGACTGTTCACGGCGAATCTGGTCAATTTCTTTCCCACGCTCACGGTCGGGGAATATCTCGGTTTGAAGCCGAAGATCGCGGAGAGCACCAATCTCGGCGGGGCTTCTTTCATCGACTACGCATTGAAGGCCGCGATGGCGATTCGTGCGGGCCTGTGCGAGGTCGCGCTGATCTGCTACGGCAGCAATTCCCGCACCGGCGCGGGCAAGCACACCACCAGCGCCGAAATGCCGGTTCACGAGGGCGCTTACAAGCCGCGCTTTCCTGTGGCCGCCTATGCGTTGGCCGCCGCCCGGCACATGCACCAATACGGCACGACGCGGGAAGACCTCGCGCGGGTTGCGGTGGCGGCGCGGCAATGGGCGCAACTGACGCCGTTCGCCTATCGCCGCGAGCCGACCAGCGTCGAAGAGGTGCTGTCCGCCCGCATGATGTGCGATCCGCTCACCGTGCGTGACTGCTGCCTCGTGACCGACGGAGCCGGTGCCGTCATTATGGTGTCCGCGGAACGGGCGCGCGATCTGAAGCAGAAGCCGGTCTATTTTCTCGGCGGCGCCGCGGCGCAGTGGCATCGCCAGATTTCTGCGATGCCTGACCTCACGGTGACGGCCGCCGCCGAATCCGGTACCCGCGCATTCGCGATGGCCGGATTGAAGCCGTCGGATGTGGACGTGGTTCAGCTCTACGATGCGTTCACAATCAACGTGCTCCTGTTTCTCGAGGATCTGGGCTTTTGTCCCAAAGGCGAGGGTGGGCGTTTCGTTGCGGATGGCGCAATTGCGCCGGGCGGCAAGCTGCCGGTCAACACCAATGGCGGTGGTCTCTCCTGCGTTCATCCGGGCATGTACGGCGTCTTCACGATGATCGAAGCCGCCGAACAACTGCGCGGCACCGCCGGCGAGCGGCAAATCAAGAACGCGGAAACTGCATTGTGCCACGGCAACGGCGGCACATTGTCGAGTCAGGTGACGGCTCTTTTTGGAACCGAGGCTACTCTATGAACTGAGCACATTCGCGCGAGCGAAGCAGGGAGGATAGAATGACAAAGATAAAAATCGCGTCACTCGTTATTGGTTCTCTTGTTGCTGGTCTGGTTATTCCCGCCAAGGCAGAAGTTTCCAAAATTGCCCTGGCGGATCAACAAAGCCTGGCTTTTCTGCCGACCATGGTGATGAAGCACGAAAAGCTGATTGAGGCGGAGGTGAAGAAAGCAGGTTTGGGAGACGTTCCCGTTTCCTGGCATACTTTCGCCGGCGGCAATTCCGCGACCGACGCCATGCTCGCCGGCGAATTGCAGTTTGCATTTTCGGGCATCACGCCGTTCATCACCTTGTGGGCGAAGAGCAACGGCAAGGTCAAAGGCATCGTTGCGACAAGCTCTCAGCCGGAATATCTGAATTGTCGCGATCCCAAATTGAAGTCGGTGCACGATTTCAAAGGCACGGAAAAGATCGTTGTTCCCGCCATCAAGGTGTCGACTCAAGCTGTCTTTCTGCAAATGGAAGCGGCAAGGCTATGGGGAGATGCTCATTATGAGCGCCTCGATCCCCTGACGGTTGCGATGTCGCAGGCGGATGGCTCGGTCGCCCTTCTGTCCGGGAACAATGAAATCACCTGCAGCTTCACCTCTCAACCGTTCACCTATGTTCAGCTCAAAAGGCCGGACATCCACACCATCCTGAATTCTTTTGATACCCTTGGCGGGCCGGCGACGCTGACGATGGCCTGGACGACAACCGATTTCAAAGAGAAGAACCCGAAAACTTATGCGGCATTTCTGGCGGCCTATAAAAAGGCGCTCGATATCATTCACAACGAAAAGCCGAGGGCCGCAAAGATCTACCTGACCCTGTCGAAAGACAAGTCGATCACCGAGGACGACGTGGTCAAGATCATCAGCGATCCGCAGATCACATTCGTGGAAACGCCGGAAAATACCATGAAGTCGGTGTTGTTCATGAAGAAGGTCGGCCGCATCAAGGCGGCGCCGGATAGCTGGAAGGATATGTGGTTCGAGAACGTTCATCATCTCAAGGGAAGCTGAGCGGTCGACGCCGTGAAGAGGCTATGAAGAATGCGTGTTCAGGATAGAGTTGCTCTCGTCACCGGCGCGGCATCTGGGATCGGCGAGGCGATTGCTAATCGCCTCGCCGCCCATGGCGCGAAGGTTGTTGTGGTCGATCGCGATGAAGCGGCCGCGGATCGGGCCGTCGGCCAAATCGTCGGGAAGGGAGGAGACGCGATCGCGGTTGTCGCGGATGCGACCAATTCCGCCGATGTCGATCGGGCTGTCGCCAGGACCATCGAGCGGTTTCAGACGCTGGATATTCTGGTGAACAATGTCGGTATTGTTAAAGACAACTACCTGACGCGGATGCCGGAAGCGGACTGGGATTCGGTTCTGGCGGTCAATCTGAAATCCTATTTCCTGTTCAGCAAGGCCGCTGCCCGCATCATGATGGAGCAGAAGCGCGGGCGTATCATCAATGTGTCGTCGCGGGCGTGGCTCGGAAATCCGGGGCAGGCGAATTATTCCGCGGCCAAGGCCGGCGTTGTCGGCTTGACGCGATCCATGGCCATCGAACTCGGAAAGTTTGATGTGACGTCAAATTGCGTAGCGCCAGGATTCATCGATACGCCGCTGACGCGCGGCTTGAAGCCTGAGGTCTGGGAGCGAATGGTGAAGGCGCAGCCGATCGCCCGGATCGGCTCGGCGGACGAGGTCGCTTACGCGGTTCATGTGTTTGCGGCCGATGAAGCGTTCTATATGAACGGTCAGGTGCTTTATGTGTGCGGCGGAAAATCACTGGGCTCGTTCGGGAGCGCGTGATTGGTCGTGTCGGGACCGGCCAACGAACCGGTCTCCTTGTGCTGGACCGTTGGCGGCTGGCATCACGACGATAAGAATTCGACAGGGCAGGCGGCGCGGCGATCATAATGCCGCGCTTGGCGCCTCGCTTGCCGCCTGACGTGGTTGCAAGGAGCGATCTCAACGCCGACGACCGGCGGTCAATGCAGGTGATGTTTTCCACGCCGGCGGGCAAATTGCCCGCCGTTTTTATTTGCCTTCCGACACCATAGTCAGCACGCTGCGCACGGCGGATGTCTCCGCTCCTTCAATTTTATCGCGGTTCGCTCGACAAGCTTCGGTGATCGTCTGTTGTGGTGACAGAACGGTCCCTCACTGTAGAAAGTAAGAACGTCAGCGTTGATCCCGGAGCAGGCCGCTTCCTCCGGACCCGCGATCGTGATTTACGCCGCTATTTATGCCGCTCTTGGCCCACGCAGGGGCGCGGGTATCTCCACGCCCGACAGCTCCGGTTGAACGGAGGCCATCGAGGAAATCGCGGTGTGAACAAGCTGCTGATACGCCAACTGGTCGTCGAGAATGCGCGACGCCGCTCCCGCAGCCCATTCCTGATAGCATGCGAAGGTGTCGGCGGGATTTTTGGCCTCGCAGGCCTTCTGGGCAGCTTCCAGCGCGGCGTGCGTGCCGACATGGCGCCGTTCAAACCAGCCGCTTGCGAACTCCTGCATACTGTCAAGCAACCGAGACTGGCCTTCCCAGAACTTGCAGGCAAAAGCTCGGGTCGAATCGCTGTTCCAGATCGCAGGCATTTCCAAAGGAGTTCGAGCACTACACATGACGCAATCCTCCAGTTGAAATCTTAACCTAGTGAAGTTTGCAGTGTTTCACTTTGAGGTGGCTCAACGCATCTCCGGTCCGGTCACGATCGCAAGGCTTGTGCGGACGTATGAGTTTCAGGTTCGATGAGAGTTTCAGGTTCCATGTGAGTTTCAGGTTCCATGCATGATCCGAGCGCGCGAGCGTCGGTTCTCTGCCTGGCGTCATGAACGAGGACAGACGAAAAATATCGCCCGGCTTTCGCAGCAAGTTCCTTATTCAAGGCTCGCGCACATAAGTGCCGGGCGCATTCTCCAGAACCGGATATCCCAACTCCGGAGCGCCGAGCGGCGGCGGCGAAATCTCCTCGTCGGAATGGTCTTTGAGCCAGCCGACCCATCTCGGCCACCATGAGCCGTCCTGCTTGTCGGCTCTGGTGCTCCATTCGTCCGGCGAAAGATATCCGCCTTCGGAATAGCGATGAGATGCGCGGAAATAACGGCCCGGATGGCCCGGCTCGCTGACAATCCCCGCGTTGTGTCCGCCGGAGGTGAGAACGAAAGTGATATCGCCGTTGTTCAGAAGATGAATCTTGTAGACCGAGCGCCATGGCGCGACATGATCGGTTTCGGTGCTGACACAGAAGATCGGCACGCGGATGTCCTGCAGCGCGACCGGCCCATCGCCGGCGATATAGCGTCCTTCCGCCAGATCGTTATGAAGAAACATCTGATACAGATATTCCGAGTGCATCCGGTAAGGCATCCGCGTGGCGTCCGTATTCCACGCCATGAGATCGCTCGGACGCTCCCGCTTGCCAAGAAGATATGACTTGACGACACGCGACCAGATCAGATCGTTCGATCTGAGGAGTTGGAACGCGCCCGCCATTTGTGTGCTGTCGAGATAGCCCTGACGCCACATGACATCGTCAAGCAACGCCAACTGGCTTTCGTCGGTGAAAAGCTGGAGCTCTCCGGGCTCGCTGAAATCGGTTTGGGCTGCGAGCAGCGTCATCGTCGCCAACTGATTGTCGCGGTCGCGCGCCATGGCGGCGGCCGCGATGGAGAGGATCGTGCCTCCCAGACAATAGCCGCAGGCGTGCACCTTGGTGCTGCCGCAGATCGCCCGGATCGCATCCAGCGCGGCCATGATGCCGTTGCGACGGTAATCGTCGAAAGCAATATTGCGCATCCCGGCGTCCGGATTCCGCCATGATATGCAGAATACGGTAAATCCCTGCGCAACCAGATAACGGATCAGTGAATTCTCGGGCGACAGATCAAGAATATAATATTTCATGATCCATGCCGGCACGACCAGCACCGGTTCGGGATGAACGGCGGCAGTGGTCGGTTCGTACTGAATAAGTTCGAGCAACTCGTTGCGGAAGACGACCTTGCCGGGCGTGATCGCCACGTTGTTGCCGACGACGAAAAGACCTTCATCCTGCCGGCTGCCGGTTGCGCTGCCGACAACATCTTCAGCAAGATTCCAGAACCCCTTGACGAGGTTGAGACCAGCTTGTTCGGCCGTTGCGCGCAGGACTTCCGGATTGAGCCAGGGATAGTTGGAGGGCGAATACATGTCGAGAACCTGCCGCGCGGCGAAGGCGACGACATCTCTATGTGATTTCGCGATGCCAGCGGTGCCCTTGGTTGCCTCCCGCCACCATTCTTCCGTAAGCAGGAAACTCTGCGAGATCGCGTTGAACGGGAAACTCTTCCATGCCGCATCATCGAAGCGCCGGTCGCGCGGCGACGGGCTGATCCATTGCTCCGGATCAGCCAGTCTTCCGGACAGTTCGACAGCATGGCAGGCAAGCTGGATCTGGCGGCCCGGCGAGTTGGCGAGATGCCATGCGAAGTCCAGATAGGCCAGCGCAAGCGAGATCGGCGAGAGCGAGCCCGTAAATCGCGCGCCGGCGGCATGGATCACGCGGTCGATCGAAAGCGGCTTTAGCGCGGATGTCGCCTGGAGCGGGGCAAGGGAAGCTCCGTTCTTCAGTGGAACAATTTTCGAGGCAAAGGGATCGGTCATCGCTTTATCCCTATCATATCTATTTATTCTTAGATCGCGTTCCATACCGTCCGCTTGATTTCGATCAAGATCATTTCGCAATGCAATAGGCATGATTGGTGGTTGCTCGCCGATCCGCACAAGGCGGGCCACGTTCAAGGCGCGCCATGGATCTGAAGCGGAACGAACGTCCAGAGAATGAAGGCCATCTGGCGGCTTTAAACGAAGCGCCTGCTGACGGCGCGCGTCTGCCTGTGCCTGTGGCGGCTGCAGCCCCGCGACGTGTCCGCGTGGGGCTGATCGCGGCGTCGCTGGCGGCCCTGCTGCTGCTCGCGGGCGGAGGTGGCTATTGGTGGAAACAACTGCATCCATCGCTTCCCGCGGGGATAAGTTTTAGCAATGGCCGCATCGAGGCTGACGAGGTCGACATCGCGACAAAATATGCCGGCCGCATCGCCGAACTGTTTGTCGATATCGGCGATATGGTCTCTCCCGCCCAGGTAGTCGCGCGGATGGATACAAGAGACATCGAGCAGTCGCTTTCCAAATCCGAGGCACAGGGGCGCGAAGCCCAGCATGCGATCGAGCAGGCGGAAGCCATTCTCGTCCAGCAGAAAGCGCAGCAAACGCTGGCGGCACAGGAGATCGAGCGCACCCGTGAACTCGTCCAGAAGGGCTGGGCGACACGAGAGCTGCTGGACCAGAGGCAGCAGCAGCTCGACGCGGCCAATGCCGGGACTGCCGCCGCTCAGGCCCAGGTCTCGCGGGCGCAGCGCACGCTGGACGCCGCCCGGCATGACGCGGATTTTTACAGGGTGCAGATCGCCGACAACACCCTCATTGCCCCGAAGCGGGGACGCATTCAATACCGATTGGCGAATATCGGCGAGGTTCTGCCTGCCGGCGGCAAGGTGTTTACCTTGCTGGACTTCTCTTACGTCTACATGGATATCTATCTGCCCACCGAGATTGCCGGAAAAATCAGGGTAGGAAACGAGGCCCGCATCGTGCTCGATGCCTATCCCAATCATCCCATCCCGGCCAACGTCGCCTTTGTCGCAAGCAAGTCGCAGTTCACGCCGAAGACCGTCGAGACCAAGAGCGAGCGCGACAAACTGATGTTCCGCGTCCGCGTGCGGATTGATCAGCAGCGACTGCTCGCTCACAGCGATTCGATCAGAAGCGGTTTGCCCGGCGTCACTTTCATACGCTGGGACCCCTCCATCACCTGGCCGAAGAATCTGGAAGCCGCCCCGTGAACGAACCGGATGACATTGTCGCCTCGGTCACAGGACTTTCTCACCGCTATCGTCTGGACATCGCACTGGATAATGTCTCGCTCGAGATTCCGGCCCGCCGCATTGTCGGATTGATCGGGCCGGACGGTGTCGGAAAATCCTCGCTTCTCGCCATCCTGGCCGGTGCCCGCCAGATCCAGCAGGGGAGCGTCTCGGTACTCGGCGAGGACATCTCCAGCGCCGCGGCGCGCGCCATGATATGTCCCCGTGTCGCCTTTATGCCGCAGGGACTGGGCAAGAATCTCTATGCAGATCTCAGCGTTATCGAGAACATCGAATTCTTTTCGCGATTGTTCGGCCATTCTCGCGCGGAGCGAAAGCTTCGCACGTCGTTCCTGTTGCAGCGCATGGGCCTTGCCCCATTCGCCGATCGGCCAGCCAAGAAGCTTTCGGGCGGCATGCGGCAGAAGCTCGGTCTGTGCTGCTCGCTGATTCATAATCCCGATCTTCTGATCCTCGATGAACCGACGACAGGTGTCGATCCTCTGGCGCGCCGACAACTCTGGGAACTGATCGACGATCTGCACGCCCAGAATTCCACCATGAGCGTGGTGGTCGCCACCGCTTACATGGAAGAAGCGGAGCGCTTTGACTGGCTGATCGCCATGAATGACGCAAAAGTACTTGCTAGCGGTTCGCCTTCCGATCTCAAGCGCCAGACCGGCACGAGCTCGATCGAGGATGCATTCGTCGCTCTCCTGCCGGATCATCGCCGCACCTTCCGCGCGGCGCAAAAGCTCAGGCCCTTCCATGGCCGCGACCATCAGACCGTGATTGCGGCAAAAGACCTGACCTGCCGGTTCGGCGATTTTACCGCGGTGGATCGCGTGAGCTTCGCTATTCAGGAAGGAGAGATATTCGGATTCGTCGGCTCGAACGGTTCGGGCAAGACCACGACCATGAAGATGCTGACCGGGCTTCTGCCACCGACCGAAGGCGAGGTCACGGTTTTCGGCAAACAGCTCGACGCGAACGATCGCGATTCACGCCGTCGCGTCGGCTACATGTCGCAGGCATTTTCTCTCTATAGCGAACTGACGGTGCGCCAGAATCTCGAACTGCATGCCCGTCTCTTCCATCTGCCATCGGCTTTCGCCGAAAAACGGATTGCAGAACTCGTCCAAGCCTGCGATCTCGCGGATGATCTCGAGAGGCTGGCCTCCGCGCTGCCGCTCGGCATCAAGCAGCGCCTGTCACTCGCGGTCGCCATCGTTCACAAGCCGGATCTGCTCATATTGGACGAGCCCACGGCGGGCGTTGATCCGCTAGCGCGCGACCAATTCTGGGATCTGCTGCTCGATCTGTCGCGCAATCAGGGCATGACCATCTTTGTCTCGACCCACTTCATGGACGAAGCGTCGCGCTGCGACCGGCTCGCCTTGATGCACGAAGGGCGCGTTCTGGCGACGGACACGCCGCCGGGTCTCGTCAAGGCGCGCGGCACGAACAATCTGGAAGAGGCTTTCGTCAGCTTCCTCGAAGCGGACACGCGCGGCGAGAGCGCGACATCCACCCCGAACCGGACGCCGGCCATCGAAGCCGGCCCTGATCAGGCACAGCGGCAAGGCCGGATCGGCGCCGTGTTTAGTTTCCAGCGTTTGTTCGCCTATACGATTCGCGAGGGCCTCGAATTGCTTCGCGATCCAATCAGGTTGATGTTCGCCCTGTTCGGGACAGCCCTTCTCATGGTGGTGTTCGGCCTCGGTATTTCGACCGACGTCAACAATCTGACGATTGCGGTTCTGGACCATGACCGCACGCCGCAAAGCCGCGCCTATCTCTCCGAGATCAGAGGCTCGACCTATTTCGTCGAGAAGCCTCCTCTGGTTGACCATGCCGACCTCGACCGCCGCCTGAAAGACGGGAGTATCGATGCCAGTATCGAAATTCCGCCGTCCTTCGGCGCGGATGTCAAACATGGCCGGCCTGTCGAGGTATCGGCATGGATCGACGGCGCCATGCCGTTCCGCGCGGAAACCATCCGCGGCTATCTCCAGGGCATGCATCAGCTCTATCTCGCCAATCTGGCTGCGGGCACGAGCCAACAGAACGCCTCGGCCGCCGATCTCGAAATCCGGTTCAAATACAACCAGGATTTCGACAGCGTCTATGCCATGGTGCCGTCTACCATCGCGATGCTGCTGGCGCTGTTTCCCGCCATTCTCATGGCGCTTGCGGTGGTCAGGGAAAAGGAGCTCGGCTCGATCGTCAATCTCTACGTCACGCCCGTAACGCGGCTGGAATTTCTGATCGGCAAGCAACTGCCTTATGTCGCGGTGGCGCTGATCAATTTCATGGTGATGTTCGCGATGGCGACCCTGCTGTTCCGGGTTCCTCTCAAGGGTAGCTTCATCGCGCTTCTCGCCGGCACGGTCATCTACGTTCTGGCCAGCACGAGTTACGGAATGCTGATTTCGTCCTTTTGCAGGACGCAGATCGCGGCGCTGTTCGGCACGGCGATCCTGACCATCATTCCGGCCCAGCAGTTCTCCGGAATGATGACGCCCGTGGCCTCGTTGTCCGGAACCGCGCAGATCATCGGGCGCCTGTTTCCCATGAGCTACTATCGGCCGATCAGCGTCGGAACCTTCACCAAAGGACTCGGCTTCCATGATCTTGGGCTGAGCATTCTGGCCCTGATGGCGTTCACCCCGATTTTCATCCTTGCGAGCCTTGTGCTGCTCAGGAAGCAGGAGAAGTAGCCGTGATGCGCTTCGCATCGAACATCTTCTGGCTCGGCACCAAGGAGCTGCGCAGCTTCTTCAGCGACTGGGTTCTGCTGCTTCTCGTGATCCACTCGTTCTCGCTGGCGGTCTTCAGCCAGGCGCAGAGCAACTCCCAGGAGCTTTTTCACGCTTCGATTGCGATCGTGGATGAAGATCATTCGGCGCTCTCCAGACGGATCACCAATTCTTTTCTCATGCCCTATTTCAAGCCTCCGGTCCTGATCGCGGAATCGGAAAGCCAGGCCTTGATGGATGCCGGAAAGCACACCTTCGTGCTCGATATTCCCCCGAACTTCGAGCGCGATGTTCGGGGCGGCCGCCAGCCAAAACTGCAGCTCAATGTGGATGCGACCGCGATGGTGCAGGCCGGACTGGGATCCGGCTACGCGCAGCAGATCATCAACGCCGCCATCGGGCAGTTTCTGTCGCGCGACGAATCCACCCCTACGTCCCCCGTCGATCTTGTGACAAGAGTCGCGTTCAATCCGAACGTAACGACATCATGGTTTACCAGCGTCATGAGCATCATCGGCAGCGTCAACATGCTGGCGATTATCCTCGCGGGCGCGGCCCTCGTCAGGGAGCATGAGCACGGCACGATGGATCATCTCATGGTCATGCCGCTCACGCCATTTGAGATCGCCATGGCGAAGATCTGGGCCAACAGCCTCGTGATCACCGTCGCGGTCGGTCTGTCGCTGTATGTCGTCGTTCGCCTGCTTTTGAAAGTGCCGCTGGCCGGATCCATCCCGCTGTTCCTGTTTGGCACGATCATTTATCTGTTCTTTGCGACCGGGCTTGGCCTGTTTCTCGGAACCATCGCGCGAACGATGCCGCAACTGGGTCTGCTCTACGTGCTTGTTGCCACGCCGATGAACATTCTTTCCGGCGCCGCGACGCCACTGGAGAGTATGCCCCGGTGGCTCGCCATCACCATGCAGGCTTCGCCATCGACCCATTTCGTGTCGTTTGCGCAGGCGATTCTGTTTCGCGGCGCCGGGCTCGATGTGGTCTGGCCGCAATTTCTTGCGATCACGGGAATCGGCGCGCTGTTCCTGACGCTTTCACTCTTGCGTTTTCGGGCGATCGCATCCGCTTAGATTCATGAGTCGCGAACAGCGGTCGTTGTCGTTCTTAAGGTGTGATCGCGACCTTCAATACGCCGTCGCGCTGGTGTGCAAAGAGATCGTAGGCCTGCTCGATGTCGTCGAGTTTGAAGCGGTGAGTGACCAAGGGGCCGAGATCCACGCGCTCTGACGAGACGATTTCCATCAGCCGCCGCATTCGCTCTTTGCCGCCGGGACATAAAGAGGTGACGATGGTGTGGTCGCCGAGGCCGGCGGCAAAAGCGCCGAGCGGAATCTTCAGGTCGGTAGAATAGACTCCAAGGCTCGACAGTGTCCCTCCCGGCCGCAGCACCTTGAGGCAGGATTCGAATGTCGCCTGTGTTCCCAGCGCCTCGATTGCGACATCGACACCGCGCCCGTCGGTCAGCCGCATGATCTCGTCCACCGGGTCGACCTTGCCGCCATCGACGACATGATCGGCGCCAAGACGCCGGGACATCGCGAGCCGGTCCGGCAGTCGGTCGACGGCGATGATGGTGGATGCGCCAAGGAGCCGTGCCCCTGCGGTGGCGCACAATCCGATCGGTCCCTGCGCGAACACGGCGACCGTATCGCCGATTTTGATCTGTCCGCGCTCCGCGCCGCTGAAACCGGTGGACATGATGTCTGGACACATCAGGACCTGCTCGTCGGAAAGTCCGTCCGGCACCGGCGCGAGATTGGCCATGGCGTCCGGCACCCGCACATACTCAGCCTGGCAGCCATCGATCGTATTGCCGAACCGCCAGCCGCCCATGGGCTTCCAGCCATGGCGCGTTCCCGGCCCGTCCTGGGAGCAGAAGCCGCACAGGCAGGCATTGCTGGTTCCGCTCGGCGTGATGGCCCCCGCGATGACGCGCTGGCCTTCACTGAAGCCGGTCACGGCGGTGCCCAGCTTCTCGATCACGCCGACTGGCTCATGGCCGATCGTCAGACCTTTGGCGACAGGATACTCGCCTTTCAGGATATGGATGTCCGTGCCGCAGATCGTGGTGGTGGTGATGCGAACGAGTGCGTCGAGCGGGCCGATATCGGGAATGGGTTTGTCCTCGAGCACGATACGACCTGGCTCGACAAAAATCGCAGCTTTCATTTTCGGCATGGGAGGATCCTCAAGTTCGCGGAGCGGGACCGAGACGCTTGCCCGGGATCTCAGTCGGAGAATCGGCCCGGATCAAGGCAGGCGCGAGCGCGGATCCGAAAAGCCGGCTCCCGGAAAAAAGGGCGATTACGGACGCGCCGGATCATGCTCGATCAAAAATCCGGCGACGGAATTGATCTACCACAGTTACACTTGATTTTAGTCTCGTCGCAGATGGACGCATGCGATGAAACGACGCGGAATTGCCCGCCCTGCCGAGGTCATCTGGGAATTTTCGCGAGCCTTGAGCGAGCGTAGCGGGCCGCGGCGTTCTTGGTCATTTCGGCTGCCAGCAGATACGCGACCGTAATGAAGACGACCACGGCGATCAGCGTCACGGGAAGATCGACGAAGCCGAAAAACGCCCCGAGCGGGGTGAGTGCAACGGCCAGCGCCAGGGCCAGCGCCCCGAACGACGTCGCAATCAACATGAGGCTCGCGGTGCTGGCATAGAAGCGGCCGGCGGTCCGGATGAAGAAGATCACCAAAATCTGCGTGGCCATCGATTCCACGAACCAGGCGGTGCGGAATTCTTCCGGCGCGGTATGAAACAGCTTGATGAGAACAAGAAACGTTGCGATGTCGAACGCCGACGACAGCGCGCCCATGATCAGCGTGAACCGCAAAATCCCGGAGATGTCCCACCTCTGGGGAGTGGCGATTTCCTGCCGGTCGACACTGTCGAAAGGGATGCCGACTTCGGACAGATCGTAGAGCAGGTTGTTGAGCAGGATCTGGATCGGCAGCAGCGGCAGGAACGGCAGCGCCAGAGATGCCAGCGCCATCGACAGCATGTTGCCGAAATTCGAACTGGTGCCCATGCGCACGTATTTGAGAATGTTGGCGAAGGTCCGCCGGCCTTCCTCAACGCCGTCGGCCACGACTTCCAGATTTTGCGCCAGCAGAATGATATCGGCGGCACTGCGTGCGACATCGGTCGCGCCTTCGACCGAGATGCCGATCTCGGCCGCGCGGATCGCCGGCGCGTCGTTGACCCCGTCGCCAAGGAAACCGACGGTGTGGCCGCGCGATTGGAGAGCCCGGAGGATCCGGGTCTTCTGATCGGGCGAAACGCGAGCAAACAGGTCGGTCTCCTCGACGCGCGCCGCCAGCGCAGCGTCGCTGAGCCTGGCGATGTCCGTGCCGGTCAGGAGTTTTTCCGCCGGCATGCCGAGTTCGGTGACGACATGCCGGACCACGGCTTCGTGGTCGCCGGAGATGACCTTGACGCGGACACCGGCCGCCGTCAGTCGTCCGATAGCGCCGGCCGCGCTTGATTTGGGCGGATCGACGAACACGCAATGGCCGGCGAACACGAGATCGCATTCGTCCTCCGGCCTGAGTTCGGTCTGCCCGGCGGGAATGGGCTTCCATGCGACCGCGAGCAGACGGCAGCCGCGTTCGGCCTGACGTTCCTGCTCGCATTCGAGGGCCGCGCGACGTTGCTCGTCGAGAGCCTCGGTGGTGCCGTCGCCGCGATCGATCGACGAGGAGAGCGCCAGAATACGTTCGGGCACGCCCTTGACCACCAGGATGCGCTGATTGCCGTTTGTCGCGAGCACGGCGATGGACCGCCGCTCAAAATCGAACGGGATTTCGTCAAGCTTGGTCCATGTTGCCGTCAGGTCGTCTGGCGCGCGATCGAGCACCGCCTGATCCAGCGGACTGCGGATTCCGGTGCTGAAGCGGCTGTTCACCGCGGCGAGAACAAGAGTGCGGTTGTCGGTGCCGCCATTTGCCCCGGTATGGTCCACCAGCGTGATGCGCGCCTGCGTCAGCGTGCCGGTCTTGTCGGTGCACAGCACATCCATGGCGCCGAGATCGTGGATCGCCGCAAGGCGTTTGACGATCACCGACTTCTGCGACATGCGGACCGCGCCGCGCGATAGGGTGACGGTCATGATCATCGGCAGCAGTTCCGGCGTCAGTCCGACGGCAAGGGCAACAGCGAACAGAAACGACTCCAGCACCGGATGGCCGAATGCGAGATGCACGAGCAGGACGAACAGCACCAGGAACACAGTCAGCCGCAGGATCAGCAGCCCCAGCCGGTGGATGCCGCGCTCCAGAGCACTGGGTGCTTCACTGGCGGCAAGCGCGGCGGAGATGCCGCCGAAGCGCGTTGTGCTTCCGGTCGCGACCACCAGCATGATGGCCTCGCCGCTGACAACCGAGGTTCCCGCGAACAGCGCGTTGAAGGCATCGGCCGGGGTGTCCGTCTGGCAAGCCCCTGCGCGCTTCTCCGTCGGAAAAGGCTCGCCGGTCATCAGCGCTTCATTGACATGAGCGCTACGACTCTCGATGACGACGCCGTCGGCGGGCACGAGATCGCCGGCGCGCAGCTCGACAATGTCACCCGGAACGACCTGCTCCACCATGATGGACACAAATTTTCCATCACGGCGGGCGTCGGCGCGGATCGCGACCGAGCGCTTGAGCGCATCAGCCGCGATCTCGGCGCGATGCTGCTGCACGACATCGAGCACGATCGACATCGCGATGACGATAAAGATGATCGCGAAGCTCGCCATGTCGCCGGTCAAGGCGGAGATCGCCGCGGCCGCGAGCAGGATCGCCACCAAAGGTTCGGCAAACCGCCGCGCGATGGACCAGATGAGCCTTTGCGGCGGCGCGGACGCAACGGCATTGGCCCCGAACACGGCGAGACGACGCGCGGCCTCCGTGCCGGAAAGTCCGGCCGCGCCGCTTTCGGTCTGCCGATACAGCGCGGCAAGCGGCCGCTGCCAAAACGTGTCGTCGTGCCGGACGTAGGGTGCCTGCACTGGTCCAGTCTGGTCGAGCACTGCAAGGATCCTGCGAATTATCCGGGGTTGGTTCGGAACGCCCGTTGCGAGCGTGGAGCGGACTCCAGCCGTTCGCAAGAGATACATTTAGAAATACATTATAATGACGCAGCGCTGGCAAATAACAATGCGGCGCGGCCGACTGGTCCGTCTCGCCACGAGAATTTGATGGCGCGCGAATGGCTTTCGGTCGCCGCGCAAGGCGGATTTTCCGATCGGAGCAAGACCTCGGATATCCCGATTTCTGGAATCGCGTAACTAAAAAGCGGCTCTCGGGCCGCCGGTGTCACGAACGGCGTGCGTCACCATATCTGCCGATAGTCGGCAAACTTCCGCAGCGCTGTGTCGTAACGCGCCGGCACGATCCATGGCAGCATCGCGCGCATGATCCAGTTGGCGACGGGCGAGACATGCCGGACATAAAGATCGATCGGGTCGAGCCGATGGCGCAGGTGCAGCTTGGGATTGTAATTCAGCCCGCTGCTGCGAAAGCGTTTGTAGCCATGGGCCATCGCCCAGCTGATTACATCGCGTGAAATGTAGTGATAGAGATGCAGTTCGAGCGCGAAGTCGTAATCGAGACCGATATATTCGCCAAAGATGTCGTCGCCCTCCACCATGCACAGCGCGAAGGCCATCAGGGTATTGCCGCGATACCAGATGAAGAAGCGGGTCTTGTCGCTCATCTCGCATCCGAGGCGGCGGAAGTAATCCTTGGTCAGTTTCTCGAAATGAAAGTTCGAGCGCTCATAGATCTGGAGATAGAGCGGATAAAGTTCGTCGATGAAGCTCGACGCATTGTCGGTCACCGTCATTTCGAGGCGGAAATTTTCGGTGGCCCGGAATTTCCTGCGCAGATCGCGGCGCGTATTCGCGGTTAATGCCTGTTGCATGAAGTCGTCGAAACTGTCGTAGCCGATGTCGAGCGTCGTCATCGGCATGCTCGGAGCACGGCCGAACCCATCGCGCTCGAAACACGCAAGATCGCGCCGATCGCTGTGCGGAAATTCCTTGAGCACGATCATCTGCGCACCCAGGGCGCGTGCCTGGGCAACGATGCCCTGCGCCAGTGCTCTGGCGACGGCCGCGGGCGAAAGATACGCGCTGGTCGCCAGATGCCCTTCGCCCGCCGTACAGCCGAGCATCAGCGTGCGCTGTTTCAGGAAGCGTGGGTAGTGGCGGCGGATACGCGCAACGAGCGGCGAGCGATCGAGCTTGACGCCTTCGAGCACATCCTGATCGAGCAGAAAATAGGGCTGCACCGCCAGCACCCGGTCCGACGCATCGCGGATCGCGAAATAGCCGTGCTCGAAGCGATCGCGGATCGTGTCCGCAACGATCTCGTAATAGCGATGGTCCTTGCGCTGATCGGCGAAGGCCGTCCGCCACGCCTCGCAGGCGCGTAGTTCGTCGCGGCTGATCGGAGCGATCGAAAGAGGCTCGCGGAGCGGAGGGGGCTGTTGCATGTGCGCGCTGTTTCCTTCGGCGAGTCGTCTGGCTGGCGGTCCATGTTTTGGTCGTCAGAAACCAAATGCGCCGGAAAAGGATCAGGTTCCGGATTTTACCGCGTCATGGAAGAAATCCGGGAAGGAAATGGCCATCCGCAAAGTCCCGAAGGGAGCGGTCGCGCTTCGTTTCAATGGTCGCTGTTGCTGGCCCGTGCGCGGCCGATCTTTGCTTCGCCTCACGATCGATCTCTGAAGACGCCGCTGCTCAGGTCCTCGCTCGGGACAGGGCAGATGCCGCGTCTCTCTCATCATGGAGCTGTCAGGCGGATTCGCGTTTGGCGGGTCTCTTTGCCCGACCATTGCGCCGCGATTGTCCGCGTCTGGTCGCAGCCGTGGTGCAGAAGGCGGTATGTAACGCGCTGACGACGGTGCGAACTTCGGGCCGGACGATGGAATAATACACGGTGGTGCCCTCGCGCCGGGCCTCGACGAGTCCGTCCGATCTCAGCCGCATCAGTTGCTGCGACATCGGCACCTGATCGATCCCGAGCTGCTGGCGCAGTTCGGCGACCGACTTCTCCGCGTCCACAAGGGCGCACAGCACCAGGAGGCGCTGCGGATGCGACAGGCTGCGCATCAGCTCGGCGGCCAATTCCGAAGCCGGGATCATGTCCTTTACATTCATTTTCTTGAATTTATAATCCTTGAATGTTATAGTCAAGTCGAAAGCAAGAAGAGAAAGCCCATCGCGCGGCGAGCAACCCTTGCGATGGAGCCCCGGTTCGAAGCGGGACGGTTGCCAGCCGGTGCTGGCATGAGGTCTCAAACGGAGGGAAGGCCATGTCTCATATTGTGGTTCTTGGCGCGGGTCTCGGCGGTCTCATCATGGCGTACGAAATGAAGGCCAAGCTTCGGCGCGAAGATCGTCTGACCGTGATCAATCGTGGTTCAAGCTATTCGTTCGTGCCATCCAATCCCTGGATTGCGGTCGGCTGGCGGCAGCCGGCCGACATTACTGTCGATTTCGCGCCGATTTTGAAGCAGCAGGGCATCGAACTGCGGCCTGAAGGAGCGAGGCGGGTCCATCCTCAGGAGAACAGGGTCGAGTTGAACGACAATTCCTCGGTCGATTACGACTATCTGATCATCGCCACCGGGCCGGACCTCGCCTTCGACGAGATTCCGGGGCTTGGTCCCGATGCTCACACCCAGTCCATCTGCCACACCGATCATGCCCTTCAGGCCAAGACCGCTTTCGAAGCGCTGGTGAAGAAACCGGGGCCGGTGGTGATCGGCGCGGTGCAGGGGGCGTCCTGCTACGGCCCGGCATACGAATTTGGCTTCATTCTCGACACCGCGTTGCGCAACGCGCGCGTTCGCGACCAGATACCGATGACCTTCGTCACGCCCGAGCCCTATATCGGCCATCTCGGACTGGATGGCGTCGGCGACACCAAGGGCCTGATCGAAAGCGCGATGCGCAATCGCCACATCAAGTGGATCACCAACGCCCGCACGACCAAGGTCGAGGCCGACAAGATCACCGTCGAGGAGGTCAATGACGACGGCTCGCTCAAGGCCGTGCATGAGCTGCCGCAGGCGTTCTCCATGCTGCTGCCGGCTTTCCGCGGCGTGCCGGCGGTTCACGGCATCGAGGGCCTGACCAATCCGCGCGGCTTCATCGTGATCGACAAGCATCAGCGCAATCCGGTGTTCCCGCGCATCTTCGCGGTCGGCGTCTGCGTCGCCATCCCGCCGGTCGGCAAGACGCCGCTCGCGGTGGGCGTGCCCAAGACCGGCTTCATGATCGAATCGATGGTCACGGCAACAGCGGAGAACGTCGCTTCGCTGCTGCGGGGCGAGGAGCCGAAGGCCGTCGCAAGCTGGAACGCGGTTTGTCTCGCCGATTTCGGCGACGACGGCATCGCCTTCATTGCCCAGCCGCAGATCCCGCCGCGCAACGTCAACTGGTCGTCGCAGGGACTGTGGGTGCATGCCGCCAAGATCGGCTTCGAGAAGTACTTCCTGCGCAAGATCCGGCAGGGCAAGGCCGAGACGTTCTACGAGAACCTCGTTCTCGACATGCTCGGCATCAAGAAGCTGAAGGAAATTCACCTGGAGACCGCCGACTAGGCGGTCCCGAACACAAAGGAAATGACAATGACAGTCGATCGCGCCGTTATGATGTTCGCGGGCTTCATGGTTCTGCTGTCCCTCGCGCTTGGGCACTATGTCTCGCCGTGGTTCTATCTGCTCACGGTTTTTGTCGGCCTCAATCTGATCCAGGCGTCGATCACCGGCTTTTGCCCGGCGGCGATGGTGTTCAGGAAGCTCGGATGTCCGGCGGGTGTGGCGTTCAAGTGATGGCAGGGCTTTCGCCATCCCGTCATCCGATGAAGCGGTGAGGTTGTCGTGAACGTTTCAGGTCTCAGCCACCGATCGCGTTTGTCCTTGTCGGCAGCGCTCTGCGCCATGATGGCGATTCTCGGCAGCACCGGAGCCGGTGCCGCCGAGTTCGTCGTCAAGGCGATGACGATTCCCGAAATGAAGGCGGTCTTCGGCCAGGTCGAAAGCCGCATCGTGGTGCCGGCGCGCGCCCGCATCGGCGGCGCCATCCGCGAACTTCACGTCACTCAGGGCGATCACGTCACCCAGGGGCAGGCGATTGCCGTCGTCGTCGACGAAAAGCTGCCGCTTCAGCTCAATGCCGCCGACGCAAAGATCGAAGCGCTCAACTCGCAACTCGACAATGCGCGGACCCAACTGGATCGGGCGCAGCAGCTTCGGGCGACCGGCACCGGCACCCAGGTCAGTCTCGATCAGGCGAAGATGCAGTTCGAGGTGACGATGAACCAGATGGCGGCCGCCAAGGCGGAGAAAACCGTCATCGAGCAGAGCGCGCGCGAGGGCACCGTTTTCGCGCCGGGAGCGGGGCGGGTGCTGACCGTGCCCGTCACGCTCGGCTCGGTGATCCTGCCCGGCGAGGAGATCGCCCGCATCGCGCCGGGCCCGTATTATCTGCGTTTGTCGCTGCCGGAGCGTCATGCGGCGGAGATCGTGCAGGGCTCCGACGTGCTGGTCGGCGAGCGCGGGCTGACCCAGACGCAGGATCTGCTGCCGACGGCGCATCGCGGCCGGATCGTCAAGGTCTATCCGGAGATCGTCGATGGACGTGTGATCGCCGATGTCGAAGTCCAGGGCATCGGGGACTATTTCGTCCACGAACGCACGCTGGTGTCGATTCCGGTGGGCAAGCGCAAGGTCCTCGCGGTTCCGCCCGCGGCGATCCGCACCGTGCACGGCGTCGACTATGTGCGTGTCGCGGCGGCCAACAGCGAGGTGGATGTCGCGATCATCCTCGGCGAAGCCTTCGAGGATAACGGGCAGGGACGTGTGGAGATTCTCACCGGCCTGCACGACGGCGACCGGATCATCCTGCCATGAAGCTCGGAATTGCAGGAAATCTCACCCGCGCCTTCATCGCATCGCCCCTGACACCGCTCTTTCTGCTGGCGTCACTGGCGCTCGGACTTGTCGCGCTGGTCACGCTGCCGCGCGAGGAGGAGCCCCAGATCTCGGTGCCGATGGTCGATATCCGCGTCACCGCCAACGGGCTCAAGGCGGAGGACGCCGTCAAGCTGGTCACCGAGCCGCTCGAGACCATCGTCAAAAGCATCAACGACGTCGATCATGTCTATTCGCAGACCGAGGATGACGGCACGGTCGTCACGGCGCGATTCAAGGTCGGCACCAATTCCGATGCCGCCATTCTGCGCGTGCATGAGAAAATCCGCGCCAACATGAACCGGATTCCGGTCGGAATTCCGGAGCCGCTCATCGTCGGCCGCGGCATCGACGATGTTGCGATCGTCGTGGTGACGCTGCGTCCGACCGCCGATGCCGCCGCGCGCTGGACCGCGAACGGCCTGACGCGGCTTGCCCGCGAATTGCAGGTCGAAGTGGCGAAGCTGCCGGACATCGGCCTCACCTACATCGTCGGCGAGCAGCCCGAGCAGTTCCGCGTCGAGCCGGACCCGGAAAAGCTCTCGCTCTACGGCATCACCCTGCAACAGCTTGCCGCCAAGATCGACGGCGCCAACCGCTCGTTCCGGATCGGGACGGTGCGGGAAGACACCCAGCAGCGCGCCATCGTTGCCGGCCAGACGCTGCAATCGCTGCCCGAGATCGGCAATCTCCTGCTTACGGCCCGCGATGGCCGCCCGGTCTATGTCCGCGATGTCGCTCATGTCGCGCTGGCGACCTCTCCGGCCGAAAGCCGGGTGACCGACATTCGCAAGGTCTCGGACAAACTCGCACGCACGCCGACCGTCTCCCTCGCCATCGCCAAGCGTCCCGGCACCAACGCGGTGGTGATTGCCGAAGAGGTGGTCAAGCGTCTGGAGCATGTGCGCGGCCAGATCTTCCCCGAGGATGTGGAGATGACGGTCACGCGCAATTACGGCGAGACCGCCAACGAGAAGGCCAACGAACTGCTGTTCCATCTCGGTCTGGCGACGGTGTCGATCGTCGTTCTGGTCGTCGTCGCCATCGGCTGGCGCGAGGCGCTGGTGGTGGCCGTGGTAATTCCCACCACCATTCTGCTGACGCTGTTCGCGTCCTGGATCATGGGTTACACGCTCAACCGCGTCAGCCTGTTCGCGCTGATCTTCTCGATCGGCATTCTGGTGGACGACGCCATTGTGGTGATCGAGAACATCTCCCGTCACTGGGCCATGCATGACGGACGCCCGCGCGCCCAGGCGGCGATCGATGCCGTCGCGGAGGTCGGCAATCCCACCATCGTCGCCACCCTGACGGTGGTCGCCGCGCTGCTGCCGATGCTGTTCGTCTCGGGCATGATGGGTCCCTATATGAGTCCGATCCCGGCCAACGCCTCGGCCGCGATGCTGTTCTCCTTTTTCGTCGCCGTGATGCTGACGCCATGGCTGATGATGAAGCTGGGTGCCGCCCATGCCGGCGGCGGCCACGAGAGCGCCGGGGGCGGCCGGCTCGGCCGTCTTTATGTCGCGGTCTCCAGGCCCGTTCTGGCGACGCGCCGGCGGGCTTGGATCTTTCTTCTGGTGGTCGGCCTCGCCACCGTGGCGTCGCTCGGGCTGTTTTACACCAAGCACGTCACGGTGAAGCTGCTGCCGTTCGACAACAAGGCCAATCTGCAGGTCGTGCTCGATCTGCCGAAGGGCTCCTCGGTCGAGGATACCGACCGGGCCTTGCAGGCGATCGTCGATCGGCTGGCGGGCGTGCCGGAAATCGTCTCGTTCCAGACCTATGCCGGCGCGGCGGCGCCGTTCGATTTCAACGGTCTGGTGCGGCACTATTATCTGCGCGCCAACCCCGAGCAGGGGGACGTCGCGGTCAATCTGCTGGAGAAGGGCGACCGCGCGCGCGCCAGTCATGCGATTGCGCTCGACATCCGCCAGCGTCTCAAAGATCTTGGCCTGCCGGACGGCTCCATCGTGAAGGTGGTCGAGCCGCCGCCCGGCCCGCCGGTGCTGGGCACTCTGCTGGCCGAAATCTACGGTCCTGACCCGCAGACGCGGCGTGCGGTGGCCGGCAAGGTGCGCGAGGCGTTCAAGAGCGTTCCGTTCATCGTCGATGTCGAGGACAGCTATCGCAATCAGCCGGAGCGTCTGCGCGTCGCGATCAATCAGGACAGCCTCGAATATTACAAGGTTGAGCAGTCCGACGTGTATGACACGCTGCGCTATCTCTACAGCGGCGTTACGGTGGGCTATTCCCATCGTGGCGGCGGCCGTCAGCCGATCGCGATCCGCCTCGCGCTGCCGAAGGCCGACGCGGTGATGGACCAGCGCGCGCTGACGACGCCGGTGCCGGCCAATGCATTGCCCGGCGGGCGCGGCGTGGTCGAACTCGGCGATGTCGTGAGCGTCACGCGCGAGCCGGCCTCCTATCCGATCTTCCGGCACAACAGCCGTCCGGCCGAGATGGTGATGGCGGAGCTTGCCGGCGCCTATGAAGCGCCGATCTACGGCATGCTCGCGGTGCAGGAGGCGATCGACAGGATCGATTGGGGCAATCTGCCCAAGCCCGTTATCGCGCTCCACGGCCAGCCCGACGACGAGACCCGGCCGACACTGTTGTGGGACGGCGAGTGGGAGGTGACGTGGGTGACGTTCCGCGACATGGGCGCCGCCTTCATGGTGGCGATCCTCGGCATCTACATTCTCGTGGTCGCGCAGTTCGGCTCGTTCAAGTTGCCGCTGGTCATTCTCACGCCGATCCCGCTCACTTTCATCGGCATCCTGCTGGGCCACTGGCTGTTCAACGCGCCGTTCACCGCGACGTCGATGATCGGCTTCATCGCGCTCGCCGGCATCATCGTGCGCAACTCGATCCTGCTGGTCGATTTCATCCGTCACGCTCGCCGGCCCGGCCAGCCGCTGCTCGATGTGCTGCTGGAAGCCGGCGCCATCCGCTTCAAGCCGATCCTGCTGACCGCGATCGCGGCGATGATCGGAGCGGCGGTCATCCTCGCCGATCCGATCTTCCAGGGACTTGCGATCTCGCTGCTGTTCGGCCTCGCCTCGTCGACAGCGCTCACCGTGCTGGTGATCCCGGCGATCTACATTGTGCTGAGGGGAGACAAGTCCGCCGACGCCGGCTCGGACAAGCGTGGGTGATGTTTTAAGCTATCGCATCACCGGGGCACTGTGCTGCGGGCTGAAGCTGATACGGCCCAGGATGTCGCGGGCGAATTGCGGCGCCGTCATTGGCTTGGCGAAAAGAAATCCCTGCGCCTGATCGATGCCGAGATCGCGCGCCGCCATCAGGTCCGGCCACGCCTCCAGCCCTGTTGCCACGGTACGCGCGCCGTGGCTGGCCGCGAATTCGACGATCTGCCGACAGACGCTGCGCTTGAGCGGATTATCGGCGCAGCCTGCGGTAAATGCCGAGGCAATCTTGATCTCGGAAAAATAGAGGGTTTCGAGCGCCATGAACGCGGGCAGCGTGCTGCCGAGATTGTCGATGGTGGCCGAGACATTGTGGAAGCGAAGCTGGCGAGCCACGTCGTTGACGAAGTCGAGGCGGTCGATGATTTCGCTCGCGTCGAATTCCACCTTGAAGCCCCGGAACGCCGGATGCGCCGGCAACTGGCGCGAGAATTCCTCGACCGCGCCGGGTGCTTCGAAATAGTCCGGCGGCAGGTTGACGGAGAGATGCACCGCGCCGCCGCGGGTCAGGAAGCCCTGCCAGTCGTCGATGGCGCACTGGATGACGAAGCGGGAGAAGGCGCGGAAGTGCGGGTCCTTCCTCGCGGGAATGAGGCGCGAGGGCAGCACCACGCCCCACGCGGGATGGCGCATCCGCACCAACGCTTCGGCTCCGGCAAGCGTCAGGGTCGGAATGTCGATCTTCGGCTGGTACCAGAGTTCGAGCCATCCGGCCGCCAGCGCTTCGCCGACATCGACCGGCGCTTTGTCGGGGGCCGGATCGGCCGGAATGAGCGGCGCAACGCTGGCGCGCAGACTCTGGTCGCTGAACGGTGTGGTCAGCAATGGCAGCATCGCGAGGCCAAGCTGCTTGCCGAGGTCACAGACCGCGCTGACCGCCGGAGCGTGAGCCGGGCCGACCGGCAGCACCCTGCCGGTGAAGTTTTCCGCCGCCAGCGCTTCCAGCGTTCGTGCCGCTTCGATGCCGCCGGCCGAGAAGCCAAGCACCACGAGGTCCGGAATTGTCGCCTGAAGCGCGCGTGGCATCTCCTCGGCGCTGCCGCAGCTTTCGACAAGGAAGCCGCAGGCCTCGAGCATTTCGCCGAGAAACAGCCGGGCATGCGGCTTGGCATCGGCAACGCAGACGCGCGGCCTGACACGCCGCCGTCCGAATGTCGGTGGAGGAATGATGGAATCGTCGGGCGAGGGATTGGTGCTGTTCTTCCGCATGCCCGAACGATAGAGTCCGGATCGGAGCACCGGTAAGGACGGCCAGTTTTATCGACACGGTAATTGTTGAATAGCCTTAATGTCGTCAATACGACTCAAATTGTCGTAGTCGTTCTGCTCTTTTGGGTGCGGACGTCGCGTCAGCAGCCGTGAGAGACCATGAGGAAATCCAGGGAGTTGCCCGGCCCGCGCATCTGTTGAGGTGCCGCGCGGCGCAACGCAACAAGGCCCGTTGTCTTGCTTCCGTCTTCAAACGGGGCCGGGACATCTCCGTGTTTGTGCTGGGATTCCACGGTGGGTTCGTACCGGGGCCGCCCCGTGGTCCAGTGCGCCAGACCGACAATCAGCAGTTGTTTCGCGATCATTGTCGGCCCATCATCGGAACCGAAGATCAGGGGGGCGCAATATGAGGCAGGGCTTGATCGAGGGTGTGATGCCGGAAGTCTCCGGTGCAACGGTTTCCTTGCATCCGCCTCTGGCGGCGACGCCCCTCGGTCAGCCGCAACGCATCAGACCCCGTCATAGCAGATCTTGTCACAGCCTCGTGCGCATCAGCGGCTATGCCGCGATCGCTCTTGCGCTCATGCTGCTCGGGACGCCGGAGGCGACAGCCCAGCAGCCCGCCGCGCCGACCGTCGGCGTGGTCAAGGCGGACAAGCGGCCGGTCACCGAGTCGGTTCATTTTGTCGGACGCATCGAGGCCACCCAAAGGGTGGAGGTGCGGGCGCGCGTCACCGGTTATCTCGAAAACATCCTGTTCAAGGACGGCGAGCGCGTCAAAGCCGGCACCCCGCTCTATCAGATCGAGAAGGGGCCGTTCGAGGCGACGGTGCAGCAGGCGCAGGCCGGAGTGCTGCGCATGCAGGCGCAGCTTGAGAATGCGATCACGCAGACCCAGCGTGCGGAGGAATTGCTCAAGACCAGCGCCACCTCGGTCGCCGTGCGTGACGATCGGTTGACCGCGCAGAAGACCGCGCAGGGCAATCTGGACGGCGCGCAGGCCGACCTGAAGACCGCCGAAATCAACCTTGGTTACACCGAAATCCGCTCGCCGATCGACGGGCGGATCGGCCGCACCGCGGTGACGCGCGGCAACGTGGTCGGGCCGAACTCCGGCGTGCTGACCACCATTGTCAGCGTCGATCCGATGTATGTGGTGTTTCCGGTGAGCCAGCGTGAGTTCCTGCGTCTCGCCGAGGAGCGCGGCAAGCATCAGGCTTCCGCGGATCACTTCAAGGTCGTGGTGCAGTTCTCCAACGGCGCAATCTACAAGCAGACCGGCAAGATCGATTTCGTCGACGTCAAGGTCGATCCCTCCACCGATTCGATCACGGTGCGCGCCACGCTGCAGAATCCGGATGGCGAACTGGTGGATGGCCAACTCGTGCAGGTCAGCGTCGAGGGTGACAAGCCGGAGGAGCGGGTGGTGATCCCGCAGGCCGCGCTGATCGCGGACCAACAGGGCGTCTATGTGTTCGTGGTCGAGGACGGCAAGGCAGCCGTCAGGCGGCTGAAGCTCGGGCCGAGCAACGGTGGCTCCGTCGTGGTGCTTGAGGGCCTGTCCGGCGGCGAGATGGTGGTGGTGCAGGGCGCGCAGACCCTGCGGCCCGGCCTGCCGGTGACGGCTTCGCCGGTCCAGACCTCGATTCGCGGGTTCTAGCCATGTTGTCCTCCATCTTCGTGGAGCGGCCCCGCCTTGCCATCGTGATCGCGCTGGTCACCGCGATCGCAGGCCTGGTCTCGCTGCTCGCCATCCCGGTCGCGCAATTTCCCGACATCGTGCCGCCGCAGGTTTCGGTCACTGCGAGCTATCCCGGCGCATCGTCCGAGGTGGTGGAGACGACGGTCGCGCAGGTCATCGAGTCGCAGGTGATCGGCGTCGACAAGATGATCTACATGAAGAGCATCTCGGGCAATGATGGCAGCTATTCGCTGCTGGTGTCGTTCGAGCTTGGCACCAATCCGGACATCAACACCGTCAACGTCAACAATCGCGTGCAGATCGCGCTGTCGAAGATGCCGGAGGAGGTGCGTAAATCCGGCGTCCGCGTGCAGAAGAAATCGTCGGCCCTGCTGGGCGTGATCGCGGTCTATTCGCCGAACCAGAGCTACGACGAACTGTTCCTGTCGAACTACGTCACCATCAACCTGCTGGACCGGATCAAGAGCACACCCGGCGTGGGCGACGCGCAGTTGTTCGGCCCGCAGGATTACGCGATGCGGGTCTGGATCAAGACGGATCAACTGACCGGTCTCAATCTCACCACCGGCGACGTCATTTCGGCGATCCAGTCGCAGAACACGCAGGCCGCTGTCGGCCGCATCGGCGCACGTCCGATCTCGGACGACCAGCAGCTTCAGCTCAACATCCAGACCAAGGGACGGCTGACCTCGCCGGAGGAATTCGAGAAGATCGTCATTCGTACCAACCCGGACGGCTCGATCCTGCGGCTTGGCGATATCGCAAGGCTCGAACTCGGCGCCGCCAATCTCGACCGCGCCACCCGGCTCGACGGCGCGCCGTCCACCCTGATCGGAATCTATCAGTCGCCGGGTGCCAACGCGCTCAAGACCGTCGATGCCTTGACCAAGCTGATGACGGAGAGCGCCAAGTCGTTTCCCGAAGGGCTGGCGTGGAAGGTGACTTACGATCCGACCGTGTTCGTGCGGGCGACGATCGAGAAGGTCCAGCATACGCTGCTCGAGGCTGCGGTGCTGGTGCTGCTGGTGGTGTTCCTGTTCCTCGGCAATCTGCGCGCCACGCTGATTCCGATGATCGCGGTGCCGGTCAGCCTGATCGGCACCTTCGTCGTGCTCAACGCCATCGGCTATTCCGCCAACACGGTGTCGCTGCTGGCGATGATCCTCGCCATCGGCATTGTGGTGGACGACGCCATCGTGGTGGTCGAGGCAGTCGAGCAGACGATGGAAGAGCATCCCGAACTGCCGCCGGGCGAGGCCACCAAGCTGGCGATGAGCACCATCTTTGCGCCGATCATCGCGATCACGCTGGTGCTGCTCGCGGTGTTCGTGCCGATCGCCTTCATTTCAGGCATTTCCGGCGAATTGTTCCGGCAGTTCGCCGTCACCGTCGCGGTGTCGATGTTCCTGTCGGCGGTCAACGCGCTGACGCTGTCGCCGGCGCTGTGTGCGATCCTGCTCAGGCCGCATCATGGCCCCAAGCGTGGCCTCATGGGCAAGCTCAGCCGCGGCATCGATCGCGTGCGCGACAGCTACGGCAATGTCGTGGCGCGGCTGGTGCGGTTCTCGGTCAGCGGCGCGATCGTGGTGGTGATGGCTTTCATCGGAGTGGGCTTACTCGCCAAGGCGACACCGACCGGATTCATTCCGTCGGACGATCAGGGCGCGTTCTTCGTGGTGATACAGCTCCCGGACGGCGCCTCCGTCGGGCGCACCACGGAAGTGGTGAAGCAGGTCGAGGGCATTGTCCGCAAGGAAGAGGCCGTGGCCGAGGTCAGTTCGATCATCGGACTGAATTTCGTCGACAACTATTCGCAGCCGAACGCGGGCTTCATGATCGTGACGCTGAAGAATTTCGAGCATCGCGAGGGTAAGGCCAATACAGCGGATGCCATCATCGGCAGGCTCGGGCTGGCACTGCGCGGCGTGCATGGCGGCATCGCCATTCCGTTGGCGCCGCCGCCGATCATCGGTCTCGGCACCGGAGGCGGTTTCAGCTACGTGCTGCAGGATCTGCGCGGCGGCTCGCCGGAAAACATGGCGCAGGTGCTGCGTGGTCTTGTGGTCGCCGCCAATCAGGACCCGCAGCTCTCGCGTGTGTTCACCACGTTCTCAGCAACCACGCCGTCGATCTATCTCGACATCGATCGCGACAAGGCGAGGATTCTCGGCGTCGAGATCAGTTCGATCTTTCAGGCGCTGCAGACCTCGCTCGGCGGCTTCTATGTCAACGATATCAATCTGTTCGGGCGCACCTGGCAGGTTCAGGTGCAGGCCGAGGCGCAGGACCGTGCGTCGGTTGACGACATCTACCGCATCAACGTGCGCAGCAGCGGCGGACAGATGGTGCCGCTGCGCAGCCTGGTCGAGGTGCGTCTCGTGCTCGGCCCGCAGGGCCTGATCCGCTATAACAACACCCGCGCCGCCACCATTCAGGGCGGCCCGGCACCGGGCATCTCGTCGGGACAGGCGCTGCTGGCGATGGATCAGGTGGCGGCCAAGACATTGCCGCAAGGCTATCAGGGATCGTGGACCGACATCTCGTTCCAGGAAAAGCGCGCCGAGGGCCAGACGCCGGTCATTCTCGCCTTCGCGCTGCTGTTCGCTTATCTCTTCCTCGTTGGACTCTACGAGAGCTGGACCATTCCGGTGCCGGTGCTGCTGTCGGTCTCGGTCGGCGTCGCCGGCGCCTATCTTGCCATCGTGCTCGCCGGGCTCACGCTCGATCTCTATGCGCAGATCGGCATGGTGGTGCTGATCGGCCTTGCGGCGAAGAACGGCATCCTGATCGTCGAATTCGCCAAGGAGCGGCGCGAACACGGCGTGCCGCTGCTTGAAGCCGCGATCGAAGGCTCCCGCCTGCGCTTCAGGCCGGTGATGATGACGTCGTTCGCCTTCATCCTCGGCCTGGTGCCGCTGGTGATCGCAACCGGCGCCTCGAAGCTCGCGTTCCGCAACGTCAGCACGCCGGTGTTCGGCGGCATGCTGGCGGCATCGCTGATCGGCATTTTCGTGATCCCGGCGCTGTATGTGATGTTCCAGGCGATCCGCGAGAAACTGAAAGCGAAAATGGGCATCGAGCCGCATCCCGACGCCGCGCCTGCCGAAGCCTCCAAGGCGTCACACGAATAGCGTTGTCGCGTGCGGCCTGAACGGGCGCCGGTCTCTTGCAACTCCAACGCCGCGCGGCATGCGAGGCGCGTGCCGTCAGAACCGGAGCCGTCTGCGCCAGAATGGCTTGAGCCATTCCAGTGCGACCAGCACCATGCCGCCGGCGGCGAGGATCAATCCAAGATCATCCCAGTGCAGCGGTCCGAATCGGAACAGGTTGCGTGCGAAAGGCCAGAGCAAACTGAGACCGAGGATGCCCACGACAGTCAGCAGGATCCAGACCAGCATCGGGTTGGGGCGACGAAAGGCCGTGAGCAGGGATGAACTGAACGACCGGTTGAGAAGGATCAGGCTGACGATCGCCACGATCAATGAGAAGAAGGTCAGCGCTCTGACTTCGTCCTCGGGCATACCGCGCCACAGCCCGGTCAGGAAAATCGCCGCCACGAGCGCGAATGTCAGGGTGCCTTGCAGCAGGCTCCAGCCGATCAGCGGCCATGAGAACAAAGGCTCCGCCGGCGGGCGCGGCGGGCGGCGCATCACATCGTGCTCTTCCGTTTCGGCCTCAAAAACCAGCGAGCACACCGGATCGATCACCATTTCCAGGAAGGCGATATGGATCGGGCTGAAGATGATCGGCAGCCCGAGCAGGAGCGGCAGCAAAGCCAGCCCGGCAATCGGCACATGCACCGCGAAGATGAAGCCCATCGCCTTGCGCAGATTGTCATAGATCCTGCGGCCGAGCCGGATCGTCGTTACAATCGATCCGAAATCATCATCGAGCAGAACGATCGAGGATGCCTCGCGCGCGACATCGGTGCCGCGTCCGCCCATGGCGACGCCGATATGAGCCGCCTTGAGAGAGGGCGCGTCATTGACGCCATCGCCGGTCATCGCGACGATCTCGCCTTCGTTCTTGAGCGCCTGCACGATGCGCAACTTTTGTTCGGGCATGATCCGGGCGAACACGGTGGTCGTCCGCACACGGCGGCGCAGTTCCGAGTCATCGAGAGATTCGATCTCGCCACCGGTCAGGATCTCGTCGCTCTCAAGCCCTGCCTGTCGCGCGATGGCCCGCGCTGTCGCCGGATAGTCACCCGTGATCATCACCACACGAATGCCGGCGGAGCGGCACTCGCGCATTGCCTCCGGCACGCTCGCGCGCAGGGGATCGGCAAGGCCGACCAGCCCGAGGAATTCGAAACGGAAACCTCGTTGCGAGTCCGGAAGGTGGTCTCCGGCATGCGTAGTTTGCGCGACGCCCAGCACGCGCTGTCCTTCCGCCGCCATACCGTCAATCATCTGCCTGATCGCGGCGGTCTCGGCGGCGTCGAGACGGCACAGGCTGGCGATGGCCTCGGGAGCGCCCTTGGCGGCGACGATGAATTCAGCCTTGGCTGCGTCCGGCTGCCAGACCTGGGTCATCGCGAGAAGATCGGGATGAAGCCCGTAGGTCCGCGCCAGTCGCCAGCCCGCACCAGGCGAGCCCTCCGGTGAGGGCATGCGCTCGCGCGAGAAGGTATGAAAGGCCTTCTCCATGGGATCGAACGGATCCGGCGCGCAGGCGAGCACGCCAAATCTGACCAGATTCATCACACCACCGGATGTGACGGGGCCGGATGTCTTGCGCGGCCGGAAGATGTCGCCGTTCCTTGCGCGCAACTCGGCGATCGACATCCGGTTTTCAGTCAGGGTGCCGGTCTTGTCCGTGCACAGCACCGTGGCCGAGCCGAGCGTTTCGATCGCGGTGGCACGGCGGGTTAGCACCCGGGCGCGCGAGATGCGCCATGCCCCCATCGCCATGAACACGGTGAGCACGACCGGAAATTCCTCCGGCAGCATCGACATGCCGATGGTGATGCCGGCGAGCACGGCATCCAGCCATCCGCCGCGAAGCATGCCGTAGAGCAGCACCGCGGCGACGCTGACGATCGCGCCCGCGATGGCTGCGAGCTTGACCAGACGGCTGATCTGCGCGCGCAGCCGTGGCGGCTCCGCCTCGAGCGCGTGCAGCGATTGTCCGATCTTGCCGATTTCGCTGCGCAGTCCGGTCGCGAGAACTTCGGCGATGCCGCTGCCGCGGATCACCAGCGATCCCGAATACATATAGGGCAGATCGTCGCCGCCGGGCCGCGCCTGAGCGAGCGGGGTAGTGCCGGCCGTGAGTTTCCGCACCGGCACCGATTCGCCGGTCAGCAGGGATTCGTCCGCCTGCAGGTCCTGAGCCTGCACCAGCACGGCATCGGCCGGCACGCGGTCTCCCTCGGCCAGCATGATGATATCGCCCCGCACCACCTCACGGCCGGCGATCCGCTTGCGTTCGCCGTCCCGGATCACGAGCGCGCGCGGGCTGGTGAGGTCGCGTAGCGCTTCCAGCACGCGCTCGGTCCGCGTTTCCTGAATGACGGTAATCGCCACCGACATGGTCGCGAAGATGAGCAGGATCAGCGCTTCCTGCAGATCGCCCAGCATGAGGTAGATGAGACCGCCGCCGAGCAGCAAGGCCAGCATCGGCTCGCGCAGCACCTCCAGCACGATGCCGAGCACGGTGCGATGATCGGGCCGCGGCAGCTCGTTGAAGCCCTCGGCCTTCAGCCTTGTTCCGGCCTCCGTTTCGCTGAGGCCTCTGATCGGCACGGATGAACCGGGGTCATTGGTCATAGCGCTTGTTCAGTTTTGCGGGCGCTGCTCCGGTCGCCATGCCATGCCCTGAATAGGGCGGCCCGAGCCCGGATTGACGGCATCGTGAGTGTGGCGGAAGCCGTTGCGCTCATAGAAGCGGATCGCGCGCGCATTGTCGGAGTTCACCAGCAAGGTGATGCCGTGCGGCGACAGCGTCTTGGCGGCATCGATGAGCGTATCGCCGAGCGGCGAGCCCCACATTTCGGGAGCGACCACCAGTTGATCGAGATAGCCGTTGGCATCGATGGTGACGAAGCCGACCAGCGCCGCGTTCCGCTCGGCGACGACAATGGTCGCCACCGGCGCAAGCTCGGTGCGCCAGCGCGTCCGCCAGCCATCGAGGCGTTCGGTGAAATCGATCTGCGGATAGGCGATCTGCCAGGTGCGATGCCACAGCGCGATGGCGGCGTCCTCATCGCCGTCTCGATAGGGCCGCAGCTCGAAGGGTGTGCTCATGACCGCATCCGGAGTGGAATGAAATAGAGTTGAACGACCGTCATTGCGAGGAGCGCAAGCACGAAGCAGTCCAGTCCTTTTGCGTGACGAGCCAGGCTGGATTGCTTCGCTCCGCGCGCAATGACGAAGCAAGTGGTCCAGCCTCATTTCATCCTGCTCTAACGCTCGGTGAGCTTGAGCTCGATGCGACGGTTGCGGCGATAGGCTTCCTCGGTCTTGTCGGGGTCGAGCGGCTGGAATTCGCCGAAGCCAGCCGCGACCAGCCGCTGTGGCGGCACGCCGCGCGAGATCAGGTATTGCACCACGGAGATGGCGCGCGCCGCCGACAAATCCCAGTTGGATTTGAACTGCGGGCTGTTGATCGGCCGCACGTCGGTGTGGCCGTCAACCCGCAGCACCCAGGCGATTTCATTCGGAATCTGCTTGTCGAGATCGGCCAGCGCGCTGGCGAGCTTGTCGAGCTCGGCGTGGCCTTCGGGCAAAAGCGCCGCCTGTCCGGTGTCGAAGAACACTTCGGATTGGAACACGAAACGGTCGCCGACGATGCGGATATCCGGCCGGTCGCCGAGAATGGCGCGCAGCCGCCCGAAGAATTCGGAGCGGTAGCGCGACAATTCCTGCACCCGCTGCGCCAGCGCGACGTTGAGACGCTGGCCGAGCTCGGCGATCTTGCCTTGCGATTCCTTGTCGCGTTTCTCGGAAGCGTCGAGCGCTTCCTCCAGCGCGGCGAGCTGGCGGCGCAGCGCGCTGATCTGCTGGTTCAGCACTTCGACCTGCGCCAGCGCGCGCGCCGAAATCTGCTTTTCGGAATCGAGCGCCTTGCCGAGTTCGGCCGTGCGGCCCGCGCCGCTCGCCGCCGCGCCGGCAAGACCCTCATAGAGGCCCTTGACGCGGTCGCGTTCGGCCTCGGCGCCGGCAAGGCCCGCGCGCAATTGCGAGAGCTGATCCTCGAGAGTGAGTTTTCCGGTCTTCTCCAATGACAGCAGATTGGAGAGCTGGGCGATCTGGGCGTTGAGCCGCTCCAGCACCTTGTCCTTGCCGCTAACCTCCTGCGACAGGAAGAACTGCGTCACCAGGAACACCGACAGCAGGAAGACGATGGCGAGGATCAGCGTCGACAGCGCATCGACGAAGCCTGGCCAGTAGTTGAATCCGCTGTCGTGTCGCCGCCGTGTCAGCGCCATGCGTCAGCTCCGCTCGGTCTCTTCGCGCTCGTGCGCGATCCGTTCCAGCAGCTTGCGGATTTCCGTGTTCTGCTCGCCCTGGCCGTCGGCCCATTCGCGGATCAGTTGCTGCTCGCTGCGCATGTGCTGCACCAGGCCCTGGATCGCTTCGGCGAGATTGGCCATCGCGGTGGTCGTGGCGCGGCTGGAGCCGATGCTCTCGATGCTGGTGCGCAGGCGTTCGATCAGCGGGCCGAGATCGGGGGCGCCGGACGGCCCCGTGCCGGTCTCGCCGTGATATTCGCGCACCGTCTCCGCCAGCCAGTCTTCCAGATCGGTGTAGAAGCGGTTCTGCGCCTGGCTCGATTGCAGATCGAGGAAGCCGAGGATCAGCGAGCCGGCAAGGCCGAACAGCGAGGACGAGAATGAAATGCCCATGCCGCCGAGCGGCGCGGCGAGACCTTCCTTCAGCGTGTCGAACATCGCGCCGGCTTCGCCGCCGACCTTGAGGCCGTCGATCACCTGGCCGACCGAGCCGACCGTTTCGATCAGGCCCCAGAAGGTGCCGAGCAGGCCGAGAAACACCAGAAGGCCGGTCATGTAGCGCGAGATGTCGCGCGCTTCGTCGAGGCGGGTCGCGATCGAATCGAGCAGATGCCGCATGGTCTGCTGCGAGATGCTCATGCGCCCCGAGCGGTTGGAGAGAATCGCGGCCATCGGCGCCAGCAGCGTCGGCCGCCGCTCCAGCGCAAGGCCCGGATCGGAGATGCGGAAATGATTGACCCACGCCACTTCCGGATAGAGCCGGATCACCTGCCGGAACGACAGGATGATGCCGATCAGCAGCACCGCGCCGATCAGGGCATTGAGGCCGGGATTGGCGAGGAACGCGGTCCAGATCTGTTTGTAGAGAACGACGACGATCAGGCTGCACAGGATCAGGAAGACCAGCATCCGCACCAGAAAAATGCGGGGTGACGACAGTTTTGTGACTTCGATGTCGTCGGCGGTGGGAGTTGGATGTTTCGCCATGTCGGATCGTCAGTCCTCGCGCGTGAACGGGTCGCGCGGGAGTATGGCACAGCGAGGGCGGGAGAAAAGACGCGAGTTGATGAATTCGTTCCAGCCGCAGGCCGTCCTGGGCCGCGCGCGTGGATGTTCGTCCGATGAAACGTGAAACAGGCGCTGCGTTACAGCGGCTTGAGGATCCTGACCAGTTCGGCGTGGATCACTTCGTTGCCGCAAACCACGTTGCCGCTTTCCAGCGTGTTGTCGTGACCCTCGATGCCGCTGACGATGCCGCCGGCTTCGCGCACCATGATCAGGCCCGCGGCGATATCCCACGGCTTGAGGTTGCGCTCCCAGTAGCCGTCGAGCCGGCCGGCGGCGACAAAAGCGAGGTCGAGCGAGGCCGCCCCGAAGCGGCGCAGGCCGGCGACGCGGGGCTGCAGTTCCGCCATTTCGCGCCGGGCTAGTTCATGGTCGCCGCGTCCGATATGCGGCAGGCCGCAGGCGATCACGCAGTCGTCGAGCTTCCTGCGCGCCGCGACGCGCAGCCGCGTGTCGTTGAGAAAGGCGCCCTTGCCGCGTTCGGCGATGTAGAGTTCGTCATTGGCCGGATTGTAGATCACGCCGGCGATCATGGTGCCTTCGCGCTGCAGGCCGATCGAGATGGCGAATTGCGGAATGCCGTGCAGGAAATTGGTGGTGCCGTCGAGCGGATCGACGATCCAGGTGTTGGTCTTGTCGCTGCCCTCGCGCGTGCCGCCTTCCTCGCCGATGAAGCCGTAGCCGGGGCGCGCCTTGCTCAGCTCCTCGTAGAGGATGTCCTCGGCGCGGCGGTCGGCCGCGCTGACGAAATTGGCCGGGCCCTTCAGCGAGACCTGCAGGTTCTCGATCTCGCCGAGATCGCGCTTGAGACTGCGGCCGGCGCGGCGCGCGGCCTTGACCATGACGTTGATGAGAGCGGAATGGATCATGAACTCGGCGCGGCTTTTAGGGGTTGCGGACGGGGCGGCGGCGCATGGGTGGCGCGAAGGGGTATTGGCTTCAAAGCGCCGGGGCGTCAAGGGCCGCGGCCGCGCTCAGCGGACGCCGAACCAGCGGCGCGCCGCATCCTCGGCTTTTTTGCGGTCCTCGGCGGGCAATTCGGCCATTCGCGCGTCGAGGTCGGGGTCGCTGGCGCCGGCGGTCTTGGCGATCAGGTGCCATTTGAAGCCGTTGATCTTGTCCACCGGCACGCCCTTGCCCTCGATCAGGATATGGGCGAGGCGGTTCTGCGCGATCGGGCTGTTCTGCCGCGCGGCGCGGTTGAGCAGGGCGATCGCGGCTGGAACGTCCTTCTTGACGCCGGTGCCGTTGAACAGCGCGATGGCGTATTCGACCTCGGCATCGATATTGTCGGCGAGCGCCGCGAGGCCGAGCAGCCGCGCCGCTTCGGCGATATTCTTCTCGACGCCGCGGCCCTCTTTATAGAACGTGGCGAGCGCGTATTGCGCCTCGGCGTTGCCGGCATCGGCGGCCTGCCTGAACAGTTCGGCGGCGCGCTTCAGGTCCTGCGGGAAAATCTGGCCTTCGAGATAGAGCAGGCCGAGATTGTAGGCCGCCTCCGGTTTGCCGAGCTTGGCCGAGGAGGCGAGCAGCTTGGCGCCCTCGTCGCGATTGGCGGGGCCGCCGCGCCCGCTGATTTTCATCATGCCGAGCGCGAACATCGCGTTGCGGTCGCCGCGCTCGGCGGCCTTGCCGTACCATTCGGCGGCCTTTTCGTCGTTGCGCTTGATGCCGAGGCCGCTGGCGTAGATCTCGCCGATCAGCGTCATCGATTTGGGATCGCCCTGTTCGGTGGCGCGCTTGGTGGCAAGGTCCAGCGCGGTGCGATAATAGCCGAGCTGATAGGCGCCATAGGCGGCATCGACATTCGGGTCGATCGGCGCGGCGGGCGCGTCCTTTTTCGCCGGAGCCGGTTTGGCGGATTTGGATTCGGCCTTCGGTTCGGTTTTCGGGCTCGCCTTGGGTTCGGCCCTCGGCGCAGGACCGGGCGGCGGCTTTTGTGCCGGCGCTTTCGGCGCGGGCTTCTGCTCGGCCGGCGGTGTCAGCGACAATTGCGCGGACGCGGGCACGGCCAGCACGATGCCGCCGCCAAGGGCCGCAACGAGCATCCATCCGCGCCGCGTCGTCATGCGCCGCTACCTTCCTGTATCCGCCGCGCCGAATGCGTCGGCATGGGCCGCCGCGATCGTCTGCGCCGCTTCGGCGAGCGCCGCGGCCGGGCCGCGCGGATCGTCCCAGACATAGCCCGGCATGATGAATTCCGCGCCGCTGCCGCCGAACAGCCGCGTCTCGTCCAGCGAGGCGGCATAGCCGACGCAGGGCGTCTCGAACACTTCCGCCCACCATTGCAGGCGCTCGAAGATGGCGTCGGGCGAGGGCCGCTCGCCGTGACCCGGCTCGCCGAACAGCACGTAGTCGGCGCCGGATTCGCCCGCGACCATGGCGTCGTGGCGGGTCTGCAGCGCGCCGACGCCCACGATGCGGTCGGGCTTCAGGGTGGGCATCGCCTCGTCCATCGCCGCAAGACCGGACAGATGCGCGCCATCGGCGCCTGCGCGCGCCACCAGCGAAAAATGATCCGCGATCAGCAGCGCGGCGCCGGCCTGCTGCACTGGCCCCGCCACCGCCTTGGCGCGGGTGATCATGCCGCGCTCGTCGGCCGGCGCGAGGCGCAGCAGCACGGCGGCGACATCGGCCTGCGCCAGCAGCGCGGGAAGTTGCGCCAGCAACGGCGCGGGATCGGCGATCGGCGGCGTCGCGAGATAAAGGCGAGGGACGGGCGGGAGTGCCGGGGCTTTGGAGGTCGGTCTGGTGGCCATGATGCTGCTTGATGTCCCCGGACTGCGGCCAAAAAAGGAGTATGGGACGCTTTGTAATTCAAATCGGGATGAAAAACGCTGCCTTTTTCGCCGTCCGGCCGGCGCATCCCCATTCGGAGAACGGCGTCGCTTCCGCTCGCCTGTGCCGCGGGCATCCACGGCTTTTACCGGAGTTTCAGCGACTGTTGAAAAGTCCTCATCCTGAGGAGGCGTCAACAGCGCGTGCACGCGCGTCTTCCGACGCGCTATGGCGCGGTCTCGAAGGATCGAGGACTTTTCCTTGAAAACCTCGCCCTTCGAGACGCCGTTTCTGACGAAACGGCTCCTCAGGACGAGGTTTTCAAAGTTTTCAAACAATCCTTTAAACGGTCATGGCCGGGATCACCCGGCCATGACCGTCCCAAAGAGCATTTCCGTCTTACGCGATCTTGGGATCGAGCTCGCCCTTGGCGTAGCGCTTGGCCATCTCCGCGGTGGTCAGCACCCGCTTGATCTTGCTGGCTTGCCCCGCGGTGTTGAACTCCTGCAGACGCGCCTTGCACAGCTTGGTCATCGCTTCCATCGCCGGCTTCAGATATTTGCGCGGATCGAACTCGCCCGGATTCTCCTGCAGCACCTTGCGGATCTGGCCGGTCATCGCCATGCGGTTGTCGGTGTCGATGTTGATCTTGCGCACGCCGTGCTTGATGCCGCGCTGGATCTCCTCGACCGGCACGCCCCAGGTCGGCTTCATCTTGCCGCCGTACTGGTTGATGATGTCCTGCAGGTCCTGCGGCACCGACGAGGAGCCGTGCATCACGAGGTGGGTGTTCGGCAGCTTGCGGTGGATTTCCTCGATCACGTTCATGGCGAGGATCGCGCCGTCCGGCTTGCGGGTGAATTTGTAGGCGCCGTGCGAGGTGCCCATCGCGATCGCGAGCGCGTCGACCTTGGTTTCCTTGACGAACTTCACCGCCTCGTCGGGATTGGTGAGAAGCTGGTCGTGCGACAGCTTGCCCTCGGCGCCGTGGCCGTCTTCCTTGTCGCCCATGCCGGTTTCCAGCGAGCCGAGCACGCCGAGTTCGCCCTCGACCGAGATGCCGCCAAGATGCGCCATGTCGGTCACCGTCTTGGTGACGCCGACATTATAGGCCCAGTCGCCCGGCGTCTTGCCGTCGGCCTTGAGCGAGCCGTCCATCATCACCGAGGTGAAGCCGGCCTGGATCGCGGTCATGCAGGTCGCCGGCTCGTTGCCGTGGTCGAGATGCACGCAGACCGGAATCTGCGGATGGATTTCGGTCACCGCATCCATCATGTGCTTGAGCATGACGTCATTGGCGTAGGAGCGCGCGCCGCGCGAGGCCTGGATGATCACCGGCGCATCGAGCGAGGAGGCCGCCTCCATGATGGCGAGGGCCTGCTCCATGTTGTTGATGTTGAAGGCCGGCACGCCGTAGTCGTGTTCCGCAGCATGATCGAGCAATTGACGCAACGTGATGCGAGCCATGTCTGCCTGTTCTCCGTGTTGCGGCGCCGCCGGAATCCGTCCAGGCGCGCCTTGCGAATGTCAGTTTTGGGCCGAGCGTAGAACCTCGACGCCGGGCAAGGGTTTTCCTTCCATCCATTCCAGGAAGGCGCCGCCGGCGGTCGAGACATAGGTGAAATCGGACGAAACGCCAGCGTGGTTGAGCGCCGCGACGGTGTCGCCGCCGCCCGCCACCGAAATCAGATGGCCGGCTTTGGTGCGCGCAGCCGCGTGTTTGGCTGCCTGCACGGTGCCGCGGTCGAACGGTGCGATCTCGAAGGCGCCGACCGGGCCGTTCCACACCAGCGTCGCCGCATCGTCGATCGCGGCGCGGATGCGCTCGATCGAGCGCGGCCCGACGTCGAGGATCATGCCGTCGGCGGGAATGGCGTCGAGCCCGTAGGCCTGCGAAGGCGCGTGGGCCTCGAAATGAAACGCCACCACGGCGTCCACCGGCAGGATGATGGCGCAGTTGGCGGCTTCGGCCTTGTCGAGGATGCGCAGCGCGGTCGGCGCGAGATCCTTCTCGCACAGCGACTTGCCGACATTGACGCCCTGCGCGTGCAGGAAGGTGTTGGCCATGCCGCCGCCGATCACCAGCGCGTCGACCTTGCTGACGAGATTTTCCAAGAGATCGAGCTTGGTCGAGACCTTGGCGCCGCCAATGATCGCGATCACCGGATGGGTCGGTGCCTCCAGCGCCTTGGACAGCGCGTCGAGTTCGGCCTGCATGGTGCGCCCGGCATAGGCCGGCAGCACATGGCCGAGACCCTCGGTCGAGGCGTGGGCGCGATGGGCGCAGGAGAACGCGTCGTTGACCCAGATGTCGCCGAGCCTGGCGAGTTCGGCGACGAAGGCCGGGTCGTTCTTCTCCTCGCCGGAATGGAAGCGGGTGTTCTCCAGGCACAGGATGTCGCCGGGCTTCATCGTCGCGACCGCGTCCTGCGCGACCTTGCCGACGCAGTCTTCCGCGAAGCCGACCGGACGCCGCAGCACATAGCCGAGCGTGACCGCGACCGGCTTCAGCGAGGCTTTCGGATCGACGCCCTTGGGGCGGCCGAAATGCGAGAGCAGGATGACCTTGCCGCCCTTCTCCGAGATTTCGATGATGGTCTTGGCGACGCGCTCGATGCGGGTCGCATCCGACACCCGGCCATTGTCCATCGGCACGTTGAGATCGACGCGCACCAGCACGCGCTTGTTGTTGACGTCAACGTCGTCGAGAGTCCGGAATCCAGACATTGCGAACCGCGTCCCTCCACCCTCGCCCTCAAGGTGCGGCCATCTTCGACGCGGCCGTCACCCGGGCGGTTGCATCGACGCCGTACGCCGGGGATGCGTCTTGCGCGCCCCGGCGACGGCGCTGTTGTCAGATCAGCTTGCCCATCGCCACGGCGGTGTCCGCCATACGGTTGGAGAAGCCCCACTCGTTGTCGTACCACGACAGCACGCGCACCAGCGTGCCGCCCTGCACCTTGGTCTGGTCCATCGCGAAGATCGACGAGTGCTGGTCGCCGTTGAAGTCGATCGACACGTTCGGATGATCGGTGACGCCGAGGATGTTCTTGAGCTGCTGCTGCGAGGCGCGGCGCACCGCGTCGTTGATTTCTTCTTTGGTGGTCTTCCGCTTGGCGACGATCTTGAGATCGATCACCGAGACATTCGGTGTCGGCACGCGGATCGACACGCCGTCGAGCTTGCCGTTCAGTTCGGGCAGCACGAGGCCGATCGCCTTGGCCGCGCCGGTCGAGGTCGGGATCATCGACAGGCCGGCGGCGCGGGCGCGGTAGAGATCCTTGTGCATGGTGTCGAGGGTCGGCTGGTCGCCGGTATAAGCGTGCACCGTGGTCATGAACCCGGTCTCGATGCCGACGGTGTCGTTCAGCACCTTGGCGACCGGGGCGAGGCAGTTGGTGGTGCAGGAGCCGTTGGAGACCACCATGTGGTCGCGGGTCAGCTTGTCGTGGTTGACGCCGTAGACGATGGTGGCGTCGGCACCGTCGGCCGGCGCGGACACCAGCACGCGCTTGGCGCCGGCGGCGAGATGCATCGCGGCCTTCTCGCGCGAGGTGAAAATGCCGGTGCACTCCATCGCGATATCGATGTCGAGCTCCTTCCACGGCAGCGTGGTCGGGTCCTTGATCGCGGTGACCTTGATCTTGCCGGTGCCGATGTCGATGCTGTCGCCATCGACCTTCACTTCGCCGGGAAAGCGGCCGTGCACCGAGTCGTAACGCAGCAGATGCGCGTTGGTCTCGACCGGACCGAGATCGTTGATGGCGACAACCTGGATGTCCGTGCGCTTGGACTCATGGATTGCGCGCAGGATGTTGCGGCCGATGCGGCCAAATCCATTGATTGCGACCCGGACTGCCATTCAACTTCTCCTCAACTTCGCAAAGACGATTTTCGAGGGCGGTTTTGCCCCGAATGACGCGACGATGCA
>JAFKKO010000079.1 GCA_017305455.1 Hyphomicrobiales bacterium | reverse complement strand
GAGCTATCGACCATGCGGCTGCCGAGCTTGACGATCAGCCCGCCGATGATCGAAGGATCGATCTTCACGTTGAGGTCGACATCCTTGCCCGACACTGACTTCAGCGCGGCCTTGAGGGCGTCGAGATTCTTGTCGCTCAGCTTCTCGGCGACGGTGACGTCGGCGGTCGCCTCGCCCTTGAACTTGGCCACCAGCGCGCGGAAGGCGCGGATGACGTCCGCCACCGCGAACAGACGGCGGTTGGCGGTGAGAACCTTCAGGAAATTCGCGGTGATGCCGCTGATGCCGGCGCGCTCCAGCACCGCAGACAGCGCCTTGGTCTGCGCCTCGGCGGTGAACACCGGACTGCGCACCAGCCGCACAAGGTCCGGACTGTCATGAAGCAAAGCGGAAAACGTCTCGAGGTCCGCCTTGACGGCGTCGACGGATTTTTCGTCGCGCGCGAGTTCAAACAGGGCCGTCGCGTAACGACCGGACACGCCCGAAACGGATGGATCTTCAGTGGCCACGAAATGCTCTTTTGCTGTCGAAAGCCCAAGGAAAAACTCTCGCCAAACCACCGCGCCGAGGGTGGCGCCAAAGCGATGCAAGTCCTTGAGATTCAAGCTGGACTTTGATTTTCAGCGAGAACGGGGACAACCGGTGCCTTGAAAATCGCCGGTTTGCTAACATAGGGCGCGAGCAGGTGCAATATGACGTGACCAGCCAATCGCACAGACAGGCTTTAAGTCTAAGGATTTCAAGGCGGGTCGCGTTGCCGCAGCGCTTGGCCCGCGCCGCTTTCGCAGCGCGACGACCCCGGCGCGGACCGCCCTGCCGAAAATCCTACTCAAATACCGCCGCCGTCAGCCGATGCCCCGACGCTATGCGTTGCAGCGGATCCCTTCCCGGTAGCCATGCAAAAATACGGGCCGGGAGTGTCTGGCAAGTATTCGGTAACTTTATTTGACGGGCCGGATTCTGACCATTGCTCTACAGAATAATCAAGTAAATACATTTGGTGAGTATTTATATCGTCAAGTATTCGCCTTCCCTGTCAGTCCAGCGCGGTATTCTTTGCGGGCACAAGCCCTCCGAGGAACAACATCCTTGCCGCGCTATTGCCTTATTATTGAATGATCGGTCCCGCCACACAGGTGCGGGCAATTTTCTAGCCTGCGCTGGAACGAATATACGATAACGAGGGACAGACTTGATGATCAATGCTTTACGCCGCGCGCCGCGCCGATCCCGGAGGATTCGGAATGCCTCGATGATCGCCGCCGCGACTGCCGCCCTGGTCGCCGTCAGCGCGACCTCCGGCGTCGCCGCTCCCCGCAAGCATTGGCGGGACGCCCACGCCTCCGTCAGCCATAGCCGCAGCTTCTCCGGCATGGCCTCCTATTACGGCAACGAGTCCGGCAGCCGCACCGCCTCCGGCCAGCGCTTCAACCAGAACGCCATGACCGCCGCGCACCGCTCGCTGCCATTCGGCACCCGGCTCCGGGTCACTCATGGCGGCCGCAGCGTGGTCGTTACCGTCAACGATCGCGGCCCGTTCATTCGCGGCCGGGTGCTCGACCTGTCCAAGGGCGCGGCGCATGCCATCGGCCTCACCGGCCGCGGCGTCGGCATGGTGGTCGCGGAAGTTCAGTAAGTGTGCGTCTGCGTTAGTTGAGTTTAGTATGTGTGATGAGAGCCGGCGCGAATGCCGGCTCTTTCATTTTCAGCGCGGTTCTTGCTCTCAAGCCGTCATGGCCGGGCGTAGCCCGTCGAAGACGGGCGTAAACGCCCTGATGACCCGGCCATCCACGCCTTTCTCTAAAGCGCAGTTAAGACGTGGATCACCGGGACAAGCCCGGTGATGACGATCGAGTATGTTGCAGCATCTCGGATTTGCTTCATCGTTGCGCTCGCAATGACGATCTTTAGAGAAAGCTCTGCGGATCGACATCCACCTCGAGCGTGAGATTGCCTTTGGTCTTCGGCGCGGCGGCGAGCCAGTCACGCAAATAGCGCGACAGATCGACATGGCGCGCCGACTTCACCAGCAGGCGAAAGCGATAGCGGCCCTTGATCACCGCGAGCGGCGCTTCCGCCGGACCCAGCACCTGCACCGCATCGTGACGCGGCGCAATCGCCGCAAGCTTACGGGCAAAACCCTCGGCGCTCGGCCGGTCGCCCGCAGCAACGATCATCGCGGCGAGACGGCCGAACGGCGGATAGAGCGCTCGCTCGCGCTGCTCGATCTCGCTGTCGTAGAACGCCTCGCGGTCGCAGGCGACCAGCGCCTTCATCACCGGATGCTCGGGCTGATGGGTCTGCAGGAAGCCGACGCCGCGACCCTGCTCCCGCCCGGCGCGGCCAATCACCTGATTGAGCAATTGAAAGGTGCGTTCGGCGGCGCGCGGATCGCCATTGCCGAGACCGAGATCGGCATCGATCACCCCGACCAGATTGAGCCGCGGGAAGTTGTGGCCTTTCGCCACCAGTTGCGTGCCGATGATGATATCGACGCGGCCCTCCGCGATCTCGTTCAGTTCCGAGCGCATGGTCTCGATGTCGGTGATCAGATCGCTCGACAGCACCATGGTGCGCGCGTCAGGAAATAACGCCGCCGCTTCCTCCTGCAAGCGTTCGACGCCGGGGCCGATCGCGGCGAGCGATTCCTCCGCGCCGCATTGCGGGCACAGATGCGGGCGTGGCACCGAGAAGCCGCAATGATGACAGACCAGGCGCTGGCGGAAACGATGATCGACCAGCCACGCATCGCAGATGTTGCAGGCGAAGCGATGGCCGCAGGCGCGGCACAGCGTCAGCGGCGCGTAGCCGCGACGATTGAGAAACAGCAGCGCCTGCTCCTTGCGCTCCACCGCATAGCGCACCTGTTCGGCAAGGCGAGGCGAGATGAAGCGGCCGCGCGGCGGCGCTTCGCGCTTGAGATCGATCGCCTCGATCTGCGGCATATGCTGGCCGCCGAATCGCGAGGGCAGCGCGACACGAGTGTAGCGGCCCTTGCGCGCATTGACCTCGCTCTCGACCGACGGCGTTCCCGACGCCAGCACCACCGGAATCTTCGCGATATGGCCGCGCACCACCGCCATGTCGCGGGCATGATAATGCGCGCCGTCGCTCTGCTTGTAGGCCTGATCGTGTTCCTCATCGACCACGATCAGGCCGAGATCGGCGTAAGGCAGAAACAATGCCGAGCGCGCGCCGACCACCGCGCGCGCCTCGCCCGACGCCACCGCCGCCCAGTTGCGCGCGCGGGTGCGCGGGGTGAGTTCAGAATGCCATTCCAGCGGCCGCACGCCGAAACGCTGCGCGAAGCGATCGAGAAATTGTCCGGTCAGCGCGATCTCCGGCATCAGGATCAGCGCCTGCTTGCCGCGCCGGATGGTTTCCGCCACCGCCTCGAAATAGACCTCGGTCTTGCCCGAACCGGTGACGCCGTCGAGCAACGCAACGCGAAAGCCGTCCTCCGCCGCCATCGTCTTTAATGTCGCCGCCGCCTGCTGCTGTTCCGGCGAAAAATCCGGCGTAGCGAAATCCGGATCGGGCTCCGGCACCTTCTCGCGCGGCAACGCTTCGACGGCAAGCGTGCCTTCATCGACCAGACCGTCGATCACCGAGGCGCTGACGCCGGCCTCGCGCACCACATCCGATTTGGCATGCAGCAATCCATCCGACAGGCAGTCGATGGCGCGGCGGCGCGCCGGCGTCATGCGCTGGGGCGGCGTGCCGATGAGGCGCACACCAAGACGCACGCGCTCGGGACCGAGATGCTCGCCCATCCGCAGCGTCATCCGCAGCACCATGCCGCGCGCCGACAGCGTGTAGTCCGCAACCCAATCGACGAAGCGGCGCAGCTCCTCGCGCAGCGGCGGCACGCCGATCGGCTCGCCGGCGTCCTTGAGACGGTTGTGCAGTCTCGGATCGGGATTCGGGTTGTCCGCCCACACCACGGCGGTGACTTCGCGCGCGCCGAGCGGCACCGTCACGACATCGCCGGGCTCGAGCGCGCTGCCATCGGGAACACGGTAGGAATAGGTGCGGTCGAGCGCCACGGGGACGAGAACGTCGACAACTCGTCTGGCCATGGTGAGAGACGCCCGGATTAAGACGGAGATAACGAAAAGGGTGCGATAAACCGATTCCTGTCAAGCGCAGGGATCGCGAGACATATGATGGCCAAAACCGCCGCCGCAACCGACGCCGGCCCGGACAGCGGGCAACTGATCTGCGCCGCGGCGGACCTGCAGCGCGAGATTACGCGCTGGCTGACCCATCTGCGCAGCGAGCGGCGGCTGTCACCCAAGACGCTGGAAGCCTATGAGCGCGACCTGCGCCAGTGCCTGGTGTTCCTCGGTGAGCATTGGGGCGGCGCGGTGACGCTGCAGAAATTCGCCAATATCGAAACCATGGACGTGCGCGCCTTCATGGCATCGCGCCGCGCGGGCGACATCGGCGGCCGCTCGCTGATGCGGGCGCTGGCCGGGCTGCGCTCGTTCGGCAAGTTTCTGGAACGCGAGGGCAACGGCAAGGTCGGCGCGCTGTCGGCGATCCGCGCACCGAAGATCGGCAAGAGCCTGCCGAAGCCGATCCAGATGCAGGCGGCCAAGCAAATGGCCGATGCCGAGATCCGCGCCGGCGAGGACCGCGAGCCGTGGATCTGGGCGCGCGACGCCGCGGTGATGGCGCTGCTGTATGGCTCAGGCCTGCGTATTTCCGAGGCGCTCGGCCTCAAGCGCCGCGATATTCCTCCACCAGGCGGCAACGACGTCATCACAGTGATCGGCAAGGGCAACAAGACCCGAATGGTGCCGGTGCTGCAGACGGTACTCGATCTGATCGCGGACTATATCAAGGCCTGCCCGCATCACCTGCCCGCCGATGCGCCCTTGTTCGTCGGCGCGCGCGGCGGCCCGCTCTCGCCGCGCATCATCCAGCTCACCATGGCGCGGCTGCGCGGCGCGCTCGGCCTGCCCGACAGCGCGACGCCGCATGCGCTGCGCCATTCCTTCGCCACCCATCTCTTGTCACGCGGCGGCGATCTGCGCGCGATCCAGGAATTGCTCGGCCACGCCTCGCTCTCGACCACGCAGATCTATACCGGCGTCGATGCCGAGCGACTGATGGACGTCTACCGGACGGCACATCCGAGGGCATGACCCCGGCGGGCGTGGCCGGCGCGCCTCACTCTAAAATTGTCATGCGACGGCAAGGGCGCCGGCCTTGCGCGGCAACCGCGGTTCGGTCACGTTGCGCGACCTCAACGATGGAGACCGACCCGCATGGGCGCGCATGAGAGCATGGAACACGCCGAGCATGCGGAGCACGCATCCGGCTCCAACAAGACAATCGCGCTGCTGATCGCGATCATCGCGCTGTTCCTGGCGCTGTCGGAAACGCTCGGCAAAAGCGCGCAGACCGAGGCGATCGGCAAGAATGTCGAGGCGTCGAATCTATGGGCGTTCTTCCAGGCCAAGAGCATCCGCCGCACCACGGTGCAGACCGCCGCCGAAGAGATGAAAATCTATAGCGGGCTCCTCACCGACGAGACGCTGAAGGCAGCCGCTGCGAAACAGCTCGACGACTGGAAGGCGACCGCGGCGCGCTATCGCAACGAGCCGGAGACCGGCGAAGGCTCCGAACAACTGGCCGCGCGCGCCAAGCATGCCGAGCACCAGCGCGATCTGGCGTCAGCGAAGTATCATCACTTTGAGCTCGCCTCCGCCGCATTCCAGATCGGCATCGTGCTGGCGTCGGCCACTATCATCACCGGCATGATCGCGTTGGCCTGGGGCTCAGTGGCGCTGGCGGTGGTCGGCCTCGCCTTCACCTGCATCGGCCTGTTCGCACCGCATGCCGTGCATCTGATGTAGGCGGCAACACCCAAGGTCGTCATGGCCGGGCATAGCCGTTCGAAGAACGGCGTCGCTTTGCTCGCCTATGACCCGGCCATCCACGCGGTTCAACACATTTCAAAGTAAGACGTCGATCACCGGGTCAAGCCCGGTGATGACCACGCAATGCATGGCGGAGGCTCGCATTTTGCTCGCGGAATTTCACCGCGACATCTGCACCCGGCGGCGCAGGCGCTGCACGAAGCTGGCCGACGAGCGGCGACGCAGACGACGCCACGCCAGCTCGATCTGGCGGCGGAACGGCGCCAGCAATGCATGGGCGCGGGCGCGCAGCATGAGGATGGTCTCGTAGAGCCAGCGAAACCACGCCATCCGCAGCAGCTTGTTGCGGGTAATGTCGAACACGAAAGCGGTAACGCCGACGCCGAGCAGCTTGGCGAACAGGATCACCATGCCGGCGCTGATGAAATATTTATGCGCCAAGAGCCAGACGCCGACCACCTTCAGCGGCAACAGCGGAAGAGCCGGGATGACAAACACCAGCAGGCTGGCGCCGGGCGACAGATGCCGCACACGCGCCGCGCACCACGCTTTCAGCGCGCGCAACGGAATGCGATCGACCACGCGCGCCACAACCGGCTGCAGGTGATCCCACAGCCACGCCTCGATCAGAAAGATCGTGGCGAGCACAACCCAGAGCGGACGCAGCAGCCGGCGCATTGTTCTCTTTCAGCCACGCGAAACGGCCGATCGGCGCACGCGGCGAATCTCGATTGTCTCCGGGATGATATGTGGTGTGTCGCCACGGCTTATCTGCGGCGGCAGGCGCACAATCCTGTGATCACGGGAGTGGATTTGTCGGGACGGACCCGGCACCACGTCATGGCCGGGCTTGACCCGGCCATCCACGCGGTTCGAGATACTTCAAAGTAGGACGTGGATCACCGGGTCATAGGCAAGCGAAGCGACGCCGTTCTTCGAACGGCTATGCCCGGTGATGACGACTGAGTGCGTGACACCCGCCATTCACCACGGTACGCAAAACAAACGGCGGGACTCACGCCCCGCCGTTCGCAATATCAGTGTCGCGATCACTATCGCGCGCGGCGCCTCACATATGGATGGCGCGCTTGGCCACCGCGAGCGCCGCTTCCTTGACCGCTTCAGAGCGGGTCGGGTGCGCATGGCAGGTGCGGGCGAGATCTTCCGCCGCGCCGCCGAACTCCATCAGCACCGCCGCCTCGTGGATCATCTCGCCGGCCTCGGCGCCGACGATATGCGCGCCGAGCACGCGGTCGGTCTTGGCGTCGGCGAGAATCTTCACAAAGCCGTCGGTGGTCTGGTTGACCTTGGCGCGCGCATTGGCGGTGAACGGAAACTTGCCGACGCTGTAGGCGATTCCGGCCTGCTTCAATTCTTCCTCGGTCTTGCCGACGGACGCGACTTCCGGCGCGGTGTAGATCACGCTCGGAATAACGTCATAGTTGGTGTGGCCCGCCTGCCCTGCGAGAATTTCCGCGACCGCGATGCCCTCGTCCTCGGCCTTGTGCGCCAGCATCGGCCCGGCGATGACGTCGCCAATGGCGTAGACGCCCTTCACATTGGTGGCGAAATGTGCGTCGGTCTTGACGCGGCCGCGCTCGTCGAGCGCAACGCCGGCTTCCTTGAGGCCGAGGCCCTCGGTGTAAGGCACGCGGCCGATCGCGACCAGCACCACATCGGCCTCGACGGTCTCCGCCTTGCCGCCGGCGGCCGGCTCGATCTGCACCTTCAGCGTCTTGCCCGAGGAATCGACGCCGGTGACTTTCATGCCGAGCTTGAAGGTGAAGCCTTGCTTCTCGAGGATGCGCTGGAAGGATTTGGCGACCTCGCCATCCATGCCGGGGATGATGCGGTCGAGGAATTCAACCACCGTGACCTGCGCGCCGAGCCGCCGCCACACCGAGCCGAGTTCGAGACCGATCACGCCGGCGCCGACCACCAGCAGGCTTTGCGGCACCTTGTCGAGGGTGAGCGCGCCGGTCGAGGACACGATGCGCTTCTCGTCGATCTCGATGCCTTTCAGCCTGGCGACATCCGAGCCGGTCGCGATGACGATGTTCTTGGTCTCCAGCGTCTGGCTCTTGCCGCCCGCGTCCTTGACCTCGACCTTGCCGGCGCCAACAATGCGGCCGGTGCCCGCGAAGGTCTCGATCTTGTTCTTCTTGAACAGATAGCCGATGCCCTTGACGTTGCCGTCGACGCCCTCGCTCTTGAACTTCATCATCGCGGCGAGATCAAGCTTCGGCGTGCCGGCGTTGATGCCCATCTTCGGCAACAGATGCGCGACTTCCTCAAAGCGTTCGGAGGCCTGCAGCAGCGCCTTGGAGGGAATGCAGCCGACATTGAGGCAGGTGCCGCCGAAGGTCGGGTTCTTCTCCACCACCGCGACCTTCATGCCGAGCTGCGCCGCGCGAATGGCGCAGACATAACCGCCCGGACCGGTGCCGATAACGATGAGATCAAAAGACATCAATCAATACTCCAAAGACGTCATGCTTCTCGTAGAGCAGCTCGGCCTCATGCTGAGGAGCGCGAAGCGCGTCTCGAAGCATAGGCCGCCCATCCTTCGAGACGCCCGCCTTCGCTGAAGCTTCGGCGGGCTCCTCAGGATGAGGCGGATTACAGATCCAGCACCAGACGCGCGGGATCTTCGAGGTTTTCCTTGACGCGGACTAGGAAGGACACCGCGTCCTTGCCGTCGATGACGCGGTGATCGTAGGACAGCGCCAGATACATCATCGGCCGGATCTCGACCTTGCCGCCGATCGCGACCGGACGCTCCTGGATCTTGTGCATGCCGAGAATGCCGGACTGCGGCGCGTTGAGAATCGGCGTCGACATCAAGGAGCCGTAGACGCCGCCATTGGTGATGGTGAAGGTGCCGCCCTGCATCTCGTCGATCTTGAGCTGGCCGTCGCGCGCGCGCTTGCCGTAATCGGCGATGGTCTTCTCGATCTCGGCGATCGACTTGTGATCGCACTCGCGCACCACCGGCACCACGAGGCCCTTGTCGGTGCCGACCGCGACGCCGATGTGGTAATAGTTCTTGTAGATCAGGTCGGTGCCGTCGATCTCGGCGTTGACCGCCGGGATTTCCTTCAGCGCCTGCACGCAGGCCTTCACGAAGAAGCCCATGAAGCCGAGCTTGCCGCCGTGCTTCTTCTCGAACAGATCCTTGTAGTGGTTGCGCAGCGCCATCACGCCAGTCATGTCGACCTCGTTGAAGGTCGTCAGCATCGCGGCGGTGTTCTGCACATCCTTGAGGCGGCGCGCGATGGTCTGGCGCAGCCGCGTCATCTTCACCCGCTCCTCGCGCGCGGCATCGTCGGCCGGCGAGGGCGCGCGGACCTGAATGGCGGCGGCGGGCTGGCTGACCGCGGTCGGCGCCGAGGCGGCGCGCTCGATCGCCGCCAGCATGTCGCCCTTGGTGACGCGGCCATCGCGGCCCGAACCCGGCACGGTGGAGGCATCGACGCCGCTCTCGGCGGAAAGCTTGCGCACCGAGGGGGCCTGCGGCGCATCGGCCGGCGGAGATTTTTGCGCGGGCGCGGGAGCAGCCGCGACGGCAGGCTTGGCCGGCGCAGGCTCGGCGGGCTTCGCCGCTGCGGCGGGCCTTGCGCCGCCAGCGCCTTCGGAGATCTGACCGAGCAGCGCGCCGACCGCAACGGTCTCGCCGTCCTTGGCGACGATCTCGCCGAGCGTGCCTGCGGTGGGCGCAGGCACCTCGATGGTGACCTTGTCGGTCTCGAGCTCCACCAGGGGCTCGTCGACCGCGACCGCATCGCCGGTTTTCTTGAACCAGCGGCCAATGGTCGCCTCGGTGACGGATTCACCAAGGGTCGGAACGCGAATTTCAGCCATGTTTCGTCCTCTTGCGTCGTGAGCGGCAGGGAGCCGTCAACGCCTCGTCAGTATCGCTTCAACCAAAATCACCGTCAGCCCAACGCCTCATCCAGCAGCGCCTTGAGCTGGGCGAGATGCTTCGACATCAGACCGGTCGCGGTCGCGGCGGCCGCGGCGCGTCCGGCATAGCGTGGCCGCTTGCCGGCGGCGCCGATCTGATTGAGCACCCACTCAAGATACGGCTCGATGAAGTGCCACGCGCCCATGTTGCGCGGCTCCTCCTGGCACCAGACGAACTCCGCGCCCTTGAAGCGCTCCAGCACCTGCACCAGCGTCTTCAGCGGCACCGGATAGAGCTGCTCGATGCGCAGCAAATAGATGTCGTCGACGCCGCGCTTTTCGCGCTCTTCGTAGAGGTCGTAATAGACCTTGCCCGAGCACAGCACGACGCGGCGGATCTTGTTGTCGGGGACGAGCTTGATCTCGCCGCCGTGCTCGGCATCATCGAGCAGAACGCGGTGGAACGAGGTGTCCGGCCCCATCTCCGCAAGCTTCGACACCGCGCGCTTGTGGCGCAGCAGCGACTTCGGCGTCATCAGGATCAGCGGTTTGCGGATCTCGCGCTTGAGCTGGCGGCGCAGCACATGGAAGTGGTTGGCGGGCGTGGTCGAATAGACCACCTGCATGTTGTCTTCCGCGCACATCTGCAGGAAGCGCTCGAGCCGCGCCGAGGAATGCTCCGGTCCCTGGCCTTCATAACCGTGCGGCAGCATGCAGACGAGGCCGGACATGCGCAGCCATTTGCGTTCGGCCGAGGAAATGAACTGGTCGAACAGCACCTGCGCGCCGTTGGCGAAGTCGCCAAACTGCGCCTCCCAGATGGTCAGCGCGTTCGGCTCGGTGAGCGAATAGCCGTATTCGAAGCCGAGCACGGCTTCCTCGGACAGCATCGAGTTGATGACCTCGTACTGGCCCTGCTCGCCGCCGAGATGGTTGAACGGCGTGTAGCGGCTCTCGTCCTC
>JAFKKO010000078.1 GCA_017305455.1 Hyphomicrobiales bacterium | reverse complement strand
AAGGCGAAGAACGCGCAGGAAGCGCATGAGGCGATCCGCCCGACCGACCTCAGCCGCCGTCCCTCGCAGATCAAGAGCAAGCTCGATAACGATCAGGCCCGGCTCTACGAACTGATCTGGATGCGCACGGTCGCGAGCCAGATGGAAGCGGCCGAGATGGAGCGCACCACCGTCGACATCACGGCGAAGGCCGGCTCGCGCCTGCTGGAGCTGCGCGCCACCGGACAGGTGATCAAGTTCGACGGCTTCCTCGCGGTCTATCAGGAAGGCCGCGACGACGATCCGGAAGACGAGGACAGCCGCCGCCTGCCTGCGATGAGCGAAGGCGAGGCGCTCAAGCGCGAGAACCTCGCCGTCACCCAGCATTTCACCGAGCCGCCGCCGCGCTTCTCGGAAGCCTCGCTGGTCAAGCGCATGGAAGAACTCGGCATCGGCCGGCCTTCGACCTACGCCTCCATCCTGCAGGTGCTGAAGGATCGCGGCTATGTGAAGCTGGAGAAGAAGCGCCTCTCCGCCGAGGACAAGGGCCGCGTCGTGGTGGCCTTCCTCGAGAAGTTCTTCTCGCGCTATGTCGAATTCGATTTCACCGCCGACCTCGAGGAGCAGCTCGACAAGGTCTCCAACAACGAGGTCGCCTGGAAGCGGGTGCTGCGGGATTTCTGGACCGGCTTCATCGGCGCGGTCGACGAGATCAAGGACGTCAAGGTCAGCGAAGTGCTCGACGTGCTCGACGACATGCTCGGCGAGCACATCTACGAGAAGCGCGCCGATGGCGGCGATCCACGCCAGTGCCCGAGCTGCGGCACCGGCCGGCTCAATCTGAAGGCCGGCAAGTTCGGCGCCTTTGTCGGCTGCTCGAACTATCCCGAATGCCGCTACACCCGTCCCCTCGCCGCCTCCAGCGGCGCCAGCGATCGCGTGCTCGGCAAGGATCCGGCGACCGGTCTCGATGTCACGGTGAAGGCAGGCCGCTTCGGGCCGTACATCCAGCTTGGCGAGGCCAAGGATTATGGCGAGGACGAAAAACCCAAGCGCGCCGGCATCCCCAAGAACATGTCGCCCGGCGATGTCGAACTCGAGCTTGCGATCAAGCTGTTGTCGCTGCCGCGCGATGTCGGCCCGCACCCGGAAGATGGCGAAATCATCACGGCCGGCATCGGCCGCTTCGGCCCGTTCGTGCGCCACGGCAAGACCTACGCCAGCCTTGAGGCGGGCGACGACGTCTATTCGATCGGCCTCAACCGCGCGGTGACGCTGATCGCGGAAAAGATCGCCAAGGGTCCCGGCCGCCGTTTCGGCGCTGATCCCGGCAAGCCGGTGGGCGAGTATCCGGCGCGCGGCGGCGCCATCATGCTCAAGAAAGGCCGCTACGGCGCTTACGTGACGATCGACGGCATCAACGCCACCATCCCCGACAGCATGGACCCGGAGAACATCACGCTTCAGGAAGCCATCGCGCTGATCGAGGAACGCGCCGCCAAGGGCGGCAAGGCCAAGCGTGCTCCGAAGAAGGCCGCCAAGGCCGGCAATGGTGCCGCAAAGGCGAAAAAGCCTGCCGCCAAAAAGGCGGCGGCCAAATCCGCGGCAAAGGCCGAGGCCGGCGCCGAGGTGACGCCGATCAAGGCTGCGGCGAAAGCGAGAGCGGCCAAGGCTCCGGCTGCGAAGGCCAAGAAGGCCGCAGCACCGAAAACCGCCGCGAAGGTGGCCGCGCCCGCCGCCAAGAAGAGCGCCAGCAAAGCCCGCGGATAATGGCCAGACAACACAGCGCGCCGGATGCTTTCCCGGATCGGGAAAGCATCGTCGCGTTCATTCGAGAGCAACCTGACGCAGGCACGCGCGAACTCGCGCGGCATTTCGGCCTCAAGAACGAATCCCGCGCCGAGCTGCGCCGCGTGCTGCGCGATCTCACCGATGAAGGCGTGATCGTCAGGCGCGGCAAGCGGGTGCAGGACGTCAAGGCGCTGCCGCCGACTCTCGTGGTCGATATCACCGGCCGCGATGCGGATGGCGAACTGATCGCCACGCCCGCCGAATGGTTCGAGGAAACCGACGGGCCCGCCCCGATCATTCACATCCATATCCCGCGCCGTCCCCTGCCCGGCACTGTCGGCGGCGTCGGCGACCGCGCGCTGCTGCGGATCGAGAGGCCGGATCGCGACACCCGCCGCGCCGGCTATCGCGGACGCATCATCAAGCTGCTCGACAAGGCCAGGCATCGCCTGCTGGGTATCTTCCGCACACTGCCGAACGGCGAAGGCCGGCTCGTGCCGATCGACAAGAAGCAGGCGGGCCGCGAGCTTGCGATCAGCTCAGCCGATGCGGGCGGCGCGCAGGACGGCGACCTCGTCAGCGTCGAACTGATGCGCTCGCGCGGTTATGGCCTGCCGGCCGGGCGCGTGAAGGAACGGCTCGGCTCGGTGAAGACCGAGAAGGCGATCAGCCTGATCGCGATTCACGCCCACGAGATCCCGCAGGAGTTTCCCGCCGACGCGCTGCGCGAAGCCGACACCGCGCAAGCGGCGGCGCTGGAAGGCCGGGAGGACTGGCGCGACCTGCCGCTCGTCACCATCGATCCGCCGGACGCCAAGGATCACGACGACGCCGTGCATGCCGCGCCGGATGACGATCCGGCCAACAAGGGCGGCTATATCGTCACTGTCGCGATCGCCGACGTCGCCTTCTATGTGCGGCCGCGCTCGGCGCTCGACCGCGAAGCGCTCCGCCGTGGCAACTCGGTGTATTTTCCCGATCGCGTGGTGCCGATGCTGCCCGAGCGCATCTCCAACGATCTGTGCTCGCTGCGACCGGGCGAGGCGCGCGGTGCACTCGCGGTGCGCATGGTGATCGACGCCGACGGCCGCAAGCGTTCGCACACCTTCCACCGCATCCTGATGCGCTCGGCCGCGAAGCTGCATTACGCGCAAACGCAGGCTGCGATCGACGGACGGCCGGACGATGTCACAGGCCCCCTGCTCGCTCCGATCCTGAGGCCGCTCTACGACGCCTACGCCCTGGTGAAGCAGGCGCGCGAGGTGCGCGATCCGCTCGATCTCGATCTGCCCGAGCGCAAGATTCTCCTGAAACCCGACGGCACCGTCGATCGCGTCATGACACCCGAGCGGCTCGAGGCGCATCGCCTGATCGAGGAGTTCATGATTCTCGCCAACGTCGCCGCAGCCGAGACGCTGGAGAAAAAATCGCTACCGCTGATCTACCGCGTCCACGACGAGCCGACCGTGGAGAAGGTGCACAACCTGCGCGAGTTCCTGAAGACTCTCGACATGCCGTTCTCAGCGACCGGCGCGCTGCGGCCGGCGGTGTTCAACCGCGTGCTCGCGCAGGTCAAAGGCCGCGACGCGGAATCGCTGGTCAACGAGGTGGTGCTGCGCTCGCAGGCGCAGGCGGAATATTCCGCCGAGAACTATGGCCATTTCGGCCTCAATCTGCGGCGCTACGCGCATTTCACTTCGCCGATCAGGCGATACGCGGACCTGATCGTGCACCGCGCGCTGATCCGCGCGCTCGGCCTTGGCGACGGCGCGTTGCCGGACACTGAAACACTCGAAACATTGAATGAAATCGCCGCCGCGATCTCGCTGACCGAACGTCGCGCCATGAAGGCGGAACGCGAAACCGCCGACCGGCTGATCGCGCATTTTCTCGCCGACCGGATCGGCGCGAGCTTTACCGGCCGGATTTCGGGCGTCACGCGCGCCGGCCTGTTCGTGAAACTCAACGACACCGGGGCCGACGGTCTTGTTCCGGTGCGTTCCCTCGGCAGCGAATATTACAACTACGATGAAACACGCCATGCGCTGATCGGCTCGCGCAGCGGTGTCATGCACAGACTGGGTGACGTGGTCGAGGTTCGTCTGGTAGAAGCGGCCCCCGTAGCCGGCGCGCTGCGGTTCGAACTTCTGTCCGGAGGATCGGATCCGGCGCGCGAGGGCCGCGGACGGAACAAGCAGATGAAGGCGCAGCTTCATCGTGCGAAGAAGGACAAGACATCGCGAAAGGCAAAGACGCCCAAGGCAAAGCCTTCCAAAGCGAAGCCCTCGCGAAAGACACGCAAATCGAACAAGCGCTGATCGACCTGATCAGGCCCGCAGGAGACAATATGGACAGCCAGACCACTGCTCCCGCCACGACATGGACTGCCGAGCTCGGCACCCTGCCCAAGCGTGATCTCTGGACCGCGATGAAACGTGGATGGCGTTGCCGCTGTCCGAGCTGCGGCAAGGGCAAGCTGTTCCGCGCCTTTTTGAAAACCGCCGACTCCTGCTCCGAATGCGGTCTGGATTTCACCCACCACCGCGCCGACGATCTGCCGGCCTATCTCGTCATCGTCGTGGTCGGACATATCGTGGTTCCGGTCGGACTGTGGGTCGAGACCAACTTCGCGCCGCCGATCGCCTGGCAGCTCGCCGCCTATCTGCCGTTCACGCTGATCGCCTCGCTGGTGCTGCTGCAGCCGGTCAAGGGCGCGGTCGTCGGCCTGCAATGGGCGCTGCGCATGCACGGCTTCGACAACGACACCCTGCCGGACGAGGCAGCGGCGCCCATTGCCGCGGAGTGAGACCGTAAAAGCGACATGACACAGCCCGCGACCATCAACGGCGACGATGCATCCCATCCCTATCGCAGGCCGAAGGATGCGGCGACGCTGATCCTGGTCGATCGCAGCGGCACGGTGCCGAAAGTGCTGGTCGGACGCCGCCACGACAGACTGGTGTTCATGCCCGGCCGTTTCGTGTTTCCGGGCGGACGAGTGGATCCGTCCGATAACCGCGTGCCGCTGGCGCGCCCCTTGCCGAAAGCGCTCGAGCACAAGCTGCTCAGTGGCGCGCCGAAAATCGCCGCGGCCCGCGCCCGCGCCATCGCGGTGGCAGCGATCCGCGAAGTCTGCGAGGAGACCGGCCTTTGCCTTGGCTGCAAGGCGGCCTCGCCACTTGAGGCCACGCAAGCCACCGCACTGGCCGGCGAGTGGAAGCCGTTCGCCGAGGCCCGTCTGCTGCCCGATCCGTCGCATCTGTTCCTGATCGCGCGCGCCATCACGCCACCCGGCCTGGTTCGGCGCTTCGACACCCGCTTCTTCGCCGCCGATGCTTCCGCCATCGTCCACAAGATCGACGGCATTGTCCGTCCTGACGCTGAACTGGTCGAACTGGTCTGGATCGAACTGGGCTCATCTCCGATCGAGGGCATGCACCAGATCACGCGGCGCGTGCTGGGCGAACTCGAAGCCCGGCTCGCCACCGGACCGCTATCGCATGCCGCCGAGGTGCCGTTCTTCCATTTCCGCAGCGGCGAAATGCGGCGCGATACGCTCTGACATCGACAACTCATGCATCAAAAAAGCCAGCCGCGAGCGTTCAGTCTTGCTATGCTGGGTGCTCCCTGACCGCGTTGATGCGTTGAGTTCACATGATTGGATCACGGCTGCTGACCCAAGCAGGCATCGGCGCCTCGGTTGCGGTCCATCTCGTCATTCTGGCGTGGATTGTTTTCGGCACCGGCGTCCGCCCGTTCGATCCGCATCACGACACCATCGCGATCGACCTGGTGACGCCCGACGAGTTGAAAGCCGCGCAGGACAAGCAGACCTCGCCTCCCGAACCCGAAACGCCGGAACGGGAACTTGCGGATCAATCCGCGACGCCGGCACCGCCCCCTGCGCCAGAGCCGCCGGCACCGGATCCGGCCCCGGTTCCGGATTCAACACCTCCATCCGCGTCGCAGGAGGTCGCGGTCAACCCGCCCGCCTCTACGCCGCCACAGCCCACACCGGCCCCATCGCCGTCGTCTTCAGCGCTGCTGACGCTGAACGCTCCGCCGGTGGTGCAGCCGGACATCACCGGCAAATACGGCACGATGTTCAACCTTTCCGACACCGGCTTCGATCCGGTCACGTCCGGCGCGAAGATCGAAAAGACCGCGATCGAGTCCTTCCTTGCGCATCTCAAGACCTGTTCGGTGCTCCCGTCCGGCATCTCCTTGGATGACAAGGTGCGGATCGTGCTCCGGGTGGCGCTGCAACCCAATGGCGTTCTGGCCGCCGCCCCAGCGCTGATCGAGGCCAGCGCCTCGGCCAAGGGACCGCTGCTGATGCAGGCCGCGATCAAAGCCATCGAGACCTGCCAGCCCTACGGCATGCTGCCGCCCGACAAATACGATGAATGGCGGGTGCTCGACCTCGCCTTCACCCCGCGGAATTTCGGCGGCGGCTGAGTCGCCCGAAAAATGCGGCCGAAGGGGCAAAATCGTCCCCAAGGGTCCAAAAAAGTCAGTTTTTTGAAGGATTCAGTCCCTGTTCGGCCCCGGCGATGCCGCCTAAATCCTTGACTTTGGAGCATTCGACGGTAGTTTGCCGGCCAAACGCGGTGACAGCGCCAGCCGACCCGCCCATTCCAGACATTCGAGGTTCTGAACATGGCCAAAGCGGTCACCATCAAGGTCAAGCTCGTTTCCAGCGCGGACACCGGCTTCTATTACGTCGCCAAGAAGAACTCGCGCACCATGACCGACAAGCTGGTGAAGAAGAAGTACGACCCGGTCGCCAAGAAGCACGTCGAGTTCCGCGAAGCCAAGATCAAGTAAGTCGCTACCACCTGCGATGACAAAAAAACGGAGCCGCTCGGCTCCGTTTTGCGTTTCCGGATTCGTCTGACCTTAAGTTTACGCCGCCGCCGCGACCACGCGATTGCGGCCATCGTGCTTGGCACGGTACAGCGCCTGATCGGCGCGCTTGAGCACGTCCGTCACAAGCTCATCCTTGCGCTCCAGCATCGACAGGCCGATCGACATCGTCACATTGATGCGCCGGGCACCCTTCTCGATCGCGAACGGCTCGCTTGCCACTGCCTGCCGCAGCCGCTCGGCGACCAGCCCCGCGACATGCAGATCGGTCTCCGGCATCACGATGACGAACTCCTCCCCGCCATAGCGCGCGGCAAGGTCGATGCCCCGGACCGACTTGCGTATCCGCACCGCGAACTCGCGCAGCACGTCGTCGCCGGCGGCGTGGCCGTAGGTGTCGTTGATCGACTTGAAGTGGTCGATATCGAGCATCATCAAAGCGAGCGGCTTGCCGCGCGTCACCGCCTGCTCCGCCAGCGCGACCATGTGGCTTTCCAGATAGCGGCGGTTGTGCAGACCGGTCAGCCCGTCGGTGATCGCCATCTCGATCGAGGTCTGCACATTGTCGCGCAGATGATCAGTGTAGCGACGGCGGCGAATCTGGGTGCGTGCCCGCGCCAGCAATTCGTTCTTGTCGACCGGGCGCAGCAGATAGTCATTCACGCCGATCTCCAGGCCACGCAGCAATTGCGTGTTGTTGTCGGCGTCGGATATCGCAAGGATCGGCACGCTGCGCGTCCGCTCCAGCGAACGCGCCTGGCTGCACAGCCGCAGGCCGTCATAGTTCTCCAGATTGAGCGAGACGATCAGAAGATCGTAATTGCCCTCCGCCGCATGGAACAGCGCTTCGGCCGGATTGGGCTCGACATCAACGGTATGCTCGCCGGCTAGGATCGGCCCGAGACGCTCGTAGGATGACGGCCGGTCCTCGACCAGCAGAATGCGGCCGCCCTTGCCGGTATCGGCCACCGCATCGCGCTCGGGCGCCTGCATGCCGATTTCCAGCGAGGTGATCGCGCGCATGCGCAATTCGTCGGTCATCATCTTCAGCCGGGTCAGCGAACGCACGCGCGCGATCAGCACCACGTCCGACACCGGCTTGGTGAGAAAATCGTCGGCGCCGGCATCGAGGCCGCGCACGCGGTCCGCCGGGCTGTCCAGCGCGGTGACCATCACCACCGGAATGAAATGGGTCTTGGGATTCGATTTGAGACGGCGGCAGACTTCGAAGCCGTCGATATCCGGCATCATCACGTCGAGCAGAATGATGTCGCAGTCGGCGCGCTCGCAGATCTCCAGCGCCTGCGTACCGCAGTTCGCGGTGATGACATCGAAATATTCCGCCGACAGCCGCGCTTCGAGCAGTTTAACGTTCGCCGGAACGTCATCGACAATCAGAATGCGCGCGGACATAGCATTTTCCTCAACCGATAAACCGCCTCACGGTCTCGATGAACTTTCCCACCGAGATCGGTTTCGACAGATAGGCCTCGCAGCCGCCCTCGCGGATGCGCTCCTCGTCGCCCTTCATAGCGAAGGCCGTCACCGCCACCACGGGGGTGGCATGCAGCTCGGCGTCTTCCTTGATCCACTTCGTCACGTCGAGACCCGAGACTTCCGGAAGCTGGATATCCATCAGGATCAGATTGGGACGATACTTGCGCGCAATTGTCCTCAACGATCAGGACAGTCTTCGCCACCCTTCCTCCGATCCCGCAAAATGCCTGTTTCGCCGACAAGGATTAGCCGTCGCCACGCCGGAATGAGTCGGGCATGATGGTTCCAAAATAGAGACCAGAAGTTACGGAAAGGCAAATGACATGGCACTCAAACACCAGCGAAAGCCGGGCGAAGTCGCTGAAATCGTGGCGATTCAGGCGCTTTCCTTCCTTGCCGGCGAACCCGAGCGGCTGGGTCTGTTCCTGTCCGAGAGCGGCATCGGCCCGGAAACGCTGCGCGCCGCGGCGAGCGATCCGAAATTTCTCGCAGGCGTGCTCGATTTCATCATGCGGGATGATGATACCGTGAAGGCGTTCTCCGATTCGTCGCAATTGCCGCCGGAGACAATCGCCGCCGCGCGCGAGGCCTTGGGTGACTATCCGCGGGAGTAAAACGTGAGCGACCCTGCGCAGACCACGCGCCATGGGCCGGGATTTTGCCGGGACTGCCTCACCGACGCGGCGGATCAGGTCCGCCGCTGCGCGGCCTGCGGCTCGCCGCGGCTCATTCGCCATCCGGCGCTCGGCTCGCTGGCGCTGGCGCATATCGATTGCGATGCGTTCTACGCCACCGTCACCAAGCGCGACCGGCCCGAGCTTGCCGACAAACCGGTGATCATCGGCGGCGGCAAGCGCGGCGTGGTCGCGGCCGCCTGCTACATCGCCCGCACCTATGGCGTGCGCTCGGCGATGCCGATGTTCAAGGCGCTGGCGCTCTGTCCCGAGGCGGTGGTGATCCGGCCGGACATGGCGCTGTATGTGCGGGTCGGACGGCAGGTGCGTCAGGCGATGCTGGCGCTCACGCCGCTGGTCGAGCCGCTGTCGATCGACGAGGCCTTCCTCGATCTCACCGGCACCGCGCGCGTCCATGGCATGAGTCCAGCCAAGGCGCTGGCGCGGTTCGCGGCGCAGATCGAGCGCGACATCGGCATCACCGTGTCGGTCGGGCTGTCGGCCAACAAGTTCCTCGCCAAGATCGCCTCCGATCTCGACAAGCCACGCGGTTTCGCCGTGCTCAGTCAGGATGACGCCTGCGCGCTGCTGGCGGAGAAGCCGGTCGGCTTCATCTATGGCGTGGGCCCCGCCGCGCAGGAGAAGCTGCAATCGCGCGGCTTCCGTTTGATTGGCGATCTGCAGCGCGCCGAGGAAACCGACCTGATGAAGCTGTTCGGCGCCGAGGGTCAGCGGCTGTGGCGGCTCGCGCGCGGCATCGACACCCGCAAGGTGGTGCCTGACCGCGGCGCGAAAACCATCTCCAACGAGACGACGTTCGAGGACGACATCCGCGACTTCACGACGCTGGAGCGCGTGCTGTGGCGGTTGTGCGAGAAAGTCTCCGCGCGCCTCAAAGGCGGCAATCTCGCCGGCTGCACCGTCACCGTGAAGCTCAAGACCGCCGACTTCCGCCAGCGCACCCGCTCCCACTCCATCGCCACGCCGACCCAACTCGCCAACAAGATTTTTGCGGTCGCGCGCGAGATGCTGGCGAAGGAAGTCGACGGGACCGCGTTCCGCCTGCTCGGCGCCGGCGTCAGCGCGCTGCGGCCGGAAGCGGAGGCGGCGCATGAGGATCTGCTCGATCGCCGCGCCGCTTATGCCGAGCGCGCGATGGACGATGTGCGCCGGAAATTCGGCAACGCCGCGGTGATGCGCGGCATCGCCTATCAGGGACCGGGAAAGGCGCAGTAGCCGCCCGGTCTATTTGCAGGGCTTGGTGTCCTTGATGTCCAGCTTGTCCATCGCGCCGGCGATGACGAAGTCGTTGTAATCCAGCACCAGCGCGCGCGAGATGCCGTCCTCGTAAAGTTCGAAGGACATCGCATAGGCCGGCGTCTGCTCGCCGACATTGTCCTTGGCGGCGCGGTCGTAATAGCTCACCGTCACCGGCCAGCGCGTCACCGATTTCAGCTTGTCGTTGGCGGTGGACACGTCCGGCTTCTTGGGCGCCTTGTCGCCGGGGATCGGCTGACCGATCACCGCTAGCGTGTTGTAGACCTTCTCGCCATCGTCGGAGCCGTCATAGACCACGAGTTCGAGAATGCTCTTGCCGGCGCGCGCCGCCGCGATAATGCGCTTGATCTGCTCGGTGGGAAACACGGTCTCCTTGCCGAGCGTAAAGGTCTTTACGTTCGGCTGCTTGAGCTTGACCACGATGCCGCTCGCATTGCGCTCGGCAACGCCATCGACCTGGGTTGGTGGATTCTCGTTCATGCGGGTGTCGATCTTGAAGCGATAGCTCTTGCCCTCGCCGTCTTCCCAACTGGTCGAGCGCAGATCGCTGGTGATGACCTTGTCCTCGCCGCTGTCGATTTCCGAAATCTGGTGGAATTCGGTGCTGTAGCCTTCGCACGAACTGCCGGAGAAATTGTACAGGATCTTGCCGCGCGCGGCGCTGACGGAGGCATTGCCGCGGGTTCTCTGCAGGCTGAGGTCGTAGACTGCCTGATGCGCCGCGAACGGCATCGGGCTTGCCACCTGCGCCCGCACTGGGCTGCCGGCGAACACACCACACACAAGCACCAGACCGCAAAGCCCCGGCATCGTCCACGACCGCGTCATACCATCTCCTTCAGGCAAGAATCGAAGCATAGTGAGCGGCACATTGCGCCGCAACTGGGGCAAAAGCTTCAAGATTGCGTCACTGCCGCGGTAGCCAAGCCGGCGGAAGGGCCATATGAAGACACACGCCGGCGACCCGCTGTGGCGATGCGCGCCGGATCACGACACACAGTGCCCAGGGAGACCACGACATGGCCGGAACGATTGAACAGAAACTCGCAAGCCTCGGCATCACGCTGCCCACGCCTGCGGCCCCGATTGCGAACTATGTCCCGTTCGTGCGGTCCGGCAATATGTTGATCGTCTCCGGCCAGGTCTGCTTCGGACTGGACGGCAAGCTGATCGCCAAGGGCAAGCTTGGCGGCGGCGTCACCCCCGAGCAGGGCATCGCGGCGGCCCGCGGCTGCGCCATCAACCTGCTGGCGCAGGTCAAGGTCGCGCTCGGCGATCTCGACAAGGTGGCGCGCGTGGTGCGGCTTGGCGGTTTCATCAATTCCGCGCCCGATTTTCTCGACGGACCGAAGATCATGAACGGCGCGTCGGACCTGATGGTCGAGGTGTTCGGCGACAAGGGCCGCCATGCCCGCAGCACAGTCGGCGTCGCCGTGCTGCCCGCCGACGCGGCGGTCGAGGTCGAAGGCATGTTCGAGATCGCCTGAGCGATGCCCTGGCGCGCGCCCGGCTGGTTGACCGCGCGGCCCGTCGCGCATCGCGGGCTGCACAACCGGGCGCGCGGCATTGTCGAGAACATGCCCTCGGCCTTCAAGGCCGCCATCGCCGGCAATTTCGCCATCGAGCTCGATATCCAGCTCTCCGCCGATGGCGAGGCGATGGTGCATCATGACGACACCCTCGGCCGGCTCACCGAAGGCAACGCCGACCTGCGCACGATGACGGCGGCCGAGCTTAAACAGGTCGCGTTCAAGGACACCAGCGACCGCATGATGACGCTCGGCGAATTGTGCGATCTCACCGCCGGGCGCGTGCCGCTGGTCGTCGAGGTGAAAAGCCGGTTCGACGACGACCGGCGTCTGGTCAAGCGGATGGCGCAGGTTCTCGCCGGCTATCGCGGGCCGGTCGCGCCGATGTCGTTCGATCCCGATCAGGTCTGCGCCATCCGCGATCTGATCCCGGACCGGCCGCGCGGCGTTGTTGCCGAACGCGATTACAACGAGGACGAATGGCGCGCGCTGCCGCCGGAGAAAGTGGACGGCATGCGCCATCTGCGCCATGGCCTCTCCACCCGGCCGCATTTCATCGCCTATTGGGTCAACGAACTGCCCTCGCCTGCCCCGTGGATCGCGCGCAACCTGTTCGGCTGCGCGCTGCTGACCTGGACCGTACGCACGCCCGAGCAGCGCCGCCGCGCCGCGCGCCATGCCGACCAGATGATCTTCGAGGGATTCGTGCCGGAACAGCCGGTGGAACCGGCTTGAAGTCACGGCTCAAAACCACAATCTAGGGGATTGTGCGGACTCGCCTTTCCGCCGTCGCTACTGACGCGCCGCTCATTCCACAGGATCAGCCTTGCCTCATGGATATGTCCGCGATCACGTTGGAATCCGTTCCCTCCGCTGACGCGATCACCGCAGCGGACTGGGACGCCTGCGCCAATCCGGGCGTGAAAGCCGCGCGCGGCGAAGCGTCTTTGTCCGTTGCCGCAGGCGATTGCCGCGATGATTCCACGCCCGCCTACAATCCCTTCATATCGCATGCGTTTTTCGCCGCTTTGGAGCAATCCGGCTCGGCTTCGACGCGCACCGGCTGGGGCCCGCGCCATCTGGTGGCGCGGCGCGACGGCGAAGTGGTCGGCATCGTGCCGTGCTATCTGAAAAGCCACTCGCAAGGCGAATATGTATTCGACCATGGCTGGGCCGAGGCGTTCGAGCGCGCCGGCGGCCGTTACTATCCGAAGCTGCAAGCCTGCGTACCGTTTACGCCCGCCACCGGGCCACGGCTGCTGGTGCGTCCGGGATTCGATCAGCAACGTGTGCGCGAGGCGCTTGCCGGCGGCCTGATCGCGCTGTGCGACCAGATCGGCGCGTCCTCGCTGCACGTCACTTTCGCGCTGGAGCAGGAATGGCGCGATCTTGCCGCGCGCGGATTCCTGCAACGCACCGACCAGCAGTTTCACTGGCGCAACGAAGGCTATGGCTCGTTCGAGGATTTCCTCGGCACCCTCGCCTCGCGCCACCGCAAGGCGATCCGCCGCGAGCGGCGCGATGCGCTGGCCAGCGGCATCACCATCCATCCACTCACCGGCAGCGCCCTCACCGAGGAAGCGTGGGACGCCTTCTTTGAATTCTACATGGAGACCGGTTCGCGCAAATGGGGCCGGCCTTATCTGAACCGGGCATTCTACGCGCAGATCGCGCAGACCATACCGGACGACATCGTGCTGATCATGGCAAGGCGCAATGGGCGCTGGATCGCCGGCGCGATCAACTTCCTCGGATCGGATACGCTGTTCGGCCGCCACTGGGGCGCCATCGAGCATCATCCATTTTTGCATTTCGAAGTCTGCTACTATCAGGCGATCGATTTCGCCATCGCGCACGGCTTGAGGCGTGTCGAGGCCGGCGCGCAGGGCGAACATAAGATCGCGCGCGGCTACCTGCCGCAGACCACCTACTCGGCGCACTATATCGCCAATCCCTCGCTGCGCCGCGCGGTGCGGGACTATCTGGCGCATGAACGGGCCTATGTCGCCGAGGCGGTGCGCGAACTCACCGACACCGGCCCGTTTCGCAAAATGGAAACGCCGTCCTGACTATCCTGCGGGATCAGGCGCAGATACCCTAGCGCAATGTTCAGCCGCGATTTCTGGATTCGCCGCACGCCCGAACTGCGGCAGACCTTCCGCGTCACCATCGCCGCCGCGGTGGCCTATGCCGCCTACAGATTGCTCGGCCTGCAGCAGGGCTACTGGGCGGTGTTCACGGTGCTGATCGTGATGCAGGGCTCGATCGGCGGCACGCTCGGCGCCGCGAAGGACCGGATGATCGGCACGCTGGCCGGTGCGATGATTGGCGGTCTCGGCGCCGCGCTGCACTCCGGCACGACGGTCGGCGTCGGCATCACCCTCGCCATCACCACCGGCATCGCAGCGCTGGGCGCGGCGGTCTATCCGCAATTGCGCGTCGCTCCGGTGACGGTCGCGATCATGCTGCTGAGCGAGCCGGCCGGCACGCCAGTGCAACAATTCGTCGTCGATCGGGTGATTGAGATCGCGCTGGGCGGCGCGATCGGTGTGCTGGCGACAGTGCTGATCCTGCCGGCACGCTCGCATGGCGTGGTGGTCGCCCGCGCCATCGCGGTGCTGGAGCGCCTGCGTAAACTGTTATTGTCGGAGGCCGAGGCCATTGAGCGCGGCGAGCCGCTGCAACCCTCTCTGGACCACCCGGCGCTGCGGCAGGCCTTGACCTCCGTCGAGCAGGCGATGAACGATGCCGACCGCGAGCGCGCCTCGCGCCTTGCTGACCACAGCATCCCGCCCTCGATCCCGCGCACGCTCTGGCGGGTCCGCAACGATCTGGTCCTGATCGGCCGCACCCTGTACGAGCCGCTGCCGGCACCGATCGCGGTGACGCTGGCGCCGGCAACGGCACGATTGCTGCGTGCCGAGGCCGATCTGGTCGGGCGCTGCGCCGAGGCACTGCGCACCATCACCACGGTGGCACGGCAGGATATGGATGCGCCGTACCACGACTTCACCGAGACGTTCAGCAGGATGCGCCACGAGAATGTCACGCGGCCGCTCGACTTCAACGCGGCGGGGCGCGTGTTCGGTCTTGCCTTCACGCTGGAGAGCCTGCACCGCGACCTGGCCGATCTCACCGACCGGATCGACGAAGTCGTGACCGGCCAGCCCCGTGCGCCGAAGGAATCCTGACGCTTCGTCTCGTCACTTCGCCAGATACATGCCGGCCAGCACGAAAATCTCGCCGCACACCACGCCGGCGGCAACGGAACGCCTTGCCGCGAGATAGGCGACGAACCCCGCCGCCATGGCGCCGAAACGGATCGCCACCGGCACATTCGCCAGCGCGCCGGGCGGAATGATCAGGATCTGCATGATGACGCCGGCGATCACCGCCGTGGCGGTGGCGCGGACCCAGACCAGAATCTCGGAATCCTCGTCGAGACCGCCGCCGATCCACAGACCGAGCACACGCCAGATCTCGTTCGGCAGGAACCCCGCCACCAGCAACACGAACAGCGCATGCCAGTCGCCGATGAATTCGCCGATGCTCATCGCCGCCTCCGCAGACGATGCGCGCCATAGGCAATGGTGCCGGCGGAAACACCGCTGAGCAGGATATCGACACCGGTGTTCAGATAGATCGAGATCAGCGGATAGAAGATCAGGCCGAGGACGAGTCCGGCCTTGTCGACGAAGCGATGCGCGTTGCGCGCCGACGAGAGCAGGAACACCAGCGGCGTCAGCGCGAGCACGCCGGCCGCGAGGATCGGCGGCAGTTTCGCCGCCAGGACATAACCGAACGAGGTCGAGACCAGGCAGACCGATACCAGACCGATGCCGAGACCGTTGGAAAACGCAATCCGCGCCTCGCGCGGCACCAGCGGCAGCAAACGAAACGCCTCGACCCAGAAGGTGATGGCGGTGAAATGCGCCGGCAGCGCAAGATCGCGCAGCCGCGTGCGCGCCGTCTTGAGCATCGGCAGCACCGCGACCACCATCGGCAACAGACGGATCGCGCTCAATGTCACGGCAAGCGCGGATTCCAGCACGCTCGCCCCGGCATGCATCGTCGAGATCAGGATGATCTGCGCCGGCGCGGCCCAGACGAACAGGCTGCCTGCCAGCGCCCAGCCGAGGCTGAAGCCGGCGTCATGCGCAAAGGCCCCGACGCCGAGAAACGTGACGAACAAAACGACCCCGAGCACCGATGTCAGAGCACTGGAGAAACCGAACAGGAACGCGCGCGGCGCATGCTGCCAGTCCGGCGATTGAATCGGGGGAAGCGCCACGGAGAAGATCGGCCTTTCACGAGCGGGATCGGGGGCGCTATCACGTCCGGGGAATCGGCCGGCCGTCAAGACCGCCGGATCAGCCCCCCGTATTCGGATTTCGCAGGACAAGACAAGCCGCGCCGGCGCGGCGGATCCTGCCGCACAGATCGTTGGCGGCCGTGCGGGTGTCTGAGCCGATCCGCACCTGATAGAACATACGGGTGCCGCGATTGCGCAACACCGAACCGAGCAAATTCGGGTCATGGTCGCCGATCACCGGGCCGAGCCGCTTCATCGCCCGCGCATACATCGCCAGCGCCTTGTCGCGCGAGAAACCGGCGGCGAGCTGCACGCCCCATGGCGCGGCGGCGCCAAGCTTCACGCGCTGCTCAAGCCCAGTGACGAACGGGTTCGGCGCACGGCGCAGCAGCGCCATCAATTCGCGGCAGCCGGCCGGAGGCGCGCGGTCCTTGACGCCCGCCGGCCCGGCCCGCGCCCAGTCATCCGCCGGGGTGCCGGTGATTGCGTAGACATAGTGACGGGTTTCGGTCGGCAGCGCGCCGGTGCCGTCGAGCCATTCCTGCACCCGCCGCGGCCCGGCATTGTAGGCCGCCGCCGCAAGCCCGAGATTGCCGAACCGATTTCGCAACTCGCTGAGGAATTCCGCCGATTTCGGCAGCGCCTGCACCGGATCGAACGGATCGAGCAGCCGCCGCTCGCTGGCGGTGCCCGGCATGAACTGAGCGACGCCCTGCGCGCGCTCCCCGTTGCGCGTCACCGGTCCCACCGCGTCCGGCTGAAACCGGCTTTCCTGCCAGATCACGCGGGCAAAGAATTCCAACGGCAGGCGATGCGCCGCCGCCGCGGATTCGATCATCAGACACATCGCCTCGCCGGCTGCACCGACATCATCCGCTTTCGCGGCGGGCGCAACGGTTTGCTGCGGAGAATGAGCGCCGGGCTGCGGTGCATCCTGCTGCGCGAGGGCGACCTGCGCCACGCAGGCAAGCGCGGCGCCGGAAAGCCGGCCAATCATCCCGTATCGAGCGGTGCGCCGCATTTACCTTAACCACGCCTTTTGCCGATGCCGGATGGCCTCGCTTTGCCTGCGGGCCTAAAGCTGCCACATGGAACAGCACCCGCCCGACACCGTCGAGGATGCAGGGGATGCATCGCCACCGGAAGATGGTGTCCTTCCCGTAGCCGAAATGACCGGCGAGCCCGCTGAACCCATTGCGGACAACGAGGTTGCCTCACCCTCCGTTCCAAGGCCTTCCCGGTCGCGCCATTTTCTGCGCGGAGCAGTGCGGGCGTTCTTTATGCTCTCGCTCTCTCAATATGTCCTCACCACCATCCTCGTGATCCTGGCAGCGCTGGTGATCTCGAACCAGGCGTCGGACATTCTGGTCGGCAAATTCGACGCCCTCACGCGGGCCATCCGCCGCTTCTAGCCGGCGGCCATGCCGCACAAATGAAAAGCCCGGCATCGCTGCCGGGCTTTTCGTGATGTGCAGTGGATCAGGCCTTGAGCGGCTCCTTGGTCGCCTTGGGCTTGCGCTTGCGCGCGCCGGGCAGCTTTTCCGGCTTCGGAGTGACCGGGCCTTCGACAAACTCGAAGCCGATCTTCTCTTTGCCCTCGCCCGCCGCCTCGTCCTTGACCAGAACGACGCGGACATGGCCGCCACCCTTGAGCTTGCCGAACAGCACCTCGTCCGCCAGAGGCTTCTTGATGTGCTCCTGGATCACGCGCGCCATCGGCCGCGCGCCCATCTGCTCGTCATAGCCTTCGCGGATCAGCCAGGCCTTGGCGGGCTCGGACAGCTCGATGGTGACGTCGCGATCGGCGAGCTGCGCCTCAAGCTGCATCACGAACTTCTCCACCACCAAGCCGATCACGTCGGTCGACAGGTGCGCGAAAGAGACGATGGCATCGAGACGGTTGCGGAATTCCGGCGCGAACTGCCGGTTGATCGCCTCCTGGTCCTCGCCTTCCCGCTTGCTGCGGGTGAAGCCGAACGCCGCCTTCGCCATGTCGGCGGCACCGGCATTGGTGGTCATGATCAGGATGATGTTGCGGAAGTTGACCGATTTGCCATTATGGTCGGTCAGCTTGCCGTGATCCATGATCTGCAGCAGCACGTTGTAAAGATCGGGATGCGCCTTCTCGATCTCGTCGAGCAGCACCACGCAATGCGGATGCTGATCGACGCCATCGGTCAAAAGGCCGCCCTGATCGAAGCCGACATAGCCCGGAGGCGCGCCGATCAGGCGCGATACCGTGTGCCGCTCCATGTATTCGGACATGTCGAAGCGCAACAGTTCGACGCCCAGCGAGGCAGCAAGCTGCTTGGCTACCTCGGTCTTGCCGACACCGGTCGGACCGGAGAACAGGTAACTGCCGATCGGCTTCTCCGGCTCGCGCAGGCCGGCGCGCGCCAGCTTGATCGAGGCCGACAGCGCTTCGATCGCCTTGTCCTGGCCGAACACCGTGCGCTTGAGCGTCTGCTCGAGATGCCTGAGCACCTCGGCGTCGTCCTTCGACACGCTCTTGGGCGGAATCCGCGCCATGGTGGCGATGGTGGTTTCAATCTCCTTGATGCCGATCGTCTTCTTGCGCCGGTTCTCCGGCACCAGCATCTGCGCCGCGCCGGATTCATCGATCACGTCGATCGCCTTGTCCGGCAGCTTGCGGTCGTGGATGTAACGCACCGACAGGTTGACCGCGGCCTCGATCGCCTCGTTGGTGTATTTCAGCTTGTGGTAGTCCTCGAAATACGGCTTCAGCCCCTTGAGGATGCCGATGGCGTCTTCCAGCGACGGCTCGTTGACGTCGATCTTCTGGAAACGGCGCACCAGCGCGCGATCCTTCTCGAAGTGCTGGCGATATTCCTTGTAGGTTGTCGAGCCCATGCAGCGGATGCCGCCCGAGGCGAGCGCCGGCTTGAGCAGGTTGGATGCATCCATCGCGCCGCCCGAGGTCGCTCCCGCGCCGATCACGGTATGGATTTCGTCGATGAACAGGATGGCGTTGGGATGCGCCTCCAGTTCCTTGATCACCTGCTTGAGGCGCTCCTCGAAATCGCCGCGATAGCGGGTGCCGGCAAGCAGCGTGCCCATGTCCAGCGAGAACACGGTGGCCGCGGCCAGCACTTCCGGCACCTCGTTGTCGACGATGCGCTTGGCAAGTCCTTCGGCGATCGCGGTCTTGCCGACGCCGGCTTCGCCGACGAACAGCGGATTGTTCTTCTGGCGGCGGCACAACACCTGGATCGCACGGTTGATCTCGGAATTGCGGCCGATCACCGGGTCGATCTTGCCCTCGCGCGCCTTCTTGTTGAGGTTGACGCAATAGGTTTCGAGCGCCTCGCCCTTCTTCTTGGACTCGTCGCCGCCCTTGGTGTCGGCCTCGTCATCGACGCCGCGCACCGGTCGCGCCTCCGACACGCCCGGACGCTTGGCGATGCCGTGGCTGATGTAGTTGACCGCGTCGTAGCGCGTCATGTCCTGCTCCTGCAGGAAATACGCCGCATGGCTCTCGCGCTCGGCGAAGATCGCGATCAGGACGTTGGCGCCGGTCACCTCCTCGCGTCCGGACGACTGCACATGGATCACCGCGCGCTGCACCACGCGCTGGAACCCGGCGGTCGGCTTGGCGTCGTCGGTGCCGTCCGACACCAGATTCTCGAACTCGGTTTCGAGATAGTTGACGAGACTGGAGCGCAGCTTGTCGAGATCGACGCTGCAGGCCCGCATGACCGCGGCAGCGTCGGAGTCGTCGATCAGCGACAGCAGCAGGGGTTCGAGCGTCGCGTATTGATGATGCCGCTCATTGGCAACGGCGAGCGCGCGATGCAGTGACTGTTCGAG